>JASJAW010000026.1 GCA_030066795.1 Dinoroseobacter sp.
GATCGCTGATGGCAGAAGCGCAACCCAGCAATAATCAACTATTTCATTTAGTACTTGAAGATGAATTTTTTTCTGCAGGAAAACTGTGGACTGATAAGCTTCAGGATCTGGTCTTACACCCGACATGGAGTATTTACGAAATTGCAGACTGGGCTAGAGTATGGGTTGACTCTTTAAAAGGTCATTTTCAAGAAAGTAAGCAGGAAGATATCGATCATTTAACAACTCTTCCAGGATTATATTTTGATGCCATACCGCGAAATTTGATCATCGCGGAAGATGGAACTGCTAGATTTATCGATTTAGAATGGAATTTCAAAGAACCAATTGAGGTCGATTTTCTTTTCGTACGCGGAATGCGTGACGCTCTTTTCAGCCTTGACGTCGTAGTCCGCGACAAACAACCCTATGAATTCGGAGAGTTAATCCGACTTGTCGGTGCCGAACTTGGAATCTCCCTTACGAGTAGTAAGTTCGAGCACTACGTACAGAGAGAACTTCAGTTTCAAGAGACCGTAACGCGGTTTCCGATCTCAAAAGACAGTGAGGTCCATTTTTTACCTATTAAGCCAACGGAAGAAGCTCAGGAACGTTTCGTTTTGCTCCAAAGAGAGGAAACAAAAGAAAAAAAGCGCTCCAAGGCTGCGCGGACACTTTCAAAGCTAATAGGCCGGCCTTAGGCCTACGACGGGGTTTCGATTACGACAGCAAGTGACCTTTGGCAATCAGATTGTTGCATTCATAATTGAAGTGAGACCTCAGGCCAGCATTTGGCTCTGACAGGCCTTCAGGTGAGCCGGGCCGTCGAGTACTATATCGGCCGCAACGTGACGCTTGCATCAGATGGACCCACGAAACAACTGAGTATCCGGTCCAAAATTTGCTACCTTGCTGAACCATATGCAAAGTCAAAAAAAGCGACGCGATTACAGCCTGTTATTTGTTTCCGGGCCACGCAGAAGTCGAGTGCGGCGCACATATGAAAAGATCCCCGAGAAATAAGGTACAGGGACAGTTTCATGTGCCAGCAATTCGCAAGCGGCGCTCGCAAACCATGATAATCACTGCGTACCGTACATCCTATCACCAGCATCTCCGAGACCTGGGCGGATGTAGCCGTGGTCATCAAGCCGCTCATCTATTGCGGCAGTCACGATGGGAACATCAGGATGGTCTCGGCGGAGCGTTTCGATACCCTGCGGAGAGGCCAGCAGGCACAGGAACTTGATCGATTTTGCGCCGGCTTCCTTTAGGCGCGTCAGAGCAGCGCTCGCGGAGTTCGCGGTAGCGAGCATAGGGTCAACTGCAATCACCATTCGGTCAGCAATATCGGAAGGAACCTTGAAGTAGTATTCGACTGCAACAAGTGTCTCGGGATCCCGATAGAGACCGACATGTCCTACCCGCGCCTGCGGGACCAGGTCCAAGACCCCTTCCAGCAATCCATTACCAGCGCGCAGGATGGACACAAGGACCAGCTTTTTGCCCTCGATCATGGGCGCCTGCATCGGTTCAAGTGGGGTTTCGATAGCAACTTCCTCTAACGGAAGATCTCGCATGACCTCGTAAGCCAAAAGGTGCGAAATCTCACGGAGCAGCTGCCGGAACTCCATCGTTGGCGTGTCCTTTCTGCGCATCAGAGACAACTTATGCTGCACAAGTGGATGCGAAACTAAGGTCACTTGATCTGTCATGGGAGCAGAACCTTTCGCTAGAAAACAGTACCTGTGGAAACGATTTCGATCGGAGGCGTGCCGCCCCGCCTGTTTGCCTGTGCGAGACGGCGCCCAGTAGCCCATGTCCCGCCCTCAAGAACGGAGGCCAACGGCATCTCGCTTGCACTTTTTCCAAGCTCTGCACGCACAACGTCGGCAACGCGATCCAGCAATGCGATGGTCAACGCGCGCCACTCCACGACTAGCGGGTTTTGCGGCGGCACTGGCCCCGGATCGGCCACCTTGAGCTCAAGCACGCCGCTATCCAGAAACAGCCCACCATTGCGGTATTCGGCAAGCCCGGTGAGAGCGTCGAGCCCGGTTACAGCAACCCCGGCGCGTTCCAATGGCTCAAGCAACGAATAACTGAGCCATTGGCTGAGTTTATGAAAAGGCACGAAACCAGATCCGGGCGCTTGTGGATGTGGCCAGCAATCGCCCAAAGATCGCCCTTCCAGCTGAGGTGTGCCCGGCCAGATTGGTCCAAGGACATCCAACAGAGTGATCAAGATCTGCTCCGCCTCAAGATCAGGCGCCGCAAGGTCGATCAGAAAATCTGCGATCCCACCGAGCCGCCCGTTTTCACCGAAGACATCCGGGCGCGATGCTACAATTTCCCCGAGCGCCGTGATCAACGCTGCTCTTCCGGCAAGCCCCTCCAGAGGATTTTCATCGCTCACCTGAAAACCTTCAGCGAGCTGCGCTGCAGTGATACTGCGCAACGCAGTTGCATTACACGGGTCGAAACTACCACCTACGAACATATTGAGTGAGGCAAGGGCAAGCCCTTCCGAGCGTGCGTAGCGCGTGCCGGTCGCCGGATCGCGGTAAGACCACGCCGCGCCTGCGCCTGCATCCAATAGCACTGAGAGGATGGCAAGCTCGCACTCCACCCGCACCCGTTCGCGCGGATCGGAGGCATAGACTAGTGAATGGGAGGCCCAGTGGTTCTTCCCACTGATGACGAAGTGCCGCCATCGCGCATGGGGCGGCACGTTCAGATCCGGATAGTTTGAGCGAATTGTTTTGACAACCTCGCCAGCGCAGGCGGGCATGCGGTCAAGATGTACTGTGAAATGCTCAAGCTCTCCGGCAAGTCCGAGATCGAAAAGAGCGCCGCATTGCCGGCGAATTGCACCGGGTGACAAAAGCCATTCGGCTTCAGTAGTCATTCAAGTTTCGTCCCTTAGTCGCGCTCAGATCATCTGGCGTCGAGACACTGTCATCCGTGTAGTATCCGGCCGCTTTCTTCGCATCCATCTCCACATGCGCGTCGCCAGGAATAAGCTCATCCGGGATCGGGATGCGTTCGCCGACCGTGATACCCTGCTCCGCCAGAGCGTTAAACTTCATGTCGGACATCGAAACGAAGCGGTCGATATGGGTAATGCCGAGCCAGTGAAACACGTCCGGCATCAGGGATTGGAAACGCATATCTTGAACACCGGCAACGCACTCTGTCTTTTCGAAGTACGCCTCGGCAGTGTCGCCGTCTGGGTTCCTCTTACGCGCATTGTAGACGAGGAATTTCGTAACCTCGCCCAGCGCGCGCCCCTCCTTGCGGTTATAGACGATAAGACCTGCTCCACCGGTCTGTGCCTCCTGAACGCACTCCTCAATCCCGTGGGTAAGATACGGTCGGCAGGTACATATATCGCTGCCGAAAACGTCCGAGCCGTTGCATTCATCGTGAACGCGACAGGCTAAGCGACGTCCTTCAGTCCATAAGGCCTCTGGTGCGCCGAAAACATAGAGCGTGATGGAGCCGATAGGAGGCAAGAACACCTTGAGATCCGAACGGGTGACCAATTCGGGGAACATGCCGCCTGTGTATTCAAAGAGCGCATGACGGAGCGAGACCTCGGTGACATCCAAGCGGCGCGCCAGCCCCGGAAGATACCACACCGGTTCGATCGCGATCTTTGTGACATTGGCTTCGCCGGCTTTGGTCAGAATCCGACCGTCCGGCTTAAGTCGGCCCGCGCGCAGAGCGTCCTTGAACTCGGGCAGCATGATCCGCGCCTTGGTAATCGCAATGGTTGGTTGAATGGGGGCGCCAGCGGCCAGTTCGCCTTCAAACGCATCAGCAACGATGTGGCCGTACGGGTCCAGCGAGACAATACGATCTTCTCCGTTCCATTGCGGAAAGGGACCGATTTCGACCGAGGGCCGTGTCAAAGACAGATCAGGCCGATGAACAGGGCTGAGATCCCCGCTTGCAACAGCCAGTGCCCGATAAACGCCGTAGCTGCCCGAATGGGCGCCGATCACATTTCTCTTGCCGCCAGACAGCCCGCCAATCACGGGTCCACGATCCTGCGCGTTACCGGCTCCCCATATGATTTCTGGGGGTTTGTGGCTGCCGCTCGGCGGGTGCGTAGCTAGGACAATATGCCTGATATCAGTCATTGGATCTCGAATGTTTGAGGGGTCCAGTGAGAACGTATTTCAGAACTTGGTCAACTATATGAGGAGATAAGAACCCAACCGAGCTTCGATAAGGGGGTTCAGTGTTGAATTGTTAACCAAGTTCGAGGCTTGCTACAGCGAAAAAGCCTGTCTTGTCAGATGCGTTTGGAGCAACGCCTCGATACATCCGGGCAGTTTCGAAACTGGGCGACATACCATAGGACCGACAAAGCTCCGCCAATGCTCCCGAGGCATCCGGTACGTCGATCACAAGCGCGCCGCCAAAGACTGTTGCTGCATGTTCCAAGAGGCGTTGAGCCCCAGCCCTGTCGCGCGCAATCAGGGGGCCGACTTTTGCCCCTTCTTGGCACTTGCGAATGGTACAAACGCCATGCACCGAACCGGCGGTTGTATCGACCAGCGAGATACGGGTTCCCGCTCCGGAAAACCACGCGTTCAGATAGGCGGGCTTGATCGCTCCAGAGACAGACTCTTCAAGTGCGATAAGATCCGGAATTTGCTGCGCTGTTGCAACAACGATGCTACTATGCTCATTCGCAGTAATAGCTCCTGAATACCGAGTGGTTCCTCCGGCCTTCGCGAAACCGGACTTTCTATAGTTCGCCTGCTGATCCGGCACTCCATCCAATCCCACGACACGATCACCGGCATGGGCGAGAGCGTGGCTCCAAAGCCCCATACCAATGCCCTTTCCGCGGTGCTCCGGCTGTACGATGTAAAGCCCGAGGAATGCAAAATCAGGACTGTGGTTCACCACGGATATCGCAGCAATCGGGACACCGTCATCGCAGCCAACGAAAAAGCCGAATGGGTCTGCAGCAAAAAATGCAGGAGCATCATCGAGGCCCGGGTTCCAACCTTCGCGGGCGGCCCAGCCTAAAACCAAGCTTAACTCTTCGGGGGTGGCGGTTCGAAACTCAATCATCGTAGCAACGCATCGCATAAAGATGTGGGACTTTGGGGTCGTTCCCGCAGGTCCAGCAGGAGCACTAGGGTCCGTAGATGGTTCTTCCTGTGGTCTTCTACTCTCTCTCCGTAAACGGCGCGCAGCGAAGAAACCAGCGCATGATTTGCGTCTTAATCAAATAACGTATTCGTCTGTCACCCGTAGAGCGCGATGACCAGCGAAGAACGAGAGACGAGTTTGCCGTACAGCATGCTCCGAAACGCTTGCCCGACGAGCGTTCTGGTCACGCCAAAAACCTCGCTGACCTCATTTTCGCCGACGGCATCGCTTTTTCCTCCCTTCGAGGCACACGCGACACAGCATGCTCTGCAACCAGAGCCAAAGGGTGCGGTATATCGTGTAGAATACCTGCTCATTTTTTAGACATCTGCTAGTCGGACTGCCTGAAACTTCTCAGCTATATGAGCCCCCACCGCGGCTGCAGCGAATTTACTTGGTGCACCTGCCTTGGGCGGCTCAGGGTCATTGGGTGGAAGCCCCGATGACCCGAAACCTTGATCTGGAATTTGTAAACCTAACCAAACGCTACGGCGATACTGTGGCGGTGGACGCGGTTAGCTACCACTTTGCTGCTGGCACTTACGCCTGCCTGCTCGGGCCATCTGGTTGCGGGAAGTCGTCGACCCTCCGAATGATCGCTGGCCACGAAAGCGTATCCGATGGCTCCATCCTATTGGGAAATCGCGATATCTCAGACCTTCCTCCAGCGAAGCGCGGCACAGCGATGATGTTCCAGAATTATGCACTTTTTCCGCATCTGTCTGTGATCGAAAACGTCGCCTTCAGCCTGAAAATGCAGGGGAAGGACGCCTCGGAGCGAAAGCGCCGCGCGACCGAAATGCTGGAATTGGTGGACATGGTGTTACTGAAGGACCGGCTGCCAGCCCAATTGTCTGGTGGCCAACAGCAACGCGCGGCACTGGCGCGCGCCCTGATCACCAAACCCGAAGTTCTCCTGCTCGACGAGCCTCTGTCTGCTCTCGATCCGTTTTTACGCATTCGCATGCGGGCTGAACTCAGGAGGCTCCAACGCGACCTCGGCATTACTTTTATCCACGTCACACATGGCCAGGACGAGGCCCTTGCGCTGGCCGACGAAATTGTCGTGATGAACGACGCGAGAATTGAACAGGCCGGCAAAACGCGGGCTGTTTTCGAGGCCCCTCAAACCGCCTTCGTGGCTCGGTTTTTAGGATCGCATAACGTGATAGCACTGGCTGAAGGCGTGGTAGCAATCCGCGCGGACGCGCTGCGGATCAATACTCCTGAAACAGCGCGCATACGCGGTTCTGTGACAAACATCGAGTATCAGGGGACCCATGTCGCGCTCACCGCGAAGGTAGACGGTGATCAAGAAGTTACAGCTCTTTTATCGGACAAGGATTTCTTCGGGGCCCCGAAGAATTTGGGAGAGGCCATTGGCCTGGACTGGGAGGCTGAGGCTGCACACGCCCTGGCTGGGTAAGAACAAAATAACCACGATAAGGAAACTAACATGACCACAATTTCGAAAGTACGCTATTCTCGCCGGTCAGTTCTCAAATCGGGGGCGGCAGCTGTTGCGGCCTCGGCGCTCCCCGCACCGATGGTCTGGGGCCAAGAGACCAAAGACATTACCCTGCGCCAGTTCGGCACCGGCGTGTCCAACCTCAACGAAGTAGCCGCAAAGGTGAAAGAGGATCTTGGCTTCACGCTGGAAATGACGGCGCTCGACTCAGATAGTGTGACCCAACGCGCGGCGACCCAGCCTGACAGTTTTGACATTGCCGACATCGAGTATTGGATCTGCAAGAAGGTCTGGCCGACAGGCAATTTGCAGGCCATGGATACCTCAAAGATCGCGAATTATGACAAGATCGTCGGGATCTTTCGGAACGGGAAATTGACACCCGAAAGCGTGATCGCGCAGGGCACCGCGCCGCATAGTGTAGGCTTTACAACGGGCGTCGACGGTACCTCATTTGTGGATGAGGAGTCCGGTTGGATGACCCTGATCCCAACGATTTACAACGCGGATACACTTGGCATCCGTCCTGATCTGATTGGACGCCCGATCAGCAACTGGTCGGAACTTCTGAACCCAGAGTTTAAGGGCAAAGCCTCGATCCTAGACATCTCTTCGATCGGCATCATGGATATGGCCATGGTCGTGGAGTCCATGGGTGAATATACCTACCCCGACAAAGGGAACATGACCAAAGAAGAGATCGACATGACGCTTGGAATCTTTACAGAAGCCAAGCAGAATGGTCAGTTCCGCGCTTTCTGGAAAACCTTTGATGAAAGCGTGAACCTCATGGCGTCAGGCGAGGTTGTCATCCAGTCGATGTGGTCACCTGCAATCACGGCTGTTCGTTCGCAGGGCATTCCATGCGTCTACCAACCGTTGGAGGAAGGCTACCGGTCTTGGGGCGGCGGCATTGGTCTGTCAGCCTCCTTGTCGGGCATGGAATTGGATGCGGCCTACGACTACATCAACTGGTACCTGTCCGGTTGGGTTGGCGGCTTCCTGATGCGCCAGGGCTATTACTCAGCAGTGCCGGAAACCTCCAAGAACTTCATGTCTGAGGACGAATGGGGCTTCTGGTTCGAAGGTAAGCCCGCGGTGGGCGACATCACCAACCCGTTCGGCCAGGTCATGGAGAAAGCCGGCGCCGTGCGCGATGGTGGCTCTTTCTACGATCGCATGGGCGCCGTCGCCTGCTGGAACGCTGTGATGGACGAGAACCAATACATGGTCCGTAAGTGGAACGAGTTCGTTGCAGCCTGACCAATAAGGACTAACGAGCGCCCCGGCCCGGAAACGAGTGCGGGGCGCTTTGCCTTGCTATGACAGATTCGATCGCAACATCCGCCGCGACAGTGCCATCCCAGGAATCCAAGCATCGTTCTGCTAATACGTCAGGGTGGCTCCTGGCGTCGCCGCTTGCCCTGGTGCTGGCCGTATTTCTGGTCGCACCGATCGTTATGATCATCGCGGTCAGCTTCTGGGGCGCCACAGAATGGACGATTTATCCTGCGTTTCAGTTCGACAACTACGAGTTCTTGCTTAGCTCGGACGTAACCTATCGTGTTTTCGTCAATACCCTAAAATATGCTGCGATCACTTGGGTATTCACACTCCTCATTGGGTTTACGGTCGCCTATTTCTTGGCCTTCCACGTGCGTAGTCTGACATGGCAGATTGCACTTTTTCTTCTGTGTACGATCCCGTTCTGGACCTCGAACATTATTCGAATGATCTCATGGATTCCATTTCTCGGGAGAAACGGTTTGGCCAACTCAGCCCTTCTGTCATGGGGCGTAATCGACGAACCGCTGGAGTGGCTCTTGTTCAGTGATTTCAGCGTAATATTGGCATTCGTACACCTCTACACTCTGTTCATGGTCGTACCAATCTTCAACACCATGATGCGCATCGACAAAAGCTTGATCGAGGCGGCTGCCGATGCAGGTGCCAGTGGGTGGCAGACTTTGTGGCATGTAATTGTTCCGCTGACCAAGCCGGGGATCATGATTGGCACGATTTTCGTGATTGCGTTGGTGATGGGTGACTTCATAACGGTGCGTTTCATGAGTGGCTCGCAATCCGCCAATGTCGGCCGGATGATCCAGAACGATATCAGCCTTCTGCAATATCCGTCTGCCGCAGCAACAGCCGTTGTACTGCTCTGCACCGTTCTATTAATGATCGGCATCCTTCTGCGCTTTGTCGATATCCGGAAGGAGCTCTAGCCAATGGAACGCCGGCCCAAGTCCTTCTACTTCCTGTCCGCCTTCTTCGTCCTGTTCCTTGTCTTCCTTTACGGACCGACACTGACCATCGGCATTTTGTCGTTTCAGGGACCCGGTGGCGGGCTGACGTTCCCCATGCGGGGCGTGTCGCTTTATTGGTTCCGAGATCTGTTTGAACAGCAGGCAGTGGGCGATATCTGGGGGTCCTTTCGCAGGTCTTTCGTCCTTGGGCTGATGGTGATGGTGACCACGGTTGTCGTGTCCGTGATGGGCGGCCTCGCCTTCCGAAAGCGCTTCGCCGGGTCTACCATTCTGTTTTACTTAATTGTGACGTCTCTGGTCATTCCCTCGATCCTTATTTCCCTCGGTGTAGGGCTGATCTGGTCACAATCCGGGATGCCGGTGCATTGGTCGACCAGCGGCTTCGGGTCCCAACTGACCTGGACCCTGCCCTTCGGCCTTTTGATCATGTTTGCTGTCTTCAACAGGTTTGACCGCAGCTATGAAGAAGCCGCACGCGATCTTGGTGCCTCGAATTGGCAAGTCGTCCGCTTTGTGGTCCTTCCGATTATCGCACCATCTCTGATCGGGGTTGCCCTCTTTGGCTTCACTCTGAGCTATGACGAATTTGCCCGCACGCTGCTCACCTCCGGCGTTCACAACACACTCCCGCTGGAGATTTTCGGCATGACCACCAACGTCACGACGCCTGTGCTCTTTGCACTTGGCACGTTGACGACAGTGTTTTCCTTGCTGGTGATCGCTGGATTCCTGCTGATCGCATGGCAGTTGCGCCGACGTCAAAACGCTAAGGGGTCTGATGCCGGCAAGGGGTTGGTATGATTGCGATCGTCAATCCTAATTCGACCGTGTCGATGACCACGCACATGGTGGCTACAGCCAGAGCGGCCTATCCGGGTTGCGAGATTTCTGGCTGGACCTCCCATGACGGCCCGGCCGCGATACAGGGTCCCGAGGACGGTAGAGCCTGTCTTCCCCCTCTGATGCAGTTGGCCGAGACGATCTTCGAAGAGAAACCCGATGCCATCATCATTGGCTGCGCTGACGACACCGGGCTCGAAACGATCCGGGAGATAGCCCCCTGCCCGGTGATGGGTATCGGACAGGCCGCATATCATCTGGCTGCGCTGGCGGGTGCGCGCTTTTCGGTGGTTACGACGCTGCCTGCATCGATCGCCATCTTGGAGAGTAACGTTCGACGCTATGGGCTCGGCGGGCAGCTGGGCGCCGTCCACGCCTCTGGTGTTCCGGTTCTCGATCTTGAAACCAACCGCGCTGCGGCGACAGCGCAGGTTCTTGAGACAATCGGTCTTGCGCGAGACGCAGACGGGGTCCAGAGCATCGTTTTGGGATGCGCGGGCATGAGCCACATTCCCGCGGCCGCTCCAGACATAGGCGTTCGCTTGATCGATGGCGTCGTAACAGCAACCGGTATCGCTTTAGCTTTGGCATAGGAGCGCGACTTGAGCGGCGGCCAAAATCTTATCGTCGATGGTGGCCGGCTCTAGGCCAGTCTTATGGAGATGGCCAGAGTCGACCGCAGCATCGCGGGAGGCAACGACCGCCAGACGCCTTCATTGCCCGGATCCCAAATAATGGCCGCCCCGCTTTTGACCTATAGGGAAAGAGCCAGCCAATACAGGGGCGCCACCATTATGCTGGTCCGGACAATAGCGGACCAGAAAACACAAGCTCTGAAGCTTCAACTTCTAGTCTATCTATCCAAATTGTGCCGCACACGACCTTCTTTTAGTGAAGAAAGGCTGAGTTTTGCCATTATGATTAGGTTGGTTCTATGCTTCCGAGAGATCATTCTATGCAAAAACGACGAATGGCGGCTGCGACTGAAATCTACCGAATCCATCTCGCAGCTGGATGATGTTTCCAATCCTTGCACGAAACACAAGATTCGAGTGGGTGACCAAGTCTCTTGCTATGTTCTAGACTTCTCAAAAGCTTCCCAGGCCGCGCAAAAGGCCGCAAAATCGAAGTTCGGTGCACTTGCGGGTCCGAGTACAAGGCGCTCGGTATCGAGAAGTTTCTGAATGCCTTCCGCAAGCCCTTCTATGCAAGCGTCCGGGATCACGAGCGCCCCGTGCCGGTCAGCATGGACTAAGTCGCCGTCATTTACTGTAAGGCCAAAGACTGTAACCGGCGTACCGATTTCCCGAACATGCACGAAAGCGTGGCTCGGGCCGACCGACCCTGCGACAACAGGAAACCCGTCTGGCAGATCGCCAAGATCGCGCATAACCCCGTTTGTCAGGGCACCTGACAACCCAAAGCCCTTGTGAACTGTCGTATTGATCTCGCCCCAAAACGCGCCAACTGCCTCAACACCATCCAAATCTTCAACTACGGCGAGCGCGGGTCGTGGACCCTTGGACATATGACGATAGTAATCCATGCGGCGCGCCTTTATGACCTCGGCTGGCTCTGAGGGAGCTTTGGCCGCCGCGATTTTCGCAGTGCGTGCGTAGCCGACAATGGCTCCTGCATCGGGGGCACTGCACAACATCGTCCCGCGAGTGAAGCGATCAAAGCCGCGCTTTCCTTCGACAACTTCGATGGCATTACAGACAGTGGGCGTGTCAACGGAACGCAAAAGCGTCAACAGATCAGGTGTCATTTTCGAGATCCTTCAGCCAGTGATCTAGGGCTTCTGTCGTCTTCTCCGGTTGCTCAAGGCAGGGCAGATGGCCCGCTGCCTCGAGCACAGCGAGGGTTGAGCGGGGTAAGAGGCTATGCATCAGGTCATGGCGAGCAACTGGGCACAGCTTGTCCTCACGTCCGCAAAGCACCAAACTCAAACCGGTAAACCGCTGCAGCGTTTGGGTCTGATCGAGCCTATCTCTTAGTGCGACGGATTGGCGACAAAATACCTCCGGCCCCAACCCAAGAGCCATGTCCATACAAAGATCAAGGACACGCGCGCGCCGGGAACCCTCAGCCAGATAGTTCGGTTTCATCTCGTCACGCATCACTTCGCTCAGACGCCCTTTCCGAACCTGCTCCATCTGAGGGCCGCGCCGTGCTTTCATCTCGTCCGACTCCGCCAAAGGATTGGTGTCTAGCAAAGCGAGACCTGCGACGCGCAGCGGCGCTTGTCGCGCTACGTCCATGGCGACGATCCCTCCCATCGACAAGCCACCCAATGCGAACCGTTCCGGCGCCACACGTAACACCTCGGTTGCGAGCGCTTCTATACTATCGTGGGCGTCGACTGGCTCGACGGAGACCGGCCTGTTCACCGATAGTACGTCGACTTGCGGCTCGAACACCCGGGCATCGCACATCATTCCCGGAAGAAGGATCAGCGGCAGTGTCACGCGACCCGCGCGGCGCCTTCGGACAAAGCACGCAATTTGGCATAGGCGATGTCCGGATCGACCGCACCGAACCCGGCGAAAGTGCCGAAGCCACAATCGCTGCCTGCAATCACACGGTCGTGACCGACGATATCGACAAAGCGCTCGATCCGCTGTGCGACCAGTTCGGGGTGTTCGACAAAATTAGTGGTGGTGTCCACGACACCCGGCACAAGAACCTTATCATCTGGAATGTCACCTTTGCGGTCACGGAACACTGACCATTCATGCCCATGCCGAGGGTTCGAAGTCTCAAACAGCACATAGCGCGCCTTTGCCGCCATGAGGGTGTCGAACATCTTCGACATGGGGATATCGCAAACATGCGGCCCCTCGTAATTCCCCCAGCAGATATGCACGCGAACCTTCTCGGCTGGTACGTCCTGCAAGGCGTGATTCAGGGCTTCCACATGCGCGTCGGCGACCTTGATAAACTCTTCATCGCTCAGGTCGGTAAAGAGCATATGTCGAGATAGAGCCAGATCAGGGCAATCCAGTTGCAGGTCGAGCCCAGCTGCAACGATCGTCTCGTATTCCGCTTTCATCGCATCCGCGAGCGCAGCCAGATAGGCCTCCCGCGTAGGGTAGTAGTCGTTCTGCAGAAACAGAGAGATCACGCCGGGCGAGGCTGCGTTCATGAAACCGCGCGAAACCCCATGTGCTGCCATCGCGGCCTTGAGGTTGGCGATATCCTTTTCCAGCTCGCCCTGCCCTTTTGACGTAACCTCGCCCACACACATCGGGCGCGCGTATTTCGGTGTCCCGCCATCCTCGGCGAGGCGTTTCAGGAAACTAGGGAACTGCTTGAGATCGGCTGGTGCATTGCGCGGGCTGTCACCGTCAAAGCCGGTATAGCGATCCTTTACATAGGTGGCGTAGCTGATCTTCGAGGTTTCCCCATCAGAGACGATATCCACCCCTGCCTCTACTTGGCGTCGGACAGTTTCTGAAACAGCATCTGTCATGGCCTGATCGAAGTCCCCGAGTGCGTAGGGCTCGTTCCGTTCGCGCGCAAATATGAAGTCGACAACTTCCTGCGTGCGGGGGAGCGAGCCGACATGGGTCGTAAGTATGTTGCTCATGGGTCCTCTTCATCTGATGGCGGGTTGGCGCAACCAACCCGGTTCTTTCCTATCCCTGCCAGGTGGGACCAGCGGGGTCGCCCGTGGCGACAACACGGTACAGCGCAGCCTCACCCGTCATTGACGGTGTTGCGGTGTAGGGCAGGTTTTCGGGTACGCTCATCGTATCGCCGGGCGCAAGGGTTGCCGCGCCGCCCTCCCACGATACCGACCAATGCCCTGTGACTGGCATCAGGACTGTCGGATTGCTGGACGTCTGCGGATCCTTGGACGCCGAGGCGCGCGTCATGAAGTCTACCTCGAAACCGGGCTTGTCGCGCAGAACGCCGCTCTCGCCGATAACCGTGACCGGTGCACGGTCCGCATAGGCCACAAGGTCCAGATACCGTGCGACGTGATTGGGCAAAACATCCGCGGTGCTCGGTTCCCCGCGCTTGGCGAGTTCTGTCTCCGACATCAGCGGCATTGGGCTGACGCCTTCGGGCAAATGTTCACCCTTGTTCGAGTCATAGAGCCGACCGGTTTCCGCAAGCACAAGTCCGTGGGCGCTGGCGTCTTCGATAACTTGCGGCGCCCACATTACACCGCCCCCAGCGTCATCCCCGCCAAGTATGGCCATGATCATCCCATAGTCGGTCCCGATATTCTCGAAGCCGCGAAACACGCCGGTTGGGATGTTGAAGATGTCCCCAGGTTCGAGAATGACCTCGCCGGCGTCTCCCCACCGGCCCCAGAAGAACCGCCAGCGGCCGCTAAGGACGAAGAAGGCCTCCGCCGTGCGGTGATCATGCAGCGAGTTCCGACATTTCGGGGGCTGGCCGGCGGCGCCAATATTGAAGCCGTGCGGGATCGAGATGTGCACGTGCTGGTCAGGGCTTTCGCTGACCCCACCGCCAATGATGGTGAAGTTTTCCTTCTGATCCGAGCCGGGAGTGTGCGCGTCGATGAATGCGGTCTTGCAAGGGCGCAGGTCGCCATAGCGAACGATGCGGGTTTCCATTTCTTGTGGTGTCATTTCCGTTGTCCTTTGCTGAGGTCCGATTGGGTGGGCTCAAAGCCCTACCCGGGAGGCCGCAGGTTCAGACGACGGGCGCGCCGGGATTGCCTGTAGACATGAAAGCGCCGCAGAGCGGCGGATTGGGAAACGGCGCAACCGGACGCGACAGAATGCGATACCGACACTCAGAACTCCCCCGTTTGCAGAAGGATCTGCTTCCAGATCGCGGTTTCATCGTAGAGCGTCCACTCTCGCCGCAGCTTGGGAACGCCGCCGACCAATGCGCCAAACTCGGCGTGACTTGCACCTAGAACGAACACCTCTGCGCCGGTTGGACGCCCGAACGCCCCCCAGCCTTCGTGCTTGCCGTGAAGCGTCCAACGCAGCGCAGCGCGCGGCGGCATCATCGGGTCGTTGCGCCCGATCTGATGCTCAATCTTGAACGCTGCGTTCGGGAAGCTTGCGCGCAGCCCCATCCAGAACTGGTCAGCCCCGTCATGGGACAGCGCTTCCGTCCCACCCGGATAACACAGGTTCGCCGCCCGATCGTATTCGGTCGGGATGACGGTAAAGTCGGCGGCCATGATGCGGTTCAGAATATCAGCGTAGCGCGCTCCCCATTCCTCGTCGTTGCCCGTTCCTTTGTAAGGCCCATCCACGTCATTGGCCGGAGTATAGGGTCTCACACAGGCATCCGGCCCGCCCTCGCGTGCGATCAGGTCGCGCGCGTAGTCGTTCGGTTCAATTCCCAACTGGCGGACGATCGCGCCCTGGTCCCGGATCAACCACTCGTCATTGATCTGGTTCTTGATCGCGTGGCAGTCCGCAATGATCCGGTAGCGCAGCCTGGTGCCCGAGGGCGCGCCATAGACGCCCGGGTTTGTATGGGTCGCGGTTGAGTACAGCCGGTGAGACGACAGCAGCCCACCTTCAGGTGTCCCAGACCATATCACATCCTCGCCATAGAGCGTGCGATCCGGAAACTCTGCCAGAGTCGCCATTGTCGCCGCGATGACGCCTTGGTTTCCAACCACAACCGACCCCGGAGAGCGCACCACAATATCCGGTGCATAGTAGTTGTGAAGGGTGGCAAGGCCGCGATCTTCCCAGATCTCTTTCGTGATCCCGATAATGTAATCGGGAAAATCGGCGAACTTGGGATCAAACCCCTTCATGAGACCCACCCTTCCGGGATTCTGGCAGAGCTGCGCAGGATCAGCTCCCCTTCGATTTCAACGCTACACGGTTGGGCATCGTCGGTTTCGATCTGCTGCAGAATGATATCGACCGTGCTTTCTACCATGCGATTTACGGGCTGGCGGAATGTGGTCAGGTCGTAGGCCCCCCAACTGGCCAGAGGTACGTCGTCGAAGCCAACAACCGAGATATCCTGCCCAGGCATAAGCCCTTCTGCACGCAGGACATCCATTACGGCGAAGGCCATATGGTCATTACCAACAAAGATCGCGTCAGGCCGTTCGGTACCGCGCAGAAGGTCTCGCGCACAGGCGCCCGCAGCCGCGCGGCTGTACATGCCATCGACCACTGCCCAAGGCTCGAGGTCGGCATTTTCGAGTACTGCGAGAAACCCCGCCTGCCTGTCGCGGCCGGTTGAGCTGCCCTGCCAACCCGCAATATGCGCAATCCGGTCGTGGCCGCCCGCCAGCAGGAATTTCGCCACTTGCGCGCCACCCAGCACATTCGCGGCGGTCACGTTGGAAAACCCTTCCCCTTCCTGCGCCCGGTTGAACAGAACGACCGGAATCCCGGCGGTCCGCGCCCGATGCGCAAGGTCCGAACTCATGGAAACGGATGCGGCAATAATTCCGTCGATCTGGTAATCCATCAGGTCCTGCACAACGAGGTCCACAGCATCGGAGGAGTTGGGTGCGGTGAAAATTAAAATATGATAGCCCCGTGCCTGAAGCGCGTTCGACAAAAGTTCTAGCGCCACGGGATAGAACTGGTTTTCCAGATACGCGACCACGACGCCGATAATCCGGCTGCGCCCCGACACCATCGCGCGGGCCAGCACGTTGGGGCGATAGCCAAGCTCTTCGGCGGCCTTGCGCACTTTCTCGACAGTCTTGCGGGAAGCCGAGGCGCCCGGGGTAAATACGCGGCTCACCGCGGACTGGCTGACACCAGCGCGAGCCGCAACTTGTGCCGAGGTGATCTTGGTGTGCGTCATCAGTCTGCCGTCCATCCGCCGTCCACCAGCAGGGCGCTCCCCGTAACCAGTGCGCTTGCATCCGAGGCCAAAAAAACGACCGGCCCCATGATGTCCTCAACCTCGCCGACGCGACCAAGTTTGATCTTATTCTCAATCCAGGCCCGCCGCTCAGGGCGGTCGAAGGTTTGCTTGGTCAGAGGCGTGACAATGAAGGTCGGACAGACCGTGTTGACCCGGATGCCGTGTGGGCCCCATTCGATTGCCATCGACTTGGTAAACCCCTCCACCGCATGTTTGGTTGCAGAGTACACCGCGCGGTCCACTCCACCGACCTTGGCCATTTGACTAGAGATATTGATCAGCGACCCAGGTTTCCCCGCCGCTATCAACCCTTCGGCGACGGCTTGCGTCAAAAAGTACGCGGCCTTGAAATTCAGATCGTTGACCGCATCGAAATCGGCTTCGGTGGTCTCCAACGCCGGAGCGTGGCGCGCCAGCCCAGCGCTATTCACAAGAATATCGAAGGGACCAGCTTGCGCCACATAGCGCTGCACTTCCGTAATATCCGAAACATCGAGCACCTTCGCCTCTGCCGTAAGAGCCCGCGCTTGCATCGCGTCGACAAGTTCCGCCAGAACTTCTGCCCGTCGGGCAAGAACAGTGACCGCTGCGCCCGCCTCTCCCAAAGCGACCGCTGCGGCAAGACCAATACCTGACGACCCACCCGCGACGAGCGCACGCTTTCCGTCAAGCCGGAAGGACGGGAACCGCGGTAGCTCCATCAGCCCAGAGACCCCACTGACGAGAGGCCGGTCAGACGTAACATTCGGCAGCCACTCCATAGGGCACATTGCGTCCGCCATAGCGGCGGACCCGCAGATTGCACTGCTCAGCATGGCCCACAAAGCCCTCCAACATGCAAAGCCGTGAGCCATAGGCGCCGATCTCAGCTGCGGCTTCATCAGTTAGGATTTTCTGGTAGCTGTGCGTCTTGAGGTATTTGCCGACCCAAAGACCACCGGTATATCGCCCGGCCTTCTTCGTCGGCAGGGTATGGTTGGTGCCGATAACCTTGTCGCCATTGGCCACATTCGTCCGGGGACCGAGAAACAGCGCTCCGTACGAGTGCATGTTCTCCAAGTACCAGTCGTCACGATCAGTCATCACCTGAACATGCTCATAGGCCATGTCATTGGCGACCTGCAGCATCTCTTCGTGCGTGTCGCACAGAACGACATCGCCATAGTCCTGCCAGCTGACGGAGGCTGTGTCTGCGGTAGGGAGGATTTCGAGAAGTCGCTCAATCTCAGTGAGCGTCTCCTCGGCCAATTTGCGCGAGTTGGTGATAAGGCAAGCGGGGCTGTTGTAGCCATGCTCCGCCTGTCCGAGAAGATCGGTGGCGCACATCTCGGCGTCCACGGAGTCATCTGCAATTACCATTGTCTCGGTCGGCCCGGCGAAGAGGTCAATGCCGACACGCCCGTAAAGTTGCCGCTTGGCCTCGGCCACAAACGCGTTGCCGGGGCCGACCAGCAGGTGCACCGGCTCAATGCTCTCAGTGCCGATTGCCATCGCACCAACCGCCTGAATTCCACCCAGCACGTAAATCTCGTCAGCGCCGCCAAGATGCATCGCGGCGATCACCGCCGGGTTCGGCTCCCCCTTGAAAGGCGGTGTGCAGGCGATGATCCGGGGTACGCCCGCAACCTTTGCAGTAGCCACCGACATATGGGCCGACGCAACCATCGGGAACTTACCACCGGGCACGTAGCACCCAACTGACTGAACCGGGATGTTCTTGTGACCGAGGATTACACCGGGGCGCGTCTCAACTTCGATATCGGTCATAGAAGCGCGCTGTGCCTTGGCGAAATTGACGACCTGATCGTGGGCGAACCTGATGTCTTCCATGTCGCGCGGGCTGACCTTGGCGATGATCGCTTGGATCTCGTCCTGGCTCAGGCGGTAGGTTT
Source organism: Dinoroseobacter sp. (assembly GCA_030066795.1). GTDB lineage: Bacteria > Pseudomonadota > Alphaproteobacteria > Rhodobacterales > Rhodobacteraceae > Dinoroseobacter. The sequence continues at coordinate 18,462 of JASJAW010000026.1, forward strand.
CGCGGTCAAATCCGTCGAATTTGTTCGCAAGTTCCCGGACAGCAGTGTCACCGCGCGCCTCGATGTCCTTCAGAGTCGCCTCAACCGCCGTTCGCACCTTGGCGTCCTCATCAGCTTTCTCAGCGTCTGGTTTGGACCGTTTGAGATACTCAATACCCATCTCAGCCTATCCTTTATTTTGAGGGCGCGGGGGCGTCTTCTCCCCGCGGTCATATGCTTCCCAGCCTTCGCCGTCGAAACAGTCGACGCCGAGCTGAGCCAAAACATGTGGGAAATCCACAGACACCCAGTTGTCGACAATCTTGCCGTCCACAACCTTCCAGAAATCCATATACCGGATCTCGATCCGTTTACCGGTTGGCGCGATGCCCATGAACTCCCCGGAATGGGTCGCATGCTGGCGGCCAAAGCAGGCCGCCCATTCGCCCATGTAAAGGCGCGCGTCGTCGATCGCGACCTTGTCGGAGAAGGCTGCCTGAAACGGGCGCTGCCAGTTGTCCTGAAACTCCCGCAGACCCATTTTCGTCCCGCAGCCCTGATTGCCCATCCAACGAAAGCTCTCGGCAAAAAACTCGCCGATATCATCGATCCGATGATCGTTGAGGCCGTCGACCATGCCTTCGATGACCGCGCGTGTGGCATCGGTCTTGGACATATCCGTGTCGCGGCTGAGCGCGGCTTGTTCCGGGCGGTGTCCGCTCATCCTTTGACGGCTCCTGCGGTGAGGCCAGAGACGATCTGGCGTTGGAAGAACATGACGAGTACGAACAGAGGCGCTGTGGCCGAGACCACGGCAGCGACGGCAAACATCACATTGCCTTCGGTGTAGGTCGTGCCGAGGAAGGCAGCGATCTCTGGCACCATGGTGCGGTTGGATTCAGACAGCAGCATCGAGGTCACTGCGAAGTCGTTATAGGCCAGCAGGAAGCTGAACAGGCCTGTCGTAATCACACCCGGCCACATTACCGGCACGATGACATGGCGGAAGGCCTGAAACTGGGTGCATCCGTCGACCTTGGCACTCTCGTCCAGCTCCTTCGGGATGTTCTGGAAGAAGGAATGCAGCATCCACAACGTGAACGGCTGGTTAATGGCCACGAGCACAATGATCGTCGTCGGCAGGATGCCCCAGATGTTCCATTCAAAGAAGGGCAGCATATAGCCCGCAACCAGAGTGATCGGCGGCATGGCACGGAAGATCAGCGCGATGATCAGGAGCCAGAATACGTACTTAAAACCTGAGCGCGACAGCGCGTAGCCGCCGAGCGTCCCAATGGTCAGCGAGGTCAGCACCACAAAGAAACACACGATGAAGGTGTTGATGACATTGCGCCAGAACTCCTCCTGCACCCATGCCCCTTCATAGCCAGCGAGGGTGAAGGCGCTGCCATGGGTTTCGCGTGTGTTCGTGCCGGTCAGCGCGTTGGTCCAATCCGCAATCGAGAAGAAATCAAGCTCGACCTTAAAGGACCCCCAGAAGGTCCACAGGAACGGGAACGCGGCGAGGATCAGCCAGACCACAATAAAGCCGTTGGTGGCGAGGCGCAGGCTAAGTGGCGGACGTTGGGCTTCAGATGCCATCAGGTTTTCCCCCGGAAATCACGCCAAGTGCGTACGAGGACAGGCGAGAGCAGGATCGCCACTCCGATGATCGTCATCACGGATGTCGCAGCCGCCGCGGAAAGCTGGCGCGTCTCCCCGCCGAGATCGTTGAAAATGATCCAACTGAGCGAGGTCGCATGCGCCGAGGCATTAAAGCCGACAATGGGTTCAAAGACGCGGAAGTTGTCCATGAGCTGAATGAGCGCCACGAAAGTCACCAGCGGCATCAGATGCGGGATCACAACGAAGCGCACCTGCTGCCAGCGCGTTGCACCATCGATCTGCGCGGCCTCGATCTGGTCCTGCGGCAGGGTTTGTAGACCCGCGTAGAACACGACAAAGGCGAAGGGCGCAGAACTCCAGATGCCGTAGATGATGATCGAAATCCACATGAGCGGTGTGGAGGCCTTAAGGGACAAGTCCGGGTCGCCTGCGAGATAGGCTAGGAAGGTTCCCAGGACTCCGCGACTGTCGATCATCCAGAAGAGGATCAGCGAGCCGACGAGTGGTGTCACGATCATGGGCAGTAGCGAGAAGAAAATAACCAAGCCCTTGAGGCGCTGCGTCAGCGTGTTTACCGCCAGCGCGATGACCAGTCCGAGAGCAATCAGGAGCGGTGTGCAAACGAAGGTGTATGTCAGTGTAAAGGCCATGGCGCCGTAGAACGGCAGATCGCGCAGTTCGGCGAAGAAACCGCCGAGGCTATCACTGCTTCGCCAAGCCTCGCCCATTTCTGCAAGCGCCAGATGGCCTCGGTCCAGATAGATATCGAGACCCACGAACCGCCCAAGCGGTTGCGCCTCTCGCAATTCCTGCGTGGCCGCCTGGTCAATTGTCGTTTCCTGCACACAGCCGAAGGGGCCGCAGTTTTCCACCGTGACGAATACTGCTTCATGCGGGGCAAAGACCGACTGGATCAGCACCGACACGATGGGCGCGGCGATGAAGAGAACCATCGCGAGGCCGGTCGGCAGAAAGAACCAGAAAAAAGTGCGGTGTTTCATGACGCGCTGCGCAAGTCCGAAAAAGGAGTAGTGCCTCAGGCGCAGGTTTGCGCCCGAGGCGGGGAGGAGGCTTACTGAAGGAAGCCCTTTTCCTTGGCCGCAGCAGTGTAAGCCGCTTCGACATCGGCGAGCGCCTGTTCAGCGGTCTCGTCACCCTGCATGAAGTCCGCCAGCTCATTACCAAGCGCGGTATGCATGAGGCCCATGTAAGGCAGCATCGGATACGGAATTGTGCCCGCGTTCGCCGCCTCAAACACACCGATCGCCGCCGGTGTCGGCTCATATCCGTCGATCAGCCAGACCGCTTGAGTAGGAACTTCCGGGTCTTGAAGGATCGACGGATCAATGCCGTTCAACATCGCTTTGAAGGTCGCTTCCGCCTCTTCGTCGGGAATGTTCTTGGCAACAGTCCAACCATCCCACCACAGGGTCGAAGCAGGTGTGTCACCGCCGCCTACGGTCATCGGGCCGGCAATGGCGAAACCATTTTTTACGTCTTCCGGCACGCCATCCACGGTCACCAGAGTCGCCGCTCGGGACCCCCACATATTCATGAGCGCAACGTTGCCCGCACGGTATTCGGCATTCGTTGCGTTGCTGTCATGGGTCAGGAAGTCAGGGTTCATGTAGGCTGACAGCGCCTTCATCATCTCGAGCGCTTTCACTCCGGCTTCAGAGTTCACGCTCGGCTCGGCGGTGCCGGGCTTGAAGTGCTGCCCGCCGAAGCCAAGGAACATGTTGTTGAACTCCTGCGCGAGGTTCCAGCCCGCCATATAGGCGCCGCCGACCGGGTTCTCGAGCAGACCTTGCGACCGGATCGCTTCCGCCGCGGCCAGCATTTCCTCGTAGGTCTTTGGCGGCTCAACACCCGCAGCTTCCAGAATGTCAGAGCGATAGACAAGGTGCTGCGCATTGGCCATGAAGGCAATCGCCATCACCTGACCGCCGATGCTCACCAATTGGTTCGGTTTGAGGTCCTGCCCGAACTCTGCCACCAGGTCATCCAGAGGGCGGATTACATCATCGTTCATCAGCGCAACGATGGAAGAGTTCGCGATGATGGCGCTGGTATACTCTGCTGGATTTCCCTGCATGCCCGGCAGGTTGATCTTCTGGTGGTCGGCTGTGAGGTTCGTTGTTACCTCTCCGCCGGTGCAGGCCTGCGCATTGGCGCCCACGGTTTGAATGGCGGGGAATTCGTTGCCGACGATGCTGACGCGCGCGCCGATTTCGCAGGCTGCGGCGGATGTCGCGGTGATAATCGCAAGCGCGCTCGCGGTGGTGAAAACTCTCAGAAACATGTTGTCCTCCCTGTCTCCGATTGGATGGGTGCTGTTGGGGCGGGCCTAGACCTCGATCCGGGCCCCGGTTCTTGCATCGAACAGATGAACGTGATCGAGCGGAATCTTGATCGAGACATTGTCGTCAATTTCCGCTCTGTAGAATTTGTCAGTCTTGGCGCTGACCAGCGCACCGCCGATGCGGACGCTCACCATCGTGGCGTCACCCAGAAGCTCCAGCGTGTAGATCGGGGCGTTGATCTGGCCACCACTTTCGCAGACCTCGGCATCCTCGGCCCGAAAGCCAAGCGTCATGGGCCCATCGGGGGCATTCAAACCTGCGATTTCGACATGGTGCGCGTGGAAGGTGCCATTTTTGCACTCCCCTTCCATCAGGTTCATGGCCGGGCTGCCGATGAAACTCGCAACGAACGTGTTGGCGGGTTTGTCGTAAATCTCCGTCGGGCTGCCAACTTGCTGGACGATGCCCTTTTCCATCACCACTACCCGGTCAGCGAGCGTCATCGCCTCGATCTGATCGTGGGTTACGTAGATTGTCGTCACCGCCAGTTCGTGGCTGAGGTTCTTGATCTGCGCCCTTGTAGAGACCCGCAGTTTCGCATCGAGGTTGGACAGCGGCTCGTCCATTAGGAAGACGTTGGGCTCCCGCACGATGGCGCGGGCCAGCGCGACACGCTGCCGCTGGCCGCCAGATAACTCCGCCGGCTTGCGATGAAGGAAATCGTCAAGCTCCACCATGGCCGAGGCGCGCATCACCTTTTCTTTGTGGGTCGCCGGATCGATTCCGCGGACCCGCAGGGGGAAGCGAATATTCTCGTACACGTTCATGTTGGGGTAGAGCGCGTAGCTCTGGAACACCATCGCGACGTCGCGGTCCTTGGGTTCCAGATCGTTGACCGGCTTTCCATCTATGAGAATCTGGCCGTCGGTCGGGTCTTCCAGCCCTGCGATCATCCGCATGGTCGTCGTCTTGCCACAGCCGGATGGGCCAAGCAGTACGAGAAACTCCCGGTCCGGAATGGTCAGGTCAAACTTGTCGACACCGACAAAGGACCCCCAGCGCTTTGTCACGCCCGAAAGCTGTATTTCGGCCAAGGCTTCCTCCCAGGGACTCGTATTTTGCATACGTTTGCAATAACGGTAGACAACCCCGGCCATTTTCGGCAAGTTCTTTTTGCAAGCCTCCGGGTTTTTTTGAATAACACTCGGTAATCATGGAAAATTTTCAAACGCAGAAAAATGCGCTCCGTGTGTTTCACCAGGCGCTCGACGCAGCAAAACCCGGCGCGCATGACAGGGTGCTCTGGAACGCAACAACCCCGGATTACCTCTGGCGCGGCTTCCATCCGTTTGACGAGTTGCAAGGGCCTGAGAGCGTAGCGGAGACGTTCTGGGACCCGCTCAAAGCAGCGCTGAGTTCGCTACAAAGGCGCGAGGATATCTTCTTCGCGGGCCGAAACCAGATCGACGATTTCGCGTCCGTCTGGGTGGTATCGATGGGCCATTTCCTTGGGCTGTTCGATGCGCCCTGGTTAGGACTGCGCCCGACTGGCAAGCTGGCGATGCTACGTTATTGCAGCTTCGATCAGATTATCGACGGGCAAGTCGCGCAAACCGCGCTGTATGTCGACATCCCCCATTTCGCCGCCCAAACCGGTCAGGGTCTTTTCCCGAAGCAAACGGCCGCGCATCTGGTGCAACCGGGACCGATGACTCATGACGGATTGCTCTACGCGGTTCAACCGGAGGCGGAGGGAAGAAAAACACTGAATCTGATCAATGCGATGATCGCGGATCTGGGTCAGTGGCAATCCGGCCTCCCACTTGAAGAGGAGCTGCGTCGTACATGGGGGGAAGAGATGCTCTGGTGGGGGCCGGAGGGAATCGGCGCAACCTATACGATCCCGCGCTACGCAGAGCAGCATGCCCGCCCTTTTCGCGCAGGTTTTTCGGAGCGCTCCCACACCAGCCATATCGCGCGGCTGGCCGAGGGAAGTTACGGCGGTTTTTTTGGCTGGCCGAATTTTACCGCGCGCCCAACAGGCGGCTTTATGGGTTTGCCTGGCAGCGAGTCTGAAGGCGAGTTCCGCGTGATCGATATCTACAGGCGCGCGGGCGATAAACTGGCGGAGAACTGGATCTTCATCGACCTGTTGCATTTCTGGAAAACCCAGGGCGTTGATTTTCTGGCTGAAGCCGCGAAACGGAGAAGGGCGGCTGAATGAAGATCGATGCCCATCATCATCTTTGGGACCTTTCCGCTGTTTTCTACCCGTGGCTCGAAGCGCGCGGCGTCAGACGCTTTTTCGGGGACCCCAGCCCAATCCAGCAGGACTATTTGATTGACACGTTCCGACGCGATGCGGAAGGAATTCAGGCCTCTGTCCACATTCAGGTCGGCGCTGCAGACCCGTGGGAAGAAGCGCAATGGGTGCAATCCGTCGCTGACGCCACACCTGACTGGCCTTTGGTGCAAGTGGCGTTCTGCGACCTCACTGCTCCGGACGCGCAGGTGCAGCTTGACCGGCTGCAAGCGCTATCGAGCCTGCGTGGCGTGCGTCAGATCGTCGGGCGAGCCCCAGAGGAGGATGCAGCGACTGGCACCAATGCGCTGCTGGATGATCCTGCGTTCAGCGAGAGCCTAAAGCAGCTTGCCGCGCGTGGACTGTCCTTTGATCTTCAGCTCATTCCAGAGCTTTACGGGGCGATGGCGCATGTGCTGGATGCTGCGCCGGATGCGCCCGTAGCGCTGTGCCATGCCGGCTCCCCACACGATCGAACTGTAGAAGGCCTACTCGATTGGGAACAACAACTGAAGACGCTCTCCGAACGACCACAGGTTACTTGCAAGCTGTCTGGGCTTGGGATGTTTGACCATAACTGGACCGTCGAGCGCATCCGTCCGATTGTCGAGATCTGTCTCGACCAGTTCGGTCCCGACCGCTGCATGTTCGGTTCGAACTTTCCTGTGGATTCTCTTTACGGATCCTACGCGAAAACACGCGAAGCAATCGAGATGCTGATTCCAAAGCGCGATCATGCAAAAGTTTTCGGTGCGACAGCAGCCCGGTTTTATCGCTTCCAATAAAGTGGGCCTCTAGCAGGATCTACCGGGGCTGGTTTACCGTTGAGGCTAGGCTAGTGCTCTTTCGTCTCCAAAGATGATGCGTGTGGTTGCGCGAGCAATCACCAATTCTTCGTTTGTCGGAATAACCATGACACGCACCCGCGAAGATGCATCCGAGATTACCTGCGCGTTCTGTTCGTTAGCCTTACTAGCCAATGAAATCCCGAACCAAGCCATGGGGTCGCAAACCTCGGCACGGATACGCGCCGAGTTCTCTCCGACGCCTCCACAGAACACCAACCCGTCGAGGCCTTCCAGCGCCGCGACCATTGCCCCAAGCTCACGGCGTATTCGAAACGTGTAGTAGTCGATAGCTTCACGGGCATGAGGCGACTGGGACGTCTCAAGCGTCCGCATGTCATTCGAAACACCGGAAAGGCCCAGTAGACCCGATTTCTTATAAAGCAGATCGGATATTGCCTGCGCGTCCAAGCCTTCTTCTGTCATCAGGTAGAGCATAACGCCGGGATCGAGCTGACCGCATCGTGTGCCCATGGGCAGGCCATCCAGCGCAGAGAAGCCCATGGTTGAAGCGATAGACCTGCCGCCTTGCAGCGCGCACATGGATGCGCCGTTTCCAAGATGAGCAACGACCACGCGCCCCGAGGCGAGCACTGGGTCGATGCGCTGCAGTTCTCCGGCAATGAATTCATAGCTCAAACCATGAAAGCCATAGCGTCGGACGCCCTTCCTAAAGTACTCACGGGGCAACGCGAAGGTGTCGTTCACAAACGGATGCTGCCTGTGAAAAGCGGTGTCGAAACAAGCGACTTGCGGAGCTCCTGGAAATGCCGCAAAGGCCGCGCGCACGCCTGCCAAGTTGTGTGGCTGATGAAGTGGCGCAAAGGGTGAAAACGCCTCTAGCGCTGTCACGATTTCAGGCTCGAGGCGTACCGGGGCCTCATACTCCGTACCGCCATGGACAACGCGATGTCCAACTGCAGCGACCTCCAAACCTTCGAATTCGGATCGCAGCACTCCGATTACCGTTTGCAGGGCCTCTTCATGTGTCCGCAGGCTCCCGGGTAGAAGCGTCGACACTTTGCCATCCGCTCGTTTCAGGCGCAGCGTACCCTCTGGGCCAATGCGATCCACCTGGCCGGATGCCAGTGGGTTATTACCAAAGTCCGCATCAAAAAGCGCGAACTTCAGCGATGACGATCCCGCGTTTAGGGTTAAAAGCGCCTTTTTCATGCGTCCAACTTTGCAGCTTAGATCCTATTGGTCCACCATAGCGTGACCACATACGCTCCGGGACCGTTCGCAGGTAGAAGTACACTCGCGGCAATTTGAGCGGGCCTTTATTACAGGTCTTTTCCGTCCACCACTCCGCTGACGAGATTGCTGCTATAGAGTTCTTGAAGGCTGACCTCCCCATCCGCCCGGGCGGGCACTGCGGCCGAAAGCAGGCCCTGAAGCCTCGTAGTGTGCGCCTCGAGAGCCGCCTCTGCCACTGCGACAGATACAGCTCGAAACGCCACTTTGGCGCCCGGCGCCAATCTTGATAAGCGGGGCAAGTCGGCACTGATGATTGTTGCAATCTTTGGATATCCGCCAACGGTCTGGCCATCAGCCAAAAGGATAATCGGTTGTCCACTGCCTGGGACCTGTACCGCTCCTGGAACAATTCCGTCCGAGACAATTTCGGACAGTTCAGGCGCGCGATGTCGAAGGGGTGGTCCTTCGAGTCGCATTCCCATCCGATCCAATTGGGTGGTAACCGTGTAGTGCGCACGCAAAAATGCATCGACTTGATCTTGGGGAAAATGATCCTCCTGTGGTCCGAGAATGACCCGGATGGGCTCGTCTGTTGGATCTTCAAGCTTTGGGATAACCAGCGGTGCGCCAAAAGTGATGGTCCCGATTGGCACACGATCAGAGGATTTCAGCGCCCGACCTCTAAAGCCACCCAAGCCAGCACGTTCGTAGGTCGCGCGACTCCCCAACACAATCGGCGTATCCACACCTCCGGACAAGCAAAGCAATGCAACGGTACCGCTGCGAATTGAGCCTATAGAAACGACATCATCCGCTACCAAGCTTGCCACTGTCCACGGCGGAACCTTGCGGTTGCCAGAGGGACCCACGACCTGCATCTCGGCGGGTCCAGCAACAACAGCTTGCATCTTCTCGGCTTCAACCAAAAAGCGCGGGCCGAGCAAACGAAACTCTAACACAGCCGCGTTCGGCGCGTTGCCCAGAAGGCCATTGCCCAAGAACAGCCAGTCCGGGCACAACGTCCCGGCAACGGGGATGCCAAGACGCCGGAGTTGAAACCGTCCGAGGTCCTGAACGGTAGTTGCAGGACCTGCGGACTGGATCAGAATGCAGCTGTCCGACGACGTCATGATGACTCCCGAAAGACCTGCACTGCCAGATCGCCGTTCCTGATCCTGTTCTTCAACTTTGCGAAGTCTTCTTGTGCCACTGGATCAAACCGCACCCGGTCCCCAGGGGACAGCAAGGTTGGCGGAGTTGCTTCTGCATTAAAAAGCGGTACCGGACAGGCGCCGATCAGGTGCCAACCACCTGGGCTTTCCCACGGATAAATGGCAGTGAGACGGTCTGCTACGGCGACACTGCCCGCTGGAACGCGCAGGCGGGGCTCTTTCCGGCGAGGCTTTCGCAATGGCTCTGCAATATCACCCATGAAAGCGAAACCCGGCAGGAAACCGAGCATATGGACAGAAACCTCTGTTCCGGCATGAAGGTCGACCAACGCGCTTTGAGACATGCCTGTATCCAAGGCAAGATCGCTCAGGTCCG
>JASJAW010000054.1 GCA_030066795.1 Dinoroseobacter sp.
AGCTCTGTCACGCTTCTCACGCCTGCGTGACATTACGAGAGATCGCGTACAACCGCATACACACCTCGCGCACTTCACATCTTTCGTGAGCAGCAAAAAACCAGGGACAGCGCCCGAACAGCCAAAAATCCGTCAGAAAACCAACCGGACCCGGCCCCCGGATCCGCCCCGCATCCCGCCAATAGCGAAAATAAGGACTCAGGCTCTGTGCGCGCCGGATGCCAGATCGGCAACGTAGCTATGGATTTCGGAGACCGGACGGCCCTCTTCAATCAGCTTCACAATGGCGGATCCGACAACCGTCCCGTCGGCGACCGCGGCAATGGCTTCGGCCGCGTCCGGCGTTTTGATCCCGAAGCCCACAATGACAGGCAAATCAGTTGCGGCCTTAATTCGGGCGACCTCCGGACCAACATCGGCGGCCTGCGCCTCCGCGGCCCCTGTGATCCCGGTAATAGAGACGTAGTACACAAAGCCAGATGTTTTTTGCAGGACCGCAGGCAGACGGGCGTCATCTGTCGTCGGTGTCGCAAGGCGAATGAAATTCAGCCCCGCTTTTTGGGCTGGGATGCACAGTTCGTCGTCCTCCTCCGGTGGAAGGTCCACGATGATCAGCCCGTCGATGCCCGCGTCTTTGGCTTGAGCCAAAAAGGTATCCACGCCACGAGAATAGATGGGATTATAGTAGCCCATCATGACAATCGGGGTGGTGTTATCCTCGACTCGCAACGCCCGCGCGATATCCAGGGTCTTGTCGAGAGTTTGTCCCGCATCGAGCGCGCGCTGACCTGCCAACTGAATCGTTGGCCCGTCGGCCATCGGATCTGTGAAAGGCATCCCAAGCTCGATAATATCGACCCCTGCTGCCGGAAGACCTTTCACGATTTTGACCGACGTTTCGAAATCTGGATCGCCGCCCATGACATAGGCCACAAAAGCTTTTTTGCCGTCTGCCCGAAGTCGGGCGAAGGTGTCGTCAATGCGTGTCATGCGCGTCCCCATCTGCGTTCCGACGCGGGTTTGCTGGAAAGCTGCCGGAAAATCAATGCCCCTTGCGCACAGAGCGCACGCGATCCGGCGAGATGCGATCGACCGATTAGATCAGAAGCGCAAACGAAGCCGTTTCTGAATGGTGTTCGGGCTGGGCATTAGCTCGTCGGGACATGCGCTGGACAGATGGGACAGGGCCAGTGACAGCGCTTACTTCTTTGGTCAGTTGCCGCCGAAGTCACTCATAGAAAACATCGATCAGAGAAGGTCTCTAGGTATATGACGCAGCTTGCGCCCGCAGCCCTGCCTGCTAGAAGCGGCGCAGCAGGAAAGGATGGGCATCATGGGCTTTAAGATGGGGATTGTCGGTCTTCCGAATGTGGGCAAGTCGACCCTGTTCAACGCGTTGACCAAAACGGCCGCAGCGCAGGCGGCGAATTTCCCTTTCTGCACGATTGAGCCAAATGTCGGCGATGTGGCAGTGCCCGATCCCCGGCTGGACAAGCTCGCCGCGCTTGCGAAATCAAAAGAGATCATTCCGGCCCGCATGACGTTTGTTGACATTGCGGGCCTTGTGAAAGGGGCCTCCCAAGGGGAGGGGCTTGGCAACCAGTTCCTGGCGAATATTCGGGAGACTGACGCGATTGCGCAAGTGCTGCGCTGTTTTGAAGATGGTGACGTGACCCATGTGGATGGGCGCGTGGACCCAATTGCCGACGCCGAGACGATCGAAACCGAACTGATGTTGGCCGATCTTGAAAGCATCGAGAAGCGACTACAGAACATTGTCCGCAAGGTTCGGGGCGGTGACAAAGAGGCCGTACAACAGGAACGGTTGCTCAAGGTCGCGCAGGCGGCGCTGGAGTCCGGAAAACCTGCGCGCAGCGTTGAAGTTGATGCCGAGGATGCTGGTGCCTGGAAAAACCTGCAGCTTCTGACAACCAAGCCAATTCTGTATGTGTGCAATGTTGACGAAGGTTCTGCAGCCACAGGCAACGATTTCTCGGCCGAGGTGGAAAAAATGGCGGCGGAGCAGGGCGCTGCAGTTGTGGTGATTTCGGCTCAGATTGAAGAAGAGATTGCGCAGCTTGATGCTGAAGAGGCTGAGATGTTCCTCACGGAAATGGGGCTCGAAGAGGCCGGTCTCGACCGGTTAATCCGGGCCGGTTACGCGCTGCTGTCGCTGGAGACCTACTTCACAGCTGGACCGAAGGAGGCGCGGGCCTGGACCATCCGCAAAGGCACGCTCGCCCCGCAGGCTGCAGGCGTGATCCATGGCGATTTTGAGCGCGGTTTCATCCGAGCCGAAACCATCGCGTATGAAGATTACGTGTCTCTTGGCGGCGAGACCGCCGCGAAAGAAGCGGGCAAGATGCGTGTCGAAGGCAAGGCCTATACCGTTAAAGATGGCGACGTGCTTCACTTCCTGTTCAATGAATGAGTGATCTGTCCGACTGGCAGGGCTGCGCGGCGCCGGCGGTCGTCGCTCATCAAGGCCTCTATGTCCGATTGGAGCCGCTTGTCTGGGAGAGGCATCTTGACCAATTGTCCTCTGTCCTGGTCGGTCCAGGGACAGAGGCGCTTTGGACCTACTTGCCTGGCGGACCGTTTGCGCAGCCGGATGACTTGCGGACATGGCTGGATGCGGCCCGTGCCGCCGATGGCGACTGGCTGACATTTGTGGCGTGTCCGGAGGGCGGCACCGTCGAAGGCATGCTGTCGTTCATGCGTCAGCGCCCGGCGCATGGTAGCGCGGAAGTGGGCTGTATCGTGTATGGAGCTAACCTGGCCCGCACGCGCGCCGCTACCGAGGCGATTTACCTTCTGGCCCGATACCTTTTTGACGACTTGGGCTATCGCCGGTTTGAGTGGAAATGCAACGCTGACAACGCAGCGTCCAAACGCGCGGCTGAGCGGTTCGGGTTCGTCTATGAAGGAACGTTTCGAAACGATCAGGTGGTGAAAGGCAAGAACCGCGACACCGCCTGGTTCGCGATAACGGATGGCGATTGGCCCGACGTGCGCGCGCGGTTCGAAGACTGGCTACGGCCTGAGAACTTCGATGACAGTGGCCAGCAAAGCACCCGGTTGCGCTGAGGTTTGTTGACCTTTGCGCAGGGCTTTGTAGGCATGAAGATTATTGTATTTCACCAAAAAGAGCCTGCCGATGTCTGACGGTGCCACCAACCACGCCACCGATCCCGCCTCCGAGCTTCCATTTTACATGACAGCCATCGGTCAGACGGACACGCTGATGATTTTCATGGTCGTCTTTGTGCTCGCACTTCTGATCTTTGGCGGCGTGTTCTATCTGCATCTGCACTCGGTGCCGGACCGCATGGCGCACGAAGCCAACCACACCCAGTTGCAGCTGATCGGTATTCTGACGCTGATCGCGCTATTGACGCATAACAACATCTTTTGGATCGCCGCGATAATAATCGCGGCGCTGAACCCACCAGATTTTATGACGCCGCTGCAATCCATGGCGCGCTCTTTGCAAAGGCTCGCGACTGGTGCGCCGCAGAAGCAGGAGTCTGCGCCGGACACGGAAGCGGAGACCCCTGTCGAGGAGCCGCGCAATGCTTGAGCTGACGATCTGCTCGTTGCTGACGATCCTGCCTGACTACCTCTATCGTTCGCGAGTTCAAGGCAAGCGTATCGGTCACGAAATCACGCTCTACTCTGTCTGGTTCGAGTTGCGTTGGGGGATCACGGGCTGTGTCCTGCTCACCACGACACTGATTACAGTGATTTTCTATTATCATCCTTCTACCAACCAGATTGTCTCGGTGTTTCGCACTGTGACCATTCTGCCGGAAAATGGCGGACGCGTGTCGGAGGTCCTCGTCTCCAACAATGAGCGCGTGGAACAGGGACAGGTGCTGTTCCGGTTGGATGATGCCGAAGCCCGCACAGCTGTCGCCACGGCGGAAGCGCGCTTGATCGAGCTTGACGCCGCTGAAACCGTCGCAGAGGCGCAATTGCTCGCCGCACAAGGTACAGTGGATCAGGCTCAAGGGGCGCTCACCGAAGCGGAAGAGGAGTTCGCGGCGCAATCCGCACTGCTGGCGCGGGGATCAGGCGCGGTGAGCGTCCGACAAGTTGAAGAGCTTGAGAATGCGGCTGATGCAGCCCGGGGAGCCGTACGAGCGGCGGCGGCCAGCCGCGATGCGGTGCTTGCCGAGATCGAGGAAGCGATCCCCGCTCAGCGCGTTACCGCAGAGGCGTCGCTTGCGCTTGCGCAGGTGCTGCTGGATCAGACTGAGGTGGTGGCAGGTGTTACCGGGCGGGTCGAGCAGTTCGCCCTGCAGGTCGGGGATTTTGTCAGCCCGGTCTTACGTCCAGCGGGCATTCTGGTCCCGGACAGCGTCGAAAACCGCTCATTCACCGCAACTTATGATCAGATATCTGCAGGCGTGGTGAAGACTGGAGCATTCGCCGAGATGACCTGTCTCGCAAAGCCCTTCGCCATCATCCCAATGCGTGTAACCGACGTACAACCTGATATCCCTTCAGGTCAATTCCGCCCGACGGACAATCTGATTGACGGAACCTTGCAGCGGGCGCCGGGGCGTTTCATCGCACAAATGACGCCGATCTGGCCTGAACAAGTCGCGGATATCCCGCGTGGTGCGAACTGCTTCGGCAACGTCTACACGGTGCCGCCGCACGGCTCGGGCGCCTTTATGCATGTGGTTGGCACAACAGGTGTGGTCCACGCGGCGGGGCTGCGGCTGAGGGCATTGCTGTTACCTGTGCGCACCTTGGTTCTGACAGGCGGCCACTAGTACAGCGCTGCATGGTTTTTCATCTTGCCCCTCTGCCACGCTGCCGCTACACCGGCCAACGGAGACGTGGCCGAGTGGTCGAAGGCGCTCCCCTGCTAAGGGAGTAGGCGGGAAACCGTCTCGAGGGTTCGAATCCCTTCGTCTCCGCCATTTTTCTCAAAATCGCTATGCGCCAACAGACTGATAGTAGGGCGTAATTCGGCGTTATCGCGCTGAAGGCGGTGTTTGGTCCGCTTGATTTGCTGCACATTTTGCTACACAATTTGCTGCACAAACGGGGGATTTCTCCGCCATGAGCATCGCGAAACGAGGCCGTCTCTACCACCTCCGCCGCCGCGTGCCGCGCCGATATCGGGGTATCGAGCCGCGGGAAACGGTGTGGATCAGCCTGCACACTGACTCGGAGACCATCGCCCGCAGCAAGGCAGATCGCGCCTGGTCCCAGATGATCGAGGCCTGGGAGGCGCGGCTGGCCGGGAACAGCGCGGACGCGGAAGTGCGCTATGAGGCCGCGCGTGATCTGGCCGGAGCGCGCGGCTTTCGGTATCTCGACGCGGGCGCGGTGGCCAAGCTTCCAATAGACGATGTTGTCGAACGCGTCGAGGCAATCCCAGCCTCGGCGAACCAACCCGACCCCGTCGAGGCCGCCGCCCTTCTCGGTACGGTCCCTGAACCCCACGCCACGGTTACCAAGGCGCTGGAGCTTTATTGGACGCTTGCCAAGGAGAAGACCCTCGGCAAGAGCGAGGACCAGCTGCGGCGATGGGAAGCGCCGCGCAAGAAGGCGGTGAAGAACTTCGTCGCGGTCGTCGGCAACAAGGAGATCGCAAACATCACCCGCGATGACATGCTGGACTTCCGACAGCACTGGCTCGATCGGATCCAGGCGGGTGAGGTCACGGCGAACTCGGCGAACAAGGACCTGATCCACCTGGGCGATGTGTTGAAGACCGTGAACACGATGAAGCGGCTTGGACTGGTGCTGCCGCTGGGCGAGTTGTCCTTCAAGGAGGGCGAGAAGCTGACGCGCCCACCGTTCAGCGAGGAGTGGATCAGGACACGGCTCCTCGCCCCGGGCGCGCTGGACGGGTTGAACGGTCAGGCCCGCTCCCTGCTGCTGGGGATGATCAACACGGGCTATCGACCCTCCGAGGGCGCAGCGTTGACGGCGGAGACGATCCGGTTGGACTGCGACGTGCCGCATATCTCCATCGAGCCCGAGGGGCGGCAACTCAAATCGCACTACGCCCGTCGCGTGATCCCGCTGACCGGGGTCTCGCTGGAGGCGTTCAAGCTATATCCAGAGGGCTTTCCCCGCTACCGCAACCGTGCGACCCTCAGCGCGGTTGTGAACAAGTTCCTCCGCGCCAACGGCCTGCTCGAGACGCCGCGCCACTCGATGTATTCCCTGCGCCACGCCTTCGAGGACCGCATGCTTGCCGCCGGGATCGATGACCGGATCAGACGCGACCTTTTCGGTCACCGTCTCGACCGGGAACGATACGGCAAGGGCGCATCGCTGGAACATGTCGCAGAACTTGTTGGCCGCATCGCTTTCTGAGCCAGCAGCGCTCGCGCCCGACGCTGCGCCTCCGACAGCCGCTTCTCTTTCTTCACGGCCGCGGCCAGTTCTGTCTCCAACCGCTCGAAGATCGGCGCGAAGGCCGGGTCATTGGAAACCAGCGCAGCCACCTTCAGAAGCGCCGCCTCGATCCGAGCGGCATCGACCGGCTGCGCCGGTTCGGTGCGTGTTGCTGATGGGCGTGACGGTGCCATGTCGAGCAGCTTGAGGCGGCGCGTGCGTCTTGTGCAGAACAAGCGAACGCGCTGCGCGAAGCGGCCTGTCACAGCGTGCAAATCGGACGGGATGATCGCGCGGCCTTGGACCGAAATAGGTCGTCGATGCCCTGACTTTGGCAGTCACTTCCGGATCACGACTCATGCGTCGACGAGCTTCGCCCGGGTTTGCATGTTTGGGCTATTGGGAGAGCGTGAAATGCTCACCTGGGAGGCCCGCGGGAGACAACGGGGGATGGCAAGATAAAGCGAGTTCCTCGCTGGCCGGGCCTCTGGCCCTAAGCTGTTGTCTGCACATTGTTTTTTGGGCTCTGGTGCGGCCGGTACGCGGATATCGTGCGGCATGCTTCGGCACTTTCTTGAATGAATTCAATGGCCTTTCCTGCCACGCGGCACCGCAACCGGATAGCAACTTACACCAATGCCTGTCTTTGCACGCCACGCTGCGACGTCCCTCGGACGCCCCTTGATCCGTCCCCACGTGACCCCCAATCGTCAGCCCATGACCCGCGACGAGACCGAGTTCCGCATCCGCCCCGGCAAGCCCCGGGACCGCCAGTCGAGGTCCCCGCGCGTGCGCCGCAAGCCGCAGGGCTTCCTCGCCCAAGTGCACCAGGCCGTGCGCCGCGCGGGTGGCGATCCGAACAAGCTGGCCGGGAAGGGAAAGGCTACGGGCCGGTTCAATACGCGCGGTCGGGGTGCGAAGGTTGCAGCCGAATTGAAGGGCCGGAACCCGTGGTCGCGCGGCCCGGATGGCAGCCGGACGCGTGCCCGGCGGGTGACCGTGAAGGCGCGGATCGTGAAGCTGAACCCGCAGCGGGGCGCGACGCGCGGGCGGTCCTTTGTCAGCGCGAAAGCGGTTGACGCACATCTGCGCTATCTGGAACGCGATGGCGTCACGCGTGACGGCGAGCGCGGCCAGGTCTATTCCGCGAGTGAGGACGCCGCAGACGGTCGGGACTTTCTCGACCGCAGCCGCGACGACCGACACCAGTTCCGCTTCATCGTCTCCGCCGAGGAGGGTGTCGATCTCTCCGACCTGCGTCAGACCACCCGCGATCTCATGGCGCAAATGGAGGCCGATTTGCAGACGCGGCTCGATTGGATCGCCGTCGATCACTACAACACCGGACACCCGCACACGCATATTTTGGTCCGCGGCGTGACCGACCAGCGGAAGATCCTGAACATCGCGGGCGACTACATCGCGCATGGCATCCGTGAACGGGCAAGCGAGATCGTGACGCTGGAACTGGGTCGTCAGACCGAGTTGGAAGTGACCGATCAACTGCACCGGGAGGTGGACGCCGACCGCTTCACAAGGCTCGACCGGATGCTGATTGCCGAGCAGGACGCCGCCAACGAGTTCGCCGATCTGCGGCCCGATCACGACACGCTGGAGACCATGAAGCGCAACCGCGCGCTGCTGATCGCGCGCGCAAGGCGGCTCGAAAAGATGGGCCTGGCGACGGAAGTGCGGCCCGG
Source organism: Dinoroseobacter sp. (assembly GCA_030066795.1). Taxonomy (GTDB): domain Bacteria; phylum Pseudomonadota; class Alphaproteobacteria; order Rhodobacterales; family Rhodobacteraceae; genus Dinoroseobacter. The sequence goes on from JASJAW010000054.1 coordinate 8,064, forward strand.
CGAATGGCACATCTCCGAACGCGCCGAAGGTACCTTGCGCGCATTGGGCGAGCGCGAAGACATCATCAAGTCGATGCACCGGGCGTTGGAGGGCAACGAACTCAACGACGCGCGCGGCATCGCCCAACTCGCCGTCCATCGCGACACGCTGCGAGACCGGATCACCGGCCGGGTGCTAGCACGCGACCTCGCGGGCGACGGTAATGGCGACCGGATGCAGCTGGTCATCGACGGCACAGACGGGCGTGTGCACCAGATCGAGCTGCGTGCGGACCGCTGCGATGGCATCACCCGCGGCATGATCGTGGCCGCCGCGCCGCCGCCAACCGAACCCCGCGCCGCCGACCGAAATATTCTCGCTGCGACCGGGAGTGACGGCACCTATCACCCGTCAGGTCACATCGAGATCGCCCGGGACGAGAAGATCACGCCCGATCCTGAGCGCTTCGTTGCGGCCCATGTGCGCCGCCTCGAGGCCCTGCGCCGCGCCGGGATCGTGGAACGCTGGAGCGAGGATCACTGGAAGGTCCCGCAGGACCTGCCCCAGCGCGGCCTGGCACATGACCGGAAAGGACACGGCCCCGGCGCGCGACTAGAGATGCTGTCCCCCATCGGGCTGGACAGGCAGATCACCCATGAAGGCGCAACCTGGCTCGACAAGGAGTTGATGCGACAGGGCAGTACCGATCTGCGAGAGACAGGCTTCGGCCTGGAGATGAAACGCGCCATGGAACGTCGCAAGCAGGTCCTCGTCCAACGCGGCGACGCGCAAGACCTCGGCCAGGGCCGCATCCGCGCGCCGCGCGACCTCGTGCAACGCCTGGAAGCCCGCGAGATCGACCGCGTCGGTCGCGCCATGGCAACCGAACGCGGCCGCACCTGGACCCCCGTCAAACCAGGCAGCCGCTTCGGCGGAGAACTGGTCGGCAGCACCCAACTCCCCAGCGGCCGCTTCGCCATGATCGACAACGGCATGGGCTTCAGCCTCGTCCCCTGGAATGACGCGCTGGAACGACGGCTCGGCCAGCAGATCGGGGGCATCGGGTTGCCCGGCGGAGGTGTGGACTGGGCGTTCGGACGGAAGCGCGGGTTGGGATTGTGAGGTGGGCCAAACGTGTGCTTGCCCTTCGCACCAACTTCTACACCAAGGGCGGTAAGCGGTCATTCGCTGCAGATGCAAGCGACTTGGACAGCGTCTACGGGAGCGGACATTCGAACATGCTTGGGAAGCGATCTACAGGTCAGTCGGCTGGCTCCATAGGGGCGGTCTCAACCTTGCTATCGCGCGCTTGGTCCCTGTGAGCGCGTAGTTCGTTCGGCCAAGCTAGCTTCATAGCCTGAGAACCGACTATCTCGGAACCTACTTCCGAAAGTAGGTCTTCGTTAATGCTGCCGCCCAACGCAGCGATCTCATCGGAACTCCCAATCCATAGGTTCCGGTATGACGCCGAGCTCGGCCTGAGCAACTCATCCACGATCGTCCTCGAGATCAGCACGGTCGTTCCGGCGAGTTCAACTGCGCCGTAGGGACGATAGTGATCTGCACACGACGGTTCGGTATCGAGTTGTTGGTTTTCCGACCAGATGATCGCGGGCATCTTGGGTGCACCAATGCCGTCCAGTCCGCAGGCTAGAGAACCGCCTTCCTTTGCAACAGCGACAGCGGAACCCGCAAGCGCATGATCTTCCGTCCACCCGTAGACGACTGGTAGCGGACGACCATTGAAGTCGTGCCACTGATCGAGCAAAGATTCGGCAGCCCAGTTTCCCATCAAACTGGCGACAACGTCGACATCGAGTAGGCCGAGCTGATCGTTGGCAACGATGCGGCTCGCCGACGCGTCAAATCCATTGATCTCAAGATGCGGAAATTCGCGTTGAAGTTGTTCGGCCAGCGCCAGCGCCTTGTTTCTTCCGACAGATGTTGCACCCAGTACGTGGCGGCCGACGTTAGCCCAGACCAACTCCTCATAGTCCACAAGATTGAGTTTCCCCACGCCGGACCGAGCCAGATGCTCTGCAACAAACGAGCCGACCGAACCACATCCGAAAACAGTGGCGGACTTTCCAAGCAGATCGCGGCTTCGGGCATCCTTTCCCCGGCCATGAATCCACGGCCCATCCGCCCGGGCGACCTGAGTTCTCCGAATAGTATTCGTTCCGAAGGTCCTCGCGAGCTTGATAGCATCAGGCGTTTTACCGGGCCGAAACCCCGTGTGGATTTGACGCTTGGCGGGCCGACCTAGGCCCTTTTGTTTGGCGCTACGGTCGATGTGTACGGGGACAATTCCCGGCCCTCCGCGCCCCTCGGCCGCAAAGAGGCACAGAAGTCCAGTCGCTTCCTGAAGCGCGGATTCAGACAATAGCTGAGCGTTCGCTTCGCTCTGGTTATGGGCGAGCGCCATCACATCTGCCCCGCGCTGCGGAAATTCTTTTGGCATCGGTGGTTTCGACAACCAGATGTACGCGACTGGTTTGGAGCGGTTCCATAGGCGTCGGCCAGCTTTTTCCCCGAACCTATTGCCAATCCATCGCACCAGATCGTCGTCATCTCGGGCAACATAGGTCAGGCCCTCATGTGTGCAGCATCTCATCATGCATGACGACTGAGGTGGATCGAACAAGGTGACCACATCTCTCGCCGAGGAGCTGGCTCCGTAGAACCAGTACGTCAAAAACTCCTCGCGGAAATCGCGTTCCACAATCTTTCCTTCGATCAGCTCTTCCACCAAGCGAACAGCGCGATTCACGATGTTCAGGGCGACGGCGCCAGGATTGTTGGGGTCAACCTCGCTGAGGTTGTTCAAGAGGCATAGAATCCCGTCGTGCTCAATATGAGGCCACGTCAGGTAATCCGGGCGGTCCACGAGGGCAGCCCTCGGCGGAATAGAAGGAAAGACCTCCGAGACGACCAAGTCGATCCTTCGCGTTTCGCCATCCGGGAAGGCGACCGAAAACCGCCATCCTTCAGAGTAGTGACGGTCGGGATATCTTGATCGGATTTCGGAGTTTTCGAGACGACGCAGTGACGCCCCGACGTGCTCGCGAAGGGCGCGTTCGACCGCAAGCAACGCATGTCTTCGGTTTGTGTCGCGCCCGTCGCTGAACTCAGTTTCAGGCATGGCGCCCGCCACCGGTGTCGCTGACAGCTGCGGCCGCGGCGGCGGTGCTTCCAAGAAGCGCGCCAGAGGCGATCCCTGGTGCAGAAAGCGCCGACTTCTTTTCGAGTTCCGGCTGATAGCGCTCGCTAAAAAACGTTGTGTTAAACACCTTGTCCCAACACTTGAGGGCCGTTTCTCGATCACAATCATCGTCGAACAAGGGATCAAGGTAGGCGATCGCGTCAGATAGCCGGTCCCGGAAAAAGGAGGCTGCCGGGTCTGGATCGCTTGATGTGATCGTTTCGCCGGGTGTCACTGGATGATGGATGACCGTGCTGAAGTTGAGGCGGTTGCGGATGGCGACCATCGCGTTGTAGAGCGCCCGATCTTCGCGATCGCTGTCAGCACGAAACTGCTCCGCAACCAAGACGGAGATCCCAAAACCGCTCAAGTTACGGCTCTTCCAGCTCTCCCGGCTTTTCGCGTGTTTTTTTAGGTGCCGATTAACGCGCCGGAACTGGATGGGATCGCCGCTGGCGGCCCTTTCCCTTTCATACCAGTCTGACACGTCACGGGCATCGGAACGCTTCCATCCTGAGCTCGCTGCGAGCTCATACCAAACCTCGCCGTTTGCCTCGACGCGTCTGTAAACCGGCACGTCCACATGGTAGCCAGCGCTGTAGTACACACGGACGCAGTTGTTTCTGACTTTGGGCGGTGTCTTGAAGCACCCATCGTCCATTGCGTCGCAAACCATCTGGCGCGCCTGAAGCGACGTCATGTATGCGCCGCGCGCTCCGACCAAAGCACTTTTTTCGAAATACGCCCCATCATCGATGTCGTAGTCGTTGTTGGGATCACGCAGCATGGTCTTCATCTGGTAGCTGCCTTGCGAGACATGTTCGTACGGGACTGTCTTGTTGTCCTTCTCAAGATTTCCATCTAGTCGTACGCGGTTGCTGTCGCGCCGGCTGCGCATCTTTTTGCGCTCGGCTTCTGGAAGCGTGACCTCCTGGTTGTGAAACGCCCGAACATCTGCGCTGCAATCATACATGCTGCTCACCTCCTTCATCTGTTGTTGTGTTTGCCTCGCAAGAGACGAGTGTTTTGGCCGGATCCAAAGCCGGTAAAGACTTGAGCAAAGCCGCTATCTTGCAGCCTGACGAGTCCGTTGGATCATCACACGCGCTCATGGTCAGATCGGCATCCGTTTGTGCTTGAGTGGTCAACCTGTCCATCGCTTCGGTACGTGTGTCGTCCAAAG
>JASJAW010000027.1 GCA_030066795.1 Dinoroseobacter sp.
TCCAGTCATACAATCGATGTCACTGACGTGCAGTCGGTGAAGGAGGCCGCCGAAGCGATTGGGCCAGTCGATGTTTTGATCAACAATTCAGGTATTTCGTCCGAGGCTCCGCTCGTCCATACAAACGAAGAGGATTGGGATCGGGTTTTCGATACCAATCTCAAGGGCGCGTGGCAGGTCAGCAAATCGTTTTCGCCCGCTTTGATCGCATCGCGTGGTGCAATCGTGAACGTGGCCTCCATTCTCGGGCTTGGAGTGATGAAAACTGTAGGTGCCTATGCCGCCTCTAAGGCTGGGCTTATCCAGTTGACCCGCGCTATGGCGCTCGAATTGGCCCGCGACGGTGTGCGTGTGAACGCAATCGCGCCAGGTTATATTGAAACGCCAATTAATGCCGCGTTCTTTAAGACGGAGGCAGGGCAAAAAATGCTGCGCGGCGTTCCGATGCGCCGGTTGGGGCGCCCGGAAGATCTGGATGCTGCTGTGCTCAGTCTGCTGGGTGCGGGCGCACGGTTCGTGACCGGGGCAACTGTCGTTGTCGATGGTGGACACACATTAAGTTTGAGCTGAAGCAAGAAGGGGAATGCGATGGTCAGCACTACGAATGAAAGGCGCGTAATGCGTCGAGGGCACGACTTTCGTGCACTTTCGGCGAGCACTGCTGATGCGCTAAACACTCAACGTGGTGATGATGGCGCTGCTGTGGCCATTTACGGGACGTTAACGAAAGGCCTGTCCGGTAAGAGCGGACGGGAAACACTATGAGTTTTGACGGCCGCCCCGACCCTGACCGCGTCTTCCTTGATGCCCTGTCCGATGGACATCTGATTGTCCAGAGCTGCTCGATCTGTGGCGTGCATCGCGCCCCTCCGGCCGAGTGCTGTCCCGAGTGTGGTGCCAGCGGGCATACGTGGCGCCGCTCAGCCGGAACTGGTCGGCTTGAACGCTCTATTCTCCTCGGTGAAGCGGACTCTTTCGGCGACGACCCTGAGATCACGCGTGCGATTGGCGCGGTGCGGCTGTCCGAAGGGCCAACAGTGAGCGTGCGACTTGTGGGGCCTGTCCCACCAGTCGGTGCGGAAATGGAAGTGCAGGTACTGTCTGGCAGCTTGATTGCGCAAAGCGCTTCGACCAGTCCCTGAGTGCTGAACACGCGCGCTGGTGCGGTATATATGTTGTTTTTCAAGATACCAGGTGGGTATTTGCACTGGAAGGTGACGTTACTGCGACTGCCGCCGACCGCGACCGCATAAAAATGAAGTGGGGCCAGATTGCCATACTGGGCTGGCGCTGACGTCACCGTCGCGCCGCCGTTGATACGGAAAGACAACTGAGCCCTCAGCTTAGGTTGACTGAGTTGGATCCGCTGGCAGGACCCGGGGCACAAGGGCCTTGTCTGGTTCCGCCGTCATCAGAGCGGTCGCAAGCGCCTCCGCACTTAGCTGCGGCAGCGAAGGTTCCTGCCGCTGGCGTGCGGTATCTGATGGCTCTTCGGCTACATCCCGTTTCCCGGAGTTCTGATTGGTCGCGCGCATTGGGTCCTCTCCCGAGCCAAGGAACACAGCGGTTTGCGGTGCCTTCACCGTTTTCGGAGCTGGAATAGCGCGATCCACGCCAGCCACTGGCTGCAAGTCGGAGCTTGTCCCAGATCCAGTTTGAGGCTCAGCGACGCGTTTGCTGTGTGCTGCGTCAACCTGTGCGAGCGGATTAATCAACCCGCCCATATCGAATACTGTGCGATAGCCGTGAATCATGTCGCACACCTCGCGTTTCTAGAACGCCACCCACCAAATTTCTAACTACAATCCAAAGGTTGCCAATCCGTTAAGGCTCTGCAGTCTGGTCGGGCTGGAGGCGGTAATCCATCAATCACGGGCCGATGCAGCAGTGCAACGCCGGGCATTTGCATGCGCCATTGCTTCGAAAAGGCGTTGAGAAACACCCCGCGCTCCGTTTTGTGTAGCCCAGCAATTGATTTTTGAGACGTCTAACGCGGCAGAACCAAGATATGAAAAAAGGTCTGATACTTTTGGGTTTCGTTCTGATGGCTTGCGAGCCCGTGCAGACAGATGAAGCTGGAGTTCCGTTGCTCGATGACATCTCCCCGAAAGCGCTGGAAGCCTTACCCGCGGGGGTTCCGCCCTCGCTGCTTATTCGCGACGCGAATGGCTGTTACGGCATCGCCATCGAAAAGACGGAGCCGCAAATCGGAGCGGCGTTGCTTGATGAGAACAGACAACCGATCTGCGACACTTAGAGCTCGCCATGCGGTCCCAGCGCGCTGACCAAAACCGACTTTCAAGACAAGCGTTTTTTTGTTAGACGGGCCCCAAGACGGTTTTCCGTTCTTATGTGCATGACTTACGCCCCGGGGTGCCGGGGCGTTTTTTTTATGCGGGATCGGTCGGCATCAGTCCCGTCAGAGGGCGGTCACGGACGGCCCGCAGCAAGGCGATCATGCCCGCAACTTGGTGCACGCATGTCGCCTGTCCTTTCTCCGCGCTGGCGCGGGCCGCGTTTCCAACGGCCCCGGCATCGTTAAGGTCCGATGAGATCCAACCGTAGCTAATCGGGCCGATCGGTGGCACGGTCCCGTTTTCCGCGCTAGACAAAAAATCGCGGGCCTCGGACATGTCCACAAGATCCGGGCGGAATTGGAGCATTAGCGAAGTTTCAATATCGCCACCGTGAATACCGAACGCGCGCTCGCGGTCGGAATAGAGCCCCTCCGGAGTGCCGAAGCTCATCCACTGTGTCTTGACCGCCAGCATTCCCGCGCGCACCCGCAGCTCTCGGCTCAGGATCGAGACAAGGTCAAGATTGCCGCCATGGGAGTTCACAAGCACGACCTTTCGCAAGCCTGTGCGCGCGATAGACAGCCCAATTTCCCGCCACGCCTGCAAAGCGATTTCGGCGGGCAGTGTAAGTGTTCCCGCGGCATGCAGATGTTCGTTCGATTTGCCCACGGACTGGATGGGCAGGATCCGGATATCCAAATCCTCGGGCAGGTCGGTCCGCAGCTGCGCCAGCATCCCCTCCATAATCATCATGTCAGTGCCGGTCGGCAAATGCGGCCCATGTTGTTCGATAGCGGCCGTAGGCAGTACGGCGATCACCTTTTCCGGGTCGAGCGCCTCGAACTCGGTGGTTTTGAACTCGGCCCAATCCAGTCGCCGCTTAGCCATATGTTGCCTCCAAACGCTCGCGCAGATACGCCGCCCCGGATGTCTCTGGATACTTCGGCGTGCCGGTGCCCGGCAGGCTTGCAATCTTGGCGTCCGGGTTTGGATCCAGAAAAAAGGCGACTGACATCCTTGGTGCGGGCGGCGGCAGCACCCGGTGCGGAGTCGAGACATAGACGTCGTTGGACCAGCGCATCAGGCAATCCCCGATATTGACAACGTAAGCGCCGGGGACATGTGGCACGTCGCGCCAATTGCCCGCACGCGTTTTTACCTGAAGGCCCGGAACTCCGTCGGTCAGCAGAAAGGTTAGCGCGCCGTAATCCGAATGCGCTCCTGCGCCTACTTGCTGATCCGGGTTTGCCGCTGGATAGGACAGCAATCGCAGCGTCGCGATGGGCGCGTCAAAGCTGCTGTCAAAGTAGTCGCTGGGAAGCGCGAGATCTTCGGCCACCGCTCCCATAACCTCCACACCAAGCGCATGGACTACGTCGAAATAGCGTCGCAGCGTGTCGGCAAACCCTGGCAGCGCTGGCCACTTGTTCACGCCTCGAAAGGGCTCGCCCCGCAGAACACGAGGATCGTCCGCGGCCAGATCCAGCCCCATGTTAAAGGCCTCTTTCCGATCGGGTGCACCTGAAGGGTCGAGTTGTTCGGTGCCCTCTGCCGCCCAGCCACGGTTGTCGGCGCCGATGGCGAGAGCGCGCTTCTCGGCTTCTGGCAGAGCGAAAAACGCCGCCCCCGCCGCGAATACGTCCGAGATTAACGCTTCTGAAATCCCGTGTCCGTGTAGCAGAAAGAAGCCCGTGTCCCGCGCGGCTGTCCCAATTTTCTGAGCACGATCCGGCGCAGTCCAGTCAACCAGCGGCAGGTTCATTCTGCAGCTTCCGGCACAGGCAGAGCCACGCGATGGCCAATCATCTTGTCCATTTGGCGCGCGACCCTGTCCAGATGACGTACTCGTGTCTCGGGTGTAGAGCTGTCCATCAGATAGTGCGCCGCGAAATAGGTCTTGCACCCTTTAGAGCAGATCAACCGGACCCCGCGCGTCAGAGTGCGCCGCCCCGGCGCACCGATCAGTGTCGTGAGCCACCAGCTTGCCCCGCAGGTCGTGAACACGCCCAGCCGTTTGATATTGGTCAGGCCAGGACGGATATCGGCGTTTTCCGCATCCGGCATCAAGAACGCCACATCAGGCAGAAGGACCCGATCCAGCCAGCCCTTAAGCATCGCGGGCAGCCCGTACCACCAGGTCGGATAGACGAAGATCAGCGTATCCGCCCACCTCAGATCTTCCACATCCTTCGAGACCGGCGCGACATTGTCCGGGCAGTCTAGATAGATGTCCAACTCGCGCGCGGGCAGGGTTGGATCGAACCCTCGGGAATAAAGATCGCATATCCGGGCCTCGGCCCCCGCCGCCTCTAGCTTAGATAACACAAGGTCCCGGATTGCCGCGTTGAAGCTACCCTCTTTGGGGTGAGAATAAACCACTAAGGCGCGCATTCAGAATGCCTCCATCTCGCGCTCCACCCGTTGCAGAAACGCTTTACGCTTGGCCTCGCTCGCCCGGTTCATATCGTAAAGCGCCAGATACTTCATTGTCGTTGGCCGGCACACATGCCAGACCGCCCGTTTGACGCAATGCCGTGGCGGGTCGCCTGCCAGAAGCGCGCGCATGCGTGTGCCGCCATAGGTGGTCACAGCCGCGAGCCGTTTCACATGCGTCAAATTCGGCCGCACTTTGCCTTCTTCCATTCGAAAGGATACGCCGGGAAGGAAAACGCGATCCAGAAACCCCTTCAGAATGGCCGGATAGCCAAAATTCCAGACCGGAAAAACCATCACGAGCGCGTCCGCCGCCCGCAGGCGCTCCACATAGCCGGACACAGGTTCTATGTTTGCGCCGACCTCGTGATAGCCGCGTCGCTCGGTCTCGGACAGAACCGGATCGAACCCTTCTGCATAAAGGTCGCAATCATCGACATCCCACCCGCGCGCCTCCAGCTGCCCAACCACCGCGCCGTGCAGCGCTTGAGAGAAGCTTTCCCCACAAGGATGAGCAGCAAGGACGAGGGCGCGTGTCACAGGATGTGCCTCATTCTGCAGCCCGCATCTTCGGATAGGCATACATGCGGCTGTAATCCCAATCCGGATCGTCCCAGGCAATCATCTTGCCGGGATTCAAGAGGCCCTTAGGGTCAGCCTCCTGTTTGAAACGCAACTGTCGATCGTCGACTGTTTGACGTCCGCCTTCTTCCAGCGTGTACCGATGCGGGTTGAAGATCATTGCGCCGGCCTCTTCATGCATCCGGATGATCTCGTCGAGCCGTTCTTCGCTCGTGAACTTCACCATCGACAGGCCCGCGAACATTATCTTTCCGTTCTCTTTCAACACTTCGAGGTGTTGAAGCACCTCGGGGCTGAACTCATCGCGCATCTTCTGGACCAGCTCCATGTGTTGCGGAAAGCCATAGCGCACCTGCAGATAGGTGATCGATGGGTCAACCTTGAGCGCACGAAGCGTCGTGTGGTTCCAGCTGTACTCAAAGACCGGACCTGGCTCGCGCGCCCAATCGTGGTCGTCAGAGCGGTAGATCAATCGCGCCTCGGGCCTGCGCCCCAGGAAGGTCTCAAAAGCGTCCATGGAGTGCGGAGCGATCATCAGGCCGACGACCGTGTCCTTCTCGGTCACATGGGGCTTCACGCGTTGGAAGTAGCTGTGCGCGGTCGGCGCTTCGTAGACAGAGGCCAGCTTGATCAGGATGCCGTCTTCGTTGCCGAGACCTTCAGCAAAGCGGGCAGCATCCATGAAGTCTTCGCAGGCGACGAACATTTCCACCCAGTCATAGGCGGGGGCCAGCGGCATCTCGAGCTCTGTGATGATCCCGTTCGTTCCATAGGCGTGGGAGACGCGGGCCAGTTCCTCGCCGCGGAACTCCAGCACGCGCGGTTCTTCCTCCATCGTGACCACGCGCAGGCGAATGATATTGCCCAGATCACGCAAGGATCCCCAAGTGCAGGATCCGATCCCGCCAGACCCACCCGCAATAAATCCGCCGATCGTCGCTGTCGCCCAGGTGGAGCTGAACATGCGGATCTCCTGGCCCGTTTCGTTGCAAGCGGCGTCGAGGTCTTTCAGCAGAATACCGGGCTCGCAAATCACCCGGCCCGGGTGGATTTCCTTGACGGCGGTCATGTGGCGCAGATGCATGACGCAGCCACCGCGCATCGGGATGGCCTGCCCATAATTTCCCGTCCCCGCACCGCGCGTGGTGACCGGCACGTCATGCGCATAGCAGGTTCTTAAGATTTCGATCACTTCGGCTTCGTTACGCGGGCTGACCACGAAATCAGCGATCAGGTGATCCATCCGTGCTTTCAGCACGGGCGAGTACCAGAAGAAGTCCCGCGATTTGGATTTGATCGCGGCATCGTTCTGTTCGATGTCCAGATGGCTCAGGGCGGCTTTGGCCGCGGCCACATTTTCCGGCATGCTCATCAATGGGTCTCCATCAGATCGTCTAGCTCCGCGTAGTCCGGCAGGATACGGTCTATCGGTTCCCCGCCGCGCATCACGATACGGTCGGACTGCGGGCGGGCGAAAAACTCGGTCCAGCTGCGCGCGCGCGTGATTACGAAATCCGCAGGTGCGCCGCGGTGAATGCCTCCGGAGGCATAGCCACACAGCCGGGCAGGGGTCTCGGAGAAGGCCGATGCCCAGTCCAGCCGTCCATGGTCAAGATGGCCAATCCGGGTTGCTTCCCGCATCACTTCAATCATGTCCATGTCGCCATAGGCGTAAAACGGATCGCGGGTGTTGTCGGAGGCGAAAGCCACCGGGATGCCGCGCTCCACCATTTCCTGCACCAGAGTAATCCCGCGTCCGCGCGGTGTGCGCCCGGCATGGCGGTCCTGCAGATAGAGGTTGCACATCGGCAGGCTGACCACACCTATCCCGGCCTCTGCCACCCGGTCGAGCGTGTCCAGCGCGCGCGCTTCGTCCTGCGTCGAAAGCGAACAGCAATGCCCGACGACGATCTGTCCGTCAAAACCCACTTCCATGGCCACGTCCACGATGCTCCGCAGTGTCTCGGAAGACGCATCCATGGTTTCGTCCACGTGAAAGTCCGCATCCAGACCGCGCGTCGCCGCCATTTCAAAGAACCCGCGCAGGCGGTCCTCCAGATCGTCGACCGGATAGGTCACCATGCCGAGCATGCCGTTGTGTTCGGCGACGAGGTCGGCGGTGTGGCGAAAGGCGCCATCGGTTGAGAAATGATCGCATCCGATCAGGCATACAGCCTGCAACTCGATCCGCCCGGCCCAGGTCTCGCGCAACTCGGAAAAAACCGGCCAGCTGATATCGTCCTGCGGCGGGATACTGTCGAGATGGGTGCGAATGCGTGCTGTGCCGTGGGCGTAGGCACAGCGCAGCGAAAACTCCATGCGGCGTCGCACATCCTCGCTGTCCCAGTTTTCGGTGCGGTCAGCCGCGACGGTGGTTAGCGCGCCCATGAACGTGCCGTCCGGGTTTGGGCTGCGGCCCCAGATGTGGCCCTTGTCGAGATGCGTGTGCATGTCGGTGAAACACGGCAGCACAATTGCGCCTTCCATATCCACCGCGATTGCCTGTGGACCCGCGATCAATCCTTCAACAATGGAAATCTCGGTTGTCACCAAATCGCCCTGCTGGCCGAGAAGGCAGGCAGGCACCTGGACGTTGGTCATCGTATAGTCGCCGCTAGGCAGCGCGCGGTAGTCCATCAACTCTCCCGGCTGAGTGCACTTTCATGCCATTTCCTGAGAAGAAGATGACTCACGATCGACAAGGCTGCAAAGAGGAAAACGCCCATTGCTGCAATCATGCTCAAGGCGGCAAACATCCGCGCGATATTCAGCCGGTATCCGGCCTCCTGAATCCGCATGGCGAGCCCCGCGCCCACGCCGCCGGTTCCCGCGACAAGCTCCGCGACCACCGCGCCAATCAGGCTGAGCCCGCCGGCGATCTTCAGCCCGCCGAGGAAATAGGGTAATGCAGATGGAAGTTGCAACATCGTCAGGCGCTGCCAGCGTGTTGCGCCATAAATCCGGAACAGGTCGCGCAGATTGTGATCGACGGAATTCAGCCCGAGTGTCGTCGAACTGAGCACCGGAAAGAACGCGACAATCCAGGCGCAGAGCAGCATGCCCGCGGTTTTGCTTTCCACATAGATGAAGATGAGGGGCGCGATGGAGACCACGGGCGTGACTTGCAAGATCACCGCGTAGGGGTAGAAGCTCATCTCCACCATTTTCGACTGATTAAACAGGATGGCGAGGCCAGCACCGCCGATCACCGCAAAGATAAGGGCGAGGATTGTGGTTTTGGCCGTCAGCTTGGCCGCATCGAACAGAATCGCCCAATCGGTGACCAGCGTGTCCCAGACGCGTCCTGGTCCGGGAAGGATGTAGTGAGGGATCTCGTTCCAGACAACGATCCGATCCCAGAACCAGATCGCCAGTGCCATCACGATCAGGGGCAGCGCGTATTTCCCGAATTTCTCGAGCCGTCTGGTCCGGAGGCGTGCGATCTCATCGGCGTCAGGGGCCGTGTCGATCTGGGTCGGGTCGGTGACGGCCATGGTTCAGCCTCCCATTGCTTCATGCAGAGCGTCCGATGCCGCGCGGCAATGGGCAGCGTACTCAGCAGAAGTTCGAAAAACTTCATCCCGAGGGTAGGGGGCATCAACCTGCACCTCGCGCAACACACGGCCGGGGCGCGCGGCCATCACGACAATGCGGTCCGACAGGAACACGGATTCGAAGACCGAGTGCGTCACGAAGATCACCGTACAGTTGATCTTGGCCTTGAGCTCCAGAAGGTCGTTGTTCAGTTTGAACCGAGTGATCTCGTCCAGTGCCGCGAAGGGCTCGTCCATCAGGATCAGGCGAGGCCGTGTGACCATGGCCCGGGCAATGGAGACCCGCATCTTCATGCCCCCCGACAGCTCCCGAGGATAAGCGTTCTGGAATTTTTCAAGTCCAACAAGTTTGAGCGCTTCGAGGATTTCGTCTTTCACGCTGGCATAGGATTTTCCTTGCAAGCGGAAAGGCAGGTAAACGTTCTTTGCCACTGTGGCCCATGGCATAAGCGTCGGTTCCTGAAACACAACGCCAAGGTCGTTCTGGGAGTGTCCTCCCGCCCATTCCACGCTGCCGCGGGTGGGGTGCAGGAGATCCGAGATAATTCGCAGTGCGGTGGATTTGCCGCAGCCGGAAGGGCCGAGAAGCGACATGAAATCGCCCTGCCGCACGTCGAGATTCAGGTCCTTGAGCGCCACCACGTCGCCGTTGAACACCTTGTCCACGCCGCGCAGGCTGAGAAGCCCAGGACGCTCGGAAATGCTGGATACAACAGGTGCAGGCTGGGGTGCGTTCATCAGTGGATCGGTCGCGGACATGAGGGGATCATGCAGTCGGGACTGCAGAAAAGAAAGCTTGCAGCGGGCAGGGAGGTTGCCCGCCGCAAAAAGCGTGGATCAGCCCTCGGGCTTCAGATCCATGCCAAGGCCCTGGTTGACGAATTGGGTGTCGTAGCTGGCCGCAATGTCGAGGCCATCTTCAATGACGCCCGCGGCGACCATTTTGCCGTAGAAGTCGGCTACCACGTCCGGGTTAATCGCACCGATCCCCATCTCCAGCGCGTCACCGCTGTCGACGATGCCCCATTCCTTCATCTTGCCGATGGCATACTCGATCTTGTCAGCAGTCATGTCGGGGTTGGCGGCGAGGATCATTTCGTTCGCGGCGGCGTTGTCACCGTAAAGGTAGTTGTACCAGCCTTTGATCGAGCCCTCGACGAAACATTTCACTTCCTCAGGCTTCTCGTCGATCGTGGCCTGCATGGTTTCAATCATCGTCGCGTAGCTGGTGAAGCCATTATCCGCGATGAGGAAGACGTTCGGGGTAAAGCCGCCCTCCTTTTCGACGAGGAAAGGCTCAGAGCTCAGGTAGCCCTGCATGCCCAGTTGGTCGTCGGCGAGGAAAGGCGCGGGGTTGAACGTGTAGGGCTGGCGCTGCTCCACCGTGAAGCCGTGTTCAGCGATCATCCACTGGTAGTAGGAGGTGAAGCCATTGTCGCCGATCAGCAGTGTGAGGTCCTTCAACTCGTCCCAGCTGTCCGCCACGCCAGGGTGGGCAAGGATCACCTGCGGGTGCTTCTGGAAGGTTGCGCCGACCATCACGACCGGGATTCCTTCTTTGACCGCATTGAAGGCCTGGAGCATGTCACCGCCCATGTGGTAGTCGATCCGACCGGCCAGCATCAGCGCGCGGTTGTTGACCTGAGGGCCGCCGGTAATGATTTCGACATCCAGACCGCATTCGGCGTAGGTGCCGTCGGCCACGGACTGATAGAAGCCGCCGTGCTCGGCCTGCGCGAGCCAATTGGTGCCAAAGACGACTGACGAGTTTTCTGCCTGTGCGGCGCCTGCAACGAGAACTGCGGCAGCAGAAGCCAGAAGCGTTGTGCGAGAGGTCATGGGAGTCTCCTGTTGGTGATCTCTTTTTGTCTTTCTTGGATCGAATTTAGGGGCTCTGGGGGCGAGACCCCCGCCCAAGGGGGAGGCAATGAAAGCCAGTCAATCCAATTTTTGGGCAAAGATCAAAAATTATTCAGCCTGCCATAAAAATGGGCGAAAAAGGAACGCGGTTCATTACGATTGCTGGTATTTCGGGTGGTCCTTTGGCAGCGTTTTGACCGACTCGCATGAAGGAGACTGTTGTGCTGACCCCTCTTGTTCCGACCTCAATTCGCCCACCGTTCGCTCGTTATGCTCATGGCGTGGAGGTGCCTTCCGGCGCGCGTCTGGTGGTTTGTTCTGGTCAGTTGGGGATCGGCCCGGATGACGTTGCGCCCGAAAGTGCCGAAGCGCAGGCGCGGCTATGCTTTGCAAACTTGGACGCTGTTCTGGCCGAAGGAGGCATGTCGCGTACTGATGTCGTGCGCATCAATGCTTATGTGACAGATCGAAAGCACATGGCTGGGTATATGGCGGCACGCGACGCGTGGTTGGCCGGCGTTGATCATCTTCCCGCCTCCACCTTGATGATCGTGTCCGGCTTCACGCGTCCCGAATTCAAAGTCGAGGTCGAGTTGATCGCTGCGCAGACCTAGAGCGCATCCCTTAGCAGAGCGCGCAGGTCCGCTTGCAATTCTGCATCCATCACTTCCGGCGAAGGTTGGCCTGCCATCTCGGCAAAACGCCTGTAGACCGTGTCATGGCGGTGGGCCCGTTGCATAATCTCGCGCACAACGGGGCCGGCGACCTGGTCTTCAGACGCGACGTCGTTCAGCCGCGCGCGCATCCTGTCAATCATTTCGCCTTTCTCGACCCAAAAGGTGATCATACCGTCGAAGAGCGGACCGCCTTTGCTCCAGCGTACTTTCGGTGGCCATGGGCGGGAGGGGCCGTAGACTCGTCGTTCGGTCTCGGTAAGTTTAAGCGTGTTTGCGAGCAGGCTACCGGCGATACCAAGCGCACGTTGGCCTTGGGTGACACCATGGTCTGCAAGCGTATCCGAAACAGAGGCCAACCATCTGAGATTCAGTTGTGAAACAACATCTTGCGCGTGGTTTTTCATTATTCGATGAAAGAGCTCCAGTGCTTCAGCGCAGTCGGCAGCGCGACGCAATACAACGATACAGGCTGCCAATAAATGGGCCAGTCGCGATGCGTCCGCAAACTCTGGCTGCAGTTTGCGAAAATGGGCAATCAGATCCGCGTCGCGACCAGTCCATGTTGGCCCGCGGCGGCCTGCAACCTTCATGTCCAGAAACGGTTCGAGCGGAACATCCGTTGCGGGCAGTGCGTCCTGGGCACGGTCTGCCTTTAGAGCTTCGTCTTCAAAAAGCGCAGGCCACTGATCCCAAACCAACGGTTCTGCCGGAGGGTTGGGCTTCAAAGGAGCGGCTGTTGGGTGTGATAGGTCCGGAGTATATCCCAAGTGGTCAAAGTCTTCGGCATAAAGCGCTTGCAGACGGGCCGCGATGTCCGGGGGTATGTCTCGCTGTAAGGGCGGTTCGTCTGAAATGGATTGCAGTGTGTTGAACCCAAGTTCTGACCAGTCCTGAGAGAGATTTTCTGCTCTCAGGATATGTTCCGCTTCATGAAGCCTGTTTACGGGATGCGTCATCGGCATGAGCGCGTGCTTCATGTCCGCCTGAGGATAGGCCCGTGACCGGTCAAAGGGTATCTGTGCGGTCTCCAGAAGCGTCACAGCGTCCGCCATGCTCAGATCGGAGATCAGGGGGTCTTTGTCACCCGCGGGATCGGTGAAAACTGAATAAACCGCCAAGAACCGGTCAAAGGGGTGACGCACCACAGCAATGCGCGGCGCGGTCGCCGGGAGGTGAGCCATACGGCGCGTGGCGACCGGCGTGCCCAAGACATCTTTAATGCGGACAACGCCCGTTCCGGGGATGTCCAGCAGCAGCAGGTCCGGGTTGGAATAAAGCGATGAACTCACGCGTATTTCGGTCCCAGCTTCAATGAGGTGCCACCCTGTCAAAGTGACTCAAAAGCGGCAAGGCCTCTGCAAGAAATTCAATTGATTCCGGTACGTGCGACGACGCGCTTCGTTCCAAAAAAGCGAACGCTGCGCCCGGATAAAGCACAGCGTTCACAACGTATTGGAGTTCACGGTTAACCTGCGGTTGCAGGCTCGTCCTTGCGCTCGGCGTAAATCAGAAGTGGCTTGGCATCACCAGAAACCACGTCTTCATTGACCACAACTTCATCGACATTTTCGAGGCTTGGCAGGTCGAACATTGTATCTAGCAAGATGTCTTCCAAAATCGACCGCAATCCGCGCGCACCCGTCTTCCGTTCAATCGCGCGAGATGCCACAGCCTTCAACGCGTCGTCGGTGAAGGTCAATTGTGCATCTTCCAGCTCAAACAGCCGCTGATACTGTTTGACCAGAGCATTTTTTGGCTGGGTTAGAATCGTGACCAGCGCATCCTCATCCAGATCGGTGAGCGTTGCGATCACGGGCAAACGGCCGACGAATTCCGGGATCAGACCAAACTTGAGCAGGTCTTCCGGCTCCAGTTCGGTGAACATTTCACCCACGCCGCGATCATCATTGTCCCGCACATCGGCGCCGAAGCCCATGGCAGAACCCTTGCCGCGCTGCGCGATGATCTTCTCGAGCCCTGCAAACGCACCGCCACAGATGAACAGGATATTGGTCGTGTCCACTTGCAGGAATTCCTGCTGGGGGTGCTTACGACCGCCCTGCGGGGGTACGGAGGCCACAGTGCCTTCCATGATCTTCAGAAGCGCTTGCTGCACACCTTCGCCCGACACGTCGCGGGTGATCGACGGGTTGTCGGACTTGCGAGTGATCTTGTCGACCTCGTCGATATAGACGATGCCGCGCTGCGCGCGCTCGACATTGTATTCGCTGGCCTGAAGCAATTTTAGGATGATGTTTTCAACATCTTCGCCCACATAGCCGGCTTCCGTCAGCGTGGTTGCATCCGCCATCGTGAACGGGACGTCCAGAATGCGGGCCAGCGTCTGCGCCAGCAGCGTCTTACCACAGCCGGTGGGACCGATCAGCAGGATGTTGGACTTCGCGAGTTCGATGTCGGATTTGCCAGCATGGTTAAGGCGCTTGTAGTGGTTGTGAACGGCCACAGACAGAACACGCTTCGCGTGGGCTTGGCCAATCACGTAGTCGTCCAGAACTTGGCAAATCTCACGCGGCGATGGCACGCCTTCGGACGACTTCAGTCCGGCCGATTTTGTTTCTTCACGAATGATATCCATGCACAGTTCGACACACTCGTCGCAGATGAACACGGTTGGCCCGGCGATGAGCTTGCGCACCTCGTGTTGGCTCTTGCCACAGAACGAGCAATAAAGCGTATTTTTGCTGTCGCCGGAGTTATTCGCCATCGGATACCTCGTCGATTGCTGACCCCCGGTGATCTTGGCGTGACGGGGAGGGGGCCGGGCCGGACACGACCCTACTTTCGCGACATGCTAGGACAGCGAATTTCGGGGCACAATGCCAAAATGCCCGTCTATATGTCGCGTTTTCGTTAATGCGGGGCGCGCCGGAAATGAAATGGGCAGCACCTTTTCGCTGTGAAGTAAGACCGGGCGCAGTGTGCGCCCGATCCTGGACGCCGGGATTTCGGACGGTCTAGTCGTCGTCGTCCTTCGCACGATTTTCGACGATTTCGTCGATCAGGCCCCAGTCCTTGGCCTGCTCTGCGTCCATAAAATTATCGCGTTCCAGCGCATCCACGACCTTTTTCATCGTCTGGCCTGTGTGTTTGACATAGATCGCGTTCAGCCGGTCTTTCAGCTTCTGCGTTTCCTGAGCATGGATCATGATGTCAGTTGCCTGACCCTGATACCCGCCGGAAGGTTGGTGCACCATGATACGTGAATTGGGCAGGCTGAAGCGCATGCCCGGCTCGCCCGCAGTCAGAAGCAGCGATCCCATCGAGGCTGCCTGACCAACCACGAGCGTGGATACTTTGGGCTTAATGTACTGCATTGTGTCGTAAATCGATAAACCAGAGGTCACCACGCCACCGGGGCTATTGATGTACATCGATATTTCCTTGGACGGGTTCTCCGCTTCAAGGTGAAGCAACTGCGCAACCACGAGCTGGCTCATCCCGTCATGGACAGGTCCGTTCAGGAAAACGATCCGCTCTTTCAGAAGGCGCGAAAAAATATCGTATGCACGTTCCCCGCGGCTGGTCTGTTCAACGACCATCGGGACGAGGTTCATGTAGGTTTCGACTGGATCTTGCATATGTGCTGCCTCGGTAGGGGGGACCTGATGGTCCGGGGTATACTCAGAATCTTAGGTCTGCGGTCCCGGGGCTACAAGGGGCAACACGACATCAAACGACCCGCTTGACCCGTGTGTGGAAATGCTACGTTGGCCCGCATGACCGGAGCCAGCCCCTTTCCCCCGACTTACGCCGCTGCACTTAGCCGTTTGCAGAACTTCGTACCCCATGCCGGGGCCGGCTATGCACGCTTGCGCAACTACGACTTGCCGGAGCAAGGACATCCCCATGTTTCGAGCTTGTCTCCGTATTTGCGCCACAGACTACTGACGGAAGAAGATGTGTTGCAGGCGGTGCTGGGGCGGCATTCGCTGCGCGCCGCCGAGAAGTTCGTGCAGGAGGTGTATTGGCGCACTTACTGGAAAGGCTGGCTCGAATTGCGCCCCTCGGTTTGGTTGGCGTACAAAGCCGGGCTGGCGCAGGCGCTCGATCGCGTGCACACGGAGGCCGGGCTGCGCATGGCCTGGGAAGAGGCGTGCCGTGGAGAGACGGAGATCGAGGCTTTCAATGCCTGGGCGCGTGAGCTGGTGGAGACTGGGTATCTGCACAACCATGCCCGTATGTGGTTTGCGTCGATCTGGATCTTTACCCTCCGCCTGCCTTGGGAACTTGGGGCGGATTTCTTCCTCCGACACCTTCTTGATGGCGATGCAGCCTCCAATACGCTGAGTTGGCGTTGGGTCGCGGGGTTGCAGACGCAAGGCAAGAACTATGTGGCGCGCGCGGCGAATATTTCGAAGTATACCGAGGGACGCCACCGTCCGCTGCACCAGCTTGCAGTCGACCCGGCGCCACTTTCTGGCCCACCACACCCGCCCAGAATCGATCCGCCACAGCCGCAGCACTGGCAACCTGAGGAGCGGACCGGGCTTCTTTTGACCGAAGACGACCTGTCGCCTTCCTATCTGTTTGGGCAGGGGCTCAAGCCAGCGGCGGTTACAGTTCTCAACGCGACGGATGGGCGCTCTCCGCTCCATGTTTCAGCGCCTGTCCATGCCTTCGTTGACGGTGCCATTTCCGATACCCTGTCGCGCTATGCAGATAGCTTTGGCTCCGATGTCCCGGTCTGCTCCGAGGTGTGCGAGATAGCCCGCTGGGCTAAGGAACGGGATCTGGCGCAGCTTGTGGTTCCCTACACCCCTGTCGGGCCCGCCGCGGATCGTCTGGCTGCGTTAAAAACCATCGCGCCCGGACTACGCGTAGTGCAAGTATTGCGTGCCTATGATCATGCGGCTTGGCCAAACGCCAAAGCAGGATTTTTTAAGTTCAAAGAGAAAATACCGACCCTGATTGGGGCACTGCGGGGGCTCAAGGCAGCGCAATAGCTTTCAAATTCTAGGGAACCTCAGAAAAGCAGCCCGCAAATCAGTATTGATGTTTACCCTTTCGGTTGGTCAGAAAGCGCGTCCGTGTGTCTCTGGACCTCACTTGCGCAATGGGTCATACCGAACCCGACACATCCGGAGGCCTTCAATGAAGTTCTTGCTGCAACTGATCACATGGTGGAATGCCGAAACACTTGGCATGCGGCTTTGGACAAACCGCAACGGCATGAAGGTCGGAGAAGATGCATCCGGCAACGTTTTCTACCAGTCCAAAGACGGCAAGCGCCGCTGGGTTATTTACAATGGCGAGGTCGAGGCCAGCCGTGTGTCTCCTGAGTGGCACGGGTGGCTGCATCACACCTGGGAAGATCCTCCCAGCGAAAAACCGCTTCCACGGAAAACTTGGGAAAAGCCGCATGAGGAGAACCTCACGGGAACGCCGCTTGCCTACGCGCCCGCGGGGTCACTGCGCCGGGCGAAACCCAAAGAGCAGTCTGATTATGAGGCATGGCAACCCGAGTAATCCTGCTCTAAGTTGCGTTATAACCGTCAGAGCAGTCGGAAGTCACAGGGGCTGATACCACAATGTCCAATACGTCTACCGAAGTCGTGACCGGTGCGGCCGTGCTCGCAATAGCGGTCGGTTTCTTGGTATTTGTGTCCAATTCTACCGGCCTCTCGCGCGCTGGCGGAGGCTATGATCTCGTCGCTTCGTTCCGCAGCGCCGATGGCATTTCAATAGGCACCGACGTGCGGCTCGCCGGGGTTAAGGTTGGTACCGTTACCTCGCTTGCTCTGAACCCGGAAACCTACCGCGCAGATACCACGATTACGGTCTCGGGTAGTGTCGAGATCCCTGATGACAGCGCCATTGCGATTTCATCAGAGGGGCTCTTGGGCGGCAACTTCGTGGAGATACTGCCCGGTGGTTCACCATTCGTAATGGAAACTGGGGGCGAGTTCCTCGATACGCAGGGATCCGTCAGCCTGATTTCGTTGCTTATGGCGTTTGTCTCGTCCGGCGACGACGAATGATCCGCACTCTGGCGCTGAGCATTGCACTTGCGGCACCTGCGGTGGCGCAACAGGACACTGTGGAGATCTCTCCGCTCGAGGAACTTGAACAACGGGCGCAACCCGGAGGCTCTCTGGGCGCCGGGTTTGGCGGCGCATTGCGGTTGCGCGATGAAGATTTTCAAACACTGGAGCAGGGCACGATAACCGCTCAAGCAGATGCAGGCATTCTGAGGGTACTCGATAAGACAACGGGTCGAGTTGAGGAGCTGGAGTTGGCTGTAGGCGATATGTCTGTGTCCGGGCGCCTGGAGCTGGCGCTGCATGAATGCCGCTATCCGGAAGAAAACCCTGCATCCGATGCTTTTGCGCGCGTGACCATTCGCGATCCCAGAATGGACGAGATCTTGTTTCAGGGTTGGATGCTTGCCTCGTCTCCGGCGCTGATGGCGCTTGACCATCCGCGCTATGATGTCTGGGTTACGGGTTGTGGTTTGCCCCAGGAAGAAACGCAGACGGCGTCTCCGGAAGTGGCTGCCGGTGAACGCTCGCCGCGACCGAAAGCGCGTCCTTGAGCCGGGAACGATAGTCGTCTCGCGTAATCTCCACAGCGCCCAATCGTTGTAAATGCTCTGTCACGAACTGTATATCGAACAGCACATAGCCACACGACTTCAGATGCGCCGCTAAACAGACCAGAGCAATCTTTGATGCGTCCGGTGCGCGGGAGAACATGCTCTCGCCAAAAAACGCACCTCCAATGGCAACCCCATAGACCCCGCCAACCAACACATCGCCTTCCCACAGTTCGAACGAATGCGCGTAGCCCATGTCGTGGAGCTCAAGATAAGCATCGTGGATCGCTGCATTGATCCAGGTTTCGTCCCGATCGGCGCATCCTGTCAGTACGCCTTCAAAGTCTCCATCGAGCGCAAGACGGCCGGTGCTTTTTCGCATGGCGCGTTTGAGCGAACGCGAGACATGTACTGCATCGAGCGGAAGAATCCCGCGGCGTTTTGGATCGACCCAAAAGACTTCCGGGTCGTCTCGCTGCTCCGCCATTGGAAAAATGCCCGCCATATACCCCCGTAACAGGACATCCGGCGTCAAAGGCGGTGGGCTTGGGGGGTACATGTCATGCGGCATGATAGCGAGAGCCTATCGCCCGACCACGAGCAGGTCCAGATCGGATAATATCAGCCTCGTAAAAGATCAGAAGCTCGCGGTTTCTAACCAGTTTTCCAGCCAGTGAATGTTGTAGTCGCCGGTCTGGATCGCCTCTTCTTCCAGCAGCGCATGGAACAACGGTAGCGTTGTATCTATGCCATCCACGATCAGTTCATCGAGGGCGCGCTTGAGCCGCGCCAAAGCGGCCGGGCGATCCTGTGCCACGACGATCAATTTGCCGATCAAACTGTCGTAATAAGGTGGGATTGCGTAGCCTGTGTACAGTGCGCTGTCGATCCGAACGCCGAGGCCACCGGGTTGGTGATACGTTGTCACCTTGCCTGGGCAGGGCGTGAAGTTCGGCAGCTTCTCGGCGTTGATCCGCACCTCAATCGCGTGACCGCGCAGGATCAGATTGTCCTGTTCCAGCTTCATCGGATAGCCCGCCGCGACGCGGATTTGCTCCTTTACAAGATCCACTCCGAAGACCGCTTCGGTTACCGGGTGTTCAACCTGAAGCCGCGTGTTCATCTCGATGAAATAGAACGCGCCGTTTTCGTACAGAAACTCGATTGTGCCGGCGCCCTCGTAGTTGATCGAGGCAACCGCATCGGCGCATATCTTGCCGATCTTGGCGCGGGTCCCGGCGTCGATCATGGGGCCGGGCGCCTCTTCGAGCACTTTCTGGTGGCGGCGCTGCAGCGAACAATCGCGTTCCCCCAGATGGACTGCCCGACCTTTGCCATCGCCAAAGACCTGAATTTCGATATGGCGCGGTGTTCCAAGGTACTTCTCGATATAGACCTCGTCATTGCCGAAAGCGGCTTTGCCTTCAGCACGCGCAGTGGAGAATGCCTCGTCCAAGTCGTCCGAGGTCTTGGCAAGTTTCATGCCGCGCCCACCACCGCCCGCAGTGGCTTTGATGATCACCGGATACCCGATTTCTGCCGCAACCTTGCGAGCCGTCTCGAGATCTGGCACCCCACCGTCGGACCCGGGCACGCACGGCACGCCCAGTTTTTTCATGGTTTCCTTGGCGGTAATTTTGTCGCCCATGACCCGGATATGTTCCGCGGTTGGGCCAATGAACTTCAGGTCGTGATCTTCGACGATTTGCACGAAATTGGCGTTCTCTGACAGAAATCCGTAGCCGGGATGGATTGCTTCCGCACCTGTGATCTCACAGGCGGAAATGATCGCGGGCATCGACAGATAACTTTGCGGGCTCGGGGCGGGGCCGATGCACACGGCTTCGTCCGCCATGCGCACATGCATTGCGTCGCTGTCGGCGGTCGAATGGACGGCGACGGACGAGATGCCAAGCTCGCGGCACGCACGGATCACCCGGAGCGCGATCTCGCCCCGGTTGGCAATCAGGATCTTGGAAAACATCTGCCGACCCTGCGCTTATTCGATGATCATCAGCGGAGCGCCGTATTCCACGGGCGTGCCGTCTTCGACGAATATCCGAGAGACCTTGCCGGAACGCGGGGCCGGGATCTGGTTCATCGTCTTCATCGCTTCGATGATCAGAACCGTTTGGCCTTCCGTTACAGTGTCGCCGACCGCGACAAACGACGGAGCACCGGGCTCGGCTTGAAGATAGGCAGTTCCCACCATCGGCGAAGTTACTGCGTTAGGATTCTGTGCCGGGTCAGCGGTTTCCTCTGCAGCGGCTGGGGCTGCTGGCGCCGCTGGGGTAGGGGCTGCTGCCGGAGCGGCTGCAGGGGTGGTGACGGCAATCGGCGCCGGGGTGACCATTGCAGCGGTCTGGCGCGAGACCCGGACGTTTAGGCTGTCGTCCTCGCCATAGTCCCGTTTGACCTGCAGCTCTGTGAGATCGTTCTCACGCAGAAGCTCCGCCAATGCCTTGATGAAGGCGACATCATCTTCATGGGATTTGTTGCTCATACCGCCCTCGATCGCTTGTCGTTCTTTGCCCTGTTCGGCCCGGTAGCCCGATGCCGTTGCCGTCATATACGGCAGCGTTGACGTAGAGAAAAGAGGCTGGTTGCATTATCGGCGCTAAGCCGTTGAGGTCTCAAATGCAAACAGGCCGGAGCGTTCCGGCCTGTTTTTTGAGTGTTGGTATGATTTTAGTCGCCGCGGTTCATGCGGTTGCTTATCAGGTCGTCAACCACCGACGGATCGGCGAGGGTCGAGGTGTCGCCCAGAGCGCCAAAATCGTCTTCGGCGATCTTGCGCAGGATGCGCCGCATGATCTTGCCGGATCGGGTTTTCGGCAGGCCCGGGGCCCACTGGATGAGATCTGGACTTGCGATCGGGCCAATCTCGGTGCGAACCCAGGTGCGCAGTTCTTTGCGCAATTCCTCTGTCGGCTCCTCGCCGCTCATCAGGGTTACATAGCAATAGATACCCTGACCTTTTATGTCATGTGGATAGCCCACCACGGCGGCCTCGGCCACCTTGGCATGGGCAACCAGCGCGGACTCAACCTCTGCAGTCCCCATTCTGTGCCCCGAGACGTTGATGACGTCATCGACCCGGCCGGTGATCCAGTAATCCCCATCCGCGTCGCGCCGACATCCATCGCCGGCGAAATAGTAGTTCTTGTAGTCCGAGAAATAGGTCTTCTCGAACCTTTCATGATCCCCCCAGACCGTCCGCATCTGGCTGGGCCAACTGTCTTGAATGCACAACACGCCTTCAACGTCGTTTCCTTCAATCTCAATCCCTGATTGGGGGTCGAGAACGACTGGATTTACGCCGAAGAAGGGTTTCATAGCGGAGCCGGGTTTTGTGGCGTGAGCGCCGGGCAGGGGGGTCATCATGTGCCCGCCTGTTTCGGTC
The DNA here is from genome assembly GCA_030066795.1 of Dinoroseobacter sp. Classification (GTDB taxonomy): domain Bacteria; phylum Pseudomonadota; class Alphaproteobacteria; order Rhodobacterales; family Rhodobacteraceae; genus Dinoroseobacter. The sequence continues at coordinate 21,360 of JASJAW010000027.1, forward strand.
TGCCACCACGTGTCGACGATTGGGCAATTACCCTTGCCGACAACGTCGTTATACCAATTCCACGCTTCCGGGTTGATCGGCTCGCCGACCGTCCCCAGAACCTTCAATGTGCTGAGATCGCATTTTTCTACGTATTCAGGTCCCTGACCCATCAGAGCGCGAATGGCTGTGGGCGCAGTATAGAACTGATTGACCCTGTGCTTTTCGCAGACTTGCCAGAAACGAGAGGCGTCCGGGTAGGTCGGCACGCCTTCGAACATCAGCGTGGTCGCACCGTTTGCGAGCGGCCCGTAGACGATATAGCTGTGACCGGTAACCCAACCGACGTCTGCGGTGCACCAGAAGATGTCCCCGTCATGATAGTCAAACGTGTATTGCTGGGTCATTGAGGCAAAGACCAGATAGCCGCCGGAGCTATGCACAACGCCCTTGGGCTGCCCGGTGGAGCCCGAGGTGTAGAGGATGAAGAGCGGGTCCTCGGCGTTCATTTCGACTGGATGCTGGTAGTCATCTGCCTCAAGCGCCAATTCATTGTAGTCGAAATCGCGTCCATCGACCCAAGTGGTCTGATCTCCGGTACGTTTGACAACCAGACATTTTACTGTGTCCTTACAATGCAAAAGCGCCGCATCGGCATTCGATTTAAGCGCTGTTTTGCGCCCGCCACGTGGAGCTGTGTCGGCGGTAATCACGAGCTTAGCGTCGCAGCCATTGATCCGCGCGGACAGTGCGTCCGGAGAAAACCCTGCAAAGACTATCGAGTGGATTGCTCCAATGCGGGCGCAGGCCAGCATCGCATAGGCTGCTTCAGGGATCATCGGCAGGTAGATGACAACCCGATCGCCTTTCCGCACACCAAGGTCCTCAAGGATATTGGCCATGCGGCAGACACGCCGGTGTAGATCAGCATAGGTGATTGACTGCGCTTGTTCGTTCGGGTCGTCCGGCTCAAAGATAATTGCAGCCTGATTGCCGCGCTTTTCGAGGTGACGATCGACGCAGTTTGCGCAGACATTCAGTGTCCCATCCTCGAACCAGCGGATATCGACTGCTCCGGGCGCAAAAGAGGAGTTCTTCACTTTTGTGAATGGTTTGATCCAGTCAATGCGCTTGCCGTGCTCTGCCCAAAAGGCTTCTGGGTCGGCAATCGAAGCCGCGTACATTTCTTCGTAGGTTTCGGCCGTAATAAGCGCGTTCTCTACAAAGTCTGGTTTCGGCGGATAGACGCCCTCTTTTGCATCCGACATGATTTCCTCCCTAAGTCTGGCTTGCGCCGATTTTGCGCCCTGCGGGAGGTTTGCATCAAGGCAAAGCATGACGCGAACCGCGTCCGGGGCATACTTCTTTGGTCGTAGGCGCGCCACACAAGCGGCGCGCCCAACTTTCAAGGCTTATTAGATGGCGAGATACTCGGCGCGCAGTTCTGCATTCTCCAAAACTTCCGATGCAGTCCCATCGAAGACGATAGATCCAGTGTCCAGGATCACGGCGCGGTCGGCCAGTTGCAGTGCGCGGACAGCGTTCTGCTCAACAAGAATGGTGGTCATACCCTGTTCTTTGATGACCCGCAGCGTCTTCTCGATCTCGTCGACGATCACCGGTGCCAGACCTTCGTAGGGCTCATCCAGAAGCAGCACCTTGATGTCACGCGCCAGGGCGCGCGCAATCGATAGCATCTGCTGTTCGCCACCCGAAAGTGTAACACCTTCCTGCTTGCGACGCTCGCCGAGTCGCGGGAACAGATCGTAGAGACGGTCCAGGGACCAACCAATTGGTGGCGCGATCTGGGCCAGTTGGAGGTTCTCCTCCACGGTCAGCCCCGGAATAATCCGTCGATCTTCCGGCACCAGGCCCAATCCGACCGTGCTGGCCTCATGGCTGCGCATAGTGTGAAGCGGTTTGTGGTCGAGCCAGATCTCACCATGGTTGACCTGCGGGTCGTCCAGGCGCGCAATGGCGCGCAGCGTGGTTGTCTTACCAGCACCGTTCCGGCCCAGAAGGGCAAGGATTTCACCTTCATGGACGTTAAAGTTGATGCCTTGCACGATGTAGCTTTCACCGTAATAGGCGTGCATATCCCAGACCGACAGGAAGGCCGGGGCCGTTTCGGCCTTGTTGGCGTTTTTTGAGAAATCGGGACGGACGTTCATCTCAAGCCCTCCTTAATGCGCCTCACCGAGATACGCTTCGCGCACCTTCGGATGGCCCTTGATGTTTTCCGGAAGATCTTCAACCAGCGGTGTGCCCTGTGCGAGAACGGTAATCCGATCCGCAAGCGAGAAGACAACATGCATGTCGTGCTCGATGATCGCGATAGTGATGTCACGCTGTTCCTTGATCTCTTTGAGCAAGTCGATCGTATTGTTGGTGTCGGCCCGCGCCATACCGGCAGTCGGCTCGTCCAGAAGCAACATGCGCGGCTCCTGCACCAGACACATGGCCATCTCGAGGCGACGCTTGTCGCCGCGCGACATCGCAGCGGCATGCATGTTGCGCTTGTCCAGCATGTTGACGTCCCGCAGGATGCCCTCCGCTTTCTCTTTCATATCGTTCTGACCGCTTACCGCGCTGATCGCGTTCAATTCGAACGCCCCGTCGCGCTTGGCAAAGCAGGGGATCAGCACGTTTTCCATGACCGTAAGGTCGCCGAAAATCTCGGGAGTTTGGAAGACGCGCGAAATGCCCATCTGGTTGATTTCGTGCGGTTTGCGGCCCAGCACGGATTGGCCGTCAAACATGACCGAGCCCGTATCAGGGATCAGTTTTCCGACCAGACAGTTCAGCAGCGTCGACTTGCCCGCGCCATTTGGCCCGATGATGGCGTGCACGGTGTTTTCCTGCACGCTGAGGTTGACATCCGACAGGGCTTTTAGGCCGCCGAAGTTCTTGCCCACCCCTTTGACTTCAAGGATTCCCATGGATCTGTCTCCTTATTCCGCGGGGGTGGAGGAGGGCTTGGTGCCCCCTTCGTCGGTTTCGGCTTTTTTCCCTTTGCCGAACAGGCGTGCGATGCGCTGTCCGCCTTCTACAAGGCCGCCGGGCAGGAAGATCACGACCAGCATGAACATGATCCCGAGGGTCAGGTGCCATCCCTTGCCGATGAACGGGTAGATCATCGCGACAACGAAATCCTCGAGCCCATCTGGCATCCAGTAGAACCATTCGTGCAGGATGGTCGAGTTGATCTTGGAAATGATGTTTTCCATGTACTTGATCATGCCTGCGCCGAGAACCGGCCCGATAAGAGTACCGGCGCCACCAAGGATGGTCATCAGAACGACCTCACCCGACGCTGTCCAGAACATCCGTTCCGGGCCCACCTGCGTATCCATCGCCACCATCAGACCACCGGCCAGACCAGCATACATGCCGGAGATGACGAAGGCTGCGAGGGTGTAAGGCTTGGAGTTCAGGCCGGTATAGTTCAGGCGCTGCTGGTTACACTTGATAGCGCGCAGCATCATGCCGAAGGGCGAGCGGAAAATGCGGATCGAAATGTAGAACGCGATCAGCATCACAACGGCTGCAAGATAGTAGCCGGCATTGAAAGTGAAGAGCCAGCCGCCGACGCTCAGTTCGTAACTGGAGCTCATCTGCAGCCCGAACAGATTGGCGCGCGGGGTCGTTCCCTCGGCCAGGGAGCCGTCCAGAATGCGCGGGTCCGCCATTTTTGGCTGAAGCCCGGTTTCACCGCCTGTGAGTGGTGTGAGAACCGAGTAGGCCAAAGCAAAGGACATCTGTGCAAAGGCCAGCGTGAGGATCGAGAAGTAGATCCCCGTCCGGCGAAGCGAGATCCAGCCTACGAAAAGCGAGAAGATGCCTGCGATTACAATCGCCATGAAGATGGCCGGGACCACATTCATCGTCAGCAGCTTCATCATCCAGATCGCGGCGTAAGAGCCTACACCGAGGAAAGCCGCGTGACCGAAGGACAGGTACCCGGTGAGGCCGAACAGGATGTTAAATCCGATTGCGAAGATCCCGAAGATCACGAAACGTTGCATCAGGTCGGGATAGCCCGCGTTGAACTGCGCAAGCTCCGAGCCTTCGGGGAAGGGGTTGAGGATGAAGGGCGCGAGCATCGTCAGCACGGCCACGATTAGCACGAGGCGGGTGTCTTTGGCGTCCAGTCCGAACATGGCTTAGTCCTCCATCACGCCTTTGCGGCCCATCAGGCCCCGTGGGCGCGTGAGCAGAATGGTAATCGCAACCAGGTAGATGATGATCTGGTTGATACCCGGAAGAACCTCCAGAACCCCGGCCATGGAAGCAAAGCTTTCCAATATGCCGAGCAGGAAGCCCGCTAAGACAGCGCCTGGCAGCGAGCCCATGCCGCCAACAACCACCACAACGAAACTAAGAACGAGGAAGTCCATTCCCATGTGGTAGTTGGGCGCATTTATGGGCCCGTACATGACCCCGGCGAGGCCAGCGACCACAGCCGCGATGGCAAACATCACGGTGAAGCGCTTGTCGATATCGATGCCAAGCAAGCCGACTGTTTCACGGTCCGCCATCCCGGCGCGCACGACCATTCCGAACGTGGTGAACTGCAGGAAGGCAAAGACGGCAGCGATAATGATCATCGCGAATGCAAAATAGACCAGCCGCCAATAAGGGTAAATTATCGTGTTGGGATCAAACCCGAGCATCGCGCCGAAGTCGAAGCTGCCGGCGAAGGCAGCGGGCGCAGGGGTGGGGATGGGGTTTGCGCCAAAGAAGTATTTGATGATCTCCTGCAAGACGATCGCAAGACCAAAGGTCACGAGGATCTGGTCAGCGTGGGGACGCTTGTAGAAGTGCTTGATCAGGCCGCGCTCCATCGCGTAGCCGACGCCGATCATGATTGGGATCGAGAACAGGATTGCGAGGGGGACGGACCAATCAATCACCGCGTTCCCCGCAGCTTCCCCGAGAATGTCATAGACATAGGGCACGTCGACTTTGAGCGGGTTGCCGAGGAAGTCCGTCCGCGTCTCGTCCACGACTTCGTGGCTGAGCGTCAGGATGCGGTTCAGCGTCACTGCGCAGAAGGCTCCGAGCATGAACAGGGCGCCATGCGCAAAGTTCACAACGCCAAGGGTGCCGAAAATCAGTGTCAGACCCAGCGCAATCAGCGCGTAGGCCGAGCCCTTGTCGAGCCCGTTCAGTATTTGAAGGAGTATTGCGTCCATGGTCCCCACCTAAGACTTGTGCGGAAACCCCGGTTTGGCGCAGGTCTGATGCTGTCCTTGGCCGGGGCGAATGGCCGGCCGCGAGGATGCGCGGCCGGCTGTGGGTGTGTTTGGCTTACGCGCCGGGGTTGCAGGTACCCAGATCGCCGCCGAAGATCGACGCGTCGTAGGTAACCTGGCTAACCGGGGTAACCTCGACCACTTCCAGAAGGTCGAACTCGGAAGTCGGGTTCTCTTTCCCGCGCACCACAAGAACGTCCTTGAAGCACTGGTGGTCGTCGCCGCGGTAGAGGGTCGGGCCATTGCCCAAACCGTCGAACTCGAAGTCCTTGAGGGCTTCGCCGACAGCGCAGGGGTTGAACGAACCGGCGCGGTTTACCGCATCAGCATAGAGCAGGGTCTGGCAGTAGCAGGTGTGCGCTGCCTGTGACGGTGGGAAGCCATACTTCTCACCGAAGGACTTCACAAACGCTGCAGAGCCCGCGTCGGGGGCGACCTCGGTGCCATCAGGCGTGGTGAAGCCCTGTGCCAGCGACCAGTGCCAGTTTGTGGACCCGAAGATGCCCTTAACGTTCGCGCCGGCACCCTTCGCCATCAGGCGCGAGTAGAGCGGAACGATGATCTCGAAGTTCTTGTCGTTGACCATTTTGTCGCGCAGTCCGAACTGAACAGCGTTGGTGAGCGAGTTCACCATGTTGCCGCCGTAGTGGTTCAGGACCAAAACGTCTGCGCCGGACTGAAGAACCGGTGCAATGTAGGAGCTGAAGTCGGTCTGGGTCAGCGGGGTGAGCACGTTGTTCACGGTTTCCCAGCCCAAGGCTTCGGTCGAGGTCTGAACCGCTTCCTGAGTGGTGTAGCCCCAGTTGTAGTCGGCAGTCAGGTGATAGGCCTTGCGGTCGGTGCCGTAGGCTTTTGCAAGCACAGGCGCGAGAGCGGCACCAGACATGTAGGAGTTGAAGAAATGGCGGAAGCCGTTGGCCTTCTTGTCCTTACCGGTCGTGTCGTTGGAGTGGGTCAGACCCGCCATGAAGATGACGCCGGCTTCCTGGCAGAGCGCCTGCACGGCCACAGCCACACCCGAGGACGAGCCGCCGGTGATCATGATGGCGCCGTCTTTTTCGATCATTGAGCGAGCGGATGCGCGCGCGGCGTCAGATTTGGTCTGCGTGTCGCCGGTGACGTACTCGACTTTCTTGCCGAGGATACCCGTGCCGTCGATCGTCTTGGAGCTGAACGTGTTGAGCATACCACCGTCGCCGCCACCGTTCAGGTGCTCGACCGCCAGCTCGTAGGCGCGAAGTTCATCTGCGCCCTCATCGGCATACGCACCGGACTGAGGCACGTTGAAGCCCAGCGTGACCGTGTCGCCCTGCGGTGCGTTTGTGAAGCCCGTGTGGCCGCCACCCCAAACTTGCGAGGTGAAGATCGTCGGTGTTGCAAGACCTGCGCCAACAGCGGCACCGGTTCTTAGAACACCCCGACGGGAAATGTCGGATTTAGACATTGAAGTCCTCCCATATGTGTAAAGTGATCGCAGGCTCCTCACCCCGCGACCGTCGCGTATACAGCGTGATGGCATCAGGCCCCAGTTTTACAGATCAAATCAACAAACGCTTTGTCGCAAAGGATTAATTTGTAAATATATGGACTATGCAGGCGCAGTATGTGTAAAGTTATTCTCGCGCGCTTGCAGAAAAGCCCCTGCCACAAAGGAAAAATCCTGTGCCGAAATCCGCTCTCACCGGTTCGCGCATTCGCGAAAGGCGCCAGTCTCTCAAAATAAAGCAGGCTGATTTAGCGGCTCGGGTAGAGATCTCTCCGTCTTATCTGAACTTGATCGAACATAACCGGCGAAGAATCGGCGGAAAGGTACTTCTCGACATCGCACGTGCTCTCAAGGTCGATGCAACTGCTTTGACGGAAGGCGCCGAAGAAACCTTGTTGGAAGGGTTGCGGGATGCAGTGGCCGCTTCGCGCCGTTCGACTGCGGAGCTGGATCGGCTTGAGGAATTCGTGGCGCGTTTCCCGGGGTGGGCGCAGCTGATCGCTTCTCAACGCCGTCGGATCGTTGCGCAAGAGCGCACGATCGAAGCGCTGAACGACCGCTTGACCCACGACCCTTTTCTGGCGGAGGCCATGCATGACCTATTGTCAAACGTGACCGCCATTCGATCCACGGCGTCCATCCTGGCACAAACACCCGAAATCGAGGATGCGTGGCGGGACCGCTTTCATCGAAACCTGTTTGAGGAAAGTGACCGCCTCGCGGACGGGAGTCAGGCGCTTGTGTCATACTTTGATAAGCAGGCTGGTGATAGAGCCGGGTTTGCAACGCCACTGGAGGCGCTCGAGTCATTCCTTGAGGATCGTAAATTCCATCTCGCGGAGCTGGAAGCGGGAGACGCAGACGCGATTGAGAAGCTGATTGCCAGTGTGCCACAGCTCGGGACGGAGCAGGCGGCGGCTCTCGCCCGTAGTTACTTCCGTACTTATTTGCG
>JASJAW010000028.1 GCA_030066795.1 Dinoroseobacter sp.
CCCTGGCGTGTCGGCTCCCGCCTGAAAGCCCGGCCGGAACCCGCACGGCCGGACCAGTAAAGCGATCTCAAGACCGACTTCTTCAACACAATCAGCGAAAAGCTGTCGTTCAATCCGAGCGCAGCGAATAGCGGCTTCGAGCCGGATGCGTTCGTGAACGCGGTCATGCAAACAGAAGTTCCGAGCCCTGTTCAGGCAACAGCTTGCGACGCAATAGATTTTTTTCGAGTTTTGTGCTCCTATCACCCTGTCCAATGTGGGAGGCTCTGATGAAGTCGAAAACCCTAACATTCCCCTTTTGACTAAGCGCAGCCGTCGGACTGTTTGCCGGAGTGGTGATATCTGGGACAGACTCCGCCGAGGTCGTCCGTTCGGCTTCCGCTCAACAGTCGCAGGAACCACTCATCTCTCCAACTGCAGCGCGAGAGCGAAACTTCTACGCTCCGAACAGCGAGACTTTAGCGCCCGACGAAATGCGGGTTGTTGCATGTGGGACTGGGATGCCGACCCCACGTCCGGCGCAGGCGGCAGCGTGTTTCCTTGTCGAACTTGGTAATGGCGACAAGTTTCTCTTTGACATTGGCGATGGCTCGGTCGAACGGCTGTTCGGTCTCCAGATTCCAACTGCGTTTCTGGACAAAGTCTTCATCGGACACCTTCACGGCGATCATTTCGGCGGCATTGGTGCGCTCTATGTGGGAGGAGGCATAGCTGGTAGGTTCACACCACTTCGGATATGGGGACCAAGCGGTGCTCGGCCCGAGCTTGGTACTGCAGCCGCCATCGAGGCAATGGAAAAGATGTACCTTTGGGATCTTGAGGGCAGACTTGGCCAAACGGATGTTCGTGGCTTCGCGACCGAAGTAACCGAGTTTGACTTCAAAGAAGTGCAGGTGGTTTATGAAGAGAATGGCGTTAAGATAACGTCGTTTCCGGCCATTCATGCAATCGACGGTTCTGTAAGTTACAGGCTGGATTGGAACGGCTTGTCATTTGTTTATTCCAGCGACACATATCCCAATAAGTGGTTTGTTGAATTGGCGAAGGACGCTGATCTGGCCATCCATGAATGCTTTATAGCCGTTCCGGACTTGGTCGAGGGCTCGGGGTACAACTATGGGCTTGCGCCAGAAGCTGCGCTTCAGGTTGGTACACAAATTCACACTGCGCCCGAAGCGTTTGGGAAAGTTATGAGCGCGGTGGAGCCACGAATGGCGGTTGCTTATCATTTCTGGGGAGGGATCGATTCAACGCCCGGCGTACTTGAACGGATTAGGACTACGTATGAGGGTCCGCTTAGTCTTGCCCAAGACTATATGGTCTGGAACGTCACCAAGGACGAGATCAAAGTGAGAATGGCGGTGATTGATCACGAAAGCTGGAACCCGCCAGCCGCGTATCCTCCAGTCCCAGTTTCGCCGGAAGACCGCGTTGGTTACTCGCCAGAGATTGAAGCTGGCCGTTGGGATGTCGATGATGTTCTAAGACCAATATACGAAGAAGCGGAAGAGGCGCTTGGTCGAGAGTTCCCTTATCCGGGGGACGAATAAACGCCCCAACTGATCGGTTAGCAGGGTCGGAGTAGATCACTGTACGTCGGACTTGCACCATGTTCTCGACGCCTAGAGTCCGTATTTTTGGTATGGTTCCGGAGGTCTTTTGATCCGTGAAGCGGACACAGAGAAGGCCTTTGAACGCTGTGGTGCGGCTAACGACCGTTTCGTCCGGACAGCAGACTTTTGACGAACGCCCTGTTGGTGCGAAAGTCGGCAAGCAGAAACGGTCGAGAGGAAGTGCGCCGCCGGCTTCCGCTCCAAATTGCTGTGCAAGGGGTGGGGTTTACGGGGTTTGCGGTAACGGTTGAGCACTAGTATTTGTTGTTCGTGTAGGTACCGCGACCGCCGTAGGAGCAGCAAAGAACATGCCGACCGAATTCTTGGAGCTTGGCCCCGAAGCAGCAAGCGCAACCATTGTATTTGCGCATGGTGCGGGTGCGCCGATGGACTCCCCTGCGATGACAGCAATCGCGGATGCATTGGCGGGACAGGGTCTAAGAGTTATTCGGTTTGAATTCTCCTACATGGCTGCCCGCCGGACTGGAGGCACCCGGAAACCCCCGCCACGAGCCGAAACACTGAACTCAGAGTACTTAGCTGCAATCGAAGCGCTTCAACTTGATGGCCCGCTGATCATAGCCGGGAAGTCCATGGGTGGGCGTATTGCCAGTATGATTGCGGATGAGCTTTTTGAAGCGGGTCGCATCGCTGGTCTGCTCTGCGTTGGCTACCCGTTTCACCCGGTTGGGAAACCCGAGAAGCTTCGTACTGAGCATCTACAACATCTGCAAACCCCAACACTGATCTGTCAGGGAACGCGCGACCAATTTGGCTCGCAGAATGAAGTCAGTGAGTATGAGCTGTCCTCCGCAATCCAGATGAGTTGGTTTGAAGACGGCGACCACGATTTAAAGCCGCGCAAGCGTGTCTCAGGTTTCACCCACACTGATCACATCAACTATATGGGCGAAGCGGTTTCAGCATGGGTAGAGGGTCTGATTGGATAAAGAGCACTCAGCACGCCGGTTTTACCCTGTTTGAAGGGTTTGGCTGGGTCACCTTCGGTACGCTACCAACAATTAGAGCTATGGAATCTTATTTGATTGAGACCATAAGGTGACCGCCTTGAACGGAAAGCAGACATATACCGCCGGCAAACCATGAGCGGCGCTGTCACGAGGGCAAACAGCGCCCTCTGCCTCCTTTCTTCGTCGGTAGATGCAATCCGACACTCGGCATCGACGACCCGCGAACAACTTCGATCAACTTTTTCCGCTTCGGTTCATAAAGCCCGTGAGCAGGCTTGGTCTAAGTTTCGATGGTCGCAATCAACGTGATGACCAACACTAGCGGAGAGGGAACCTCGCCGCAGCTTTTTGAACTTCTCCTCCGGCTTGCCCCGCTGCGCAGCCATTCTGATATCCCGTTTTGCTTTACATATCCACGAACTGTTTGTGCTGGGTATGATCACGATAGCTATAGTGATCGCCCAAGTTTTGCCACATTCATAGCACAACTTTGCCGTCTACGAGTTTCCATTCAATTCTTTGCCACAACACTTTTGCCGCTGCCGGGCGCTACTCATGAAAAGGCTTTCCATCAGGTGTTTCGGCCCCCCTCATGCGGAAATTGAAGGGGCTGGCAGTCTGCAATTTCAGACTGAGAAGTCCTTCGATCTTCTCGTCGTCGCCGCCCTTGGTGGCAAGAGCCAGACCACCCGCACTCAAGCGGCTGCGCTTTTGCGAATGGACCAATCCGAGACGATGGCCCGGCGCGCCTTGTCGACCGATCTTTGGCGCCTGCGCAAGGCGTTTTCCGATATTGGCGCAGAGAGCTCTCAATATCTGGTTTCGACACACCGTGGTATCGGGATCGCTCCCGAAGCAAATGTCTATTTCGATCTGCGGGAATTCGAAGCCGGGTTCGATGCGTTGGTCGATCTCTCGCCAGATACACTGAAGGCGCACCACGTCGAAAAACTCGCTGCGCTTGCCGAGCTCTATTGCGACGATGCTCTTCCAGACCATGATCAGGAATGGAGCTTCGTGCTGCGGGAACGGTTGCGATCTAAGTACATGGCACTCGTTGATATGCTGCTGCAGCACGCATTGGCGGCGGATGACTGGATCGGCGGTATTCGTTGGGCCAAGCTTTTGCTGGAGCTTGATCCAATGCTGGAACACGCGCACCGAGCGGTGATGCAATGCCATTTCCTGACAGGGAACCGGGCAGTTGCCATCCGCCAGTACACCGAATGCACTGAAATCCTGCGCCGCGAGCTTGGGGTCGAGCCTTCGGAAGAAACAACGCGGATGTATCGCGGGCTGCTTTCCGTTCAAATCGCGGCAGCATCGCAAGGCCCTGCGCCCCGCAAATCAGATGCGCCAAACACCTCTCTAGGACTGCGCGAGGCCGACCGGAAAAGGCCTCTCACAGATCAGCTGGCGATGGCTTTGGGCAACCTCAATCAGGCCAGAAGCCTGGTCGAAAACGTTGACGGTGCGCTTCGGCGTCGCGACCACTAACCTCTGAAATTTTCACCTTATTTCTTGAATCGGCGCCAAGCGAAGGCTTGTCCTGTCTGCTGTGTAAGAAGCTTGTGAGACTTTTGCGAGCACCCTGACAGACCCGCCTGACACGATCGATGGGAATCACCGGCCTGACTTTGGAGGGACCCTTGGATGCCTACCGGTTTGTCGTCGTCTATCGCAGCGAGCGCCAGAGCGTGCCGGGTGATGATCCGACTTGGCGAGGTTGGGTCGAGCAAGTCTATCCGACATCGCCAGATGGGCAGGCCCAGAGGCTGTGGTTCCGGAATGTCAACGAGGTGTCGGCCTTGATTGCAAAATCCATTCCAGACAAGGACGACACCAAGGAAGCGCATGATGCTTGATGTGGCCTCAACCCGTGCCCGTTTGCGTAGCGCAATTGTCGGATCGCCGCCGGCTGAGACCTCTGGTTATCGCGATACAGATCTTGCACCACGCGCCCACAGGCTCGCGAACAGGGGCCAGAACACACACAATGACAGTTTCGCTCCCGAACCCCCCGGTCAGCTGCGAAACAAGCCCGCCGACCTGCAGCCCGCACCTGACCAATTCCTTGATCTCGATATTGCCCCTCTATCGCTCTCAACTGTTCGGAATGCGAGAGACGGCCTTGCAATTGATCCGTCACCTGTGGAGGATGCAGAAGACGTCCTGCGGTCGTCGGAGCCCCCTGCCCAATCTGGCGAGGCGCGGGCGTCGCTTGATCCCCCTATGATGCGGCGGATCATCTTTCACGCAACCGCCGACCCGGAAACCGTACCACCGTTCGGCAAGACCCAACCCAACCTTGCTGGCGAGGGACTACGCTACGGCATCGGAAGGTTCACGCAAAAAAGTGGTGAACTTGGACGCCTTCTTTTTGCGATGAACGACATGGATCCAGACGCCTTCGAAAGCGCCTTCGGACCACACACGCAGGACCTGCTGTCAGTCACCCGTGCACCCGCCCCCCAAAGTACTCAAGACGATTTGCCGAACATGGCGCCGGTCGGAGGCCAACCGCTTTGGTCGGCGGAATGGATAGCGCGGTTCAAGTTGGCCGCGCAGCAACCCGTTTTCCAAGACGCGCAATACCTGGTGGCTGCGCAAACCAAGCTTCTTCCGCTTCTCGATTTCGCGAGAAACCTCGGGCTGAACAGCGAGAAGGCCCTCTCCCTTCTGGTTGAAAGGGCAATCCAGCTCGGAGTTGAGCAGGCAAAGGAGTTCGTCGCCACAGCGGCGGCTCCTCTGCGAACCGATGCGTTGAAACGGGCGGCACTCGTCCATGTTGCGGCCAATCCCGATACGGCCACGCTCTCGGATTTCCAGGCTGCCAAGGGTTTGCCTGACACGTCGGGAAGGCTCGACTCCGACAGCCATGCAGCTCTCGTTGCGGCCTTACGCGCGAGCGGAGACAGCCCGGTGCTGCTCCCGTCGGCCGAAATGATGATGGATCAGATCGTCGCCGCTGCTCAGGCCAGTTCCCTACAAGGCCGCGTGGCGGCCATTCGCGCCAATCCAAACTTGTCGGAGGCGCCGCTGTCTCTGTCCGATCCGGTGATGGAGTAAGAGAAGATGTCGGTGCCCGGACTGCCTGCAACATCGCGTGAATTGGCCGAGGCGCTGCATCAAAGCCCCGCGTTCCGCAGACTGCCAATTGCCGAACAACAAAGGATGCAGGCCCAGGCCGAGAAGGTCTTCGGGTACCTCGAAGGCGCACCGTCAGGAATGCCACTGGCGCAGCCGTTGACGGACGGACTGCCACCACCGCCGGGCAGTTCCGAGGGGGGTGGATCAACCATCAATGATCCCGTGCGTGCGGCAGGATCGATTGCCCGTAACACGCTCGACTCGATTGATTTTCCGACATTCGTCGCCTCACTCGTTCAAGGCACATTTCAGGCCATCGTTGACAGCTCCATTCAGCAGATGGAGGCCTACAGCCAACTCCTTTCGTCAGTGGCCAAGACTGTCGATGAGTTCATGGACGATCACATCACCGATGACATGGCCAAGGATCACCTTGCCAACAACTTCGGGGGATATTTCACCAAGAACGTGTCGTCATCGGGTCCTCAGCTCGGCGTGGCGCCCAGCCCACCGGATTCGAGCCCTCTGCCAGGTTTCTTGCAAGATATGGGGTTCACCGATCTTGGCGATATTGACGAACCTGCGCTGAATGAAACGGTCATTCCTGCAGCCAAGCGCACCCTGGCTGAGACCCGCCATCAGTCACTGGCGACGATGGTGATGATGGGGCTCAACCGTCTGATCGTGGATGAAGGCGAGATCAACGCAAAACTCGTTTTCAATATCGACGCATCTCAAAGCTCGGAGATTACGTTCGACGATACCAAGACGACAAACTGGGGCATGGCCGGCACGGCAGGCCGAAATCAGTTCGGCGCCACCGGCGTCGTGGTCACCACCACGAACGTCAATACGCAATCCGACATCGAACTTCGCGCCGAATTGACTGGCGAGGTGCGGATCAAGTTTTCGTCCGATGTCTTTCCGCTGGAACGTTTCGCCGACAGCGCTGCGATCCAGCTTATCAACAATCACGCAAAACCATTGCCGCCGCCAGCGCCAGCAACCGACGCCGAAGGCGAGGAGGCGGACGAAGAAGTATCCGCGAGTTCACAATCTCTGGGGTCTCCCGCTCGCTCTCCGCAACAGCCCGCACCGACCGACAACGCCTGGTCCGTGCGCGCGCCGGAGGAGCCGAGATGACCCGCCCCGAGTTGCACGAAACCCTGACTGCGATGATTGCTGCACTGGATCCGCCAGCCACCGCACCGGGTTTGCGCATCACGGAGGCTCACCTCGATGCGCCGTTGGAGCTGACGCTGGCGCAAGGGGAAGACGGATTAACAGCCTACGCGGCTCCCCCCTCTACGCGCTTCGTTACTGGATTCCAGAACCCGGTGCACCGCATGCAGCTCAACACGGGTGAGACACGGGTCGCATTTGGACAAGGCGGAGAGTCATCATGACCGCATCCGCCGCAGCACCTATCGAGGACTTTCTCGAAGCGATTACCGCGCAGCTCGACAAAACCCAGGACTCGCTTCGCCTGAAGGCTGTGAACCGGCCGCTCACTTTCGCCCTCAAAGACTTCACGATCGACCTGTCGGTCTTTGTCGAAATGGACCCGGACGGGATCGTGCGCCTGCGCCCGTCCGGACCGAACGAAGCGGGGGCAAGCACGATCCATATCGGCTTCACGACAATCACCCGAACCATGATCGAAGAAAACACGATCTCGATGGAACTGGCGCAAAGCCCGGGCCTTGAAGAAGCCGAACTTGCCCCGGAAGAGAGCCTGCGTCTGCAACGTCTTGGCGTACGCAATACCGCGCAGCTCGACCGCCTCAGAGCACAGCTCGGAGACGAGGGCGTCGCACGATTTTCAGGCGTTGATCCCGGGCGTTTGCGGCAGGCTTTGCAGGTTAACCGGGGTGGCGTCGACTTTGTTGATATCGGGGCCGGCCGACGCGCTCGTGCAAACCCGGAAGGCGAGCCACCGGCAACAGTTCCGATCCGCCCGGGCCAACAGCGCCTGCGCTTGCGCGGGGCGAACCTGAACGGAGGCGGGCAGCAACCTGCACGCCTGAGCTTTAACGGGCAGCACCTTCCAATCCGGGCTTCCAGCTTCAGCCATATCGACATTGATTTACCCGATGAACGAGCACCCGGTGCCAATCGACTAGATGTGGAGCTGGCCGACGGCCGGATCCAGAGCTTCGACCTTGTCGAAGCAAACGCTGCCAATCCCACACCGCGCGAGGATGACCGCTGGTCGTCTCGCGCTCCCGAGGAGCCCGAGGCATGAGCCGGTTGGGACATATCCGCACCACCGGTCGCGTTCTGGTGAAGGTCAGGCACTGCGATTGCGCCGCGCCTGCCCATCTGGACGTCCTCAATGGAACTGCACGACCAGTCAACGCACTCGATGGCGGCGGTCCGATAGACCGGCGCATACACCGTCATGCCTCGGCGATGCGTGTTCGTCGCGTTTTCGCGGCCAGGAGGAGCCTTGGAAGACCGGGAGAAATGGACTTGTATTTCGCCGATGACGAGCGTGACCGCGGGCTTGACCGTGTCCTGGCGCTTGAGTTGTCGGAGCCTTCCGCCGCCATCGATCTGTGCCGTGACCTTATGGAGAGCCCGGAAGTGGAGTGGGCTACACCGGAACCTTTATCGTTCGCGCCTCTCGATGCGAATGCACTTGTCACTCCAATGTCGGTGTTACCATCCGTAGAAGCCATTCGCCGCCCCCACGAGCGCGTTCGCGCATTCGAAGCCCTGACCATGGAGCCAGGCGATCGGCAAATCATCGTTGCCTGCGTCGACACCGGTGTAGCCCTGGACCACGACGAATTTGCCGGTCGGATCTACGGCGGCATAGACACGGTAGATCTCGGTCTTGGCTCTATCGGCGATGACGTGGAACTGGTCGGTGACAGTCGCGGTCGGGACTTCTGCGCAAGGGACGAAACCGGTCACGGCAGCCATGTCGCTGGCATCATGTGCGCGCGCGGGCTGTTTGTTCCGAAGGGATTGGCTGGACTATCCTCTCTTGCTCCTGTCCGCGCGCTTGCAGCCGCGCGTGGACCCGATGGTCAGGTCGTCGGCATTGGTGGCACGCTCGATATCGATGCCGCGATCAAGGCTGCCGGTGATATGGGCGCGCGGGTTCTGAACCTGAGCTTCGGCACGTCTGAAAATGAGCTCTTCGAGGGGGCTCCCGGCGTGCACAGGGACAGCATCGACTATGTGCTGAGCCTTGGGGCAGTGCCCGTCGCTGCTATGGGTAACTCGGGTCGCGAGGAAGTCTACTATCCAGCAGCTCTTCCCGGTGTAATCGCAGTCGGGGCTATCGAGGAAGACGGTCGTCGGTCCGATTTCTCCACAATGGGTGACCACATCTCGATCTCGGCACCCGGCGACGAGATTATCTCCGTCGGTTTGGAGGGCTACCGAGCCTCAACTGGCACGAGCCATGCCGCCCCCTTTGTCTCCGCAACCGTTGCGCTGATGCTCGCCCGGTCTAACCGTGCTGGCGTTGCACTCACAGCCACCGATTGCCGCGAGATCCTGCAGGACACCGCGCGACCCGGACACCCCAATGAACCCACCAGCGCCATCGGAGCGGGTCAGCTTGACGCCGCCGCCGCGCTCACACGCACCAACTCGGTAATTGCCGATAGGAAAGGAGGCTGACCCATGGCCGAAGAGAATGAAGAGCTGAAAAATGATGCGCTTGTCGGCGCTATTGCATCAATGGTTTTTGGGGCGGCCACGCCACCAGATGACGAGGAGATCGCGAAGGCGGTCGCAGTTCTTGCGCTCGCAAGCCCGAACTATCGTGCGCAGATCGGCGCGATCCGGAACGAGCTAAACGAGGGTAAAACGGGTCGCAGCGAAGCTGCAATCCAGGTTGTGAACTACGGCCTCGCTCTGTCGCTGGGAACAAAAGCGCAGATTGACGACTCCGCGACGCGCCGGGCCCTCCTCGAGGCGGTCCGCACGCAAGACTGGATCACGCTCAACATGAAACGTGGAGCCATTCGGTCGCTTGCCGGTCATCCCGCAGACGGCGCCGATGACGAAGATGCAAAGCAACTTCTCGAACTGGCACATGACGTCAAAAAAGACCCAACCGGCGGAGCAGACCCCAACTCGACCCCTCCCGGGAGGAGCCCCAAAATGCCCAAATCACATGACCAGGTAATTGATGAGATGCTCGAAGTTCTCGCATTTGACGAGGCCAGGTTACCGGAGAGGCTTCACTACGCCACGGACGGAAATGGCGCTCAAACGCCCTCGGAAGGGCAGCGGAATTTTCTAAAGGGCGTTGGCAAGGCTATTCAGAAGCTCAATCCGACAGAGAACAATCGGGAGGAGGCGATCGCGGCGGTGGCGTCGCTATTGCTGCTCGACGGCCACTACGATCCGGACGAGCGCAGTTTCTACGACAGCGTGCGCAACGCCTACACTGAGTTGGCTGAGCCCGCTTCGTCTGAGCGCAGCGAAATGGTGCCGGGAAACGACGCGTTCGAGTCTGAGTTCCAGCTCAAACGCGACGTCTTTCGGGCAGTTGGCGCGGTGCTTGACCCGCGTCCAAACGGCACTGGGGAGAAGATCTTCTTCCATGCCGTTGCTGCCGTGTATCGCGGTATGGTCTCAAAATTCGACACCCGTCCTCCGGGGTCCGCCGGGTTCGCGTCGACTGTTCAGGCTCTCTACAATGACGAGACACTCGCGGCCGGCGGGTCTGGCGGAGGCGGAAGCGGTATTGCGTTTCTCGATCTCCCGCCGCTGTCTGATCCTGCAGGTGGCAGCGAGCAGATCGTTCCTGAAAACATCAAGGCGATCAGCGCGATTTACATGGTCTACCAGTGCGAGCAAATGCTCTTGTTCGACGTGGTCGATCGGATCGTCGAACTCTTCATGGCGGGGCTGCTCCCCATGGGCGGAGATGCCCTCGCCCGGAAGCTCGACACCTATTACTGGAATGGCGACGACCGGGTTTCGAAATCGGGGCGCATGGCTCAGGCGTCTCGCGCCCTGGGCGCACCGGGTGGAGATATCGGCCCGGATGTCACCGCCAACACGGACTTCAACCCGACACTGATGCATGTGATTTCGTCTCTCGCTGAATTCGAACGCCAGAGAAACGTCGGAAACCTTTTTGAACAAAACCGTCGGTATGCCGTTGCAACCACCGGGGAGTATGTGCGCAAGTCGATCCGCGATCTTGCAGCGAACGCAACCCTCTACGGCTACGCCGGGGCTCAGTTCGCTGCGGAGCGGATGGGGCGGCAACTGTCCGACGCAATAGAAATCCTGAAACTTCCCCGCATTCAGGAAATCTACGGCGTCAATTCCATGTGGCAGGTGATCGAACGCGTCGCACAGAGCGAATTCGGGACAACCGTCAACGTGGTCAAACATCGGACCCTCGCCCAGGAAACCCGTGCAATCCTCGAGATCGTCGCAGGGCGTCACCACGTCTGGTCTCTGTCCTCCGACAGGCCACTTTTCACTCTGGACTCCGACCTTCCCGGGGATCTCAGCCGCGCAGAAGGCGACCGTCTCTTCCGCGCTGCACAGTACTTCCTTGCGGTCAACGGAGTGCAGAACGAGCAGGTGTACGAGTACAGCCAGCCGACAGACACTCCGGCACTGCCGTCTATTCCCGGTATGGGCGCCTTTGGCGGGGGTGGTGGCATGCCCGCAATGGGCGGTGGCGGTGGCGGGGACGTCGCGGGTCAACTGAAGTCCATGCTGGACCAGGGTCAAGCCCCGTCCCCGGATCAATTGCGCGCAATGGTCGGGTTCTGAGGCGTCTCTAAACCCAACCCTCAACACAGCCAGAAGGGATTGCTACCATGGCCAGAAGACGTGCCTCTGATGTCGCCCGGCGCATCCTGTCGACCGCCTCGCGCCATCTCCTTACGCCCGACCCAGCCGACTTGCCGGAAATCGGGTCCGCATTGGATCACTCACTCGACTGGACGCTCGACCGACACGCGCTCGCCAAATCGCATCGTGATCCGTTTGAACCGACGTTCTCGGAAAGCCGCGCAAACGCGCTCGCATTTCAGGTGGAGCCCGGTGACGATCACGCGAGTGCCGCAGACCGTGCGCAGATGTCGACGCAAGCGATGCGGTCAATCATCGCCGCGGACATGGGGCCAGACGCGGCATACTGGTTCGATCAGCGCACCGAGCCCCTGCGCGCTGCAAACATGCGATGGTCTGGCGGTTTCGGAGCGAACTTCACCACCGCTGTAGACCGCTCCGGCGTCGTCGAAGCGGCCGCGACCTATGGCTGGCCAGCGGACGTCACCAACCAATTCCCCGACAGTGTTATCGACATGGCGAACACAGCTGTGGCCACGCTGCCGGGCTTGCGGCCATTCTTCACGACAATTCGCTGTGGCAGGTCGGCCGGTGGTCAACAGATCACATTCGACATGACAACAGACACCACGTTCGACGCGTTGAAACCGCTTATGGAGGCATTCGGTCTAGGAGCCCGCCACGCAGGTTTGACCACGCTGGGCGCGTTCGCACTTGGCGCGCGCTATGCACTCCCTGCGCGATCGTCAACTTTAACTCTGCTCCGCGCTGGGACAGACGTGGAGATGCGGCTCGATATCAATCTGGACGCGCTTCCTGATGCACCGCCAGTGCTATTGCCGCTCCTAAGGCTGCCGATGCAGGAACGGCCTGCCGCGCTCGATAGCTTCGATCGTTGGCTCACGGCAATGACGCCTGAAGGATATACAGGTCCGGGCTCAGTCACGGTGCTTTCTATCCGTGTGCGGCGCGATATGCCGGCTCGCCTAGCTGTCTTTTTGCGACCAATCGCATTCGAACCTGAGGCCGCGCCGCTGGATCCGTCTGCGACGAGCGAGGAATTCACCGCTCACCAGATGCCTGACTGGAGGGTTGCATAATGACCCAGATGGTCGCCGCCCGGCGCATGCGCCCCGCACTTACACCGCCTACACCCTCGGACCGGCAGAGAGCCGTTGCCCAATCGCGGGCCGTAGACATCCTGCGAAATTCAAAGAGTTTCCAGGCGCTTCACCCGCAACGACAAGCTCAGGTTCGGGCCGACACTGAGAAGGTTATGGGCTTTATTGCCGACGCAGGGGCTGCCGAGATGCTGGGACTTGGCCCTGCACGCGCGCAATCACGTCGGCGTGGCACAGCCCGCGCACTGGAGGGCGAAGAGCAAACCGATACGCAATACCTCGAAGACAGTGGCATGGCGCTCGCCAACATCGTGCAGGCCGTCGATTTTCCCGGGTTTGTTTCGGACCTCGTTCAAGGCGTTTTCCAGGCGGTCGTCGATGCCTCAATCCAGCAAATGGAAGCCTATGCGGAACTGGTCGCCAACGTATCCAAGTCAGTCGACCAGTACATGAAGGACAACGTGTCCGAGGATCAGGGGCGCGACTACTTGGTCAACCAGTATCCCGACTTCTTCGAACCGGACATGGACAGCGGAAAAATCGCGCCGAAAGCCGACGCGGATCCTGACAATGCACCCAATTTCATGGCCGATCTCGGCATTCCTTTCAATTTTGAGGATGCGGACGATGAGGAAATGGAAAAGGAGATCGTGACATCAGCGCGCCGCAAAATCGCGATGGACCGTCAGCAGCTTCTGGCGACCATGGTGATGATGGGCCTGAACCGGATTGTTGTGACCGACGGACAGATCAAGGCCGGAGTAAAGTTCGACCTCAACACTGAAACCCTGCAGAAAGAGCATTTCGATCGTCAAACCAGTTTTGAATATTCATCGGAGCGCAAGGGGCGGACTAAGTCTAAGGGCTTTTGGTTCATAAAGCCAAAGACGCGCAGCTCATACGAAAACAAACTGAACATCACGACCGACACGAACTTCGAGTCGGACAACGAACGGTCACAGGACATGAAAGTTCAGATGACCGGGAATGTCGATCTGCGCTTCAAATCCGATTTCTTCCCGATGGAGAAAATGACCGAGATATTCGGCATGGATCAGGAAGTCGTCACCCAGACATCCCGCCAAGGCCGCGCTGGCGGAGCCGAGCAACCACAAGGCGATCTGAACCAGCAGCTTCAGAACCTTGGTGTTCCCGGCTCTCAACCCGGAGGGAGCGGCTGATCCATGGCGCTGTGTCTCGCATCTGACATCCTGGGCCGCAGCCTTGCTCACCAAGCAGCAAGGCTCTCGGCGACGGGCGGCCCAGATGTTGCGCGAGCCTTATCATTTGTTGGCGATTTGCCTCCGCTTGAAAGTTCAGGTGCCGGCGGAGCGCTGACGCGGTCGGCCATAGAGGCCTACGCCAGCCTCTACTATTACGGAGAGCTTGAGCTCACGTCACTTATCGCTCTCGCAGAACTTGTGGTCGAACAGCGCTTTGAACTTATGGCGCAAATCAACGACCGCGCGTTGCTTGAGGCGCTAGACGTTATGGAGGACCAGATGCGTCGGGGCTGGTACGATCAAGCCCGGCGCGAAACGATTTTCCGGAACATGTTGGGGTTTGGCGAAAGCAACGACATTCGCGCCAGCCTCATGTCCGTCACAGAAGCACTGGCGCGCTTCGATCAAAGTTTGCGCTTCGGCTCAACGTCGCAGGCGGACGGGATCGCTGTCGAATTTGCGATGGCCTCTTTTCTTGCGATGGCCGGAAACCGCGTCGGCCTCGGCTTGGAACGCGCCAGTCAGGTGCTCAACGGCCAGCTACGCGAAGCGTTGGCGATCCTGGGAAACGCCGCGTTGCATCGCGCTTTTCGGGTGAACGATATTTGGCAGCTGGTCCGCGAGGTTGCGGTAACGCCTGACGGCTCGCAGCCAGATGTGACCGCAATTGTCGAGCGTGCGCAATCTGGCGCTGCGATCATAGGGTGGATGGCCGGTAGGTTGCCGCAGATCACGGCCAGAAACGGAAGTCTGCTCCCAATTCTGGCGAATGATGGCACCTTGTTCCGGCA
Organism: Dinoroseobacter sp.; assembly: GCA_030066795.1. Lineage (GTDB taxonomy): Bacteria > Pseudomonadota > Alphaproteobacteria > Rhodobacterales > Rhodobacteraceae > Dinoroseobacter. Next base: position 14,591 of record JASJAW010000028.1, read on the forward strand.
AAGTGCGCGCTGGCAAATGGCCGCTCGCGATTTGTCATTCGGGCAAGAAAGCTACGCGCCCGGTACCGGGTACGCTCAACCAGGATATGGCAATACCGGGTACGGCCAGTCGCCGTCTAACACTCGGCCCGATACCTCTTGGCGGGGCTGGGCATGACGTATCAGACCGCCTCCACGCTGCCCCCTGCGCTCCCGGCCCCCTTTCAGGGCAAACCCGAAGCACAGGGTCCGCATGAAACGCCTGAGTTGAAGCGCCTGGTCGACAGTCAAGTTAAGGCGTTGGTCGCAGCGGCCCCGGCGGCTGCAGAGCTCCCGGAGGATCAGCGCCAGAGGTTGGAAGACCGGGTCGCGCGGATTGCCGTTCATGCGGCGGCCCTTGCCCTTGATGACTGGCAGATAACCGAAAAACTCGGTCAGCGACCCCTTCTGAAAACCAAGGAAACATTGACGCCACCAGCCGAGACCGCCGTAGCGCAATCTCAGGCCGTTTCGCGCCCAATGCGTCGCGGATCTGGCTTTCAGCAGGACGCGACCTCGCGCGTCGGATCGGTCACACGGTCCACACTGCGGGCTATCGCTTTCCCCACCTTTGTTGCGGATCTGATCAAAGGCACTTTTTCAGCCATCCTTGATGCGACCACGACGCAGATGGGTGCATTCATGGAGATGCTGGAAAGCGTCTCCAAAACCGTGGAGCAGTTTGAGGCCGAGAATATCTCTGACGGCCAGGCGCATCAGTGGATCGCACAACAGTATCCCACTCATATCCGGTTGGATAACAGCGACGGAACAGTTCGGGCTGTCCCGACAGATACGGATGCGGATGTCCCGCAAGGGATTCAGGGCGCACTGAATCTGTCCGACAGCGTCGACACGATCGACGATGTCACGATCGAAGAGGTGCTGGTGCCAGCCGCACGTCGCAAACTGGCTCAATCGCGTCTTCAGATGCTGTCGTCCCTCGTCATGATGGGTTTGCAGCGGATTGTTATCAATCACGGTCGGATCCGGGCCACGATGGGCTTTCACATCGATGCAACCGACAGCGCCAGCCGCGAAGACGCCTCGTTGCTGGACACTTCGGTTTCGGCGCAAGCGCAGGTCGGTTTCGGAATGTGGTCGGCCTCCGCGTCGACATCCGTAACTTACGTCCGCTCAACGAAATCGGATTCTAACGCCGAGCTCAACGTGAACGCGGACCTGACCGGGGAGGTCGATCTGACCTTCTCAACGGATTACATGCCACTCAATCGCATGGCGACGACAGAGAATATCGCGCGTATTCGAGGCAATACGCCGGTTCCGTCTGAAAATGCACCTGCCGCGGCCACGGGCGTGCGTAGCGCAGAACCTGCATCATCCAGCCCCAGTGCGGCTGAGATGATCAACCAAAGGCTCGAACACCGTGAAGAGGTTTCGGCTCCGGATTTACCTGAACTCGATTCCAACAGGTTCCAGCGACAACAAGAAAACCGGCAACAGCGTCAGCAACAACAGCCTGCGGCGTCTGCAGCGCCAGCCGAACCCGCGCCGACCTCTGGGGGAGGGGAAGGGACCGGGGCGACAGAAGCACAGGCCAGCCAGCCATCGACCAGCCAGGGGAGGGCCGCATGACAAATGCCGCAGTTCTTCCGGGCGCCTACGGCGCTGAACCGGGCTCCGAAATGGAAGTGTCGCCCGAGGTTTCAAACCTTGTTCACAGCCAGGTCGCGGCCCTTCTGATGTCCAGTCCAGCCTTCCAGCAATTGCCGACATCCGAACAGGCGCAGATGTCCGAAAATCTCGAGAAGATCGCGTCATATTCGGCCGAGCTGATCCGGGATGACTGGATCCAATCGCAGAAGCTGGGGCAGACGCCGATGGTGCGAAAGTTGCGCACCACGGAATTCGACCAGGTGGAGCCTGCGCTGGTATCGGACTCGAACCCCACTCTCGTACGTCCAACAGCGGCCCAAGCCATGAACGCCGCAGAGTTTTCACCGCGCGCCGCAAACAACGTGGCGCGAGTTACCGAAGCAACTTTGAATGCCATCGCGTTCCCCACCTTTGTCGCTGACCTGATATCGGGCACCTTCAATGCAATTGTGGATGCCTCCATCCAACAAATGGAGGCCTTTGGCGAGCTTCTATCGAATGTCGCAAAGACCGTTGACGAGTTCATGGCGGACAACGTCAGCGACAACAATGCGCGTGATTACGTGGTCGGTGCATTTCCGCGCAACTTCCAAGTCGACACTTCAGGCCAGGACGGCCGTGTCTCACAGGTCAACGAATTAAACGAAGACGAAGCCAGTCGCCTCCGGCGGTCTCTGAACGTGCCGGAAGACGCAGACATCGAGAACATCGAAGAGGTTGTCATCCCTGCTGCGCGCCGCCGGCTGGCGCAAACACGCCAGCAGATGCTGAGCTCTATGGTTTTGATGGGCATAAACCGCGTGATTGTGACCAGAGGACGGATAAAGGCCCAGATGGGGTTCCGGATAGATACGCGAGACGCCGCCACTGCCTCGGCATCAAACTCTTTCGACTTCAAGAATGAAACCCAGACGAAGTTCTCCAGTTTCCTTTCTCCGGTCAGTGCTTCGTCTAAAACATCAATCGCGTATGTCTCCTCTTCGCAGAAAGACAGCGAAACCGAGATTGATGTTTCAGCCAACCTGACCGGCGAAGTCGATTTGCAGTTCAAATCGGATGTCTTCCCCCTCGAACGCTTCGCGGATGCGGGCGTCATCACAACAATTCAGGGCAACACGCCCAATCCATCGGCAAATGCGCCGGTGACCTCATCGTCGTCCTGACCAGGCACGACCTATTTGAAAGGAGGAGCGCAATGAACGATGGAACCATTCACAGCGGCAACGGGTCCGGTCTGGCTCCGATCTCACCCTCTGTCGGCTCAGCCGAACCCGACGTGGCGCGTGGTCAACAGATCACCGTTCGTGGCGCGAGTGTGGACGTCCCCATTCTGCCGCAACCGAGCCTCGCGCCGGGTGATTTGCTGCTGATGTCTCCGCTTTCCGGCGTCGCGCAAAACCACGTGGCGATCTATCTCGGCGAGGATCAAGTGATCGAGGTCACGCAGGGTCCGGTCGATATCCTCGCAGTTGCGGACGCCATTTCCGATGATGCCGCGGTTGCGGTGTGTCGGCACCCGGAGCTCACGCCCGCTCAGGCACAAGCCCTGATCCGCTGGCTGCGTACGCAGGAAGGCCGACCCTATGACCCACCTGTGTCTTCCCCATTCGCCAGTGAGGCAAATGAGAGCTGGTTCGCACCTGAACTGGTGCTGGCCGCTTTCGAAAGTGTCTCGCTTCCCCTTCTAGCCTCTAACCATGAAATGAGAACCGACATGCCTATGCCCCTCAACACGGTCCAATACATGGGCCATCACAAGCATCCTGCTCAACGTGTTCCGGCACCCGGCACTCCCCAAGGGCGCCAATTGGACTTTCTGGAGCCGTCGGAATCTGACCGAGACCGCATGATCCCGGCGGGCCAGTACGGCATGACCTATGATGCCCAGTATCTTGAAGTCGGTGACCTGATCGTCGTCAACACCGCCGGCCTTGTGAGCGAAGCCATTCGCCAACGCACCGGCGAACCCGCAAGCCATATCGCGCTTTATGTGGGCGACGGATATGTGATCGAGGCGGTGGGCTCGGGTGTTGAGCGCCACGAGCTTGGCACCTTGCTAAACAACACACATTTCGCGGCCGCTTATCGCTATGTCGGATTAACAACCGCCCAGCGCAACGCAATCAAAAACTTCGCGTACGATGAATGGCGCAAGGGAACACCTTATGATTTTGTCGCCATCGCTTCGCTGCAGCGCTTCAATGACACACAGGCGCTGTTCTGCTCAGAATTGGTCTTCAAGGCTTATGAGGCGGCCGGATTAGTTCTTGGCGACTACGCGACCAGTACGCCGGGTGCCGTGATTAACATGGCCGGGGTCGAATATCTTGGCCATTTGCCGGCTGGTCCCGAAGCGCGCGGGCACTCCCTTGGCAGACGACACACGCGGTCCCTGCAGGCGGGCGCAGCAGCCGCTGTTGGTGAGCTTGGCTTCGAAATCGCAAAATCGATCACCACAGGCGATGCTGGGAGCATCACCTACAGCTTCGACCGCCTGGATGGGATTTATGCCCGCGATCACGTCTACTGGAGCCCCGAAGAACGCCGCCGTCGGCAAGGGGCAACTTTTCGGGATGCTTCGATTACGTCACGGCAAACCCAATGGGACCTTGGCCGGATCACTGCGTCGGTTCCGATCCGCTTTTCCTACAATGGGGACTATATCGCCAATGTCCGGTTGTCCGCGCCGGACGATGACGAGCATTTTGGCTATTCAATGCGATTGACAGGTGAAATCACTCAGCACCCCAATGCCTATCGAAATGCTGCTGGCCAGCGGATCAGCCGGGTCGATCTGATCGTCAAGCATGTGATCGACTATGATTGGCTGGGCGAGAGCTTCTACGACGATACCGCGTCGATTACTGAGTACTACCAGATCTACTCAGACGGTTCTGTCTGGTGCACGGTCGTTGTCGACGGCACCTGGTGGTTCGATGCGGACGATGCGCTGTCTCCGTTCCGCATCGACGCAGGCGCGCTTCACGTCAACGGACCGATGAGCAGTTTCGCTTACGCCGTCCAGCAAATGCGGGCATCTCGCGGTGCCGGCAATGCGCAGGCACTGGATCTCAACTATAGCCCAGATTTACCTGGAGGAATGTCTATGCATTGGAGTTCCGAACCGTTCATCGTCCATGGCAGCGGTACCAAGCCTGTCGAAGCGCCGTCTGACGGCCCTGCGTTGGTTGCGTCCTATCCAAGCGGCTACCGCACCCGAAGCTTTTCCAACAGCAACGTCGAAAACGCTGTTCAGGCGGCGATGCGGCATGGCGCAACCGAAGAAGAAGCCCGACAGTTCTTTGCGCACGAGGCCTCGGTCGCGCGCCACCGTCGATCGGCACGCAGCCTGACGGCATCGAGCAACTTTCCCGAGATATCGATGATTGATCCAGACAGCTGGATCATGGGCGTTCTAGGGGAAATGGCAGAGGCCGCTTTCCCGGCCTCGGCCAACCCGCTTCAGATCATTTTCGACTTCTGCACCAACAACAATCTCACCATCGCACTTGGCGTGGCCGTTACAGGCGGCTTCTACGAGGCAGCCAGCGCGGGCTTCGGCGTTGTCATATCGACAGGCAACCGGATCGGGTATTACGGGTCTATTTCGGCCGGATATGGCTGGATATTCGAAGCAAGCGCATCCATCCAACTGACAGTAATTGAGGGCGGCCCAAGCGTATTCACAGGCACATCACTGGTTGTGGGCCTGAACGTAAGCGCATCGGAAGGGCCAGGCGGCGGTTTCTACATTGTATCCAACGCCAGCGGGACCCCGATTGGCTGGACGGCCGAAGTGTCTTTCCAGCTCGGCGCACCAGGTGCGGCCGCGGTCGAGTTCACGGGCATGGTTCAACAGACGCAGGCTCAATTCACCAGGGTCAGCACGCAAAGTCTTGGCTTTGCCACGTCTCTGGCTGCTCCCGGCAGCGGCGGCATGATCGGCGGTCTGCCGATGCGCAAGTCGGCTCAGGCGCCCGCATCTACGCCACAAGGGTGGGCGATGCGCAGCGGTGCAAGGTCTGCTGACCGACGTAGAATATGGGCGTGATAGTCATGCTCGACCGGGGTTAGGCAACCCCGGTCGCCGTCGAAGCTTTCTCTAGAAGACACTAACTTGCAGAATTGAACCCTAGTTTGCTGAGTCCATGCGCTGCGCAAAATGCTGAGGGTGCCACCGAACCACCACGTCGACCCAGCGCTTAGGGCGCGAAGGGAAGTCTCTGCGTTTCCAAGTCCTATGGAACCAGGTGTGAACGTTCTGATTCAGCCCTACGCAAAGACATACGAAGATCTGGGGAAATCCACCGCATGCGCATTGCGGGCATTCCTGGACTTTTCGGCGAGACCAGACTCTCTACGCCCAGGTGAACTGAAATACCTGGTTGCTCTGTGTGATCAATCTGAAGTTGCACTGCTAGCCGAAGATTCAAAAGGTTCACGACCTACTTGCAAATCGGCAGTTCCAGCGGCGGCTGTTTTGGGAGGGATTGCCTCCACTCGTTGATGATCGGTTGGAGTGTCTGCTTAGGCCAGAATCTCGGAGTTCCGATGGATTTAAGGCATGACGCGTTCCAATAAAGCCCTGCCTGAACGGGGGACTCTCCACTTTGAACGGCGCGGGCGACCGCTTCGATGTCACCTGACTCCGGATAGATGTAAAGCGTCGTTGGGTTCTCTTCGACAAGCGCAAGAATGTCCTTCGTCGCGGAACGAGACCACGTGGTACAACCATTGCTGCGGCCTGAGGTATAATCCACAAGTTTCCCGTAGGGCACAAAGCCCTCGTCATCAGCGTAGCGGCTTTTGGAGTTCCTGAGGCGGCATTGCCATTTCAGAAACATGGCTCTGTGACCACCAATTGCCCTTTCTCGTGCATTGCTTGTCTCGCCTTCTCCGTCAAAAAGAAGAAAGGTGCGATGAAAAGGCTTCGCGACCCCCGAACTGTTGTAATAACCTTTGAAAGACGTGCGTGTCTCTGCTGTGACATACGCACCGCCCGCTGTAAGTTTAGACCCTTCTGCATTGCTGAAGTTCTTCGCGCATTGCCGCCCGTTGGAAAAGTCAGCGCGCTGCAGTTTGCGTCCGTTTCCGTAACCCGAAGACACTGCTTGGAACGTCTCCGTTGCTTCGCAGATTATGTAGAAACGTGGCTTGGCGGCGCCGTTGGACGACGTGCTTGGGCGCGTGGCGTCCTTGGCGAAATAACAGGGGTTTCTGACAGCACCTGCTTGAACCTTGTCCCGATACAAGGCGCGCGCGCGCTCAAGGACCACAGAAGCGATTTGACCTTCGCCCGTTCCCACATGCTTTTGCAGCGAGGCGGGTATTGGGGATGAGAGCGCAAAGCCCGGATCTGGCGCGCTGGCTACCAATGTAACTATAGGGAAAGCGAAGATAGCCCGACGAAGCGAGTGTAAGATCAATGCTCTGGATTCCTGCCTGTTTGCTTTGGAGACAGTATATCAGAAATCGCGCCCGAATGCGCGAACTCCTCAGATTATCCGTATGTCGCTGCAGTCACACAACACATCGGGGTGCATGCCATAAGCTATCGCACGCAAAGAAAAGGTTTCTGTAGGAGGAAGCTCAATGCACAGATCCAAAGAGCGTTGATCCTTTCCACTGCGGAAGGCGCCAATAAATCTGCAAGCCAAAACCCGCCCTAAAAGAGACCAACGCTATTGAATACCACCCCCAGTTAAAGCACAGGTAGCAGACGTTGGCCGTTAATTTGCGTAGCTCGATGCGATACCTGATCCCACTTGCCATGTTCTTTCTGGCCGCTTGCGGGAGCGCGCCGGACGAACCCGTCGCCCGCACAGTGCAGCTTTTTCCGGGTGAGACAGCCGAACTGCGCGAGTTGATAAATGAAACAGCGGACGCATATGACGTGCCCAGAAGCCTCGTGCACCGCGTAATCCAGCGGGAAAGCGACTATCGCCCCGGCGCTCGCAACGGTCCTTACTACGGGCTGATGCAGATCCTTCCGGCCACAGCGCGCCAAATGGGTTTTCAAGGCAAGGACACGGATCTGTTGGATGCTCAGACCAACCTTACATATGCCGTCAAATACTTACGCGGGGCGTGGATGATCTCAGACAGCAGCGAGCCTGAAGCGGTGATGTGGTATGCGCGAGGATACTACTACGAGGCGCGGAACCGCTGCATGTTGGTGGCCACCGGACTGCGGGATACAGAGGTCCGAAAATTCTGTGGTTAATGGTTCTGCTTAGCTCAATGCCTACGTTCGCTTTGCGGACAAAGCAGCCAATGGCGCATTCACCGCATCCAAGTGCCGTCCTCGCTCCAGTACTCTTGCGGCAGCACTGATTTCTTGGAACCATCGTATCGTGTGATTTGTAGAGGATTTAGCAGGATGGACAAAGCAGATCGGCTGAAGGCGATCGAGGCAGCCGAAAATGCAATCGGTTCGAAGTTGCCGGACGGTCTGCGCGAGAGGCTGATCAACCATGGCAAAGCTCACTTTGATTATCCGGAAGGCGTCGGCGCTGACCCTGTGTTCGTCCTGTGCGAGGCCCCCAATGGCGCGGCCCTATTCGCGGACAACTATGGAAGAGCGATCACCGAACTTGACGGATGGGATGGGTACGAGACGGAGAATTGGCACTATGCCGAGCGCGCATTCATTGCGCTAGACAACGAAAGCGGGGACTACGTTCTGCTTGCGCCAGATGGCGACGGGGTGGCCAGGTGTGCTATCTTTACAAACCATGAGACAAATCGCTTCGAAATCATCGCAGAAAACATCGACGATATCCTGTCGCCGCAATCGGAGCCTTAGAGCCGGCGCTCGGTCAACTCATATCCAACGTGTAGTCGACGCGGTCGAAGCGGCCCGCCGCGAGGTCGTCGCGCTTGATCCAGATTTGCAGCACCGGGTCCTGACCGGTTTCGAGTGGCAGCCCGAAACCTTCGCCGAACTGGAACAATAGGACGTCATCATCGCGCTTGGGGTGCAAAGAGCCATAGTCGTACCCGAGGCCAAACATCTGAAAAGGCATAACTTCCCGCGAAGCCTTTGATCCGACGAGTTGGTTTTGCGCCTCCACGATGCGCCGGTCCCACAGCTCGTCCTTGCTCACGCCCTCCGCCTGCTGCGGTTCGCGCGTGACGGCGCGATCGCAGGCATGCCTAAGCGCATTTCTGGCCATGGTACGCGTCCAGTCTGACCGCAGCCCGTGGCCTTTGACGCGGTAGTACAGCAACCCGGCCCGCAGCCCTAGCGGCTCGCCTGCCTCGTCCTTTTGGTTGGCACGACGGTCGATCTCGATCAGCATGTCCACAAACAGGTCGAGCGTCTCGGGGCTCAAGGCCCCGGTCCGAAACCTGGACAGTGCCATCCAGCGTCTGGCTTGCCAGTCAAACGCCCTGGCCACAGAAACGGGCGCAAAAAAGTTGTAGAAGTTGGGTTTTCGGCCTTGTGCAAAGCGCGCGCCTCCCACCTTGTCCAGCGTTTTTTGTATGCTGCGGATGGCCCAGGCAACCCGCTTTGGCTGGACCCCTGCCTTTTGCATATCATAGAGGTGACCGAGGGTTTCATGTTGGCACCGCTCGAAAAAATCCTTGGACCAGTCGAAGATGAATTCCCAGTCCAGATGGCGCGCGCGCAGTCGGTGCAGGTATTGGCGAAAGCTCAGAGGAATCTTGAGAAAAGGCGCGAGTTTTTCAGGGTCGTCGCCGGGAAACGTGCGGGCCTCTTTCAGCGCCTGCAGGACGGCGGCCTGGTGGCGCTGATTGGCCCGTTTCCACGCGCCTCCATCCGGCTCCGCCAGTCGATTGATCGCGCGTTCGGACCGAAACTGCAAAACCTCGGCCTTCTGGCGCACCAGCAGACGCCCATCCTCGGTTGTGCCGTCTTCATGCACGTGGTTTGGGTCCATCGTTCCGATATCGCCCAGATCAGACGGCGGGTCGCATTCCGGCAGGGTCGATACGTCGTCAGGCGTGAAAACCAGTCTGCCCGGTTTTTCGCTGTACAGCCGGTCGAAATCGAGCGGCAGGAACAGAAACAGGCTGCCCTGCGCAAGAAGATCGGGGGTGGGATAACCCGCAGCATCACGCGGCAGTCGAGAGAGATCAATCTCCACAATGAAATGAAGCGGATGTCCCGTTTCATCTCTTGGCCATGCGACATCCTGCGGCAGGCGCGGCTTGCCGCCGAAACGCATGGGCTCATCACCATTCCACATCGAGCGCGGTAACGGCCGTAAGAGAAGCGCGGTCTCTAAAGAAAGTTCAGTTTCGTCGAGCATCACCAGGCCCTCAAACAAAGCATTGGGATGGAGGCTATATTTGCCGTTTGGCAGAATTTGGGCCTACCATGCACCTTTCCTTGCAGTAGGGTGGCTGGGCCTTGGCGAAGCAATGCCTTGGGCCATGCATGTCTCGGATGCGCGCTTTGGGCTCTTGGCGGTCATCTGACAGCATCTGTCAGGTTCTTGCCTTGCTTTAAGGGGCCGAACGACTGCTGCGCGCGGCCAAAGCCGACATGCACCCAGCCTCAGGAAAAGCGTCGACAAAACAACTTCACATCAATGCTTGGGCTTCTCCAACCCAAATATCAGCGAAAAAAAGCGGTAGCCTAGCGCCAGAGGCATCACGAAGAGGGCACCGATGGCAAGAACCACGATGACGACGATCGCAGCATAACTGAATGTTGTCTCTGGCTCGGAATACCAAATCACTGCGTGAACGCAGCAAGACAACAGAAACATTGCAATGCAAACGCGTGTCCACCTTGGCAAGACCAGTACCCAAGAGAAAACTGCAGCAATCAGCCAAGCCAGAGCCGTACCGCCATAGATCAGCGGGATCAAAAACAATGCGAATGCACCTGCTCCCGCTCCTCCCACGTTCTTTGCGTACCCTCGCTTTTGTCGATGCACTCCCGTCAACAATAGCATGTAGACGCAATGGGTGGATAGGACTTGGTATAGTCTTCGAACGCCTTCAACCAGATGACAACCAAGAAGCGGATTTCAGACAAGGCAGTGGCACCGATTACCGTCTGCTCCGCGGACGAAGCGGCCCTCAAGCATAACCGCATCTCAAGGTGCTTTGCGCCGACTGTTGCCATTGGCAGGGAATGGCAGTTTGAGGCCGCATCCTATTGGAAAAGAAGTATTTCGTTGGTTCCACAAGCTGACGATCCGACAACAAGACGTGCTTGGTCGAGAGATATCGCCTTGACCGCTGGCGGCCTTGCGACGCGGAAAGGACCATACTGGGCAAGAAATGAGTCACCGAATGAGAACAATGCTTTGCCATAAATTTGTCGCCTTGATGGAAACAATCATACGCGAAACGAACATGTGAAGGGTGTTCTCGATGAATTTCCTGCAGAAAGCCGTGGCTGCGGCTCTCCTGCTAAAGGCCTATGGTTTGCCGTTGGTCGTCATCGCCACGATTGGCTTCTACGTTGCGAACATCGAGGCATTTGGATGGAAATGGCAAGACCACAAGGACGAGACGCTTTCCATTCTGCTTGGTCGGGAGCAAAGCGCGGACCAGAAACCCACCTTCGAGCTCGTTGGTGATCCGGCAGACCCGGCGAGCTACCTCGAAGACCGCCAGTATTCTCTTGTCTCGCATGGCCCGATCCTGTCTCGCGAAGGCGGGCTTCCGGTGTTCATTTCAGACGTCTTTGTTGGATATCGGGCGCCGGGTGCCGACGAACACCCGATGCGGGCTGAAGGCTATTTGGAACAACCGGCTTGCGAATTCAGCGAGCCGGACCCAACGTACCATGTTGCGAACATCCATATCGACGAGGCTAACGCAGCGACCACGATCTTTGCGGATCAAAAGGGACTGGTAGCCAATTGGATGAACCCGCGAGGGCGCGAAACCGCGGTTGAACCCTTCGACTATAGGGATATCGTGGTCACCCACACGGACAGGCCGGTCCATCTCGTACTCGCGACACGCGTGAATTATGCGCTTTGGAACTTGCACCTCGCCGACGGCGCCGAGATCGCGCGTATCACGACACTGAACGGCGTCCACGCCTTCGCCAACTTGCCCGATGGGGTCCCCGTCGAGCGGGGCTTTGAGCACGGCAGTGGCGGTTGCCGGTTCCAAATTGAATACCCTTGGTATTCGGACCCTTTCAGGCACATGGAGAACGATCCGAACAACATCCTGAACCAGATCACCACCGCAGACGACATGCGCGAAGACTATCAGAAACGGGTCTGGGACTATCGCAACTGGTTCACGACCCATTTTGGGGTAGGCGCGTTCGAACGCCGCGCCGGCTGGTACAACGCGCCGGCTGTTCTGATCGGCCCCACGCCGATCGCCCCTCTCGACTACACGCCTCTGTCGGCAAGCATCTTGAGCGTCCCTGAGACCGCGACGATTTACGGTGGACCTTCGACAAGTTCGGAGCTGCTGTTCAAAGGTGAGGCGGACAGTTGAAGATGGCTGACATTCCGACGGGGTGGATAAACTCGGACCACGCAAGATCTTGAAAAATATCTTTTTTCTCTTTAGCGCTGTTTGCGTTGCCAGCATTCCCTTGATGATCATTGGTTTCGAAAGCGCAGTTGTTGCGATTGTCGTTGCCGTGGCGTTCCTGGTCGTTTCCGCCGTCTACTATCCAACGTGGTTCCTATTTCATCTCCTTTGGCCGTCTACCGCGCCAGACAGCGGCTCTGAGCTCTTCAGGTCATATCTCCTCCTGCTGGTTATCGCGGGTGTCCTGACATCGATCTTCGCGGTCGAGGGCATTGTTCTTGTCTTGGTTTGGGTGACCCTCGGCTTCGGCGGACTGGTCGCCTTGGTTATCGTCAACCTTTTTGCCCTCCTTGTCGGCCTTTTTCCCGCAATGGCCCTGTCCCAAACCCGGTTCTCGGCAGGAGCGAAGGTACTTTCGCTCCTTCTCATAACGGGCTTCGTGACTGGCCCTGGATTTCTGCGACAAGGGATACAAGAAACCGCCATCGACCGCACCGAACCGGTTGCGCCTATCCCCGTCGAAGATGTCCGCTCAATCGAGTTTATCTGGCAGGACGGGGCAATTGCCCCGAGCGCGCGCGGCGTCGCTGGGCTGTGCAACGATCTCTGTCTCCAGCTCCTGCGCGGCGGCGACCTTGATTGGGTACGCATTGTCCATCCCTATCTCGGCTCGGTACGGTTGAGCGTCGAAGCTGGTCCGGGTCAGGGCATTCTAGCCGTCGAGGATGATGGGGCAGCGGCTGACCTCCGCGTCACGGACATCGCTGAAGACGAAATCACTACGGAAAGCCAACGGTTTCAAATCTGGCACGGTCCCACGCGGTTCCTGAAGCGGGCGGTTGTCGACCAGAGACAGCAGGAAAAGCTCGTTCTTTCGCGCCTCGATGCGAGCTATCGCGGCGTTGCCGACTACACGTTTATCGCCCCCAATCCCGACTGGGGCCGAACAATGACCGGCGTAAGTGCGAGATCGTTCGATTGGAAGCTGAACGATATAGCGGTCGGAGTGCCGTTCGAGGCCACATTGGCAGATGATCTGGCGGCTCTTGGATTGACCCTGGCGGCACTTCCCTCTGAGGAAGTCCGCGCTGATCTGCTCGCTGATCTAGACGAAAGCTACATCCTCTTGGCACTAGCCAGAACAGCGCAGGCGGGCGCCACCGCAGACATGAGTGAGGCGGAAAAGGATGCTGTAATACGGCTTTTCAGAAGGCTAGATGAGCGTCCTGCGATTGCGCTCGCGGAAAGTGAAGTTCTCAAACGCCTTTACACTGACCATCGCGGTTGGCGGGGGAAGACACTGAATGACCTCCTGGCCCGCGCGGGTGCCTCCGACACCATGTTGCACGCGATCAGTTTGACTGACATGCGCGCGGCCCTCGACACCAGCGACCCCGAAAACACGTCCGTCATGTTCGACTTGCAGCGTCTGCCGCAAACACAAGCGCAACAGGTCTGGCGTGAGTTCGACACCCGTTTCGATACACTTGAGGTGTTCCGAAACCTGCAAGGTCATGGTCAGGAATTTATACTGCGAAACCTTGGTGTGGTTTCTGACGATCCGCTGCCGTTTATTGAGGTTCCACTGGCCATACCAATGGCAGAAATCGGATGGCCTGACGCTCGGAAGAGGCCGGAAGGCGTTGTGAGCACCGCTTTCGTTGCCGCGCGCAAGAGTGCGCCAAAGTTTCACCCGGCACTTACCGAACGTATCATGGAATGGCTTGACACCCACGCCACAGAGATAGCGTCAAGAAAATGCGATCGCTTGTTGGAGCGCGCTGTGACCAGCCTCCACCAGATGGGGGCGGCGGAGCGAGTTGATCAACTTCTGGGAGTTCACGGTTTCGACTGCACTGCCTAGAGTCGACCGTCTTTGCGTGCGTGATTATTAAAAAAAACAGTCTGCAAAGCGGCCGTTCGTTCATTGCGCAGCATTCGGTACTATGGGCTCGAAGTCGCCGTTCGCTGCGCTCATTTTGAACGACCGCTTTCCGCTGATTGTGTTGAAGAAGTCGGTCTTGAGATCGCTTTACTGGTCCGGCCGTGCGGGTTCCGGCCGGGCTTTCAGGCGGGAGCCGACACGCCAGGGATCAACTTCGCGAGTTTCCGGAGGT
>JASJAW010000055.1 GCA_030066795.1 Dinoroseobacter sp.
CGGCAATATCTTCCGCGGACTGCAGGGGTCAGCACAGGGAATGGAGCGCACCACAGCGGACTACATGGGTATGTTGGCCACAGTGATGAACGCGCTTGGCATGCAGGCTGCGCTTGAAGGATTGGGGGTTCATACACGCGTCATCAGCGCCATTCCAATGGATCAGGTATGTGAGCCCTATATTCGCCGACGGGCTGTGCGCCATCTGGAGAAAGGACGCGTCTGCATCTTTGCAGCCGGAACCGGCAACCCCTATTTCACGACCGATACGGCGGCGACGCTACGCGCGTCGGAGATGTCCTGCGAGGCTATCTTTAAGGGGACAAAGGTTGATGGCGTATACAACAAGGACCCGGTCAAGCACGAAGACGCGGTCCGCTATGACGTCATTTCTTATGATGATTGTCTCGCCCAGCATCTTGGGGTGATGGATGCCTCAGCGATTGCACTGGCGCGTGACAACAAGTTGCCGATCATCGTGTTCTCGCTGGATGAACCGGGCGGCTTCCGGGGGATTCTTGCAGGCGACGGAACCTACACAACGGTGACGGAAACCTGACGAAGGCTTTGGCATATGCGCCATAAACCTGCCGTGATCCAACGCTATACATCAGCGCAAAGTTGAGTGTATTTATTCGCAGAAAGCGAGCGCAGGCGCGTTGCATGTGTGATAAAACAACAAATGAGTAAACGAGCATAGACATGTCGGACGATCTCGAAATCGATACGGATGATCTGGAACGCCGGATGGATGGGGCCCTGGCTTCCTTGAGGACGGAATTTGCCTCTTTGCGGACAGGGCGCGCGTCAGCGTCCATGTTGGAGCCCGTGATGGTGGATGCCTATGGCAGTCTGACACCAATCAATCAGGTTGGCACCGTGAACGTACCTGAGCCGCGGATGGTTACAGTAAATGTCTGGGATAAGTCTCTGGTAGGAAAGGTCGAAAAAGCGATCCGCGAAAGCGGGCTTGGCATCAACCCGCAGCTGAACGGAACGATTATTATGTTGCCGATCCCGGAGCTAAACGAGGAACGTCGCCGCGAGTTGACCAAGGTTGCTGGTAGTTATGCCGAGGGTGCGCGGGTTGCCATCCGGAATGTGCGTCGCGACGGGATGGACCAGTTGAAGAAGTTGAAGGCTGACGGCATGAGCGAGGACGATCACAAGCTTTGGACCGATGAAGTCCAGGAACTTACCGATTCCTTCATCGCGAAGGTCGATACAGCGCTGGAGACCAAGCAAGAAGAAATTATGCAGGTGTGACAGCTTTTATTCAGTCACAGTGATTACTTTCACCCGGGGGGGCAAGAAGTTAGAGTTAGGCGAGGCCATGGAACAGGCAGAAGTAATTAAACCCGATACCCCGAAAGGCGGCCCCAAACACGTCGCAATTATTATGGATGGGAACGGACGTTGGGCTCAGATGCGCGGCAAACCGCGGCTGATTGGGCACCAGGCCGGCGCCCGGAGAGTCCGCGCAATAGTCGAAGCGTGCCCATCGCTCGGAGTCGAATACCTGACGATCTTCGCGTTTTCGACGGAGAACTGGAAACGGACGCAAACAGAAGTCGCGGGTCTGATGGGGCTCTTTCGCCGATACATCACCAAGGAAATGAAGAACTTCATGACCAACGGGATCCGAGTACGCTTCATCGGCGACCGTGTGCGGCTGGAGCGTAAGTTGCAGGACCTTATGGACGAGGTGGAGGCGCTGACCGAAGGGAATAGCACCGTCAACCTTACAATCGCCCTGAACTACGGCGGACGGGATGAGGTGGCACGCGCCACGAAGCGACTTGCCAAGGACGTGGCCGCAGGACGTATCGACCCGGACAAAGTGGATGAGACCACGTTGGCTGGGTTTCTTGATACTTGTGTGCTGCCCGACCCGGACCTTGTGATCCGCACCAGTGGGGAGGCGCGGATTTCCAATTTCCTGCTGTGGCAATCGGCATATGCGGAGTACGAGTTTATCGACACGCTGTGGCCGGATTTTACGCCGGATATTTTCGCGGAGGTCGTTGGCCGTTATGGTGGCCGTGAGCGGCGCTATGGAGCCGTGCTGTAACTCAGGCCCCAGATGAAGACCAAGTCCAGTTTTGACGATCTTGCAACCAGGCTCGGATCGGGCTTTGTCATGGTGGCCGTGGGCTTGGGCGCTGTCTGGGTGGGAGGCTATGTTTTTCTGGCCCTGATCACCGCCATTGTCGGCATCATGGTCTGGGAGCTGGCGCGGATGTGCGCGCCGGAAGATCCTCAAAGCGCAAAACTGCTTGCCGCGATCGCAGCAGGCGCGGTGGCCGCTTCTTCGGTGGTGCCTTTGGGATTCGCGCTGCCAGTCCTGCTGGTCCCCGGCTTAATTGCTATGGGGCGCTTTGAGGACGAGCGGCTTGTTTTTGCAGTGTTTTCCGCTCTCATTGGCATTGCCGGGCTGGGGCTGTGGGTGCTACGTGACGATTTCGGGTTCATCTGGATGTTGTGGCTTGCATTGGTTGTCGTGGCCACAGACGTGCTGGGGTATTTTGCTGGACGGATCATTGGGGGGCCAAAAATCTGGCCGCGTGTCAGCCCGAAAAAAACATGGTCTGGAACCGTCGCCGGGTGGCTCGGCGCGGCCTTGGTTGGCTGGATTTTTATGCTCAACACGATCGCAGGCGCGGAACTCATCGGCATTTCCATTGCGCTGTCGATGGCGTCGCAAATAGGCGATGTCTCGGTCAGTGCGATCAAGCGCAAAGCCGGGGTAAAGGATGCGTCCAATCTGATCCCTGGACACGGTGGATTGCTTGATCGGTTTGACGGCATGCTGGGCGCTTCGGTTCTACTGTTGCTGGTCGAGCAGATCATAGACTTTCCGCCGCTTCCCCTCTGAGACGGCATCTGTCAGAAACGATCCATGACACGACGCATCTCTATTTTCGGCTCCACCGGCTCGATAGGTCAGAACACGGTTGATCTGATTGCACGGGATCCGGACGCCTATGACGTTGTCGCGCTGACAGGTGGCGCGAATATCCAGTTACTGGCAGAACAAGCGCGATCGCTCAACGCGTCGCTGGCTGTAACCGCTTATGACGACCGGCTGGAAGACCTGCGGAGCGCGCTCACCGGAACAGAGATTGAGGTCGCAGCCGGGGCTCAAGCCCTTTGTGATGCCGCAGACCGACCCGCGGACTGGGTGATGAGTGCAATTGTCGGTGCAGCGGGCCTTTATCCGGGCTTTGCTGCCTTGCGCCACGGAGGGGCACTGGCGCTTGCAAATAAGGAAAGTCTCGTCACCGCGGGCCCGCTTCTGCTTGCCGAAGCGCAAAAACACAGCGCGCGCATCCTGCCGGTAGACAGCGAGCATTCCGCTGTGTTTCAGGCGCTGGTGGGCGAAGACATGGATGCCGTGGAGCGGATCGTGATCACCGCATCGGGCGGTCCGTTTCGTGATTGGCCGCTTGAGGCGATTGCCAAAGCGACGTTGGCGGAAGCTGTGGCGCATCCGAACTGGGACATGGGGCAGCGTATATCGATCGACAGTGCGTCGATGTTCAACAAGGCGTTGGAGCTTATTGAAACGAGAGAGTTTTTTCGAATTGACCCTGATCGCATCGAAGCGGTTGTGCATCCTGGTTCGATTGTGCACGCGTTGGTCGGTTTCAAGGATGGCGCGTTGATGGCGCATCTGGGCGCGCCCGATATGCGTCATGCCATTGGCTACGCGTTGCATTGGCCGGAACGTCGCGATCTGCCTGTGTCGCGTCTCGATCTCGCGGCGATCGGAACACTAAGTTTCGAACATCCGGACGAAACGCGCTTCCCGGCGCTGCGCCTTGCTCGCGAAGTGATGGCCACAGGTGGCAGAGCGGGTGCGGTGTTCAACGCAGCCAAGGAGGCCGCGCTCGATGCCTTTATCTCGGGGCAGATCGGATTTTTGGATATGGCAGCCGTCGTTGAGGCGACGTTGGAAAGCATCGATACCGAGATGTCTCTGTCAATTCCTCCGCAAAGCCTTGATTGCGTCGCAAAAGTGGACCATCTGG
The DNA here is from genome assembly GCA_030066795.1 of Dinoroseobacter sp. Taxonomy (GTDB): domain Bacteria; phylum Pseudomonadota; class Alphaproteobacteria; order Rhodobacterales; family Rhodobacteraceae; genus Dinoroseobacter. The sequence continues at coordinate 4,032 of JASJAW010000055.1, forward strand.
CACGGCATACAGCGCGAAACCATGCTGCGGCCCGGTCGCACTGAGATTCTCGCCCGCCCTTGTAAGAGGATAAACATTGGAACTCTTTGGCCTGATCCCGACGTTCGGCAGCCTTTTGTGGACCTTGTTGGCCTTCGTGGTCGCGCTCAGCATCATCGTCGCCATCCATGAATATGGTCACTACATCGTGGGCCGCTGGTGCGGCATCCACGCGGAAGTGTTCTCGCTCGGCTTTGGGCCGGTCCTGTTCAAAAGAACTGACAAGCGCGGCACGCAATGGCAGGTCGCGGCCCTTCCGTTCGGCGGTTTTGTTAAGTTCTTGGGCGATTCAGACGCGGCGAGCGGCAAAGACGGCGACAGCATTTCTTCGATGTCGGAGGCTGACCGCGCGCGCACCATGCATGGAGCGAAACTCTGGAAGCGCGCTGCGACCGTCGCGGCGGGTCCCGTGTTCAACTTTATCCTGTCCATAGTTGTTTTTGGGGGGATGATCTTTGTTCAGGGCACCGCAACCGACCGTCCCACCGTAGGAGCTTTGGCGGAACTGCCTTTGATGGTTGAAGGCGTCCAGCAGGGTGATGTTATTCTGTCCGTCGGGGGCATAGACACTCCTGATTACGAGGCGTTGACGACAGCGCGCGAAACGCTGCCGCGTGAACCGGTGCTGGACTACACAGTCGAGCGAGATGGACAAGCGCTGGACGTTGATGGACCTTTCTTAATGCCAGCGTTGGTGTCAGGCGTGCAGCCGCGCTCCGCCGCGATGGATGCCGGATTTGAAGAAGGTGATGTTATCACCGCTGTCGACGGAGCACCTATTGCGGCCTTTGAGGAATTGCGGGATGCGGTCGCCGCATCAGAGGGCGCCCCCTTGGAGCTTACCGTCTGGCGCGCGAGGGCCGAACAAACCTTTACCCTTGCACCGCGTCGTGTCGATTTGCCTTTGCCCGAAGGTGGGTTCGAGACACGCTGGCTTATCGGAATTACGGGTGGGATGTTTTTCGAGCCGGAAACGGTCATGCCGGGGCCGCTGGAGGCGCTGCAGAGCGGGGTAGAGCAAACTGGTTTCATTATCCGGTCCTCGCTCTCGGGTTTGTGGCACATGATCACCGGCGCGATCAGCACGTGTAATATTTCGGGGCCAATTGGTATCGCCGAGACGTCAGGCGCAGTTGCGTCGCAGGGCCTTGATCAGTTCATCTGGTTTATCGCGGTTCTGTCGACCGCCGTCGGTCTGCTCAATCTGTTTCCTATCCCGGTGCTTGATGGCGGACATCTGGTCTTTCACGCTTATGAAGCCGTTGCTGGTCGTCCGCCAAGCGATCGGGCTTTGCGCGTAATGATGACCGCTGGTTTGACTATGCTGCTTAGTCTGATGGTTTTTGCCGTCACGAACGACCTGTTTTGCCCCTGACGCCCTGTGTTGCGCTGCTGGATTTGCCAAGAACCAACGCATTGCTGCCAAATTCGTGCCGTAATCGCTTCCTAGTACCTGAATAGGAGCTACGGAGGATGCGATGGAACTGGTACAAAACAGCTGGAAGGGCTTGCGGACAGTTGCTGGCGTCTTCGGCGATAGCTTCCTAGTGGCTGTTGCCATTAGTGGTGCGGTGACAGCCGCTGTGACAGTTGCGACTTTGTTGTCACAGTCGCTCTGAATTCTGTTTCCAAAATGCAAGCATTTGCCCTTGTGATGCATCGCGAGGGCCTTAGTGCGTTTTGACAAAACACACCAATCTCGGTAGGGAAGCGGTAACGCATAACACCGAGGCAGATTCTATGGGCAGGCAGGTTTTCGACGGGTGGCGTGTGTGCGCCCGGCTCGCAACCAGTGCGATATGTAGCTGTTTGATTTGGACTAGCCATCCAAATGTAGCGCTGGCGCAGGATTTTCAGTTCTCCCAGATTGAAGTAAACGGCAACCTTAGAATTGATGACGCGACGGTGCGCAGCTTTGCACGCCTGCCGGATAACCAGCCCGTCAGCGCGGGGCAGTTGAACGACGCCTTCCAAAGGATTCAGGACTCCGGGCTCTTTGAGGATGTGGAGCTCCTGCCGCGCGGAAACACACTGGTCATCAACGTCCGCGAATATCCGACGATCAACCGCATCAACATCGAAGGCAACCGCAGCCTGAATGATGAAATTCTCTTGCAGCTCGTCACCAGCAGCCCGCGGGAGGTCTATACACCCGAGCGGGCGGTTGCCGATGCCGAGGCAATCACTGATGCCTACCGGCAGGCCGGCCGCCTGGCAGCGACAGTTACACCGAAGATCATCCGCCAGAGCGACAACCGTGTCGATCTTGTCTTCGAAGTTACAGAAGCGCGCGTGATTGAAAACGAGCGCATCAGTTTTGTCGGCAATGAGGTTTACTCAGATCGGCGGTTGCGGCGCGTTCTCGACACGAAACAGGCCGGTCTATTTCGCCAGTTCGTGCAGGCTGACACATTTATCGAGGACCGCGTACAGTTTGATCGTCAGCTTTTGACTGACTTTTATCGGGACCGGGGGTATGTCGACTTTGAGGTTCTGTCCGTTGCTCCTCAATTGAGCCAGGAGCGCGATGCCGTATTCCTGACGTTTAACATTCGCGAAGGTCAGCAGTTCGTCTTTGGAAATGTAACCGCCGCGACTGCGTTGGAAGGGATCGATATCGCCGATTATGCGATCGCAATCGATGTCGAGCCTGGCGAGGTATATACACCGCGCTTGGTCGATCGCACGATTGATCGCATGGAACGCGTGGCCTTTGAAGCCGGTGAGAACTTCTTGCGCGTTACACCCGTGGTGACCCGTAATGATGCGGCCGGGACACTCGATGTCGAATTCGTTGTCGAACGCGGGCCGCGCATCTTTGTCGAGCGGATCGACATTGAGGGCAACGCCACAACCATTGACCGCGTCATCCGCCGACAATTCGACACGGTCGAAGGTGATCCTTTCAACCCGCGAGAAATTCAACGGTCGGCCGAGCGCATCCGTGCGCTTGGCTTCTTCCAAACCGTGGATGTGGATACAAGCCCGGGATCCTCGGACAACACCGTTATCGTCGATGTCGATGTGGAAGAGGGTACCACCGGTTCGCTTAACCTAGGTGGTAGCTATTCGGTCGACGATGGCATCGGTCTTCTTATCTCCCTTGTCGAACGAAACTTCCTTGGCCGGGGTCAGACCATCGCCCTGAACTGGAACGGAACAGACGGCAATCAAACGCTGGACTTTCGCTTTGTGGAGCCCGCCTTCCTTGAGCGAGATCTGGCCTTCAGTTTTGATATCGGCACGACGCAATCGGACAGTTCAAACCGGGATTTCGACGTCAGCGATACTGGCTTCAATTTCGGGCTTACGTTCCCTGTCAGCGAAAATGGTACACTGGGTACCTTCTTTGGATGGAGCACCACCGAACTCTCAGATCTTGACCCCGCTTTCTCCTCGCCAATCCTCATTCGCGAACAGGGTACCGACGAGGGCTTCGAGTTTGGTTACGTGTACACGTACAACACGCGCGGCCGAGGCCTCGATCCCACAGCCGGTGTGCGCCTGAGGTTCGCGCAATCGATACAAGGCTTGGGCGGTGACAATACCTTCTTGGAAACGGAAGCCAGCCTTCTGGGCGAGCGCACCTTCCTGAGCGAGGATATTCTTCTGCGCGGCGTCATCGAAGGCGGGATCATCAACTCGATCTCGGGCGATGGCGCGCGCACGCCGTCCCGGTTTTTCCTCGGCTCGTCCAAGCTGCGGGGCTTTGAGTCGTTCGGGGTTGGTCCGCGCGACCTTGCTGCCCCGAACGAAGACGCTCTTGGCGGTAACAAGTACTTCTCGGTCCGGTTGGAAACACGTTTCCCAATTGGACTTCCAGAAGAGTACGGGATTGACTTCGGTCTTTTCTGGGACACCGGGTCGACCTGGGATCTTGAAGACACTGTCGGTTTCAACGGTGTCCCTGTGGATGACAGTCTGATCGTCCGATCGTCTGCCGGCATCTCGGTATTTTGGGACACTCCACTTGGTCCGCTCCGCTTTAACTTCAGCGATGCTTTGAAATCAGAAGATTACGACAGGGTGCGAAATTTCGATCTGACCCTTTCGACAAACTTCTAGAGCCATGTTTTCGAGCCTGCGCGTTTTCTTGATCGCCGTGACCTGCGTCGGGGGCGCAAAAGTCACGGTCGCGCAGGACACGGCACCTCTTCAGTCGCATGTTGTTGTGATCGACCAGGAGAGGCTGTTTTCCGAAACGGTGTTTGGTTTGCGGCTGAGCAAGGAGTTGGAGGCCGCCTCAAGAATGCTGGCGGAGGAAAACCGAACGATTGAGCAAATGCTGATCAACGAAGAACGCGCGCTGACCGAGCAGCGTCCGTCGATGCCGCCAGAGGCGTTTCGCGAGGCCGCCGACGCATTTGACGAGCGGGTTACTGAGGTGCGCACAGCGCAAGACCGGAAAGCGCGGATTATCGCCGAACGCCGCGATGCGGAGCGACGGGCTTTCTTAGACGCTGCGCTGCCAATTCTTGGCGGCCTCATGGCTGAATATGGTGCCTTCGTTGTATTGGACCTCAGGCAGGTTTTTCTTTCAGACGATCGGGTCAACGTCACCGACGAAGCTATTGCGCTGATCGATGCTGCTTTGGGAGAGAGGGTCACACCCGCGCCGCGTCCGGACTGGCTGGAAGAGCAGCATAGCGCAACACAGGACGACGCTGTAGAGGAACCGCTCGAAAGCAGCCCAACAGCCCCAGCCGAGAACTGAAACGCCATCCTTGCTTGCCAGCGCCCAGACCGCTTGCTAGCCAGTGCATATCCGCCGCTTGGCGAAACTTACAAGGAACCTCATGTCCGACACAGCTGCGCCCCCGACCGCTCTTGCCGCCGATATCGGGTTAATTCAGCGGATTATTCCGCACCGCTATCCGTTTTTGCTGGTCGACAAGGTGCTGGATATTGAGCCCTATGCCTCCGCACATGGAGTCAAGAACGTCACCATGAACGAGCCGCATTTTAACGGTCATTTCCCTGGACAGCCGGTCATGCCCGGTGTGTTGATGATAGAGGCGCTTGCGCAGACCGCAGCAATTATGGTCGGGCATTCGGCAGATCTCGCGGACAAAGATATGCTGGTCTATTTCATGGCAATCGACGGGTGCAAGTTCCGCCGGAAGGTCGGACCGGGCGACGTGCTTGATCTGCATGTCACCACCACCCGCGGGAAACCGGGCGTCAAAGTTTGGAAATTCCGCGGCGTTGCCTCGGTAGAAGGTGAAATGGCCGCAGAGTGCGAATTCACCGCAATGATGGAACTGCCGAAGGACGCTGCATGAGCGGCATTGACCCCAGCGCAACCGTTCATCCCAGCGCAGTTGTCGAGGCTGGAGCGACCGTAGGGCCGGAGTGCCATATCGGGCCATTCTCGATCGTCGGTCCTGACGTCACGCTCGGGCATGGCGTTGTCCTGAAAAGCCATGTCGTAGTCACCGGATGGACTGAGATCGGCGACGAGACCGTGATCTTCCCGTTCGCTTCTATTGGCGAGATCCCTCAAGATCTGAAATTCGCGGGCGAGCGCACGCGGCTTATTGTCGGCAAACGCAACCGCATTCGGGAATATGTCACAATGAACACCGGAACCGAAGGTGGTGGCGGGGTTACTCGCGTAGGAGATGACGGGCTCTTTATGGCAGGTTGCCATGTGGCCCATGATGCCCAGATCGGAAACAAAGTGATCCTGGTGAATAACGCCGCTGTGGCTGGGCATTGCGTACTGGGTGATGAAGTCATTGTTGGCGGTCAATCAGGGATCCATCAGTGGGTCCGCATTGGCCGTGGTGCGATCATCGGAGCTGTAACGATGGTAACCAATGATGTGATGCCATACGGACTTGTTCAGGCACCGCGGGGGGAGTTGGATGGCTTGAACCTCGTTGGTTTGAAGCGCCGCGGAGTGTCCCGGAGCGACATCACCGCGCTTCGCGCCGCGTTTCAAATGCTGGCGCAGGGCGAGGGGACCTTCATGGATCGAGCGCAGCGGCTCGGGGACGAGACTGACAGTGTTTACGTCAAAGAGATCGTGGCTTTCATTCTGGCCGAAAGCGACCGGTCCTTCCTGACGCCAAGCTGATGTTGGCGCTGATAGCAGGCAAGGGCGAGCTGCCGCTCCATCTTTCTGAAGCACTTCGGAGGGAGGGCACGCCCCACAAGGTTTTGTCGCTCGAAGGCTTCGAGCCCAACTTGCCCGACGTCACCAGCTTTCGCGTAGAAGATCTGGGACAAGTCTTGTCCGATCTCGCCGATGGGGGTGCCCGAGAGATTTGTTTTGCCGGGGCCATGCAGCGCCCCCCGATCGATCCGGGTCGGCTACATCCGCTGAGCCTTCCTCTCGTGCCGCGCCTGATGGGGGTTCTGCAAGAGGGCGATGACCGTTTGCTGCGTGAGGTCATCGCAATTTTTGAGGAGGCTGGTCTGAAGGTACGGGGTGCGGCTGAGATCGCGCCGGAACTCACAGCGCCCGATGGCGCGGTATTTGGCACACCGGGGCCTCAGGATCTGGCGGATGCCGAGAAAGGGCGCTCACTTCTCGCTTCGCTCTCGCCCCATGATATCGGACAAGGTTGCGTCATCGCGAAGGGCCACTGCCTTGGCATTGAGACGCTGCAAGGGACCGATGCAATGCTTGGGTTCGTGGCTGGCAGTCGGGCGCCGCTGTCGCCGCCACCGAGCGGTGTTTTCATCAAGCGTGCAAAGGTTGGACAGGACTTGCGGATCGACATGCCGGCTATTGGTCCCGAAACAGTGCGCGGCGTGGCAGAGGCTGGCTTGACTGGCATTTGTCTGGAGGCTGGGCGCGTTCTGATCCTTGATCGGGAAACCGTTATCGCAGACGCCGTGAAAAAAGGTATCGCGATCTGGGGCACTGCTTGATGCGGGTCTTCGTGATTGCCGGAGAGCCTTCGGGCGACAAGCTCGGCGGTCAAGTGATGCACTGGCTGAAAGAGATCGCTCCGAACGTGGAGTTTCTCGGTGTAGGCGGACCGGACATGATTGCGGAGGGTCTCAGCAGCCGCTTTCCAATGGAAGAACTGTCCGTAATGGGGATCGCCGAGGTGCTGCCGAAGTACCGCCACCTCATGCGCCGTATCAACGAAACCGCGGATGCGGTCGTTGATGAGGCACCAGATGTTCTTCTCACAATCGACAGTCCGGATTTTTGCCTGCGCGTTGCAAAACGCGTGAAGGCCCGTGCCGATATTCGCACTGTTCACTATGTGGCCCCGACCGTTTGGGCTTGGCGGCCGGGGCGGGCTGCCAAAATGTCGCAAATGATCGATGAGGTTCTGTGCCTCTTCCCGTTTGAGCCGCGTTACATGGAAGCTGCCGGTATGCGCGCTCATTTTGTTGGTCACCCTGTGGTTGACGAGGTACCGGCCGACGCGGCTCAGATCGCGGGTTTTCGCACCGAGAATGGGATTGCGCCAGAAACCCCAGTCATACTGACTTTGCCCGGGTCACGCCGGGGTGAAATCTCGCGCCTGGCACCGGTGTTCGAGGAAAGTTTGAAGCGTGTAGTCGGGAAACAGCCACAGGCTCGGGTCGTTATTCCAACAGTCGCTCATACAGAAGCGCTTGTGCGGGAGCTTGTTGCGGACTGGCCCGGCACGCCAGTTGTAATCCCAGCGGCTAAGGCTGACATCAAGCGAGCGGCCTTCGGGGCCGCGAATGTCGCCCTGGCGGCCTCCGGGACCGTGTCGCTGGAACTGGCTTTAGCCGGGACGCCAATGGTAATCGCATATGACATGAACCTGCTGTCGCGCTGGCTGATCGGCGCAATGCTGAAGGTCGACACAGTCACACTTGTCAACCTCGTGTCCGACACGCGGGTCGTGCCTGAATTTCTTGGAAAGAACTGCAATCCAGAACGGATTGCGCCTGCAGTGCTGGAGGTGCTGTCAGACGATGCCGTGAGGGCAGCGCAGGTCGCAGCCATGAAAGAGACCATGAAGCGGCTGGGGCAGGGTGGCAACCCACCCGGGCTTAGGGCAGCTCGCGCTGTAGTGGGCGACGGCGCAGCCGTCTAGTATCCGCGCCAGATCCATCCCCCGCCGAAGATGCGGCTGCTGTCGCGATCATAAAACACGCAGGCCTGCCCCGGAGACACCCCCTCTTCGGGCGTGATCAACTCCACCTCTGCCTCGGTCGCAGAAACCGGGCGGATCACAGCCTCTCGGGGCGGACGGGTTGAGCGAACCTTTACGGCAACATGCCATTCTTGCTGGCTGTCGAGCGGGACATCGCCCAGCCAGTTGATCTCACGCACCGGAACGGTTCGTGTGGATAATGCCTCTTTCGGGCCCACGATCACGCGACGTGTGTCAGGATCGAGTTTCACCACATAGAGCGGTGTGGACAGCCCGCCGATGCCCAAACCGCGCCTCTGGCCAATCGTATAATGAATGACACCGTTGTGTTCGCCCAACGGGTTTCCGTCCATATCCACGATCTCACCGGGATCGGCCGCGCCGGGGCGCAGCTTCTCAATCACCGCGGCATAGTCACCATTAGGCACAAAACAGATGTCCTGACTGTCTGGCTTGTCCGCAACACCCAACCCGTACTTGGCCGCCAGGGCGCGGGTGTCTGCCTTGGATGCCAGATGCCCGAGTGGAAATCGCAGATAATCCAGCTGGTCCTGCGTGGTCGAGAACAGGAAATAGGACTGATCGCGGCTTGCATCGGCGGCGCTGTGTAGCTCGGCTTTCGCTTGTCCCATCTTGCGCTGGATGTAATGTCCGGTTGCCATGCAATCAGCATCGAGATCGCGTGCGGTATTCAACAGGTCCTTGAATTTGACCCGTTCGTTGCAGCGGATGCACGGCACAGGCGTGGCTCCCGCCAGATAACTGTCGGCGAATTCGTCAATCACCGCTTCGCGGAACGTGTTTTCGTAGTCCAGCACGTAATGCGGAAACCCCATCTCCTCGGCCACGCGGCG
>JASJAW010000029.1 GCA_030066795.1 Dinoroseobacter sp.
CAAAACCTCCGGAAACTCGCGAAGTTGATCCCTGGCGTGTCGGCTCCCGCCTGAAAGCCCGGCCGGAACCCGCACGGCCGGACCAGTAAAGCGATCTCAAGACCGACTTCTTCAACACAATCAGCGGAAAGCAGACATTCAGTTTGGTCGCAGCGAACGACCGCAAAGAGCCCATCGTGCAAAATGCTGCGCTGCGCACAAACGTCTGCACTCGCGATGGCGTTATCTGATGCGATAGCCGGTAGGACACGCCATGAAGCTTATGAATCCGCCCCTTTATGAAAGGCAAAGAACTGTCCAAAGACGTCTGCCGTTTCGCCATCTTTGCCAGCTTGTCGATGTCGCATGTCACGGAATAGGGTTGGCGTGATGAAATCGCTCAAATTCCGAAAGGCCACCGTTGCCGATGTGGTTCCGCTTAGCGGGCTGATCCAGCGCACAATCCGCGTTTCAAATGCTAAGGACTATGATCAAAGATCAATTGATAAGCTGTGCGCGATTTTTGAACCGAAGCCGCTCACCGAAAGGATCGAAAATGAGCTTATTTTATTGTGCTTCGCAGGTGCCAATCTTGTTGGAACTGTGGGGCTGAAAGGTGACTATCTGCGATCATTGTTCGTGGACCCTGCATTTCAGGGGCAAGGGCTAGGCAAAGTGCTGACGACAAGAATTGAACAAGAAGCGCGACAGAGAGCAATCTCGGAAATGATGCTACATTCCTCACTGACCGCGCGGAATTTTTACGCGGCTCTTGGCTATGAATTTGTGGAATTGCAATCATACCCAGAAGGACCATTCGTCTTGATGAGAAAGCCACTTAATGTGCGCCCGTGAAATCCGTTGCGCCACGAAACACTGGCAGTGACGTTTGCCGATGTTTTGCGGCCGTCCGTTGACGCCTGAGGTCGGAACAGACCTTCGTTTCCGCAAGGCAGAAGGCCGCTTTGTCCGCACAGTCGACGCTCGGTTTCTTCTAGGCGCTGGTTTTTTTTGCATTGCACTCCTCCGTGAAACCACTCTGCAACCCAGGCGCGGACAACGAATGACTGCTAGGGGCCATGTCCATCGTCTGGAGTTTTCGCAATTAACAGACTGGCGTAGCCGGTTGGCGCCGGCAGAGGTCGAGCTCGTTATCAGAAGCGACGTCTCTACATTTCTGGGACTTAGCCCTTCTTGGCGGGTTTGCGGAAGGGTCTGGCCTCCCCGCCCTTGCTACGGGCGCGTCGTGAAGGCCGCTCATCTTTGGTTTTGTTCTTTGACGTGTGCCGGGATTTCCCTGCCCGCAACGACTTCGAGGTATCCGACGCGTCTTTTACTCGATTTTGTCGCTTGCCCTGTTTTGGGCTCGGTTTCGCCTTTGGCTCCGTGCCATCGCTCTGCTTTGTCGGCGCTGCGTTCTGTGGTTTTTTGTCTCGGCTTTTATGTTTGCGAGCGGGTTTTTCAGGGCTCTGGGCTTTAGACTTCGCGCGTTTGGGCGCGGGTTTGGCGATGGGATCTGTGTGATCTGACTTTTGCGCAGGTTTTGATCGCTTGTCCGAACGGCTTTTTGGTTTGCCCGCTGACGCTTGCTCTGGTCGCGGTTCCGCAGGTGGCCCCTTGGGCGAAGCGTCGAAATCAGGAGGTCCCGCCAATTCCGTCAGGGCCGCCCCTTGTTCAATTTCCAGGCCTTCACCCAATTCTTGTTTCATTGCTGTCACGGCCTCATTGGCGATCTCAACAAATGTCTCCTGATACTGGACGCGAATGGCTCCGATCGCGCTTTTGGACAGGCCTGCGTTACGGCAGAGCATGGGCAGCAACCAACGTGGCTCTGCGCGATGTTTCCGCCCCAGAGAAAGCGAAAACCACGTGCTCGGACCAAAGGCAGCACGATCTGTTTTGTTGCGTTTTCCCGGCTCGGGCGCTGCCGCTAGTATCTCAGGGGCAGAGTTTTGCTCGCGGTACAGGCGCAAATAGGCAGCGGCCACCTGTTCGGGTGTCCTTCCTCCGAGCAACCGTTCGGCGAACGCGGCCTCCTCGGCGCTGAGCGGCTCTCTCAGAGCGGGATCAGCAACGATGCGTTCTTCCTCGCGTTCAAGGACCTCTTCTGCAGATGGCGGCGACCCCCATGTTGCATCGAGCTTTGCCGTCTTGAGCAACCTTTGCGCTTTCGACCGATGCCGTCCGGGTACGATCAGGATCGACTCACCCTTTCGGCCCGCGCGGCCCGTCCGGCCAGACCGGTGAAGCAGCGTTTCGGCATTTGATGGCAGATCCGCATGGATCACCAATTCCAGGCCGGGAAGATCAATCCCACGCGCCGCGACATCTGTGGCGACACAAACATTCGCGCGGCCATCCCGCAAAGCTTGCATGGCATTGCTGCGCTCGGCTTGACTAAGCTCCCCAGAGAGAGAGACGACCTTGAACCCCCGGTTCGAGAACTTCGCCGTTAAACGCGCCACCATCGCGCGGGTATTGGCGAAGACGATCGCAGTTTGGGCAGCATGGAAGCACAGCAAATTGATGATCGCCTTTTCAATATCCGACGGCGCCACGTTCAACGCACTGTAGGAAATGTCGGCGTGCTGTGCCTCGGCGCTGCCGATCTTGAGGCGGTGCGCGTCTTCTTTCTGGTAGGTTTGGGCGAGTTTGGTGATGCCCGTCGGGACAGTGGCCGAGAACATCAGCGTCCGCCGGGTCTGGGGGATTTGATCGAGGATGTATTCAAGATCCTCGGCAAAGCCCATATCCAGCATCTCGTCGGCTTCATCGAGGACGATGGCCCGTATGTCGCTGAGGTCAAGGGCGCTGCGCGTGGCGTGATCGCGTAAGCGACCGGGGGTAGCAACAACAACATGGGCGCCGCGTTCCAACGCGCGGCGTTCCGTCCGGGTGTCCATGCCGCCCACTGCTGACGCGGTCACAATTCCGGCTTTCTCAAAAAGCCAATCAAACTCTCGGCGCACTTGCAGCGCCAATTCCCGCGTTGGCGCGATAATAACAGCAAGCGGCGCTGCTGGCCGCTCAAATCTGCCGTCCTCATCCAAAAGGTCATGTGCGATGGTCAGGCCGAAGCCAACGGTTTTTCCCGATCCGGTTTGCGCAGAGACAAGCAGGTCCTTGCCGCGCAGGCCCTCGTCCAGCACCGCTTTTTGCACCGGCGTGAGATCGCTATAGCCCTTGCCCAGCAGCGCCGCAGACAGTGTTTGCGGGAGGTTTGAGAAGTCTTGCATGAGTCACCACAGGTCAGGAAAGACCTCGGCGATAGTGACTTTTGCACCGGATGTATAGCCAACAAATAGTTTCTGAAAACGCGACCGAGGGTTCGTCAGAGCCTGAACACACAAATGACGGAGATGAGGAGCCAGCGAAGAACAGCGATGCGGGCCGCAGACAATTCATTGGACAGCATCGACCAAGGTCGCCCGTTAGTCCAAAAAATTACGTTCTAGCCTTGTTCGGCTGTCCGCTTTGTCCGCAAAGCGGTGATTTGTCTGTTTCTGAATAGCGTCGGCTTTCAGTGTGTTGGAGAGCTATGTTGCCGTCCCCGCAGACTAACATCGTTCCTTGGGAGCGCGGGCTCTCACTTGTGACCAAGTCACCGTCTTTCGTTGATGCTGTGTGGAATCAGTACGCCGTAGCTTCTGGAGATTCGCCATGACACTGTTGTTCTCTTTGGCGGCGCTGACAACGGCGCGACGACGCCATGCTGCTCTCACTGGTGATCTCTGCCTACCGAAAAACTCTGCCCTTATGTAGGAAATCCAATGAAGAAACTTCTCCTATCAACCGTTCTTGTTGTCTCATCTGCGATTGCGGCAATGGCCGATGGCCCGACCAAGCTTGTAACGGTGGTCACGTCGCCGGATCCGCAGACGCAGTTGATGTCCATGGTGCTGACAATGCAGGCGGCACAACAGGGGGCCGAAGCGCACATTCTGCTTTGCGGACCTGCCGGTAATCTCGCACTTCGCGAAGCACCAGCCAGCGCAACAGCGGGACAGCCTCCCCGCGATATGAGTCCTCAAGGTTTGATGCAAATGATCCGCGAAAAAACAGGCGCCACAGTCGAGGTCTGCGCCATTTATCTCCCCGGTCGAGGAGAGGATGCCTCGGTCCTTCTCGATGGCGTCGGTGTGGCCAAACCGAATGAGATGGCGGCGCGCCTTATTGCTTCGGATGCCCGGGTTCTGAGTTTTTAAGCGGGATGTGACTGCGCCGGGAATGCCGGCGCAGCGCTCTTTGCAACGCGCGTCTGCAGGGTCCGTTGCCATGCGCCGAAGGCGCGGAGGCTCTCGGTCCTGGCCTTGCTCTTCCATCAGGCGGGACGCGAATTCCACAAACGCAGGCGCCATCAGTGTCGGCGAAGTGGAGTGACTACACTGCCAAAAAAATCAAAGGCAATTGTCAGAACCGGCAGCAATTTGATGCCAACGTTCTGCTCAATCTTAACGACAGGTCTGAAGTAAGACAGCCATGGGTCCCTCATGGCGCAGTTTCATGTGGCCAACTCTGCAAAGAAGACATTGGCGTACAAGGACGTGCATCGGCACGTCTATTCAGGTGATTGTGGCACCCCGAGCAATAACCCTAGATGTCCAGAGTGTGCACTTGTTCCCACCGGCTGAAGTGAGAGACGAAACTATTCCACTCTTCGTGTTTCAGCTTCAGAAACGCAGCTGAGAAGGCTTCGCCCATAGCCGCCTTGAGCGCCTTGTCCCTGTCAAAGGCACGCAGGGCGTCAAGCATATTGAGTGGGAGTTTCGCGGCACCTCGGACCTTGTGGCCCTCGGCATACATGTCGATGTCATACCGTTTGCCTGGGTCCGCGTTGGTGGTCACGCCGCTCAGACCGGCAGCAATGATCACCGCCTGGAGCAGGTAAGGGTTTGCCGCACCGTCCGGCAAGCGCAACTCGAAGCGCCCGGGCCCGGGCACACGGACCATGTGCGTGCGGTTGTTGCCAGTCCAGGTCACGGTATTGGGAGCCCAGGTCGCGCCCGAGGCCGTGACCGGAGCATTCAGTCTTTTGTAGCTGTTTACGGTTGGATTGGTGATCGCGGCCATGGCTTGCGCGTGCTGCATAATCCCGCCGAGAAAGGCGCTTCCTTGCGCCGACAGACCAAGCTCGGCCGTGGGGCCCTCGCCAATCTCGGCCGCGAAAGCATTCGTCTTGGATGCGGCTCCGGGGGCATCCCACACTGAGATGTGCGTGTGGCAACCATTGCCTGTCAGCCCTTCGATGGGCTTTGGCATGAAGGTGGCGCGCAAACCATGGGACTCCGCCACAGACTTCACCATGAACTTGAAAAAGCTGTGCTTGTCTGCCGTGGCAAGCGCGTCGTCGAACTCCCAGTTCATTTCGAATTGCCCGTTGGCGTCTTCATGGTCGTTCTGATACGGCCCCCAGCCCATATCGAGCATGTAGTCGCAGATCTCGCGCACCACGTCATACCGGCGCATCACGGCCTGCTGGTCGTAGCAGGGCTTCGCGGCGATATCGTAGGGGTCGGAAATCTCCTCCCCGGACGGCGTCAACAAGAAGAACTCCGCTTCCACGCCCGTCTTGACATGCAATCCTTTCGCCGCCGCCGCAGCGATCAGTCTGCGTAAGACGTTGCGAGGGGCCTGATCGACCTCTTCCCCTTCCATAACGGGGTTTGCAGCGACCCAGGCGACCTCGGGCTTCCACGGTAACTGGATCACCGACGCCGGATCTGGCACAGCCAGCATGTCGGGGTGGGCTGGCGTCATGTCGAGATAAGTGGCAAAGCCGGCAAAGCCCGCGCCTTCCTCCTGCATGTCGCCTATGGCTTGCGCAGGAACCAGTTTCGCCCGTTGCCCGCCGAACAGATCCGTGAAGGAGATCATGAAATACTTGATGCCCCTGTCGGCGGCGAATTTGGCCAAGTCGGTGGTCATACGAAAATCTCCCTCAGGTCCCATGTCTTGGTGGCGTTAGTAACCCGAACCGGGTTTGCCGGGATACCAGTCTGTGCCTGCAAGTGGCACCTGCGCCATCGCAGCTGCCTCCATTGTGAGCGCGCAGAGGTCTTCTGGTTCCAGATTGTGCAGATGATTGTGGCCGCAGGCGCGTGCGATGGTCTGTGCCTCAAGCGTCATGACGCTGAGGTAGTTCCGAAGCCGACGCCCGCCTTCGATCGGGTCAAGACGCGCGGCGAGAACAGGATCCTGGGTCGTTATCCCGGCGGGATCATTCCCTTCATGCCAATCGTCATAGGCGCCCGCGGTGGTCCCGAGGGCCTGATAATCATCTTCGTATTTAGGGTCGTTGTCGCCCAAAGCGACCATCGCTGCAGTCCCGATCGACACAGCGTCCGCACCAAGCGCCATGGCCTTGGCCACATCGGCCCCGTTGCGGATACCGCCCGAAACCACCAGTTGGACCTCGCGATGCACCCCGAGATCCTGGAGCGCTTTGACCGCCGGACGAATGCTGGCAAGCGTTGGTATGCCGACGTGTTCGATAAACACATCCTGCGTGGCAGCGGTTCCGCCTTGCATCCCATCGATGACGACGACATCGGCGCCAGCCTTCACCGCAAGGGCCACATCGTAATACGGGCGGGTTGCCCCAACCTTCACGTAAATCGGAACTTTCCAACCAGTGATCTCGCGCAGTTCGAGGATCTTGATTTCCAGGTCATCCGGACCGGTCCAGTCCGGGTGACGACAGGCCGAACGCTGGTCGATGCCCTTGGGCAGGGTGCGCATCTCCGCGACACGGTCGTCGATCTTCTGTCCGAGCAACATACCGCCACCGCCCGGCTTTGCCCCTTGTCCGACGACAACCTCGATGGCGTCGGCCTTGCGCAAATCATCCGGGTTCATGCCATAGCGCGAGGGCAGGTACTGATACACAAGCGTTTTGGAATGGCCGCGTTCTTCAGGCGTCATGCCGCCATCGCCCGTCGTGGTCGAGGTGCCGGCCAGCGTGGCACCGCGCCCCAGGGCTTCCTTTGCCTGGGCCGACAGTGCCCCAAAGCTCATGCCCGCGATCGTTATTGGAATCTCGAGCTCGACCGGGTTCTGCGCAAAACGCGTGCCGAGCGTTACGCCCGTACCGCAGGCTTCGCGATACCCCTCAAGCGGATACCGCGACACCGATGCGCCGAGGAAAAGCAGATCGTCAAAATGCGGAACGTGCCTTTTCGCGCCGCCTCCACGGATATCGTAGATGCCTGTCGCCGCAGCGCGCCGGATCTCGGCGTTCACCGGATTTGAAAATGTGGCCGACTGGATCGGGACCGTGCGGGGGATATCGTTGCTCATCTCTCGCGGCCCCTAGTACGCATTATCGATATTAAAGTTATAGAGCTTGCGGGCCGATCCATAGCGACGGAACTCTTCGGGTCTGGCATCGCTCTCGGCCCGCGCAAGCAAGTCTGCAAGCAACTCAAGATGCTCCGGTCGCATTTCCTTCTCGATGCAGTCGGCACCGAGGCTTTTCACGGATCCGCGCACAAACAAGCGGGCTTCGTAGAGCGAGTCACCCAGCGCGTCGCCGGCATCCCCGCACACGACTAGCGTGCCCGCTTGCCCCATGAAGGCGGACATGTGGCCGATATTCCCATGCACGACGATGTCGATGCCTTTCATCGAAATGCCACAGCGCGAACTGGCGTTGCCCTTGATGACCAGAAGGCCCCCATGCCCGGTTGCGCCTGCATACTGGCTCGCGTCGCCTTCCACGATCACTGTGCCGGACATCATATTCTCGGCCACACCCGGTCCAACCGAGCCTGCCACTCGGATCGTGGCCTGCTTGTTCATACCGCCGCAGTAGTACCCGGTTGAACCGGCCACAGTCACATCGATTGGGGCGTCGAGGCCAACAGCGATCGCATGACTGCCTTTCGGATTGACCAACTCCCAGGGCTCGTTGGGCGTTGTGCCTGCCAATTCATGGAGGGCGGCGTTGAAACCGCGGAGTCCATTGACTTCGAGATCATATGTCGGCATCTCAGTGCGTCCAGAAATAGACAGTTGCAGGTTCCGGTTCCCAGACACGGGCCGTATCGATCCCCGGAAGGTTTACCAAAGCCCGGTATTCCGACCCAAAGGCGACAAATTGGTCCGTCTCAGCCATAACTGCGGGCTTACAGGCGATTGGATCGCGCAGGACACCGAACCCGTCTTTAGTGCCCACGACAAAAGTGTAGAACCCGTCGAGGTCGTCTAGGGCGCTTTCGAGTGCCTCGCCCAGACTTGCGCCGTTTTGCATCTTCCAGGTCAGATAGGCGGCCCCCACCTCTGTGTCGTTCTCGCTCTCAATGCGCACCCCGTCGCGACGCAGCTTTCGACGAAGTGCATTGTGGTTCGACAACGAACCGTTATGGACAAGGCACTGGTCGGCGCCCGTCGAAAAAGGGTGTGCGCCCTCTGTGGTCACCGCGCTTTCGGTTGCCATGCGGGTGTGCCCGATCCCGTGCGTTCCCGACATCTCGCCAATTTCAAATCGCTTGGCCACATCCTCCGGCAAGCCAACTTCTTTGTAGATTTCAATCGAAGCGCCATCGCTCATAATCCGCACCCCTGGGACCAGATCACGTAACGCGGCACGGGCCTCGGACGTCTTCTCGACCGGCACGCGAAGCAAGGCGTGCGTGTTATTAGGCTCGAGCGTAACTTCGGCATCGATCATAGTCCCAAGTTGCGCTGCGAGCGTCGGATAGATCGCGTCCGGATCATCGACCTGAACGGTCAGCTTTGCCTGACCTGGCACCCCGTCGCGATAGACCGCGATGCCGGCGCTGTCCGGACCACGGTCGGTCATGGTGACAAGCATGCCCGTGAGCAGGTCGCCGATCCGTGGCTCCAGCGCTTTGTCTTTCAGAAACAGGCCAACGATCCCGCACATTGCTTTTGCTACCTCCGCACTGCTCCACACCGCGAATATAACTCTTGGGAATATTATTCAACCTTGGTGAAACTACTTGCCAGTCGGATCACGGTAGGAAATCACCGACAGAAACCTGACAGGAAGCGAGACAAGGTCCTCGGGCCCATGTGGGGCGTCAGCATCGAAGAACAGCGTATCCCCAGCCTTGAGGTCGAAAGTCTTATCGCCATGGCGATAGGTCACGGCCCCTTCGAGCATGTAGATCACTTCTACACCGTCATGCTGAAAGGTGGGGAAACGGTCCGACTGGTCAGTCAAGGTGATCAGATAGGGTTCAACCAGAACATCGCTTGAATGCGACGACAGATGACCGAGCAGCTTGTATTGATGGCCAGCTCGAGTGCCCTCGCGCACAATTTCTACGCCCTCGCCGGCCTTGGTATGTACAACTTCCCGGTTCTCTTCATAGCGGCGAAAGAAGGTTGTGAGGGGGACATTCAGGGCATTGGCAAGCGCCTGGAGGGTCGTCAGCGAGGGCGACGTGACACCGTTCTCGATCTTCGAAAGCATGCCAATCGAAAGCCCGGTCTGCTCCGAGAGTTGCTTAACTGTGATACGACGGGCCAGCCTGTGGGCGCGCACTTCGCGACCGATGGCAAGCTCGAGATTGCGCTCCCGGTCCGGATCAACTTTGTGTGGATCCTGCAAAGGGTCGCGGGCCGAGGGCATCGGTTCTATCTGATGTGCCATGGGTCGGCTCCTGAACGCTTCAGCGCGTTAACGTAGCGCGTGCGCCATCAAAACAGAAGCACGTGGTCGACACTTTGCTCCGCCCTGTTTGTTTCGGTTTTCAGGACAGTTCTATTGAGAGTTGCGCATCGTTTACTAAGCTGCGACTGTTCCTGAACCATTTGCAGAGAAGTCTGCGTATGTTTGTCATTCACCGACCTGCATGAGAAATTGTGGAGGTGTGTGTGCTCTGAAAGAGAGCTGAGTAAAGGTATCGATATGTACAACGTGCGTTTCCTGATCATTACAGCCGTATTTTTCACGTTCACTGCTGCTGCAAACGCCGCATCGGTGACACTCGGATTTCTGGCGACAGTCGACAGGGTCATCGTAGATCCCTCAGACGGCGGGAGCCTGCCGTCATTCGGGACTGGCTTGCAGCTGGGCGATACGGTGCGCGGCACGTTTTCCTACAACCTGGATGCAGAAAAGCGCGACTTTGAGTCGATGACGCGCTTCAGCAATGTAGGGGGTATCTCTGTTTCTACTCCGCTTGATGCCTTCACGCTCGGGACGGCGCGGATCGATCTTTACAACAACAGCGATAGGTTCGGGGACCGGTTCGTGCTGGACGCTCGCGGCCTTGGTGGGGACGGCGGTTCGTTCGAGCGTCGCGTCACATTTGATCTGCGCGACAGCACTGGCGCCGCTTTCGACACAGCGCATGTTTTGCCGTCTGATATTCTTCTAGACGCGTTTGATAGACGCCGGATCACGCTCCAGTATACCGCGTTTACGGAGCAAGAAACACGCGAGCGCAGTGTAGTAAGCATGACAATACAAAACCTGGAAGCGGTACCATTGCCTGCCAGCGCGTTGCTACTGGCCTTCCCAGTGCTGGGCATGGTCGGTCTCTCACGTCGCAGACGCCGGACCGCCTAATAAGAAACATCGCGGCTCCAACACCGAGGCGCCCAGCCGCAGTCGCTTGAAACTGCGGCTGACTTGTTTCAGGGCCAATGCCGAAACCACCTTTTCGCGACACATTCGCTCAGCAGCTTGGTGGACGGAATAGTCCGATGCGTCCGCGTTCGTTCAGAATACGACGTCGTGGTCTCTACCTATGTGATGGAGCGGACTCTACGCGGCGAAGCGCGGCCGCAGATGCTCGAACCCGGCCTTCGCGGCTGCATCCACCAGTTCGTCCAGGTTCTCGATCTTCTGAGACCCAAGGAACCCGCCCGTGCGCTTATGTGGCGCCTCAACCTTGGATTTTGCAACAACCCCCAGCTGGCGGCAGAGCCGGTCGATGGTCGCCTGGTGACGATGAGCGTCTTCGAGATCGGTTTCGTAGTGGACGGCAATATGTGGAACGCGCGACATAACGGCGTTTTCATACTCCAGCATCGCTTCATTCCAACGCAAAAGTCCGACGAATTTCTCCGGGTCAACGCGAAGATGAGTCGTCTTCGATGTGTCGGAGATATAGACACCCGAGTTTTGTGCCTTCGCGAGGGACAAGGTTTGGTCCCAGGTATTCCGTTTGATGTGAATGATCGAATAGTTCATCGACGCTACGTTCTCGAAGAACGCCAATGGTCGAATGACCCTCTGCACTTCCATCAACTGATAGGACAGCAATTTAACACCATAGGCGCTAACATCCGGTCCTGCGCGTTTTGGCAGGTCACGCAGAAAGCCGACCGGTCGCATAACAAGAGAGTGCAGCAGCTCGCCGTCGCACCTGACACCGTCGACCTGATCCAGAAGGTCGACCAGAAGCGTGGTGCCGGACCGCGGTCTTCCGTAGATAAGAAACGGCTTTGGAGCGTCCGACTTCATCCGTGCCTTAAGCCAGACGCGCCCTTCCAGCATCATCCCCCGCAAGCGGAGACGATCGGGGTGGACGAATTTGAAGAGCCCTTCGCGTGGTTCAGAGCCCACGACACTGGACGCGGCAAAAGCGTCGTCAGTTAGTAATTGCGTAGACATGGCATACTCCATAGCCGAGGATTGCCGGCAGCGTGTCTTCGCAATGAGACAGGAATGTGGCGATTAGGCGTTAATCGTTTGTGGTGTTGTTTTTGCTCAATCACCAAGCGGAAGGGATCGAGAGCACGTTTTCCGATCATTATTACAAAGAATTAGGTCGGGTCCCTTCGCAGAGGTGAATCCCCTGAAGCAAAATCGAATGCGATTGGGATAACGCTTCACTGGCGCTCTTTCGCGATCTCTGGCTCCGTTCCAAGTCTATCCGTTTGAGGCGCGTAACACTGTTCGTTTAACTCTGTCCTGAAACGGTGGCCGCCACTTTCGTGGCATTGCGACGGTGGGAAATCGATGAAGTGCCCATCCGTATCGACTTTGTGCGTTGTCAACGTTGCGGTGCCTATGGCGTTCAGGCTTCCCGATGCATTGCAAAGGGGCATTGATGCGCAATGCGCTGCCAGACGCGTCAGAAAAGTTCAGAACATGACCGTAAGGCCTGATACCGGCGGACTACCTGATTTAGGCGGTAAGAGACTGGCGCGCGGCGACAATAGCTTGCAAAAGGCACGACTGCCGTAGGACGCGAGGGCTTTGCAGATTGCGTCCCGCCTTCCTGGCACAGCAGGAATTTCGTGCCGCCGCCGTCACTTAAAACTGCGGCTGTCTTTGATCTGGTCCCAGGCCCAAACCACTTCCTGCAGCTTTTCTTCGTCGCTGCGGTCGCCGCCATTCATATCAGGGTGAAGAACCTTGATCAGCGCCTTGTAAGACTTGCGAATTTCCGCTTTTGTCCAGTGGTCTTTGGCTTCAAGAATCTCAATCGCGCGCCGCTCGGTTGGCGGGAGACGACGGGTTCCTGTTACTGATTTCCCGGGGTTCCGGGTGGCATTTTCTCCGAGCACCTGATGCGCATCATCGATGCCGAGCCGCGCCCAGGCTTGTTCTTCGGCTGACTTCCGGAACGGTTTTGTCTCACGCTCCCAGACGCGATCCTTGTCCATTCGCTTGGCCATTTCTTCTTCAGACTGGCCGTTGAAGAAGTTCCACTTGAGATTGTATTCCCTCACATGCTTCTGGCAGAACCAGAAATACTCGTCGAGCGTGTCAGGTGACTTCGGCGCACGGTACTTACCCGGTTCGTTGCAGCCCTCGGCGTCGCAGACCCGCTTGGAGGTCTCAAACGCGCCGGACATTCCCCGCCGTCCACGTGGGTTCTTCTTTTTGGACGCGGATACTGAGATGTCAAAATCGAAGGGGTCGTTTTTGCTCATAGGGCCTCACCTTTCCGACTCGGAGACGACAGTCTAATGCATCTCGCGACAGAGCAAAGAGGATTGCGACAAAATGAGTGTGAAAACGGAGATAGAGACACGGCTAAATGCAGCTTTTTCGCCACGCGAGCTGGTGGTGATCGACGAAAGTGAGCTTCATCGAGGCCATGCAGGATTTCAGGAAGGCGGAGAAAGCCACTGGCAGGTGCAGATTGCGTCGGAGGCGTTCAGCGGCATGAGCCGGATCGCACGCCACCGCGCAGTCCATGATGCTTTGGGCAAAGAACTCGTCGGCCGCATTCACGCGCTGGGGCTGACCATCACGGAGTAGACGCGCGCAGAGCCGGATCCTGAAGCGCCGTTGTGTCTGATGGGCTTCGATCTCCTTTGATCGTCCGCAAAATACCCATCATTTGCCTGTTTGGGGGGGCTTCAAACGGTTTGTTCGCCGGAGTGGCTACCTGAGTGCTGGCAGCCAGCTTTTGTGTGTCTTTCGGCGGCACACCGGACGGTGGGAAGTCAGATGAGACAGTGTCCGAAGCCGGCGCGGCTGCGAGATCTTTCTCGACACTGGTATCTTTCGGTTCTGCTTCTGGCAAAGGCGCCCGCGAGATGTCGTCCGCTGGTTCAAGGGCGCGACGGAAGACCAGCATATTGTGGAATTTCGTTACTTTCGACGTCAGGCCCACGCGTTCTTCAGCAGGTAGCGTTTCTGCGCGGACATATTCCCAGTTGTCTTGGGCCAACTCATTGATCGTATGCTCGATCGAGTGTGCGAAACGCTCTTCAGGCGTTTTCACCCCCTTGGCTTTCATGCCTTTGACCGGGGAGGGGATTACTCGGTACTCATATTTCATAGCTTTTCCAAAACACTTGCCACATGTGCGGTGAACCCCAACAGTCCGCCACAGCCGAGCAGTTTTTGCAAGATTCTTGATAAAGCTGGCGGTCTTATCAAGCCAATCCGCCAACGATGATCCCAGTTGTTTCTGTTAAAAACATACCGGGCTGATTTTGCGGTAATGTCATGGCTTTTGGGAATGATCCCTGCAGACCAGATCTGACTTAATCTACAGCGAAGTTTGGTTCTTCTTCAGAGGCCGCGAGCGTCTCCAGCCAGTCTTGCCATTTGCAAGACCGACGATCCATTTCGTATCAACAAACGGCTGGGCAGTACGGCATGCGCTTCGTCGCGTGCCTTTGGGTGCGCCCAGTGTACTCAGCGGACTTGGTCCTACAGCCCCAGCTTTGCCGTGACGATCTGGTTGACCGCTTTGGGATTTGCCTTGCCACCGGTAGCTTTCATGACTTGTCCGACGAACCAGCCCGCAAGTTTCGGGTTCTGCTTGGCTTTTTCAACTTGTGCTGGATTGGCGGCGATGATCTCGTCCACCGCGGTTTCAATCGCGCCGGTGTCGGTGACCTGCTTCATTCCACGCGCTTCGACAATCTCCGCCGGGTTGCCGCCCTCTGTATAAACAATCTCGAACAGGTCCTTGGCGATCTTTCCGGAAATCGCATCAGCTTTGATCAGCTTGATAATACCGGCGAGTTGTGCCGGACTGACCGGGCTTTCGGTGATATCGTGGTCTTCCTTTTTCAGACGACCGAAAAGCTCATTAATCACCCAGTTTGCGGCGAGCTTACCGTCAGCCGCGTCACCAGCGACCGCCTCGAAATAGGCGGCGTTGTCCGTCTCGGCCGTCAGGACGCTGGCGTCATAATCTGAGAGACCGAAATCGGCGATGAATCGCGCTTTCTTCTGGTCGGGCAGTTCGGGCAGGGCACCTGCGATGTCATCGACCCAGGACTGATCGATCTCCAACGGGAGCAGGTCCGGATCCGGGAAATAGCGATAGTCATGCGCCTCTTCCTTGGAGCGCATGGACCGGGTCTCGCCCTTGTCGGGATCATAGAGGCGCGTTTCCTGATCCACCTTCCCGCCATCCTCGACAATCGCAATCTGGCGGCGCGCCTCGTATTCAATCGCCTGTTGGATGAAGCGCAGTGAGTTCATGTTCTTGATCTCGCACCGGGTCCCGAGATGCGAGAAATCCTGCGTTTCCTGATACTTCTCGTAGTCCCCCGGGCGGCAGACAGAGACGTTCACATCCGCGCGCAGGTTCCCGTTCTGCATGTTGCCGTCGCAGGTGCCCAGATACCGCATGATCTGGCGGAGCTTGCTGACGTAGGCCGCTGCTTCTTCCGGCCCGCGGATGTCTGGGCGGGAGACGATCTCCATCAGCGCCACACCAGTACGGTTCAGGTCCACGAAGGACATGTGCGGGTCCATATCATGGATCGATTTGCCGGCATCCTGTTCGAGGTGAATACGTTCGATCCGCACGACCCGCGCCGTGCCGTCGCCCATCTCGACCAGCACTTCGCCTTCACCCACGATGGGATGATAAAGCTGACTGATTTGATAGCCCTGCGGCAGGTCGGGATAAAAGTAGTTCTTACGGTCAAAAGCACAGCGAAGATTAATCGCCGCCTTCAGGCCCAACCCGGTGCGCACGGCTTGTGCCACGCATTCCTCGTTGAGAACTGGGAGCATGCCGGGCATGCCTGCATCGACGAAAGCGACGTTGGAATTCGGCTCCGCGCCGAACTCAGTCGATGCCCCGGAAAACAGCTTGGCGTTGGTAGCCACCTGGGCATGGACCTCAAGTCCGATCACAAGTTCCCAGTCTTCCTTGGCTCCGGCAATCACCTTAGGTTTCGGAGCGTCATAGGTCAGATCGAGCATGCATGCCTCTTTCATCCGGTTTGTGCCGCGTTTTATGGGAGGGGGCAGGGCTGAGCAAGGCGGAAACGGGCTGATAAAGCCCTGCAGACTTGCTTTACGCCTCGTTTCGCCGCACATGTAAACCTGTGCTGCGGGGGCAGAGGAAAAAGACGATGCGACCAGCCTATCTATTGGCGGCGCTGCTGCCCCTGCTGGGATGCGACAGCGCGGCGAAAAAAACACCTGACACTCTGGAAGCGGCTCCGATGCGATGGGACTTCCACCCGGAAGGGGGCAATTGGACTGAAGCCAGCCTCGCAGCGCTTGCGAACCATGGCGCGGCGCTCTCCGATATCGTGCCAGCAGATATCGAGACATGGTGCCCGGCGTATCCGGATGCGAACCGTGCCGAGCGGGATGCGTTCTGGACGGGTCTTCTATCGACGCTCGCCAAGCATGAAAGCACATGGAACCCGCAAGCTGTGGGCGGGGAGGGGCGTTGGTTCGGACTGGTCCAGATCTCGCCGGGCACCGCGCGTGGCTATGGTTGCGAGGCGCGCAGTGGCGAGGCTTTGAAGGATGGCGCAGCTAACCTGGCTTGCGCCATTCGGATTATGGCTGTCACGGTGCCACGCGACGGTGTTGTATCTGCCGGTCGTGAAGGCGTCGCCGCCGATTGGGGGCCATTCTGGAGCGACAGGAAGCGCTCTGATATGATCGCGTGGACCCGAGCGCAGCCCTATTGCAATGGGTGATGTGACTGTCAGCTTTGTGTGACGTCAACTTCGTGATTGTCCCACGGCCTGCAGCCCCTTACATACAGAGTCAGCACAGCACCCAGTTTTCGGGAGGATTGGTCGCTTGCTGGAGGCCTCGCACAATTCATGGTTGGTTCTTGCCTCGCTCGCTGTCGCATTGATGGCCGGGTTTACGGGGCTGAGCCTGACCAAAGGCGCCTCGGCCTTGCCTCTCGGACCGCGCAAAGCGCGCGTCGCAATGGCAGCTGTGGCCTTGGGCGGGGGCATCTGGGCGATGCACTTCGTGGCCATGCTGGGCCTGCAACTGCCGATCCTTTTTTACTATGATCCGCTCATCACGCTCATATCTGCGCTGCTCGCGATTCTGATCGTCGGTGTGGCGCTGCTGATCCTGCACTTCTTTCCACGCAGCATTGCGACCCTCACATTGGCAGGCGCGTGCATCGGCATCGGCATTCCCGTGATGCATTACGTCGGCATGTCCGGCATGGAGTTGTGCAGCCCGGTTTATACGGTCGGCGGTGTTGTCTTCGCCGGGCTGGCTTCACTGGGGCTGAGCATTGGGGCGGTCTGGGTCGCCTATGGCGCACGAACAAACCGTAATATCCTGTTGGGAACATTGTGTTTTGGCTTTGCGGTGTTCACGGTCCACTTTGCAGCAATGGCGGGCACCGAGTTCTTTGCCGCAGAGGATTCGAGCGGTGCGGTGCCCGGTCTCGGCAATGAAACACTGGCCTTCATCGTCGCGGTTATTGCATTCGTGATATGCGGCAGCTTCCTCCTTTCGGGCGTAACCCTGCTGCCGGAGGCCAGCGTTCCCGAGCAACCTTCTCAAGCTCAGGTTGCGGAACCGGAACCGGAGCCAGTGCACCGGGGGCCGTTACCAAAGTTGCTGCAGATACCGTATGAACTCGATGGGCGTACACTCTTTGTGGACAGCGCGGATGTCTCCGCGATCCGCGCGGAAGGGCACTACACAATTCTCTATGGGCTGGGGCAGAAACTCTTTTGCCCATGGTCGATCTCGGATGCTGAGCAACGACTTCCCGAGGGGCAGTTCATTCGCGCCCATCGCAGTTACCTTGTGAACCCGGCGCATGTGACGGGATTTGAGCGGAAGAAAGACAATGGCGTTATCTTCTTCGAGCGCGGGGCTCAAACCGAGAAGGTTCCGGTTAGCCGTTCGCGGCTTCAGGACGTGCGCCTGGCCCTCGGCCTCGTCTGATCCCGGCTTCCACAAAACGTAGCAAAAGCTGGATATTAAATACCTATTTTGTATCAGAATCTGCCGCTGTGCAGCATTCGCATTTCGTGCGCATAGGTCGCATTTCGTGAAATCAGTGGCGCGATTGGGTCGCTGTGACTGGGGCTGCGTCAGCCCGTCGCAGTATTCCCTCGGCGGGTACACGACGGTGCACGAAGACACCGCCGACAGGGAGGAGACATTCCATATGATACCACCGGCCTTTGAGTATCATCGGCCGCAGGACGTCGCGTCCGCGGTGCAGATTTTGGCAGAGCAGGGGGACGAGGCACGCTGCCTCGCGGGCGGGCACAGCCTGATCCCGATGATGAAGTTGCGCATGGCCGCGGTCGAACATCTGGTCGACCTGCAAGACATCGCCGAGATGCAGGGCATCACCACCGAAAGCGGCACGATCCGCATTGGCGCGATGGTTACGCAACATGAGTTGATCACGTCGGACGCGCTGGCCTCGGCTGCTCCGATCATTCGCGAGGCCGCGCTTCAGATTGCCGACCCTCAGGTCCGCTATATGGGCACCGTCGGCGGCAACGTCGCCAATGGTGATCCGGGCAACGACATGCCCGGGCTAATGCAGGCGCTCGACGCAACGTTCCATCTTCACGGTCCTGACGGTGCGCGCGATGTGGCTGCGCGCGAGTTTTTTGAGGCTGCGTACATGACCGCGCGTGAGGATGAAGAGATCCTGACTGCGATCACCTTCGCACCCCACGCCAAGGGATACGCCTATGAGAAGCAGAAGCGGAAGATCGGGGACTACGCGACCGCAGCCGCCGCTGTTCTGATCGAAAAGGACGGGATGGTTGCCGGCAACGCCACCGTTGCGATGACCAACCTGAGCGACACGCCGGTGTTCTCGGAAGCGGCAGGCGCTGCGCTCACAGGCACGTCCTGCGACGCGCACGCGATGAAAGCCGCGATCGACGCGATGCTGAACGACATCGACCCTACCGAGGACAACCGCGGACCGGTCGAGTTTAAACGCCATGTGGCAGGTGTGATCCTGAGCCGTGCGATCTCGCGCGCATGGGACCGGGCCTGAGAGAGGACGACGACATGAGCAAGATGCACATCAAACTGACGGTCAACGGCAAGGAAGAGGAACTTCTGGCCGAACCGCGTGAACTGCTGATCTACGTGCTGCGCGAGCGGCTGAACCTGACCGGCCCGCATGTGGGCTGCGAGACCTCCCATTGCGGGGCCTGCACGGTCGAAATGAACGGCAAATCCGTGAAATCCTGCACCGTTCTGGCGGCACAGGCGAACGGCGCCGAGATCACCACAATCGAAGGACTGGGCACGCCGGACGAGCTCCACGTGCTGCAGAAGATGTTCAAAGAGCATCACGGGCTTCAGTGTGGCTACTGCACGCCGGGGATGATCACCCGCGCGCACCGTCTGCTGCAGGAAAACCCGAACCCGAGCGAAGAAGAAGTACGCTTCGGCATGGCGGGCAATCTCTGCCGCTGCACCGGGTATCAGAACATCGTCAAATCCATCATGGCCGCCGCGGCTGAGATGAACTCCGCCAAGGAGGCCGCAGAATGAATGATATGAGCCCCACCCGTGAGGAACGGGTCGAAAAACTCAAAGGCCTTGGCAGCTCGCGCAAGCGGGTCGAGGACGCCCGCTTTACCCAGGGCAAAGGCAACTACGTCGATGACGTGAAACTTCCCGGCATGCTGCACGGTGATTTCGTGCGCTCCCCCTACGCCCATGCCCGTGTGAAGTCGATCAACATCGATGCGGCGATGGCGCTGCCGGGCGTGATCGCGGTTCTGACCGCGAAAGACCTGGAGCCGCTTAGCCTGCACTGGATGCCGACGCTGGCAGGCGACAAGCAGATGGTTCTGGCCGACGGCAAAGTGCTGTTCCAGGGCCAGGAAGTCGCCTTCGTCGTGGCCGAGGACCGGTATATCGCGGCGGATGCCTGCGAACTGGTCGAGGTCGATTACGAAGAACTGCCGGTGATCGTCGATCCGTTCGAGGCGCTCGAAAGCGACACCGTGCTGCGTGAAGACCTTGAGGCTGGCGCCGATGGCGCGCACGGGCCCCGCAAGCATCATAACCACATCTTTCTTTGGGAAGAGGGCGAGAAAGAAGCCACCGAGCAGGTCATCGACAGTGCCGAGGTCGTGGCCGAGGAGATGGTCTATTACCACCGCACCCATCCTTGCCCGCTGGAGACCTGCGGGTCCGTGGCCAGCATGGACAAGGTGAACGGCAAGCTGACCCTTTGGGGCACCTTCCAGGCGCCGCACGTCGTCCGCACCGTTGCGTCGCTGCTGTCGGGCATCGAGGAGCACAATATCCGCGTGATCTCCCCCGATATTGGCGGTGGGTTCGGCAACAAGGTGGGTGTGTACCCGGGCTATGTCTGCTCCATCGTCGCCTCCATCGTCACCGGTCAGCCTGTGAAGTGGATCGAGGACCGGATGGACAACCTGATGGCCACGGCCTTTGCCCGGGACTACTGGATGAAGGGCAAGATCAGCGCCACGAAAGAGGGCAAGATCACCGGCCTGCACTGCCACGTGACGGCCGACCACGGCGCGTTCGACGCCTGTGCCGACCCCACCAAGTTCCCTGCCGGGTTCTTCCACATCTGCACCGGGTCCTATGACATCCCGGTGGCCTATGTCGGCGTCGATGGTGTTTACACCAACAAGGCGCCGGGCGGCGTAGCCTATCGCTGCTCCTTCCGGGTGACGGAGGCGGCGTACTTCATCGAGCGCATGATTGAAGTGCTGGCGATGGAGCTGAACATGGACGCAGCCGAGCTGCGCCGGATCAACTTCATTAAGAAGGACCAGTTCCCGTATCAGTCGGCGCTCGGCTGGGAGTTTGACTCGGGCGACTACCACACCGCCTGGGACAAGGCGCTGGACGCGGTCGACTATGCCGGTCTGCGCAAGGAGCAGGAAGAGCGCGTCGCGGCGTTCAAGCGTGGTGAGACCCGCAAGCTTCTGGGCATTGGTCTGACGCATTTCACCGAGATCGTCGGCGCGGGACCTGTGAAGAACTGCGATATCCTTGGAATGGGCATGTTCGACAGTTGCGAAATCCGCATTCACCCCACAGGCTCGGCGGTTGCGCGTCTGGGTACCATCAGCCAGGGGCAGGGACACGCGACGACCTTTGCGCAGATCCTTGCGTCGGAAACCGGTATCCCGGCGGACAGCATCACCATCGAGGAAGGCGACACCGATACCGCGCCTTACGGGCTGGGGACATATGGGTCCCGCTCGACCCCAGTGGCGGGCGCAGCCACCGCGATGGCGGGCCGGAAAATCCGCGCCAAGGCGCAGATGATCGCGGCTTACCTGCTGGAGGTCCATGACAACGACCTTGAGTGGGACGTGGATCGGTTCGTCGTCAAAGGTGCGCCGGAGCGGTTCAAGACCATGGCCGAGATTGCCTATGCGGCGTATAATCAGGCCATTCCGGGCGTGGAGCCGGGGCTTGAGGCGGTCAGCTACTACGACCCGCCGAACATGACCTATCCCTTCGGGGCCTATGTCTGCGTCATGGAAATCGACGTCGACACGGGCGAGCATGAAATCCGCCAGTTCTATGCGCTGGATGATTGCGGCACCCGGATCAACCCGATGGTGATCGAAGGGCAGGTCCATGGAGGTCTGACCGAGGCGCTCGCAATCGCGATGGGTCAGGAGATTGCCTATGACAAGCTGGGCAATGTCAAAACCGGCACGCTGATGGACTTCTTCCTGCCCACCGCATGGGAGACGCCCAACTACACGACGGACTTCACCGAAACCCCCAGCCCGCATCATCCGATCGGCGCGAAGGGTGTCGGCGAAAGCCCGAATGTCGGCGGGGTGCCGGCATTCTCGAACGCGGTGCATGATGCTTTCCGGGCCTTCGGGCTGCGGCAGAGCCACATGCCGCACGACCATTGGCGGATCTGGAAGACCGCCAACGATCTCGGCCTGCACGGCTGAGGAGCGAGGGGAGCGCGGGGTGGATCCGGTCGACCACCCCCGCTCTGCCTTACGGAGACTGAGATGAGCAGTTGGAGCACGCTTCAGGCGGAGATGGCGGAGGAGGGCTATGTCGCCTCCGACGATCTGGCTATGGCACTGCACATTGCGCTGTCGCTCGGGCGGCCTCTGCTGCTTGAAGGGGCAGCAGGGGTCGGCAAAACCGAAGTGGCGCGCGTACTCTCGGCGATCCGTGACACGGACCTGATCCGGCTTCAGTGTTATGAAGGGTTGGATGCGGCCCACGCGATTTACGAATGGAACTACCAGCGGCAGCTTCTGGCGATCCGGGCGAGCGCCGAGGAAGGCGAGACGGGCCGTGCGGTCGAAAGCCGGATCTTCTCGGAAGAGTATCTTCTGGAGCGCCCCTTGCTGCGCGCGATCCGGCAGGAGATACCGCCGGTTCTGCTGATCGACGAGATCGACCGCGCGGACGAGGAATTCGAGGCTTACCTGTTGGAGGTGCTGTCGGACTTCCAGATCACGGTGCCGGAACTGGGAACCATCAAAGCGGTGAGCCGGCCAATAGTAATCCTGACCGCCAACGGCACCCGCGATCTGTCCGACGCGCTGCGGCGGCGCTGCATCTACGCCTATGTGGACTATCCGGAGCGCAATGCCGAGCTGGCGATCCTCAACGCCCGCTGTCCTGAGATCGAAGACAGGCTTTCAGCCCAGATTGTCGGCTTTGTGCAGGCGATCCGTCGCGAGGAGCTGGAAAAAACCCCCGGAATCGCAGAAATGTTAGACTTCGCGGCGGCGGTTTCGGGCCTTGGGATCGCGGATCTGAACGATGATCCGGCGGTTTTGGGGGCCACTTTGGCAATCTTACTGAAAACTCGCGCGGACCGGGATGCCGTGCCGCTTGAGGTCGCGCAGCGCCTTGCGGGGAAGGCGGCATGAGCCGCGTCACCCGCTTTGCCGCCCGCGACGATGGGCCTGCTGCGCGCATGGCCGGGTTCATGGCGCATCTGCGCAGCCACGGGCTGAGCCTTGGGGTCGGCGCCTGCGATGATGCGCTGAGCGCGCTGACCTGCGTGGACGCCGCAAAGCCCGAGGACGCGCGCCGTGCATTGCGGGCGGTGTGTGCGGGCACGAAGGAAGAGGCCGAAGGCTTCGATGCGTTGTTCGATACCTATTGGCTCTCGGGCGGGCGCGTGCGCCAGAAGGCTGTTCCGACGCAGACGCCGAAGCGTGAGCAGCGTTCGTCGGAGTTCTCGAAAGAGGGTGCCGCGGGCGGCGGGGGCAAGGCCGAAAGTCCCGAAACCGATCCGGGCGCCGAGGTGATGGAAATGGACGGGGAGGGCCGCCTCGTCGCTTCCCGCACCTCCAACATGATGAAGAAAGACCTGCGCGATGTCGTGGCGGCTTCGGACATTCGCGCCGCCGAGAAAGTCGCCGAACGTCTGGGGGCCGCCCTGCGAGACCGGCGTTCTCGCCGCCGAAAGTCCGCGGCCAAGGGGCAGGGGATGGATTTCCGCCGTGTCGTACGCCGGTCCCTGGCCACGGGCGGAGAGCCACTGCGGCTTTACCGCAAAACCCGCCCCGAACGGCCCATGAAAATCGTGGCGCTTGTGGATGTGTCCGGATCGATGACCGTCTATGCGCGGCCTTTTCTGGCGTTTCTGGCGGGCCTGATGCGTGCAGACCCGAATGCGGATGCTTATCTGTTTCATACGCGGCTCGTGCGAATTGCAGCTGCGCTGCGCGACGAGGACCCGATGCGCGCGCTGAACCGGTTGACGCTTTTGGCGGATGGATTTGGCGGCGGCTCCAAAATCGGCGAAGCGTTGGAGCAGTTCGCTCAAGGCCCCGCGCGCCGCAACGTCGACGGGCGTACGGTCGTGATCGTGCTGTCCGATGGCTATGACACCGACCCGGCCACCCGCACCGCCGAGGCTTTGGAAAAGATCAAGAAGCGCGGGGCAAAACTGATCTGGCTGAACCCGCTGAAAGGGTGGCGCGACTATGCGCCAGTGGCTGGAGCGATGGCGGCGGCGCTGCCGCATCTCGACCTGTTCGCGCCTGCCGCCACATTGGACGATCTGGCCGCCTTGGCCCCGGCTCTGGAGGGGATGTGATGATTGCTGAACAGAAGTTCGATGCAGAGGTTGCTGACCTCCGCGCCACTGGCAAGGCCTTTGCCGTCGCCACGGTGGTGCGCACACTGGAAGCGACGTCGGCCAAGCCCGGGGCAAAGGCACTGGTCGCCGCCGACGGCACGATCCTCGCCGGGTGGGTCGGCGGCGGGTGCGTGCGGGGCGCGGTGGGTCGTGCGGCGCGCGAGGCGGTCGAGGACGGCCAGACCCGTTTCATCTCGCTCCGACCTGAAGAAATTCTGGAGGCTGAAGGAGTCGAAGCCGGCGAAGAACGCGCAGGTGTCAAATTCGCCCGCAATGGCTGCCCGTCGAAAGGCTCAATGGATATCTTTATCGAACCTGTTCTGCCGCAACCCGTCCTGCAGGTTTGCGGCAGCGGACCGGTCGCTCTGGCGCTCGTTAAGCTTGGGGCAGGGTTCGACTTCGATCTGCGCCTCGCCGCACCGGGTCTGGAGGCGGCGCCGGAGGGCGTGGCTCATTCCGAGTCCTTTGCTTTTGACACGCAAAGCGATGCGACCCGGTTCGTGGTAATCGCCACGCAAGGCAAGGGCGATGAGGCCGCGCTGCGCGCGGCGCTGAACGCGGGCGGCGGGGACTACATGGCCTTTGTCGGCTCCCGCCGCAAATTCGCAACCCTGCGCGCCAAACTTGAAGCCGACGGCATTGCGACCGAGGCGCTTGACCAGGTGCGCGCGCCAGCGGGCCTCGACATCAAGGCGATCACGCCGGACGAGATCGCGCTGTCGATCCTTGCTGAAATCGTCGCCGCCCGGCGCGGTGCACAGCGGGAGGACGCGTCATGATCCGGAAACTGCTTGGGTGGTTCCGGCCTACTCCCGAACAGGCCGAGACACTGGCCAAGATCAAATTTCCCTGTTGCTAGAAGGACCACTCACGAATGTCACTCGAACTCACCGATGAAATCCTCATCCCTGCTTCCCGCGATGTTGTCTATGCCGCGCTGAACGACCCCGAGGTACTGAAGGAGTGCATTCCCGGCTGCGAGGAGCTTATCAAACACTCCGATACCGAGCTGGAAGCGAAGGTTGTTCTGAAGATCGGGCCGGTGAAAGCGAAATTCGGCGGGAATGTCATCCTCGACACTGGTGGTGCGCCTGAAACCTTCTCGCTGACCGGCGAGGGCTCTGGGGGAGCAGCGGGTTTCGCCAAGGGCGGAGCGGATGTTACACTCACCGAACAGGGGGAAGAGACCCTGTTGACCTATACGGCAAAAGCCGAAATTGGCGGTAAGCTGGCGCAGCTTGGCTCGCGCCTCGTGGCCGGGACCGCGAAGAAGCTGTCGGCCAAGTTTTTTACGAATTTCAAGAATAAGCTCTCGGACGAGGAAGCCGAGGCAGCCTGACGATCCACTCACGGAACATCGGGGCCCTGGGGCGCGCGGGACTGATCTTTCCGCGCGCCTTTTTTGTTAATAAAGACCCGCTGATCTGCCGCGCAGCGCAACAAGTGCCTGCACCGTGTCGATCGTGGGTGTCGGCGTGTCCGTCAGGCGGCCAAGTTCCTGCACAGACGTCACCAGCGCATCGATCTCCATCGGTCGGCCCTGATCGAGGTCCTGCCACATAGACGTCCGGTGCGCGCCCACGGCTGCGCCACCATCGATCCGTTTGTCGACATCGATCGGAAACTTCACGCCCAGCTTCTCGGCAACGGTTTGGGCTTCCACCATCATGCCCCGCGCCGCCGCGCGTGTGCCAGGGTCGGTGCAAAGGACATCAAGCGTCGCATGCGTCAGGGCAGAGATCGGATTGAACGACAGGTTCCCCCACAGCTTCACCCAGATCTCATCGCGGATGCGCGGTCGCACGGGGGCGCGTAAGCCAGCAGAGGATAGCGCCTTGGATAGCGCCATGGCGCGTTCGGATTTAGACCCGTCCGGTTCACCCAGCGAAAACCGGTTGCCTTCAATATGGTTAATCACGCCTGGCTCGATGACCTCTGCAGCCGGATAGACCACACAGCCCAGAACGCGGTCCGGTCCTAACCCGTCCCATTGCGCATTTCCGGGGTCGACGCTTTCCAGCCGCTTGCCTTCGAGCTCGCCGCCAATTTTGTGGAAGTACCACCAAGGCACACCATTTACCCCCGACACGATCGTCGTGTGATCGCCAATGAGCGGCTGCATCTTTGGGACGACAGGGGGCACCGAATGCGCCTTGAGCGTGACGATAACGTAGTCCTGCGGGCCGAGATCGTCCGGATCGTCCGACGCGGTGACGCTGACATTGGTCCGCTGGTCGCCTTCCTCGATCAAGGTCAGGCCGTTTTCCTTCATCGCCGCCAAATGCGGCCCGCGCGCCACGAGGCTCACATCCGCCCCTGCTTGCGCCAGCTTCACCCCCATATAGCCGCCAATCGCACCGGCGCCGAAAATACAGATCTTCATCGCTCATCCCACGCACAAGCAATAGTGTGCTGCGCGCCCTTCCGTGTTCTTTATTTAGCAATAACTTGGAGACGCCTACGCTCCCGCATGGGCGCCCCAGATGATTGGGCCGCGCTTACGCAGCCTTCTCGACCAGACCCAGTTTCTCGGCCATGCCAATGCGCTGGATCTTGCCCGTGGCGCCTTTGGGCAACTCTTCGACGATCACCACCTTGCGGGGCGTCTTGAAATCAGCAAGCCGAGAGGCGGCGAAGTCACGGATGGTGCGTTCGTCGAGGGCCGAGCCTTCGGTCACCACCACCGCGGCTGCGACTTCCTCACCCAGCTTCGGGTGGGGCAGAGCAAAGGTCACGACCTGCGCGATCTCATCATGCTCAAGAAGAATCGCGTCCACCTCCAGCGGGGAGACCTTCTCGCCGCCGCGGTTGATGATCTCCTTCAGACGGCCCGTCAGGTGCAGGTAACGGTCGCTGTCGAAAGTCCCCTGGTCGCCGGTGCGGAACCAACGCTTGCCGCCCGCTTCGAAGAAGTTCTTTTCGTTGGCCTCCGGGTTGCCCTCATAGCCCGGGGTCACGTTCGGACCCGAGATCACAACCTCGCCGATGGCGGCATCGTCGATAAGCACGTCGTCGCTCTCATCGGCAATACGAACTTCCGGGCCGGCCGCCACACCCACAGCGCCGGGTTTTTGGGTGCCCATACCGAGCGGGTTCGAACACATCTGGTGCGCGGCTTCGGTCATGCCGTAGCCTTCGATGACCGGTGCGTTGAAGGTCTTTTCCAACTCCGCCATCACAGGGGCGGGCAGGGAGGCCGACGAGGACCGCAGGAAGCGCAGTTTCACGGCCTCGATAATCTCTGCATTCCGGCCCGCGCGGCTCAGGATCGCCTGATGCATGGTTGGCACGGCGGTGTACCAAGTCGGCTTGCAGTCCGACATCTGTCCAAAGAACGCCAGCGCATTAAAACCCGGAGTGCACCATATCGAGGCGCCCGCCGCAAGCGAGGCCGAGACCGCCGCCACCAGTCCATGAATGTGGAACAGAGGCATGACGTTCATACAGCGGTCTCTCGCGGTCAGTTCCAGCGAATTCATGATGTTATGAGCCGAGGCTGCCACGTTCGATTGCAAGAGCGGAACAATCTTCGGGCGCGAGGTCGTACCCGAGGTGTGCAGGATCAGGGCGACATCGTCTGGATGGGGAATGCCGGTATTTGCTTCGCCGGCGCTCGATTCAGCCGTAAGCCCGAATGACCCGGCCGGCGCTTTGGCGTCGAAGGACAGGCGTAGAATGGTCAGACCGAATTTCTGGGCGGCACCGAAGGCAGGACCGTCATAGCCCTCGGCAAGAATAATCGCCTTAGCCTTCAGGTCTTCAAGATAGAACTCGAACTCCTCCTGCCGGTAAGCAGGGTTCAGCGGCGCGGTCGTGGCGACCTGCGCGACGGTGATGAAAGCCGATGCCATTTCGGGGCCGTTTGGCAGCACGATCGCGACCCGGTCTCCGCGACCCACACCGGCGGCATGGAGCGCGCTGCGCGTGGCTTCGGTTTGGGCCCGCAGACCAGCATAGTCAAGCCATGGCCGATCTGGAGCGCCAATCGCCGGCGCGTCGTCAGGATGCGTAGCGATAAGCGCGGCATAAGTGGTTGCCATTAGAGTGTCTCCCCGTTCCTCTTACTCCGCGGGCACGCCACCCCGGCGCGGCTTGCGGAAGAAATTCAATAGTGTCAGCACGAACAACAGCAACGCGAGCCCCACTAGGCTTGCCGAGAGAGGGCGTTCGATGAAGGCAAAGATATTGCCCTTTTCGGCGACCAACGTCTGGCGGAAACTCTTCTCCGTGTGCGGGCCAAGTACCAGTGCCGGCACCAGCGGCGCCAGCGTGTAATCAGCCTTGCGCAAGACATAGCCCGCGATGCCTAACCCGGCAATGAGCCAGACAGCATCAGAAACTTAAAGGTACGGAGCCTCCGATGATGTAGCGCGCAATCACCAGAGCGCAGAGCACGGCCAAGAGAATACTCAGTGCCCAGACGAAGTCAGGCTGTCCAAGAAACAAGGTAGCATTGCGGACGCCCCCCCGAGATCATCAGCTGCCAAGAAGCAGCGCTGTGGCGGGTGATTTCGGAAGATCACCGAAGATCAGGCGCGGCTGTCCCGAGATTGGGCAGAGCTCCAAAGTGGACAGCACCGGGCAAAGGCCAATCATGATTTTGTTTTCATAACGTCGTTGCCGAGGCACCTGCATGTCGTGAACGCCAGTAAAAGCACTGCCAGCAACTTCGCAGGCGTCCTGCTGCTGCCCTGTAACGAGGTGCTCGATCTGGCTGAGCGTACCGCTGATGATATCGCGGCCGCCTGTTCCGTCAGCTTTAAGCAGGGTTGTGACCACCAGACGACGTTACAAAGAGACGGAGCTAAAGGGGTTCCGTTCTTTTTCCTTGCATGGCGGGGCCTGCCCGGTCTGGGATCTGCATGACACATTCCGCGCGCCCGGGGTGATCTTTCCTCAATTTGTGGAGCTTCCTGCTGGCGAGCCGTTTTGCACAATCCCGCGCATCACGGACCGGTCTGTCTACAGCTGTGGCACGCAGGAGCGGCGTCTGGCAGTAGCATTGGGTTGCGGGATGTTTCATACCGAGAGGATCGGCTACGCGAGCCCGTTCCGGTTCGCGGACTCAGGGCTGTTTTCGAAGATTGGGATCAACTGTCAGCTCTGCCCTCGACAAAAACTGCGGGTAGCGGGCACATCAAATGTTTCATTTTGAACTGAAAATGGACGCCAACCGGCGCGGGAACACGCGCTACGATAGCAGACAGCGCTTAGCCGTTCAGGGAAGCGATGCAGTCAGGCGGTCTCCAGCCGCAAGCCATACCGCGCCAGGGCGCACGCAAAGCGACCGGGTTCGGGTGTCGACAAAATGGGCAGGCGCACCCGGCGTCCGTTCTGAAGCGCAAGGACAACGTCCCCGGGACCAGTTGAGCTGCGGCGCAACTCAACATGTTGAATGCGGTCCAACTCGAAGTGCCATGCTTTTCCTTGCGCAAAGGCCGTCAGGGCGGTGCTGTCGAGCTCCAGCCCGGCCGCGCTATCTTTCAGTGCGAACAGAACGGCAAGCCCGAAGCAGCCGCAAAATGTCCAGAAAAGTGGTGGCGCGCCATGAAGGGCGCCGGCAGCCATCAAGCTCAGACAGACTGCGCCTGCCAGCCAGATTGCGGGTTTTCGTGCCGCTCGGATATGTCGGTAGGTGACCGCCATACCCTGTGGATAACTCGTAAAAGTGTCGCGGAATGGGCGTTTAGCCGTTCAGAATGCGGCCAACCATTTCGCTGGTATCCCGTGATAATCCAGGGGTGTCATATATACGCTGAAGCTCGGTCTTGATACGTATTTGCCGTGCGTCGTCGTAGCGGCGCCACGTATCGAATGCCGTGGACATGCGTGCGGTGGTTTGTGGGTTGAGGGCGTCGAGTTTGATAAGCCAATCGGCGAAAAGCTCGTACCCTGCGCCACTGGGATCATGGAAGCCGGCAGGGTTCATCGAGAGTGCGCCCAGTGTTGAGCGGAAGCGGTTCGGGTTCTTCCAATCGAAATCATTGTGCTCGGTCAGGCGCGCGCAGGTCGAAACAGCCTCTTCAGGTGCCGCAAGAGAGACCTGAAGCGCGAACCACTTGTCCATTACAAGCCGATCACTGGACCACATTGTGTAGAATGCATCGGTCGCTGCGGCGCCTTTGCCAATGGCAAGCAAACAGGAATACGCGCTGAGCTGCTCGGTCATGTTGTCGGCGCCGTCAAACTGGGCACGGGCCGCGTCGCCGCCATCGCATTCGCTGAGATGACGCAGCGCAGTTGCTCGCAGCGCGCGGCGTCCGGCAGCTTTGGCATCTGGTGTGTACGCGCCGGGCACCTGCATGTCGCCATAAAGCGCGTTAAACGTCGGCTCGAGCCGTTCTGCGACTGTTTTCAACAACGTGCGCCGTGCCGTATGAATAGCAACCGGGTCGGGGATATGTCCGGCCTCAAACAGAGATTGCGCAAGATCGTCCTCCGATGGCAGCGCAAGCGCCAGTG
>JASJAW010000006.1 GCA_030066795.1 Dinoroseobacter sp.
ACCCCAGGCCATACCGTTCACTGAAACATACTCTGGTGTGCAGCAAGGGGTTGTAGAAGGGCTCGAGGGGTCGATCCTGACCATGTACTCGACCAAAATTTACGAAGTCGCGAATGTCATGTCCCTGACCAAGCACTTCCTCGGTACGGTCGGCATCTACATTTCGCCGAGCGTGTG
Organism: Dinoroseobacter sp.; assembly: GCA_030066795.1. Lineage (GTDB taxonomy): Bacteria > Pseudomonadota > Alphaproteobacteria > Rhodobacterales > Rhodobacteraceae > Dinoroseobacter. The sequence goes on from JASJAW010000006.1 coordinate 178, forward strand.
GGACAAACTGACACCCGAACAGCAGGCCATCGTGGATGAAGAGTTTGCAGCCGGTGCTGAGTCCAACACCGCAAACCTGATCAAGCTTGATGAAGAGTTCCGCGGCTTGCTTGAGGAGCAGGGCGTGACCTTTGTCGAAGCTGATACCGCGGCGTTCAGCGAGTTAACGGCCACGGTCTATACGGAGTTCCCAGACTGGAGCGACGACATCCGCGCCGTCATTGGCGCAGAACTCGACAAAATTCGCGGGAACTAAGGTAGATGCTCGCGCAGCCCGGTAGAGATATTGCGCCGGGCTGCGTTAACTGAGAGGCAGGCAGAAAGTCTTGATCAACATAGTCAAGAATCTTGAAGAGATCATTGCGTCGGTTGCTATTAGCTTCACCGTAGTATTGGTGATCATTAACGTATTCTTACGCTATGGATTCGGGTTCACCCTACCGTGGGTGCAAGAGCTTTCTGTCATTTGTTTTATCTGGGCGGTCTATCTGGGCGTCAGCTCATGCTACAAGCACAATTTGCATATGGGCGTTGATGTGATCCTGGCGATCTTACCAAATAGCGCTCTTGTTCCATTCAAGCTTTTGGTTTCCGTTTTTTTATTGGCCTTGAATGTCCTTTTGTCCTACCTCAGCGTTCAGTATACTATGTTGTCCAACAAGACTACTCCGGTCATGGGTATTTCCTATTTTTGGGTGAATATTGTTTTGGTTTTGTGTTTTGGTTTGATGGCGCTTCATACAATCCGTTTGATTATGAGCGACATTAAGAAACTCAAAGAAGCCTAACGGGGTATCAGAACGATGCTGGATTACATCCCGATGATCTTGTTGTTCGTTTTTTTCCTCCTGAACATCCCTATCGCATTTTCACTGATTGCATCAGCACTAGTTTATTTTCTTTTCATAAATGATTCGCTTCCAATAGCTCTTATTATGCAGCGCTTCATTACCTCCGCAGAATCCTTCCCGTTACTGGCAATACCCTTCTTTATCATGGTCGGTTCGGTGATGAATTTCTCAGGAATAAGTCGCAGCTTGTTAGGATTTGCAGATTCTCTGATTGGCCATAAAACGGGTGGTCTCGCACAGGTCAATGTAATTCTGAGCACGTTGATGGGCGGAATTTCCGGTTCAGCGAACGCCGATGCTGCCATGCAATCGAAAATCCTTGCGCCGGAAATGACGAAACGTGGGTATGACCTGCCCTTTACCGCGGCTGTTACCGCTGCGTCATCGTGCATCAGCCCTGTGATCCCTCCGGGTATCAATTTGATTATATTTGCATTGCTGGCAAACGTGTCGGTGCACAGTATGTTTATCGCGGGCTACGTTCCCGCGTTGTTAATGGCATTGGCAATGATGGGAACCATTGCTGTGATTGCCAAGCGCCGTGATTATAAACCGTCAAGATCTGAGCCAGCCTCAGCCAACGAGCGGCTTCGTTACTTTGGCAAGGCGATACCAGCATTACTGATTCCGTTCGGGGTCATTCTGGGAATGCGTTTTGGCCTTTTCACACCGACCGAGGCTGGTGCCGTAGCTGTATTCCTTTGCACCTTAATCGGGTTCTTTATTTACAAAGAACTAAAGGTTAAACACTTCGCACCAATCTTGAGAGAGACTGTTCAGGGCACCAGCACGGTGATGTTCATAATCATTGGTGCCTTATTGTTCGGATACTACATGACCTTGGAGCGAATTCCTCACAGCATAGCGTCCGGACTTATTGAATTAACTGATAGCAAATTTTTGCTCTTACTACTCATTAATGCATTGCTTTTGGCGGTTGGAATGTTCATCGAAGGTGGCGCTGCGATGATTATACTAACCCCATTATTACTACCAGCAGTGCTTAATTTAGGCGTGAATCCAGTCCATTTTGGCGTCATCGTTATTGTGAATATCATGATTGGCGGAGTGACGCCTCCATTTGGGTCAATGATGTTTACAGTGTGTTCAATCCTAAAGGTCAGGATATTGGATTTTGTAAGGGAGGTTATCCCATTACTTCTTGCGCTGTTAGCAGTACTTTTATTGCTAACTTACTCCGAGGGGATCGTCTTGTTTTTGCCTGGTTTGTTGTAAACACGCTTTCGGCTTCTGGTCATCTGTCTTCTTTTGTAACTTCAATTTTTTAATCCGCTCGCGGCAACATATTGAGCGAAGAGACGACCACCGGAACAGTGGTATAATGGAACCAATTTCGTGGAGTGGTTTGCGCCCTCTCAGCGAGCGTTATTTGGGCATTTGGTCGGGGCTATTGTGAACGACTGGGACAAACGGGCGCTGATTGATTTCTTGGCAACCAAGAGACGACTGAGAGCCTGCTTTGTCCGCATCCCGTCACTTGCACTGCTCAAACAAGATCGATCGAAAAAGTCAGATATCTCCTTTGAGCGGAAAGCGGACCGAAAACAAATCCGTCGAATTGACTTAAATATCACGAGTATGAGAAACCGGTAGCATGCTCACAAGCAAATCGGAGAATGTCCAAACAAAGATGGGATTGGATACCAAGATTGTAGCAACCATCTTGCTCGGTTTGTTTGCAATGGCGACGGGCGGTTTTGGCATTGCGTATTTCGTTTTTGCTTTGCGCATGGGAGCTAATCCACTTCAGGCCCTTACTTGGGGGCCGGTCCCTTCCTTACTAATGTTGTGTATCGGAACGGTAGCACTGGTCATTTTCCTACTGAGAGACCGTGCAAAAGATCAGGAATGAACCAATTATGGGCTTAGTTCGCAAAGCGGACAGTTGCGTTGCGAGAGTTAGGCTGGGTAGCGTGGTGACCCGCTCAGCCAGTCGCCGCCACAAACGATCGTTAGTGAGAACTCCGAAGCAATGACGTCGTAGTCTCGACTGCTCTGTTGCGTCACGCTCTCTCGCGGAGCATCCGTGTCAGAACCGGTGAACCGTCAATCTGGATAGTTCCGATCACTTCAAATCCAAGGCGTTGGTAGAATGGGATGTTTTCCGGGTTCGTAGACTCCAAGTACGCGAGGCGGCAGACTTGGTCGCAACTATTCAGGCTGTGGTGCAACAAAGCGCTGCCCTTTCCTTCGCCTTGGCATCTGGGGTCGACGCCCATTGCCGGCAGGTACCAGTGCGGTTCCTCGGGTTGGCCGCTACCAACTTGCTCCATAACCGCAAAGATCTGCTCTTGCGACGATGTGCTCAACCAATGCTGCATAACTTGACCAAGCCCATCTTCATCCGGCGCGATGCCAGGTTGCAGCCACAGGCATGCAGCGCTGAAGTCATCTGACCGATAGGCAGTTCCATGCTCGAAAGCGGCTCCTGCAAAATACTTCAGCACCAGCGGGAATGCGGAAAGATACTGGTGTGCGTCGGGGAACATCCATCGAATGAATGGGTCATCTGCGAACGCGGTGACGAGTGCAGCGATCGTTCTTGTCGCATCTTCCGTTTGGGCGGTTACAGCGGCTTGCATCGTCATTTCAACCTCCGGTGTTTGGACGGATCGCGGCGGCGCCTGAGTATTGGCCAGCGCCCATCTCGGGATCTTGCTCTTCGGGTGCGCTACGCACTCTGCATCATCGCACACTGCAAAAAAACAGATGATTACGCAGTCACGGGCTGCAATAATGCAGGGCATGAACTGGGATGACTTGAGAATTGTACTTGCCGTGGGCCGATCCGGCACTCTTTCCGGTGCTGCGCGAGAGCTCCGGGTCGATCCGACCACCGTCGGTCGGCGGCTCGCCACGGTGGAGATTGACCTGGGGGCCCAGCTCTTTGAGCGAAGGGCGACCGGGTACTTCCCGACAGAAGCGGGTCATCGTGCGTTGGAGCAAGCGCAACATATTGAACACGCAGCACTGTCTCTCCAAAACGAGATCGAAGGGAGCGACCAACGGGTCGAAGGCCAGGTGCGATTGACAGGATTGGATGCGATTTTCGACCTCCTGATTATTCCACGATTGCCTGGGCTGATAGCTAAACATCCCGGATTGGAACTCACGATCTCCTCGAACCTAGACTTTGTTGATCTGTCTCGGCGGGAGGCCGACGTCGCACTGCGTAGCCGCGAGCCAAAGCACCCGGACTCGGTCGGAAGAAAGCTCGGTGTGTTAGCGCAGGGCGTTTATGCCAGGAAAAACTTAGCGGTCGGCGATGCACCGCCATTGATTGGCCTGCCCAAAGAACACGATGGTTCTGAGTTTTCCAGAGTTCTGTTTGACCTCTTTCCGAAAGGCGTTGTTGTAGCCCGTGGGAATTCAGAGGGCCATCTTCGCGCATTGATCAAGGCAGGGATCGGAATTGGTGTGCTGGACTGCTTCGCCGGCGATCAGGACCCAGATCTGCGCCGGGTGCTTGAGGAACCAATCTGGACGCAAACCGCTTGGGCCGAGATACATTTGGCCATGACCAGGGCGCCCCGGATACGCGCGGTGACAGATTTTCTTCAGGGTTTGTTTTCCGAAGAAGCTGAGTTGCTCGCAGGCAAGCAAGAGCCGCTGTGAGCCGCGTAGTTATACGCGTTGTTCAGAACCGCTCACGGGCCGCAGTTTCGCAGTTCTTTTGTGGGTCTTCAGAAAGAACCGAGTGCCAGAGAGGCGGCATCCGACCTTAGAGAAGACTTTTCCGTTTCTGTGGCTCCGCCAGAGCAGCTAACCCCACAATAAGATCGACGTGGCTGCCCCGTCAGTGGCCTTTGGGCGCATGAAATACGCGACGCGCACCTACGCATAAGCTTCATGCACCAGCCGCCACATTATCTTCTGCGCCACAACCTCAGGCAGCGGCGGCGCCCAGAGAATTGCGGAACGAACGGCCGCGTCACTTTCGAAGAGCCCATTCTAAACGCAAACTAAACACGAGATGACAGCGGCCTGAACGCAACCAGAACACCTCATTAACACGCTGTTTTTATATTTTTTTTTAGCAATTCTTGGTCATCGCCCGAGGCCTCAGAGCTTCGGAAGTCTTAGCGGCCAGGAAGACCAAACTCTCCTCCAAAGCAGCCGCAACCCAGTGACAACCGCCGATCCAAGGGAGGCGAAAATATGAGCACCATGGAAGTCCCCAGAAGAAACTGGTCACGGTCTGACGACGAAACCTCGTTTTCTAAAGCACACACCGCAGGCCTTGTCCGGTCTGTCATTTTCTTTGGCGTTTTCGTCAATGTGCTTATGCTGACCGGACCGCTATTCATGCTGCAGGTCTACGATCGGGTCCTCGGGTCCGGGTCGCAAGAAACGCTTGTTGCACTCTTCGCCCTCGTAGCAGGGCTCTACGCGCTTTACGGAGTTCTTGATTACGCCCGTGGGCGTGTAATGGCCCGTGTTGGCGTCAGGTATTTTGACCATCTTGCAAAGCGCGTTTTCACAGCGGCGATCCAGCGGGATGCCCTTGGAACAAAGACAGGATGTCGGCACGGCGCGTTGGGAGACCTCGAAGCGGTGCGCAACGCACTGTCGGCGCCGGGGTTCCTTGCTCTGTTCGATCTGCCATGGACCCCATTCTTCTTGATGGCCATCTTCGTCTTCCATCCGTTGCTGGGATGGGCGGCGCTCGCAGGCGGGTGTCTTCTAATCCTCACAACAATAGCCAACCAATACCTGACCCGTGCGTCCCAGAAAGCCGCACAAAATGAGATCCGCGCTGCATCGCATTTCGCATCTCAATCCGAAAGCGGGGCCGACCTCATCCACGCACAGGGTATGACCCAGAACATGGCGCAGAGATGGATGGCCCGGCAATCAAACGCAATGCTCAAGAGCCTATCGGCCCAGGACAAAACCGGCGGCTTCACGTCTTTTGCAAAGGCGTTCCGGCTTTTCCTACAGTCCGCGATGCTGGCGCTCGGAGCGTACCTGGTCCTGCGAGGAGAGCTGACGGGCGGCGCAATGGTAGCAACGTCCATTTTGCTGGGCCGTGCCCTCGCCCCAATTGAACAGAGCCTCGCAACCTGGGCCGTGATGCAAAGGGGTTTCTCAGGGAAAACCGCCCTGCGCGATTTCCTGCGCGCCGAACCGGAGCATTCGATCACAACCGAACTGCCAGCCCCCAAGGCGCATGTGAGTGTCTCTGGATTGACGGTTCTTGCAGACCCCGGTCGCCCGGCACTGCTGCGGAGTGTCAGCTTCGAAATCGCGCCAGGACAGGCGCTTGGCGTAATCGGAAAGTCGGGCTCAGGGAAATCCACATTGGCGCGGTCCGTCGTTGGATTGGTGACACCCACGGGGGGCGAAATCAGATTAGATGGAGCGAAGCTTGATCAGTATTCAGGCGAAGCGATCGGCCGGAGCATCGGATACCTCCCCCAAGACGTGGTCCTGTTCGAAGGAACGGTCGCTGAGAACATTGCCCATATGACAGAAGCACCGGACGCCGCGAAAGTTGTCGCGGCCGCTAAGAAGGCCAGGATCCACGACACTATTCTGAAATTGCCCAAGGGCTATGACACCCAGCTATCTGCCGGAGATCCATGTCTTTCGGGAGGCCAGAAACAACGGATCGCACTCGCGCGCGCACTCTACGGAAACCCTCAGCTGCTTGTTCTCGACGAACCCAATTCAGCGCTGGATTCCGACGGCTGCGATGCTCTCAACGCTGTCGTCGCAGAGACCAAACAGGCGGGTGGGAGCGTGATCATCATGACGCACCGCCCGTCAGCAATTTCGGTCTGCGATCGTCTCTTGGTTCTGGAAAACGGAGCCATGGTCTCGCACGGCGATCGCGATGACGTTCTCAACTCGAAAGTCCGCAACGCGGACAACATCCACCGTATCGAAAAAGGAGCAAACCAATGACCTCCCGAGTAAATTCCCGCCTGCCACTAAGCCTTGGATATGCGGCCGTGTTGATCCTGATTGCAGGCTTCGGAGCCTGGAGCATCGGTACCGAGATCGCAGGCGCCGTCGTCGCAAGAGGCCAGATCGAGGTCCAGAGTGAACGCCAAATAGTCCAGCATCCCGATGGTGGCGTTGTCGGCGAAATTCTGGCTAAAGACGGCGACGTCGTGAACCAGGGCGACGTTCTGATCCGCCTCGACGATACATACATGGTCTCGGAACTGGATAGCATCGAAAAACAACTGGTTGAGTTCCGTAGCCGGGGCGCACGGCTTGTCGCCGAATTGAACGGAGCCGAAGAACTGTCAATGCCTGACCTTTCGGAGTATCGGCAGCCCTCACCCGAATGGATTGATGCTCATGTCTCGGGTCAGAAGGACCTCTTTGCAGCGCGCAAACAAACCCTGACAGAAGAACTGCAACAGATTGACGAGGAACTTCTGCAAATCGACGAAGAGATCAAAGGCGATGACGCGCAACTCGCAGCGCTTAACACCAACTTGGAACTCGCATCCGGTGAACGAGCCAGTCTTGAAAGCCTGTTAGAACGCGGATTGGTTCAGGCCGGGCGTGTTCTGGAAATGAAGACAAACGAAGCGGAGCTGCAAGGCCAGATCGGGCTTCTGACCTCTCAGAGGGCACAGGCTGGACGGCAAAAGGCCGAATTGTCCATCCGGCAGCTCGGCCTTGTGGATACACGCCGCGAGGAGGAAATCACTCAACTGCGCGACCTAGAATACAGCCGCATCCAACTTGAAGAGGAGCGGACAAAACTTCTGGAACAGCTGTCGCGCCTTGAGGTGCGGGCACCGGTTTCGGGGGTTGTCTTTTCCTCGAAGGTCTACACCATTGGCTCCGTTATACCTCCTGCCGACATAATGATGAGCATTGTTCCGCAGGAGCAGCCGCTCCAGGTGGCGACCAGAGTTCAGCCCAATGACATCGAAGAGGTCCACCACGGCCAGGCCGTCGACCTCAAATTCACCGCGTTCAGCAGCAGAACAATCCCCTCGCTACCCGGCAAGGTTGTCCGTATCTCTGCCGATGCGGAGACGGACCCAGCAACGGGCTTTTCCTACTACGAAGCGATTGTCGAACCCGACGCGGCTGCACTACTTGAGCAGCCGGATGTTGATCTGTTGCCGGGGATGCCAGTCGAGGTCTTCCTGAAAACCGAAGATCGAACCCCGATCAGCTACCTGCTCAATCCACTGACAGCCTATTTCGGACGGGCCCTTCGGTAACAAGATCAAGAATCAAACAGAAGACGAAAACCTTCCCGCGCCCCAGATAGATGGGGCGCGGCGCCCTCGTGCTTAGACCGAAAGTTGATCACCAATTGATCTCAGAAACGGCCATCTTTCTGCGGCACAGCGTTGTGACATGTACCTATTTAAAGTCTGCACCTCAAAGTGCATAAATCGCAGGGAAACAGGACGGGTAACAGCAGTGCAGCGGCTACAATGGGTCATTCTTGGTTTTATGCTGGCTGCGGTGGCCACTCTGGTCAGCGGTCTGAGCCTCGTGCAGGGACTTCAACACAATCTTCGGCTGGAAGTTACAGAGCAGCTGCAAATTGAGGAGTATCTTCTGCTCTCCGCCGAAATGACGACTCTTTACTCTGAGTATGGCCGTCTCGCCGCCGAAGACACGCCCCAGAATGCAGCCGAGCTCGACGCGCTCCGTCGCCGTGTCGACGCACTTCTTCTGGCAATCCAGACGCAGGTTGCGCGGCGGAATGCGGAGAATGAAGACTCAAATGACGCCCTCTCGATAGGGCAACGGGAGGCCTCAAATCCCGAACTCCTTCAACTCACATTGGAGATCGAGCGTACACTGTCCGAGGTTGAACGCGCGGAGGCCCTAATAGCTTCAGGCTCTTTAGACGAGGCTGAGTTGGTGCTGCGTACGACACTGGACGGTCGGCTGGCGGCCTATCTTCTGCCGACAATAGATGCGGCCGTTAAACGCGAACGGAAGAACGAAGAAGCCGCTTTGCGGGAACTCGACAACCTACTGGATCGGGCTCTGTTTGGCGTGATCGTTGTGGCAGCTGGCCTCGCGCTTGTAGCCCTCTTGCTCTGGATCTGGGTACTGCGTCCGCAGCGTCGCGCACTTGCCCAGCTTGAGCGACAGGTCGAACGATTGCGGGGGGCCTCGATCCGACTCCGGCAGGTACCCGGTCCGAACCCGAATTTGCCGGGATCACGGCTGCAATTTCCACGGCGGCAGAAGACCGCGACACACAGTCGGAAAAAATAGCGACTTTGTCAGAACAGCTCGCGACGCAAGAAGCTGTGCTGAGGAGTGAGCAGGACAGCCTGCGAGAGGTCGACCAGGTGCGTCGGGATTTCCTCGCCGATGTGAGCCACGAATTGCGTACGCCGCTTACGGTTCTGCGCGGCGTCGCCGAAGTCTCGTTACGCGGGCAATCCACAGATACTGCCGACCTCCGAGCGGCAATGGAACGGATCGTAGACGAGGCCGGCCATGTCACCCGGATTGTCGAAGACCTGTTCTTCATTGCGCGTTCAAGGGCCGGTGGCCTCGATCTCAGAACCGATATCGTCGATCTCGTTGAGGCGCACGCGGCAACGGCGCGGGAAGCCGAGGCGCTTCTGGCGGATCGGGATGCATCGGTTGATTGGCAGGTGCCCGAGACGGAAATTCTGGTCGAGGGGGATCTGGGCCGCCTTCGCCAGCTCTTTACGATACTTCTGGATAATGCGTTGAAATACGGAGGCAGCAGACCTCGAATTGAGGCGCGGACACAGGTTTCGGATGGCCTTGTACGCATCGACGTGCGGGATCATGGTCCAGGTGTGCCTGCAGATGATCTGCCGCATGTGTTCGACAGACTCTACCGAGGTGCAGCGTCGCAACGGGCGGCACCCAGCGGCTCCGGGCTTGGACTTCCGATGGCGCGCTCGATTGTCGAAGGGCATCGCGGCAAGATCACACTTGAAAACGCAGCAGACGGCGGCGCGCTGGTGACAGTGACGTTGCCGCATTTCGATGAAGACGAGTTTGAGGAGGCCGACACGTGACTATCCTTCTGGTCGAAGACGACGACGGCGTTGCCGGATTCGTAGCAAGTGGCCTGACCGCCGAAGGCTATGCGGTGAAACGGGTTTCCAATGGTCAGGACGGCTACGATTTGGGACGGTTGGGAGATTTTGAGGCGATTTTGCTCGACATTATGCTGCCCGGCATGAATGGGCGCGAGATTTGCCGCCGCCTGCGCGAAGACGGCATTCGAACGCCAATCGTGATGCTCACGGCGCTGGACTCCACTGAAGATCTGGTGCGCGGGTTGCGCTTTGGCGCTGACGAATATATCACCAAGCCCTTTGCGTTCGAAGTGCTTCTCGCGCGTCTGGAAGCCGTCTTGCGCCGCGCCCGTGGCGAAGCGCCGGCACCGCATGCCTCAATTCTGAAGGTTGGTGATTTGGTCTTCGACCGGGACGCGCTCTCGGTTGAACGTGGCGGTGTGGAGATCGAGTTAACCTCAACCGAGTATGCCTTTCTCGAACTCCTGATGACGCAGGCAGGCAAGATTGTCACCAAGCCGCGCGTGCTGGAGACGGTCTGGGGTACCGACAAAGATCCGCTGACGAATGTTGTCGAGGTCTATGTTGGCAGACTGCGAACAAAACTGTCACCCAATGGCGAGCCCGACCTGATCAAGACAGTGAGGGGGCGCGGATATCGAATGAGCGTTCCCAAGACAAGTGTATGACCCAACGCCGAAGAAAAACGGCCCGGCGCATGCGCAGGGCCGTTTATAGTTGAAATTGAACCTCCTTTCCTGGCGTCCTCGGATCGTGTGCGTTCTGTCTCCTTTCTGTGGCTTGCAGGCCCCGAGTTTCTTCTAGGACCCTGTTAGCATTGACTTCAGAAAACGGCGGGCGTCGCCGAAGTAAGAGCATGTGGGATACGCGTGGTTCTTGGCTCAAGCGAGCGCCACTGAAGCCACGATGAAAAGTGCGAGCCACAAGAGCGCGGCGACATCGGTTTCGAGCACTGGTTTCATTTAGTTTCCTTTCGAAGTTATTGGTTCAGGTGACGCGAACAGAGCGTTTGATCCGACTTCGGCTTCAGATCATTGCCCAGTCATCAAAGCGCCATGTCGCGGGCTTCTGCGGGCCTGGTGCGGGGACTTTCGGGGGTTCTTGGTTTTTGGGTGTCATGGCCTTGGCTTTCCTTGTGCTGTGTTGGTTGCACTCGAAGGATCGAACCAAAAACTTCACGATTCCAGAGCGTTAACGCCCCGTTCGTTTCGCATTCACTTAACGTTCATGTTCGCAGCGCGTGCATCATGGGAGTCGCTTGGGGGTTGAATAACCGAACGCACGTGGCAGCTGATGGACGTGTTCGCGGACCGACGCAGTCCACCCAATCCGAAACAGGTCGCTTTTCCAGTTTAGCCCGCCGACGCGTTTCGGTACGCGTTCACCAGGATCGTCCCGGTGCAGGGAATGTTTAGCCCCTGCTCTTTCGCAACCAGAGGCTACGTGAAACCGACTGCGCTTTTGCACGAAAAAGCCGGTGCTGTTGAAGCATCGGAAAAAACCAAGAGGGATTACTGCCGGCACGCGGTTTCTGAACGCCAGCTAAACGCAACCTGACATGTAGCTTAATCGAGCCCGAACAACTCGTTAACTCCCTGTCATCACTCACAAATCGGGATCATGTCTTGGTCACCGCCCGAACAGATCGGGCCTTAACAGAAGGATCAAGACAATGAGCAACGCAAAACCAACCAACACTTACGGCTTCAATGTCGAGACCGGCCCAGCGCCCGCAGACATCTCCACCGCCGGCGCCGGCGAGCAGCTCTATTACAATTACACCTACTCGGGCGTCAGCTACGACCACTACCATTATGTCAACAGCTACGGCACCTATACAATGTCGGACACGGACTGGAGCAATGGTTTGACCCAGACGCAGGACGATTACGGTCTGGACTGGATGGGACGCGGCTACTACCACGACGAGACCGCCCGGACCTGGGACAAGGTCGTCGGCAATTCCGAAGACAACACGATCACCGGAGCGGGGTCCTACACCTTCGACACCAGCGACAGCCAGCACAACGGAGAGACCTACTACCACGATGATACGATCTTTGGGATGGACGGAAACGATACGATTTCCGGTCTTTCCGGCAATGATACGCTCAGCGGAGGCACCGGCGATGACGTCATCTCGGGCGGCACCGGCAATGATACCATCTTCGGGGGCGCCGATAACGATACGTTGAATGGTAACACTGGCGCCGACGAGATCTGGGGTGGATCGGGCAACGACATTATCGACGGCGGCGCTGGCGCCGACGTGCTCGTTGGCGGCTCCGGCGACGACATTCTGTCCACAGGCACGCTAACGGGGCAATCCGGCAACGAACAGATGTACGGTGGTTCGGGTGAAGACATCTTCATCATTGGCGATGGAGCGGCCGACACCGTGGAACAATCGCAAGTGGACAGCGCACAAACGGACTACCTCGACAAAGGAGTCGAGATCGGCCTGTCCGCCGCCGGCAAGCTCCCGGTGGTCGGAAGTATGTTTAAGGTCGGTGACGCCCTGTTCAACCTCTATAAGGGCCTCGGAAGCCTGACCACCGATGCAGCGACCTATGCGGACACTGCCGATCTCTCAAGTTCGAACGCGGTTGTGATCAACGATTTCAATCCGCTGCAGGACATGGTGGTGATCCCGCTGGCCGACGACGAATGGGACAGCCAAGGCAAGCTGAGCCTCTCTATTTCCACCGACGGCATATCCGGCGGAGAGGCGTTCCGCCTCTACAGCGAAGGCAGCGGCACCCAAACCCTTGTGGCCTCGGTCAGCTGGGACGATCTGTCGACCATGTTGCCGGACTACGCCTTTGAGGCGATCACCAGCAATAACGATGTGCGCAATGACTTCTTCCAGAGTATCGAAGAAGGCATGCTGATCCTTGACGGCTCATCCGACAGCGTCGGCTTCTACCGCGACTCCGACAGCTCCGTCCTGACCGATACGCGGGCCTCTGCCACGGCGAGCGAACTCGAGGCAGACGGCGTAGACGCTTCTTATCTCAGCGGCTTGAGCGACACGGGCAAAGTGGTTGTAATGGGGGCCTCGCTCGGAGCTTACCACGAGGGCTCCGCGAAAGCCGACTATATGTTCGGCACGGACAAGGCTGACGTGCTGGTTGGTCACGCGATAAGCGGCGACAACGAGGCGGCCAAGTCTGGCACCGACCACCTCTATGGTTTCGGAGGCGACGACCTTCTGGCCGGTGGGAACGGCGCAGACGATCTCTTTGGCGGGGATGGTAATGACACCGCAGCCTTCTACGATGCTGACGGTGTCACCGTGGATCTCTCTGCTACAGTCGACAGCAACTACGACAACATGGTCTACTCCACCGCCCAGGTGACGTTCGATGGCACAACAGCGACGCAACAACTCTACGAAATCGAGAACATTGTGGGCAGCGCCGGTAATGACGACATCGCCGGCAGCGATGGGGCAAATCTGCTTAGCGGCGGCTCGGGCGGCGTAGACACCCTAACCGGTAATGCGGGGGCCGATGTCTTTGTTATGGGCGGGAGCGGTTCCGCGGTCGTGACAGATTACGCCATCGAGGACACGTTGGTCTTTAACACCGGAACGACGTTCGGAGCGCAGGCTACATCCATCAACGGTATCGAGGACCTGAACGTTTCGCATGTCGGTGCGGATACGGTTGTATCGCTTGCCGCCACCGGGGAGACGGTGCTGACCGTAGAGAACGCGACCCTGTCGGCCAGCGATCTTTCACTCCAGTATCAAGGCGACCACGGAACATGGAATGCCATGAGCACTGAAGTACCGTATGGCACAAACGGCTCCTCTGGTGCGGACCTCATCGATGTCGACATTGACGATGCTTACTTCTATGCCGGCGCTGGCGACGACATGGTGATCAATCGGAGCGGGTCCGGCGTGGTCTTTCACGGCGATGAAGGTGCCGACACCTTCGTTTTCGAGGGTGGCGACACCCAGGTCTCGGACTTCCAGAGCGCCGACAAGATTGCGGTTTCGACCGCGGGCGAATACGGGGCAAACGTGACCGATACCAGCGATCTGGACTTCACTTATGTCACGGCGCACTACGCGGATCACGACCAGGTGTTTACCAAGATCAACGTTGCAGACACCGGAGAACTAATCGCTACTGTCTGGGGAGAAGGCACCAACGACCTGATGCTGACGGAAGCCGACGTCACGATGATTGACGATGCTTTGGCACTGGCCTGACGCCACCACAGAGCGCAAACCCTAGAAAACGCCGCGGACCTCAAGGGTCCGCGGCTTTCACGTTGACCTGTATTTCGCCATTTCTGCAATCCAGCTTCTGATTGGCGTGACGTTCACCGCATATGCAGCCGCACCATCGAAATAGCGTCCGAGCCCGGTTCAAAAACGATAAACAGACCGCCGAAGTCAGCCCTGTCGTCAAAGAGCTTGTTCCTTATTCGACAGATCTTTTTCTGTGTGTCGGATCAGGTACCGTTCACTTTAGCTGGTCTGGCGCTCTTAGATTTCTGCGACGTCCTGGAATCTCCTGTAAACGAGCAACGACAACTTTTCGGACAAAGCGAACATCGGCATTGCCAAGCTGCTCAATGAGGCAAACCCCGCCCTGCTCGCGACCGACATCGGCAAGGAGTGGTACGCGAGCATGAACGGGAGCCCGGAAGACGCATGGCAAACCGTTGTCTCCATGCAGAACGACTTCACGACCGGAGTTCCAAGATTCGAAGACCCAAAAGTCACCCGATCCGTCTGGGATGATGTTGTCGACACGGCCCAAAGATACAACCAGCCCGGAACCTTTACCGCACTCAACGGGTACGAGTGGTCAACGATCAGCACCGGGAAAGACGGCTCTGGACCGGCAGGGGCCAACTTACACCGGGTCGTGATCTTTCGCGACGGACCCGATCGCGTGAAACAGGTCCTTCCGTTCAGCACCTTCGATAGCGGTGATCCCGAGAAGCTATGGGAGTTCATGGCCGCATACGAACAGAATACTGGGGGCCGGATACTCGCGATCCCCCATAACGGCAACATCAGCAATGGCCAGATGTACGCGGACGTCATCAAAGGCAGCGATATGATCAGCGACTACGCCGCGCGGCGCGCACGTTGGGAACCTCTGATGGAGGTCACCCAGGAAAAGGGAGATGGGGAGACACATCCGCTGCTTTCGCCCAATGACGAATTTGCGGACTTCGAGAACTGGGACTTTGGCGACTCCTTTGGGAACCCCAAGGAAGACTGGATGCTGCAGTACGAATACGCCCGGTCTACATTGATGAACGGACTCCGCCTTGAGGACACGCTTGGGGTCAATCCCTTCAAGTACGGCATGATCGGCAGCACCGACAACCATGTCAGCATGACGACCACGCGCGAGGAGAACTATTTCGGCAAGCTCCCCAGCGAAGAGCCCTCGCCCACGCGGTACAAGGAACCGTTTCTGCGTGATTCAAACACCGGCGATGTGATTGTCAGCAACTGGCAATTGGGCGCGTCAGGACTGGTCGCGGTGTGGGCGAGAGAAAATACGCGCGAAGAAATCTTCGACGCCATGGCCCGCAAAGAGGTCTACGCCAGCACCGGAACCCGCCTGAGCGTGCGGATTTTCGGTGGCTGGGATTTCCGACCCGATGAAGTCCAGCGTCCCGATTTCGCCAATCAGGGCTATGCGCGCGGCGTACCAATGGGCGGGGACTTGTCAAGCGCACCCAGTGGCATGTCACCAAAGTGCATGATCCGCGCCTTGCGCGATCCAGATGGCGCTAATCTTGATCGCGTTCAGATCAGTAAGGGGTGGCTCAATGCTGATGGCAGCACGGAGGAACGCATATACGACGTTGCCTGTTCCGACGATCGATCGATCGAAAATCGCCGTTGCAACACAGCGGTTGGCAGCACTGTGGACCTTGCCGATGCCAGCTACACCAACTCTATTGGAGAACCACTTCTGCATGCGCACTGGGAGGACCCGGATTTTGATCCACAGCAGCGCGCGTTTTATTACGTACGCGCCATCGAGATACCCACGCCACGCTGGACGGCCTACGACGCGAAGCGGTTCGGGATCACAATGCCACCTGAGGTGCTGATGACGGTGCAGGATCGCGCCTACTCCTCGCCGATCTGGTACACCCCCTGAACACACGGCGAGACCGGCAAAATGGGCCACGCTGTTAGGGCGCATCTAAGAAGCTCGGCATCAGCCTTTCGGATCGCGACCCGGGTTTGGGTGCATGACCTGATCCTGGGGACGCGAGAGAGAAGATCGGGTGCATCCAGCCGACAGTAGCTGCGCTGGACCAGTTCAATCGGCGTGGCCGTCTGCGTGGCGCGCCTCGCGGTGGAACAGGCGCGCGCAGGGTAGAACTGGAATTCGGCGCGATGGACAGGGACCTCAACGGTCTTCCCTGCCAGGTCTGCTTTATTCCATTCACCGACCAGAGCCGCTCCCGGGTCTGGTGCCGGTTTTTTCCAAGAACATGGTAACGATCTGGTTGAACAAAGCGGCCCGCTCAAGGTGAACTGCATGCGCGCTCTCCGGGATAACTGCGAGATGCGCGTCGGGGATCTTCTTCCAAAGCGTCTCGATCTGCGGCCATGCATAGGTGCGGTCCTTATCACCCCAGAGAACAAGCGTTTTCGCGCGTATCTCGGAGAGGTATTGCTCGCCGGACCAGTCCCGCATTGCAGCAAGCCCCGCTAGGATTGCGGGCAAAGTACTAAGGGCTGCAATTTCGGCACAGCCTGCGTATTCCGGAGCCGCATCCAGGTCCAGAAACCATGTGGCCGCGATCCGCTTGCCTGTTGCGGCAGCGCCATCCGCCTGCGCGCGCGCCATTGATGTTTCAATAGGCTCGAACCGGCCGGGAAGGACGCCCTCTGCGCCAGTGCCGTAAAGTATCAGCCTTTCGATCCTGTCGTGCGCAAGATGCGCCATCTCCTGCGCGATCATGCCTCCCATAGAATGACCGAGCAGATCGAACGTCTCGACGCCTTGGCTCGACAACTCTTGCAGGACCCATTCTGCGAAATCCCGGATGGTCGACACCGGTGCCAAATGGGCGTTACGGCCAAAGCCGGGCAAATCGACGCAAATCAGCTCACGCGTGTCTGCCAATGGCGCCTGCAGCTTCCATTGATCACTTCCGCCCATGAAGCCATGGACGAAAACGAGAGGCCTCACTTGCGCTGGCCCTGCACGATGCGGTCAAGGATCATCGCGCAAAAGAGGATCGAGAAGCCCGCGAGGATCCCCTGCCCGACATTCGCATATTGCAGCGCTTCCAGAACGTCCTCTCCGAGCCCCTTCGCGCCGATTAGCGAAGCAACGACCACCATAGCTAGCGAGAGCATGATCGTCTGATTGATCCCAGCCCTGATCGAAGGAGCAGCCAATGGCAGGTCAACCTTGGTAAGCAAGTACCATTTGTTTGCCCCGAAACTGATCGCGGCCTCGCGCACGCTTTCAGGCACGCCGCGCAACCCCAGCACCGTAAGACGAACAACCGGGGTTCCGCCAAAGATCATCGTTGTGACGACTGCCGCTGGCTTACCGGTCCCGAAAAACGCGATCACTGGGATCATGAAAACAAAGGCGGGCATCGTCTGCATGAAGTCCATGATGGGCTGAATGAAGGAATAGAACCGCGGACGGCGGGCAGCAAACATACCCAACGGAATTCCGATGATAATTGACAGACACGCCGCCGTGCCCAACAGCGCCAGCGTGGTCATTGCTTTTTCCCAGAAACCAAGCAAGCCCATATAGGCGAGAAATGCGCCAGAGTAGATCGCCATCCGAACACCAGCAGTCAGCCACGTGAGCAGAATGATCAGCGACGCGATCACAATCCACGGGGTGCTGACAAAAACAAGCTCCAGCGCGTCGAGGACCAGCCGGATCCCGTACGTAATCCCATCGAACAGCGCCTCGCCATTCAGGACGGCCCAGTTGAAGAACGCCTCCACCCACTCGATGCTCACAAGTCGGATATCGGGATCGGTCGGGAAATCACTCAAAAGCGAGAACTGGCCCGGGAAACTGTAGTGCAGCATCGCCGCCGTAACCATCAGCGCCATGAAAACCGCACTGAAGACAATCTGAGACACAGGCATGCCCGACCGGATGGAGCGGTCTGACAGCCAATCGGAAAAGCGCGCTTCCAAGGCCCAGTTTGCCACCACCGCCTGCGCAAGTTTCGCCGCAAGCAGGATGCCCAGACCTGTCAGCGCAATGGTTGGCCCTTCTGCGGCAAGAGCCTCGGCTTCAGCACGGATGCCGCCGATATTTGCCTCGAGTGACTCGACCGTACGCCTGAATGCATCAACCCGGTCGGACCCAGACTCGATAGCGGCCGCCAATTGCTGACGGCGCAGCTCCAGAGTGCCTTCAATAGACTCAATCCGCGCCATCGCATCTGCTGCCAGATCGCCGAAAAGACCCCGGGATATCTGCACAAGCGCCAGAGCCTCTATGATCAGGAATGGGAGCGCCCATGACCAGAGACCGCGGGCTCCAAACCAAATCGGTCCGAACAATCCGGCGAAGAAGTTGAAGGTCGGGGTGAAGCGTGCGGACTCTCCGATCTTGTCGAAATTCCGGATGTAATAGTCCGGACTGGTTCGCACGAATTTGCGGATGTTCTCTTTCCGCTCCTCTGCATAGGCCAGAGCTGCTGCGCTTTCGGTATCTTCGAGAGGATTAATGGTTTCGTCTTTCATGATACCTCTGTCCCTTCAATGACCGTCCGCAGCAGATCGGCGCGTGTGATCACGCCTGCGTCGTTGCTGTCGATCTCGACGAGGATCGGCTTCTGGTCGTCGATCGCCAAGTTGATCAGGTTGCTGAGAGTTTCATTCCCGTCCACACGGGGCGCGTCGGCCGGAAGTGGTCCGTGCGCCGCCACAAAACCCTCCATTGGCTGCATGACCGCGTGGGCATGAACGACCTTTAGCCGTGAGATCCCCGCGACGAAGTCGGCGACATAGTCGTCTGCAGGGTGCATGACGATATCTTCGGCGGTACCAATCTGGACCATCTTGCCGTCTCGCATAATGGCGATGCGGTCACCGATCCTGACAGCCTCGTCAAGGTCATGTGTAATGAAAACTGTGGTCTTTTTTAGGATCTTGGACAGACGGATGAACTCATCCTGCAACTGGCGTCGGATAAGAGGGTCGAGCGCAGAAAATGGCTCATCCATCAGCAACACATCCGGGTTTGCCGCCAGCGCGCGCGCGAGGCCGACGCGCTGCTGCATGCCACCGGAGAGCTCATGTGCAAACTTCGAACCCCAGGCGCCCAGTTCAACGATGTCTAGAATGGCAGCAGCCTGCCGCATGCGTTCGTTTTTTGCGATCTGGCGGATTTCCAGCGGCATCGCCACATTGTCCAGCACCGACCTGTGAGGCATCAGTGCGAAGTTTTGGAACACCATCCCGATTTTCTGGTTCCGAAACCGCTGCAGGTCTTTCGGCCCGAGCGCCATCACGTCTGTTCCTTCGATCTCTATCTTGCCCGAGGTCGGCTCGAGCAAGCGGTTGAAATGCCGTACCAGCGTGGACTTGCCGCTGCCTGAAAGACCCATGACGCAGAAAATCTCGCCGCGATTAACCTCAAGGCTAACATTCGCCACGCCAACGACAGCGTTGAACTCCGAAAGGACCTCAGCTTTCGAAAGCCCACGCTCGAGAATGGCTTTTAGCGCGTCCTGTTGCCGGTCTCCGAAAATCTTCCAGACGTTCGAGATTTCTATAACGGTATCGTCAGCGGTCATGCGGTCTGGCCCGGCAGATGTCTGGATGATCGCGGCGCCAAAGGGTCCGGCGCCGCGCACAGTTGTTTTGGATTAAAGCCCAAGCATCGCGTCAACGCGGTCAGAATTGGCATTGACCCACTCGGCCGCAACCTCTGACGGTTCGCGTCCATTGGCGCTGATCTCAAACGCCAGCTGGCTCACGTCGTCCGCGGTCAGAGCAAAGTTTGTGAAGAATTCGGCAATGGCCGGAGAGCGATCGACAAGCGAGTTCGACCATGCAATCTGCACTTCCTTCAGTGCGTCCTTGGTCGCGACCATGGATTTGTTGAACCAATCAGGATCGTCGGACGGCTGCACCATGACGTATTTCTCGGGGTCGTATGTCGGTTCGGTCAGCATTTCTACATCGAACATGAACCACACGGCGTGAGGCTTGTAGCAGTAGAACGCATATCCCTCGCCCTTGGCGATGGAGTCCTTGATCCGTGCCGTCTTGACGCTTTCTTCGGCGCGGATCGGCTCAACGAAATCCATAAGGCCATAGTCGCGCACCTTGACTTCGTTCACATTGGCGGATGCCCAGCCCGGCGCACCGATCCACATCTCGCCAAGACCGTTGCCATCGCTGTCCATCGCAGCAGCAACGTCAGGGCGGCCCAAGTCGGCGATATCAGTGATGCTCATTTTGGCGCCGAAGTCCTTCGACACGCAGAAGCCCTGGTTGCCCTCATAAGGGTTCGACGACAGCGTTACAGTGCCGGCCTCATCCACGTATTTCTTGGTGAAGCTTTCCTGGTTGGGAAGCCAGACGTCGGGGTGGACGTCAATGTCACCCTTGCCCTGGTCCATGGCCTGGAAGATCGTCGCGTTGTTGCCGGGGACATATTCGACTGTTCCACCGATCCGGGACGTTACAACCTCGCCAAGGACATGCGCGATGGCTTGCGCACCAGTCCAGGACGGAACGCCGATTTTAACTTCTTCCGACGCAATTGCCGGCAGCGCAAGCGCGCTGACAGTTGCCGCAAGCGCTAGGGTTTTTAACTCGTATTTCATGGGAGTCTCCTCTGTTGGTAGATGCCCGCATTGGATGGGGTCGTTCAGTTTAGGGATGCGAGCAGTTGCTCTTGGTATGCGAATAGGGCCGTAGACCCGCCTGTATGCAGAAACAGAACACTGTCGGTTGGCTTAAAGAAACCTTGCCTGACCATACCGATCAAGCCGGCCATGCCCTTGGCCGAGTACACCGGGTCCAGAAGCAGGCCTTCCTGCCGCGCCGTTAGGCGTATTGCCTCAAGGGTACTTTCTGCGGGAATTCCGTAACCATCGCCGACATAGCCGTCGTCGACGAGAATTCTGCTCAGCGGCACCCCCTCCGCTCCGAGTTTGGCAAGCGTTTTTTGCGTCAGCGCATGTACTGCGTTCATTTGCCGTTCGCGCGGTTGCCGGACACTGACCCCCATCACGGGCAAGTCATACCCGATCGCCGCGAAACCGGCGACGAGGCCTGCATGCGTTCCGGTACTGCCGGTAGACATCACCAGCCAGTCAAAGTGCTGGCCAGTGTCTCGTGAGTGATCGGCAATTTCCTGAGCGCAGTTTGCATACCCAAGTGCGCCGATCGCATTGGAGCCACCTCCGGGGATGAAATACGGACGCTGTCCCTCGGCGCGCAGGTCTTCTGTCACAGCCTCGGCTTCGCCATTCATATCGAGACCGGAGGGCCGGAAATCGTAGGAGGCCCCGAACAGATTGTCCAAAAGGACATTGCCCGTTTCTTCGTAGCTTGCATCGCGGTCGGGCACGCGCCGTTCCAGCAGCACGTGGCATTTCATGCCTACTTTGCACGCCGCGGCTGCCGTCTGGCGCACGTGGTTTGACTGCACAGCCCCCTGGGTGACAAGGATATCGGCGTTTTGCTGCAGCGCATCTCCAACCAGAAACTCCAATTTCCGGGTCTTGTTCCCCCCCATGGCAAGCCCGGTACAGTCGTCGCGCTTCACAAACAAAGATGGTCCGCCAAGAAGCTCACTGAGTCTCGGCATGGCTTCGATCGGGGTCGGTTGGTGGCATAGCGACGTACGCGGAAACCTGTCGAAGTCGATTCTTGTGGTTCCGCGCTGCAGTGTTTGGACGTCTGACATAATAAGCCCTGCTGAAAATCTCGGTGACCTCAGCTTGAGCGACGTACGTGAGCCGATCCAATGCTATGTTTGAATGGCATTATGCAAAACTTGCATTATGCTAAATTAATGAACGTTTTGTTATTTCGGGATCTCGAAAGGCTTCAGCAAACTGGCAATTTCTCCCAGGCCGCTGCTCTTGCGAACCTGAGCCAGCCAGCTTTCAGTCGTCGCATCCATACGCTGGAAGCCTGGGTGGGAACTTCGCTGGTGGATCGCTCGCATCAACCTGTTCGACTGACACAGGCTGGCGAGCAAATTCTTGAAGCGGGGATGCAGGCTTTGTCGAGGATTGAGCAAGAGCGAAGCCAGATCCGTGAGGCGCAGTCACTGCCTGACAAATACGTTGTGACCTTCGCCGCGCAGCATTCAATCGGGTGGCGGTTCTATCCCACCTGGCTGCAATCCCTGGAAGAAAGCTACGGGCCCTTCCTGTCCCGCCTTCGGGCCGACGACCTGACCATCTGCATGCGCGATCTTCGAAACGGTGATGTGGATTTCGTCATCGGCTACACTTCTCAAGCGCAGAAGCCTGAGGATTTGGGGGAGTCGATTGTAATCGGCGAGGACAAGTTGATCCCGGTTTGCAAGCCAGACTCCCAAGGTCAGCCAGTGTTCAGCTTCGAGGATCAGGGCGTTCAAATGCCTTTTCTAAGATTTGGAGAGTCAGCGCCCATCACCGCCCACCTCGACCCGTTGCTGCATGAAAACCGCCTCCTTTCCCGCCTAAGGGTCGTATATGAGAACTCGATGGCAGGCGCGTTGCGCATGCGCGCGCGCGCGGGCGACGGAGTCGCGTGGCTGCCAAAGAGCTTGGTGAAGCCCGACCTCGACAGTGGGTTTCTTGTGCGAACAGGCCGGTCCGAATGGGATGTCGATCTGCAAATCCACCTGTTCAGAAACATGGAGCACTCGAACCGGATCACCCGTTCCATTTGGTCATTTCTTGAAGTTCGTCAGGGTGTGCCGTTGGTCGTAATACTGTGAGAGCGCAGCGAGCCTTATAATTCCCGCTTGCTAACCTGATACCACCGCTCAAATCTGTCCGAGCAAGAAGAACAACTATGCAGCGGCATCTGCAACTGGCGAAACGCTGTCAAAGAGAGGTGCTTGCCTCCCCTACCCCACGGTCGAGCACAAGGTTGCAGGAACGGAGCGGCCCCGTGGATAGGCAAGCAGTCAACCGCTTCGAATGGACAAACGAAGTACTTCAGGAGGAGAAGTTTTCTCCAGCCACAAAGAAGGTGGCAGTTGTCCAGATCGCGGATGAACAGGCAATCAAGTCGGACCAGAGGCAATTCCTCAGCATTTTCAGGTACAGAAGACCCGTATTCAAAATTCCCTATCGCACCCGCGATCTGCGCCGAAAGCAGTCGATGACCTAACGGCTCCTGTATTAGCGGCATACTTGTCCAATCCATCTATCCACGCCAATACCCAAGCGTGTCATCTTTCGGGAATTCACTTGATTTATTTGCGCGCGTAAAGATTATGAAGGGACCGTTAAGTTCGAGAGCGCGGGGACGCAGATCGTCCAAAATGACCAAAATCAAGAATATGGAGGAGTTCGCGGCACTAAGCGGTATTTCCCGACCAACGGTGTCCAAGTACTTCCACGATCCCGACAGTGTGCGCGCCACCACGCGGGCGCGGATCGAGGAGGCGCTCGAAAAGTTTGACTATCGCCCGAACATCTTTGCCATCAACCAGAATCGCAAGCTGACCAAGAATGTCGGAATCGTTGTGCCATACCTTGCGGATCCCTTCTTCGCAGAAATTGCGCGATATCTGGAGCAGGGCTGTATTGCCGCCGGATTTCGGCCAACGCTTTTCAGCTCTTACGGCGAGCCAAGGCTGGAAAATGAGATACTTGACGGTCTCAGATCACTGAAGCCTGCAGGCGTGCTCCTTGCGCCTCTCGGGCGTGCTTCGGATAAGGCGTATATCGAACGATTTTGCCGCGATGTCCCGACTGTATTGTTCGACAGTAATCTTGACGGGATCGGTGCGGCCTTTGTGGGGTCGGACAATTTTAGCTTTGTATCTCAGACGGTTGAATATCTAACTCGCACGGGGGAAGCTCCGGCTTTTTTTGAAATGCGGACCCCCGCAAATCCGAACGCAAACAAGCGACGCACGGCGTATCTCCACATGATGGGCCGACTGGGTTTCGAGCCGCAAGTGATAAAGGTCGAGGGCGAAGGCTGGGCATTCGAAGAGATCGGACGCGCTGGCGCAGTCAAAATGCTTGAACGCAATGAGCTTAGGACGGACGCGGTTCTGTGCAGTAATGATCGTCTAGCAATCGGGCTTCTGTCGGCGTGCTACGAGCTTGGAGTTCGGGTTGGACGGAATAAGGATTGTGCGCTTCGTGTCGCCTCGAACGACAACCATCCTTTCTCCCGGTTTACCTGTCCGGCTCTTACAACCGCTGCGCACGACTACGACAATGTGGCGGGCAGGAGCGTAGAGACTTTGGTGCATTTGATTGAAAGTGGAGGGAAATTCGGTCACCGCACCGAAACGCTGTTTCCGGCCAGGTTGATCTTGCGCGAGTCTGCCTAGCAAAAACTTATCGCGCGTAAAGTTTTTGTTGACGCCGCGACAAGTTCCGCATTACCGTACCTCCACAACATCCAAGCTTCAGGGAGGAAACGGATGTACTTAAAGAACGCACTTCGTGCGGCGACTGCGCTTACTGTCGCAGCGACCGCATCGGCCCATGCCCAATCTTTAACCATCGCGACCGTGAATAACGGCGACATGATCCGGATGCAGGGATACACTGATCAATTCACCGAACAGACCGGGATTGAGGTTGAGTGGGTGACGCTGGAAGAGAACGTCCTGCGCCAGCGCGTGACAACCGACATCACGACCAAGGGCGGTCAGTTCGATATTATGACCATCGGCATGTATGAAACCCCGATCTGGGGTGCCAACGGTTGGCTGGTTCCGCTGACCGGCCTGTCCGATGACTACGACGTTGACGACATCCTGCCTGCCATGCGGAATGGATTGAGCCATGACGGCACTTTATATGCCGCGCCTTTCTATGGCGAAAGCTCCATGGTGATGTACCGAACCGACCTGATGGAGGCCGCCGGACTCGAAATGCCCGATGCGCCCACCTGGGAGTTCATCCGCGAAGCCGCCGCTGCGATGACGGACCGCGACAATGACATCAACGGCATCTGCCTGCGCGGCAAGGCCGGCTGGGGCGAAGGCGGAGCCTTTATCACGGTTACTGGCAACTCTTTCGGCGCACGTTGGTTCGACGAAGACTGGAAGGCGCAGTTCGACCAGCCGCAGTGGAAAGAGGCGCTGAGCTTCTTTGTCGATATGATGGCTGAGTCAGGCCCCGCGGGATACGCTACCAATGGCTTCAACGAGAACCTGTCGCTGTTCCAACAGGGCAAGTGCGGCATGTGGATCGATGCCACAGTGGCGGCTTCCTTTGTAACCAACCCAAGTGACTCGACCGTTGCGGACAAAGTTGGTTTTGCACTCGCGCCGAACAAGGATGGCGTCGACAGACGTGCCAACTGGCTCTGGGCGTGGGCTCTGGCGATCCCCGCAGGAACTCAGCAGGAAGCGGAAGCCAAGCAGTTCATCGAATGGGCCACGTCGAAAGCCTATATCGAGCTGGTGGCTGCCAACGAAGGCTGGGCGAACGTTCCGCCGGGCGCGCGGACATCGCTGTATGAGACGGCTGAATATCAGGCAGTGCCGTTTGCGCAGAAGACACTGGACTCCATCAATGCCGCTGACCCGACCAACCCGACGGTCGATCCGGTCCCCTATGTGGGCATCCAGTTTGTGGCGATCCCTGAATTTGCCGGTATCGCCACGCAGGTGAGCCAGGAGTTCTCGGCGGTCTACGCTGGCCAGCAATCGGTGGATGAGGCGCTCGCGAAAGCGCAAGCCATCACCACTGAAGAAATGGAAGCCGCAGGTTACTGAGGCCTCCCTCCCCAGCGGGCGGGCAACCCCACTGCCCCCCGCACCCTTCTTTCTGAACCCGCGTTTTTCTCGCAGGCTGTATCTTGCCTGAACAGAGAGGTCTTGCGTCATGGCTACCCAACACTCTCGATCCGCAGCGCGCCTGATGATGGCCCCCGCCGTTATCCTGCTTCTGGGCTGGATGCTGGTGCCCCTGACGATGACGCTCTACTTCTCCTTCAAGAAATACCTGCCGCTGCGCGGTGGCGACCTGGGATGGGTTGGCTTTGAGAACTACGTGCGGTTTGTATCCTCCAGTGCCTTCTGGCCCGCGGTTCAGGCAACCCTGGTGATCGTTGGCGGAGTGCTCCTGATCACGGTGGTTCTTGGCATCCTTCTCGCCATGCTGCTCGATCAACCGATGTGGGGACAGGGTGTAGTGCGCATTCTTGTGATCGCCCCGTTCTTCGTGATGCCGACCGTGTCTGCATTGGTCTGGAAAAACATGTTCATGGATCCGGTGAACGGCCTGCTGGCGCATCTGTGGCGCTTCTTCGGGGCTGAACCGATCTCGTGGTTGTCGGAGGCTTCTATGACCTCCATCATCATGATCGTTTCGTGGCAATGGTTGCCGTTTGCGACGCTAATCCTTCTGACGGCTATCCAGTCGCTCGACAGCGAGCAACTGGAAGCCGCAGAGATGGATGGCGCATCACCGCTCAACCGCTTCTGGCACATTATTCTGCCGCATCTGAGCCGCGCGATCACGATTGTGATCCTGATCCAGACGATCTTCCTGCTGTCGATCTTTGCCGAGATCTTTGTAACCACCGGCGGTGCATTCGGAACCCGCACACTCACCTACCTGATCTTCCAGCGCGTGCTGGAAAGCCAGAATGTGGGGCTTGGG
The DNA here is from genome assembly GCA_030066795.1 of Dinoroseobacter sp. Classification (GTDB taxonomy): domain Bacteria; phylum Pseudomonadota; class Alphaproteobacteria; order Rhodobacterales; family Rhodobacteraceae; genus Dinoroseobacter. The sequence goes on from JASJAW010000006.1 coordinate 26,870, forward strand.
TCCGCAGGCGGTGTCTACGCCATCATCCTCGCCAATATCGTTGCGATCTTCCTGATGCGCATCGTCGGCAAGAACCTGGACGCGTGAGGAGGAACTGACCATGGCCCGCGCTGTCACCGCAAACCGCAAGATGATCAACACGGCAATTGCCTGGGCGGTCGGATTGCTGATCTTCTTTCCGATCCTCTGGACGATCCTGACCTCGTTCAAAACCGAGGCACAGGCCATCGCCAGCCCACCGATCTTCTTAGGCTTCGACTGGACGCTGGAGAACTACAGCATCGTGCAGGAACGCTCCGATTACATGCGGTTTCTCTGGAACTCGGTGATCATCGCAGGGGGCTCGACACTGCTCGGCATCATCATCGCGGTGCCCGCGGCATGGTCCATGGCGTTCGTTCCCTCCAAGCGCACAAAGGACATCCTGCTGTGGATGCTGTCCACGAAGATGCTGCCGGCGGTCGGCGTGCTGTATCCGATCTATTTGCTCTTCATCAATCTGGGGCTTCTCGACAGCCGGTTTGGTCTGGTGATGGTGATCATGCTGATCAACCTGCCGATCATCGTCTGGATGCTTTACACCTACTTCCGCGAAATCCCGGGAGAAATTCTGGAAGCTGCACGGATGGACGGCGCCACGCTGAAGGAAGAAATCCTGTATGTGCTGACCCCAATGGCAGTGCCCGGCATCGCCTCCACTGTTCTTTTGAACTTCATCCTCGCCTGGAACGAGGCATTCTGGACACTCAACCTCACGGCCGTCGATGCTGCTCCGCTGACCGCGTTCATTGCCAGCTATTCCAGCCCTGAAGGTCTGTTCTTTGCCAAGCTCAGTGCGGCGTCGACAATGGCCATTGCACCGATCCTAATCCTTGGCTGGTTCAGCCAGAAACAACTCGTCCGCGGCCTCACCTTCGGCGCCGTGAAATAAGGAACTGACCCATGGGACGCATTCAACTCAAGTCCGTGACCAAGAGCTTCGGCGATGTGCAGGTCATTCCACCGCTGGACCTGACCATCGAGGATGGCGAGTTCACCGTCTTTGTCGGACCGTCGGGCTGCGGAAAGTCCACTTTATTGCGGCTGATCGCAGGCTTGGAGGATATCACCAGCGGTCAAATTGAAATCGATGGCGCGGACGCCACAGAAGTGCCGCCAGCCAAACGCGGACTGGCGATGGTGTTTCAGTCCTACGCGCTTTACCCGCATATGTCGGTGCGCAAGAACATTGCGTTCCCGCTGCGCATGGCCAAGCTCGAGCAGGCGGAGATTGATAGCCGCGTCGAAGGCGCCGCGCAGGTGCTGAACCTCACCGACTACCTCGACCGTCGCCCGGGTCAGCTTTCAGGCGGTCAGCGGCAGCGGGTTGCGATCGGACGGGCGATTGTCCGGGAACCGGCAGCATTTCTTTTTGATGAGCCACTCTCCAACCTCGATGCAGCGCTGCGGGTCGGGATGCGCCTTGAGATCAGCGAGCTGCACAAACGTCTGAAGACAACGATGATCTATGTCACTCATGATCAGGTTGAGGCGATGACGATGGCCGACAAGATCGTGGTCCTGCAGGCGGGCGTGATCGAGCAGGTCGGCAGCCCGCTGGAGCTGTATCACAATCCCAGAAATGAGTTCGTAGCAGGCTTTATCGGCTCGCCAAAGATGAACTTTATCAAGGGGGATGAGGCCAAGAAACACGGTGCGACCACTGTAGGCATCCGACCGGAGCATTGCGACGTGAGCAAGAGCGAAGGCCTTTGGAAAGGTGTCGTGGGCGTCTCCGAACACCTGGGCTCGGATACGTTCATCCATGTGCATGAAACTGGGCTGGCCGACATGCTCACGGTTCGGGTCACCGGAGACATCTCTGCCAATCATGGCGATACAATTTTTATCTCGCCACAAACGGATCAGCTGCATCGGTTTGATGCGCAGGGGCTTCGGATGCCATGACGCGTCTCGCGGGAAAAACCGCCCTTATCACAGGCGCAGCCCGGGGGATCGGGTTGGCGTTTGCAAAGGGCTATGTAGCTGAAGGTGCCCGGGTTGCTCTTTGCGACGTCGACAGTGCGCAAGCTGAAGCATCGGCAGCGGAGATTGGTCCGGCAGCTTTGGCCGTGCGGATGGATGTCACAGATCAGGACAGTATTGAGCGCGCCATTGCTGACACATCACAAGCCTTCGGGCCGATCGACATCCTGATTAACAATGCAGCCATATTTTCAGCCGCGCCCATAGTCGAGATTGATCGGAGCGACTACCAGCGCGTGTTCGATATAAACGTGGCTGGAACACTGTTCACCTTGCAGGCCGTGGCGCGCCACATGATTGCGCATGGCGTGAAGGGCAAGATCATAAACATGGCCTCGCAGGCCGGGCGGCGAGGCGAGCCACTTGTGGCCGTATACTGCGCGAGCAAGGCAGCTGTGATTTCGCTGACGCAATCGGCCGGGCTCAACCTGATTGCGCACGGCATCAATGTGAACGCGATCGCGCCCGGTGTGGTAGACGGCGCACATTGGGACGGGGTGGATGCGTTCTTCGCCAAGTATGAAGGCAAAGCCCCGGGTCAGAAGAAGAAGGAGGTCGGCGAAGCAGTGCCGTATGGGCGTATGGGGCGCGCCGAAGATCTTACCGGGATGGCGGTGTTCCTGGCCTCAGACGAGGCGGAGTACATCGTCGCTCAGACCTACAATGTCGATGGCGGAAACTGGATGAGCTGATGCGAGCTGATACCCGCCAAGCACCGCTGATCAAACTCAGCGACCGGACGCTACGTGACCTCCCCACGAAGGTACTCCGCCCTGCCTACGATCGGAGCGCGCTTACACCCGGTATCATCCATGTCGGTCTGGGAAATTTCCACCGCGCGCACCAAGCATGGTATCTGCATCGCCTGATGCAGGCCGGTAAGGCACTGGACTGGGCCATTATCGGCGCAGGGGTGCGACCGGGCGATGCGGTTATGCGCGACAAGCTTCGGAAGCAGGATTACCTGACCACCTTAATCGAGCTCGACCCCAGGGACATCGCGGTTGAAGTCACCGGGGCCATGGTCGACTTTCTGCCGGTTGAGCCAGGAAACGCGCCGTTGATCAAAGCCATGAACGCGCCCTCAATTCACATCGTCGCGCTGACGGTGACGGAAGGCGGATACTTTCTTGGCCCGGAGAACGGATTTGACATGTCGCATCCCGACATCGCCCATGACATCGAACACCCCGAAGCGCCAGTCACGGTTTTTGGGGCGGTCGTCGCTGCACTCAAGATGCGCAAAGCCGCGGGATGCGCGCCGTTCACTGTCTTGAGTTGCGACAACCTTCAGGGCAACGGCACGATCACGCGCAACGCGGTGGTTACACTGGCGCGTGCTACAGACAGCAGCCTTGCGGACTGGATCGACCGGAATGGTGCCTTTCCCAACTCGATGGTCGATTGCATCGTGCCGGCAACCGGACCGAAAGAAATTGCGCTCGCCCGCTCATTCGGGATCGAGGACACCGCGCCCGTGACGCATGAGAACTTCCGGCAATGGGTCATCGAGGACACGTTCTGCGCCGGCCGCCCCCCGTTGGAGGATGTCGGCGTCACCATGACTTCCGACGTACACGCTTTTGAGGCGATGAAGTTGCGCATCTTGAATGGCGGACATCAGTTGCTGGCGAATGTTGGCGAACTTCTGGGCCTGCAGACAATCGCGGATTCGATGTCTCATCAGAAAGTCGCTGCCTTCTTCCACCAGACCCAGAACGATGAGATCACGCCTTACGTCCAGGCGGTCCCCGGAACCTCCGCCGCCGAATACTTAGCGCAGGTGACAACGCGCTTCGCGAACACAGCAATTCATGACACCAACCGGCGTGTGGCCTTCGATGGATCATCGCGGCATCCGGGGTTTCTGCTGCCCTCGGTGCGCGACGCCCTTGCGGCTGATGCCGGGGTAAGCGGGCTTGCGCTGGCGGAGGCTTTCTGGGCGCGTATGTGCGCCGGAACGCGTGAAGATGGTTCGGTGATTGAGCCAAACGATCCAAACTGGGCAGCCCTGACGCAGGCGGCAGACTTGGCTCGCACCACACCGTCAGTATGGCTCGCACAGCGGGCTCTTTATGGCGACCTTGCAGACACGCGCTTTGCGGTCGAATTCGAGAAATGGCTTTCTCTAGTTTGGACCGAAGGTACCGAAGCGGTGCTTGAACGGTTCTTGGCGCCCTGACGCCGGCTAAACCACTAATTGTCCGAGGTGAAAACTTCTAGCTCACAGCAATACGAGGTGTAATGTCCGCGTACGGCTCATAGCAGTCATCTCACGCTTTCAGCGATTTTTGCAGCGCGGCGCACAGACCATGGCACGTCTGGCTCAACGCCGAGCTATCTGACAGTGCCGTCCATCTTTGTGTGGCCAAGCAGAAGCTGAACTACGCGCAAGTTACTGGTCTTCCCACAGATCAGCGAAGCCTTGGTTGGTCTCATTGAATGCGTCCCGTAGGCCGCCGGGTCTAGCCCAACCGACAACACCCATGCTTTCAGGAGATGTGCGTATTGTCGGGTCGACACGTATGGCGGCGTGAGCATGCGACTGGGTAGTAGGTATTCGAGAGACGCCATACGAGCCTTGCTGATCCAAGCCTCGATCACGAGATTGGCAAGCGCCAAATCCCTCTGTTTGCCAGCCAAAACCAGGCGACCCGGACCGTCCAAACATGTTGGGGTGAAAGTGGGCGCTTCTGGCCAATCAGCCGCCCTTTGTTCCTGGGGACTTCGGGTGCCGGAACCATGCGTAGATTTGAATGCAACATGGGTCGTCTCCGGCCAGCCCTCTCACGTACACACCCGGCATGCTGCAGTGGTGCTAAAATACGGGAGTGTATAAACATCCAAGCTCTTTTGTCAGATGACCGCTAAATGCGGGAAGTAGGCGTTTGGTTTGCAAATGCCCCTTCTCTGCCCGAAACTTAAAAAAACACGAACAAAGTGCATACTGCGCTTTCTACCACTCGGATCTCCAACTTGGCTTGACCAGTAACCGCAGGAGTAGAAGCGCGCGCACTATCGGTCCTATTGCGCCAATTGAGCTTCCAGTTCAGCAACGCGTGTGGTGAGTTTTTCCACCACCTGCGCGACTTGCTCTTCAGTGTAGCGGGGAGTGATATGCTGAGGGCAGTTCCAATCGAGCGCAGCGACCCTGATCCGGATGCCTCGTTCAACACGCGTGCGGTAACCAGGCAGAGCCAGTTTAGAAAGCGTCTCGTGGTTCTCTGGGTCAATCTCGGACGCCTTACCAAACATCTTCAGGCGTGTGCGATTGGCATAATCCATGAAAAACAAAGAGACCCGGTCGTCCCCTTTGATATTGCCCAGGCTGACATATTGCTTGTTCCCTGAAAAATCTGCGAACCCCAGCGTTTGTTCATCCAACACTCGCACAAACCCCGTGGGCCCGCCGCGATGCTGCATGTAGGGCCAGCCGGTTGCGCCTGTGCTGGCTATATAGAAACTGTCTCGCGCTGAAATAAATGCAGCCTCATTAGGCCCAATCTGGTCGCCGCGCAGCGGGCCATCTTCAAATCGTGCATAGGATGCGCGACTACCGCGCAGGTCCTGGATCGATTTGACTGCATCCGTGAAAGCGATGTCATGGTAAGCGTGTGCCATGTGTATATCTCCGTAAGAAAGGCAAAGAGATGCGCGCGGTGCTCGCGCGCCTTCTGTCAGGACGAGTAGGCCCAGTTCTCCGGCACCCAACGCAAAGTTCCCCCGTCGCGGCCGATCCGACCGAGGCCCGGGAATGGCATATGCGTTGCTGCAATTAGCGCGCCATCATCGGCAGCCATTGGGAAGAATTGCGCGCGCATTGCCTCGGCAGCCGCCGGGTCCTGTTCAAACACAAAACCGATATCCGCGCGGGCGGGATGAAAAAGCGGGTGAAACAGCATATCCGAGACAATCAGCATCGATTGCCCCGCATCCGCGATCCGTACGCCGATATGCCCTGGCGTATGCCCTTTCAGATCGACCGTGGACAAGCCCGGCAAGATGTTCTGATCACCTTCGGTTTGTTGTAGTCGCGGATAAAGACGCACAAGTCCCGCGGTTGCATCGTATGACGAGTGCAGGAAATCCGGCGCGCGAGACCGAGCTGCTGGATCAGTGAACTGCGCGACATCGCGCCGGTCGACATAGACCTCTGCCTCGGCATAGACCGCACGCCCGCCAGCAATAGCTCCCGAGATGTGATCAAAATGCGTGTGTGTGAGGATCACGGCGTCGATGTCTGTTGAGCTTACACCAATTGCCTCCAGCGCGCTCGGCAGCTTCCCTGTATGCTCACCAATCCCGCCAGCGGGTCCCGTGTCCACGAGAATGCGGCGCTCTCCGTCTTCGATCAGGTATTGCGTGAAACCTAGGCGCAGCGTGCCTCCGTCGCGGTTGACATGTGATGCTGTGGCCAGCGCCGCCGTCTCCTCGGGCGCCTGGCCGGTGAAGAAGCCGTAGGGCAGGTCAACGTGGCCGTCTGTCAGAACATGAACAGTGAAACGGCCGATCTGAACGATTGCGCGGGGCGGCGGCACGCTGAGGGTGCTGGCCACCGAAGAGCGGGCGGTGAGCGAAAGCGCGCCCGACGCCGCCGGAGCGGCCAGCAGGCTACGAGTGAAAGCGCGACGTGTGAGAGACATGAGTACCTCCTGGCAAGGGTGTCTATTCCGATGTCCCTCTTGTGCCACCATGCGCCAACCTGAATAATGCGGAAAAAAGTACAGTCAGTATTCCGAAATATGGAACTATCATGGATCGTTTACGCGAACTGGAAGTATTCACTGAGATCGCCGCGGTTGGCAGCCTTGCTGAGGCCGGGCGGCGGCTTAACCTCTCTCCACCAGCGGTTACCCGCATCCTGGCCGGTCTGGAGGAGCGGCTGGGTGTCCGCTTGGTTCAACGCACCACACGCAGTCTCAGCCTGACTGAAGCTGGCCTACGGTTTCGCGACTCTGCGCATCGCTTGTTGGCCGATATGGACGAAGCAGAGCGCGAGGCGGCCGGCGCCGGGGTCGTTCCGCAGGGCCGTGTTGCGATCACCGCGTCTACGAGCTTTGGCCGGCTGGCGGTTGTGCCTGTCTTTGCCGAGTTCTTGAATGCCAATCCCCGGGTGCGCGGCTGCGTACACCTATGGGATCGGAACGTGAATTTGATCGAAGAAGGGATCGATGTCGCCGTACGTATCGGCGATCTGCCCGACAGCGGACTATTCGCACGGAGACTTGGGGTTGTCCGCAACATGCTGGTGGCAAGCCCGGACTATCTTGCGCGTGCCGGGGTTCCGGCGCATCCGGACGATCTCGCAAGGCATCAGATTATCGCCTTTCGCGGCGTAATGCCGACCGACCGCATCGCGCTGAAAGGGATCACTAGGACGGTATCGCCTTGGATCGAACTCAACGACGCCCTCTCGGCAATTTCACTGGCGGAGGCGGGTCACGGGTTGACGGTTTCACTCAGCTATTTGACCAGAAAACTGGTCACACAGGGCCGTCTTGTCGAAGTTTTCCCTGAGATCGCGCCACCAGAGCGTCCGGTGCACCTGGTCTGGCCGGAGGCGCGCCTGCCGACTCTCGCGGTTCGAAGCTTCCTCGATCACGCGCAACCAAAGTTGTCAGCCGTTCTTGGCTAATGTGCCACAACTGAGATTTGCTGGGCTTGGACCAAAACCTCAGGCAACTCGCGCTACCCCCACCAAGGTATATCTCGGCTGATTGGTCCTGCTTATAAGGTTTTAAGTCCCGGCTTGGATAGGTGACGTGTAAGGAGCTTCTTCCGACGGGGTTACTGCGGCTCTACGTGTCAATGAAAGCGTGCACGCGCCACTTTTTGTGCGTCACCGACGTGTTCGATATCGCGTCCGGCGACCTTTGCTCTCCGGGGACTATTGAGTGAGATTTCGCCCGGCGCTCACATTTTCTGTCCGCCGGGCCAAGTCATAAGCAAATCTTGCGTGAAAGAGAATTGTCGTGGAGTTGTCGCCTTTAGGACCGTTTGCCCGTCCTCCCACTCCGCGCGCGTTCGGTCTTATCTTCAAGCACCATTTTGTGAGTTCGGTATCAAGCTTTCCGTTTCTCGAGCGTCATCCGGTTTCGCCTGCGTCGATGTTTTCGACATCTCTGCCACTGGCTTGTAAGCTAACACCAACCATCAAATGCAACGATGCTACATCGATCCTCGAAAAAGATCCGGGAAACGCAAAATGACCACTTTGAGTGGAAAGCGGGCGCTCGACTGTCGTGCTGCAACGGGGCGCTGCCTCGCGCCATGGCATTGACCGATACGTTGCCTTTGGTAGCGTGATACCGAATAGCTCATTGTTTGGGATCTCGAAATATGCTTCGGACCGCTGTTCTTTTCACGCTTCTCTTTTCTACCAGTGTTTCAGCCCAGGATGGCCCGATCATCTACGACGGTGAGTTCGAGTTCCTTCGCGCCCAGTTCGGAGACGCGTGGGCCTCTCAAGATGTTGAAATCGACGCACGCCTCGAGGAATTGCGTTCAGCCAACGCCGGTAAGCCCCCAAACATATTGTTCGTCCTGATCGACGACGTCAGCTTCGGCCTTATGGGCAACCGGGCGATGAATTATGTTGCCGGCTTCGATACGCCAAATATCAACGACTTCGCCGAGGAAAGCCTGGCGCTGATGCGCATGTATACCGAACCGTCCTGCACACCTACGAGGACGGCTCTCCTAACCGGGAGGCATCCAGTCAGGGCCGGGCAGGAAGAAGTGAAGGTGGCATTGGTCGGAGAAGGCCTTGCCGCCGAAGAAGTCACACTTGCAGAAGTCCTCAAGCAATCCGGTTACAACACGGCCCATGTCGGCAAATGGCACCAAGGGGACATCGAGCAATCGTTCCCGCACAATCAGGGCTTTGACGTCGCTTTTTTTCCGGTACATCAGCAGGTTCAGCTCAGCCTGATGACCAGAGAAGCCATGGTGGCCAACAATATGCTGGGCTTCCACGGGACCGGTCAGTCAAACGAGTTGGCAATCGATGAGCGCTTCAAACCCTACGGGCTTGTAACCGGTCTTGAGGCAGAAGCCGGTGGTCTTGCACGTGAGGTCGACCTTGAGCCCGGAGAAGAGTGGACCCAAGCGCACTATGAGCGGATGAACGAACGCTATCAGCGCCAAATCCTTGAACAACTTGACCGCCTCTCCGGCGAGGAAGCCCCGTTCTTCCTTCAGTACTGGCCACTCTATCCGCTGAACTTCGTCTATTCTGACCAGCAGACTTCCCGAAACGGTGGCTTCATGGCGGACAAAATGGAAGTGATAGACAGGTGGTTCGGTGAACTCCTCACGCGTGTCGATGAGATGGGCGTCGCCGAAAACACCATGGTCATCTTAATGGCCGATAACGGTATCTTCAAACAGTATTCTCCGAACTCGGGCATGCAGGAACTTATTTATCGCGGCGGCAAAGCCGAGCATCTTGAAGGCGGCGTTCGGGTCGATGCCTTCGTGCGATGGCCTGCGGGGATTGAGGGCGGCACATACGCGGGCGACATCATTCATGTCTCTGACCTTTTCACGACGCTTGCCCGGATCGGTGGCGGGACTGAATTCATACCTCGAGACCGGGTCATTGATGGCGTGGATCAGACTGCCCTGCTTCTGCAGGGTGAGGGCAACAGCCGGCGCGACTATGTCTATATCTACGAAGGCCCGGTGCTGCGCTCGATCGTGAAGCAGGAGTTTAAGATGCATTTGCCCGCGCCTGGTGTGCCGGGCGCGGCTGCGCCAGTCTTTAATCTGCTTCGTGACCCTCGCGAACTGGTACCGGACATCGGCGGATCTCTTTGGTCAGGCGCTTCCTTCCAGGATATGGCGAAGCGACACCAGAAGATGATTGCTAAGTATCCTCACGCGCCCCTGGGCAAGGGAGTTCCATATGAGGGCATCGACAACCTGAGGCCGGAAAGCGAGCTGGCGCGTGAAGTCTTTTCGAGTTGGCAATGAAGTCGAAATTAAGGCCTATCTCAGGTTAGTTTCGGGGTGCTCACTTCTGTTTAGTCCGCACAACAGTCATTCACCCGGTCTGCTCCGCGAAAGAACCTGACAGGAACCGTCAGATGCCTCCTTTGAGCGGAAAGCGTTCACTCATGATCAGAACACTGAGAACTGGCGACGAGCCCGAAGTGGCGACTGCTGCGGACTGTTCGAATGGCAGCAAGACCCGTCAAACCTGGCGTTTCCCCCGAGTATGTGAACGGTACGCATGCCCGATAGCGTGCGCACCAATCCGGTCACTGGAACCGATAGTTCACGAAGTTCAGAAGGCCCGCCGCTCCGTACCCCGGGTAGGCCTCACGTATTGCAGCAATTGCAGCTTCTGCATCTGCGCTGTTCGAGATGACATCGTTTTGGAAGTTCAGGTATGAAATTGCATCATCGACCGCCCCAGAGCTTGCCGGCAGACCATGTCCCGCACCGATGATTTTGACACCTTCGGTGTCGCGAATGCCTTCGAGTGCCGCAATCCAGTTCGGTGTGTTGCCCAATGGGAAGGCGTGGGCGCTTGCATAGAGCAGGTCCTGCGCTACGATCAAGCCAGCGTCAGGAAAGTGGAACGTGAGCGTGTTTGCGGCCTCGGCGTCTTTGATTTCCGAAATTTCAACGGCAACGCCATCCCACATACCAGCCCCTGTTGCCAATCCACCCGAGGGCAAATAGAGCGCGGTCGTATCGCCGAATTGCTCTTTCCGACCTGCATACATCGCACTGCTCGCTTCGACATCGGTGAGTACGGCGTCGGTGGTTACAAACGGCACATCGGCGAACTGAGACGCGCCGAGGATGTGGTCGGGGTGCGCGTGCGACAAGTAGAGTTGCTTGATCGGCTTGCCTAAGCTGTCTGCATAAGCCCGGGCTTCGACAGCATAGTCTTGGATGAATTGCGCGTCGATCACATGCAGTTCCCGAGCCGTCTCGACGATATGTGTATTCACCATGGCCGAGGCCTCGGGCGCGGTGTAGCTGTGGAGCGTGACTGCACCCAGCTTGTGGACGGTGACCATTCCCGCGGCTGGCGTGGCCGTGTGGCTCGCGGCCGGAGCAATTCGCCCCGTAGTAGCGAACGAGGCGCTGATTGCGCCCACGCCTGCCGCCACCTTGATCATGTCGCGGCGAGTGAAGATGGAATTCGTCATGAGTTGGCCCCTCTTGTCTGGCAAATTTCTCTTTTCCCATACCGGAGCGGCCGTCCGCGCTTAACAGGGCAGCGCGAATAGGCAATATTCGTTTCATGAATATCAATGATGTCGACCTGAATCTCTTGCGTGTCTTTCAGGCTGTCGCGGAAGAGCGAAGTGTGACCCGTGCGGCTGATCGGCTTGGCCTCAGCCAACCGGCCGTTAGCAATGCGCTTAAAAGAGCACGGAAATTATTTGCAGATCAACTTCTTGTGAGGGGCTCTGGCGGGATGCACCTCACGCCCCGCGGGGAACAGCTCGCACACCGCCTTGAGGACGTGATGGACGGGATAAATGCCGCGTTGGCGGGCGGCTCCGAGGTAGATCCATCGCGCATCGTTGAACCGATCATTATCACGAGTGCTGATGAAGAAATCATTCTTCATGGCGCCAACATACTGGTGGGGCTGGAGCGTGCGGGGTGTGACGCGCCGCTACAGTTCCTCCCGCTCAACACCAGGTATCGTGCGGATGTCCTATGGCGCCAGCGGCTTGCGGTAACCATAACGACGATGCTCTACGCCCCGGAAGGATTGAAACAAAGGAAGCTCTATGACGAGCACCTGGTCTGCCTGATGCGCAAAGATCATCCCACAGTCGACGATTTCGACCTGGACGCCTATCTGGCGGCAGATCACCTTCTGGTCGCGCCGCTTGGCGGGCTGCCAACCGGATACCTGGACGAGTGGTTCCGCAAACAAGGGCGGGAACGGCGCGTTAGATTGATAAGCCATACGTTCGGGGCTGCCGCATCACTTGTCGAGCAGTCTGGCATGATAGCCACGTTGCCAAGCCGCCATGCCGCCAAGGCGGCTATAGCGGAACATTTGATCGTCAGGCCCGTACCAGCTGATGTACCGCCCTTCAGCGTGCACATGTTCTGGTCAGAGAGGTACGATAATGATCCTGTCAGCATCTGGCTACGTTCTACGCTCTTTGAAGCCATCGTGCGGCCCGCGGCGGCTGAAGGAACGTGACTACGGATTAGAGAAAATACCCGCTTAAGGAGTTACCAGAACCTTCTGCTCCTCTGTCCGGGCACTTTGAGCCACGTTGACCTTTCTCTGTTAACCCAAAGTTATGCAGAGCTGTCATCCTAACCGAGAACGCCTACGGCCGCTTTGTCCGCCAAGCGAAAATGCGCGCTGTGATACATCCACACTTCTCGCAGATGACCGCAATGAGCGGATTGTGTTGAAAAACTCTTCTTGAGCGACGCGTTGGCTGCTGCTTCACTTCCTTTGAGGCAAGGGAGGTCTGACGA
>JASJAW010000007.1 GCA_030066795.1 Dinoroseobacter sp.
ATGAACATCCGCGTGGCGCTCGATCAGGTCGAACGGAGCGGTGTCGAAGTGGTGCCCTCAGGTTCGGTGGAACGGCGCAGCGTTTCGGTCTGGCGTCTCATGGCGCAGAATCCCGACCATATCGGGGTTGGTTATAATCTCGAACGCCCGCGCCTGCCGACACCCGCCCAGGTCGGCCAGGAGCTTTGGAAGACCACTGGCGAGATGGCCATGAAGGGGCGGGCCTGGTCAAAGAGGTCGCTGATCTATCACGGCTGGATCACGCTTCAATCCACGCTTTGGGGTTTCCTGTTGGGAACGACATTCGGGATCGCGGGGGCGATTGCCATCGTGTATTCGCGCACGGCGAGTATGAGTCTGATGCCTTGGGCGATCATCAGCCAGACCATCCCGATCGTGGCACTGGCACCGATGATCATCGTGGTTTCTTCCCAGATCGGTGTCGAGGGGCGAGGTCTGCCGAAAGCAGTGATCTCGGCGTACTTGTGCTACTTCCCGGTTCTTGTAGGCATGGTCAAAGGCCTGCGAGCGCCGCTGATTTCGCAACTTGATCTTCTGAAGACTTATGACGCTACCGGGCTTCAGACCTTTCTGAAACTGCGCCTGCCCGCGTCGATGCCGTTTCTCTTTACCTCGCTCAAGGTGGGCATTGCGGCCGCCCTCGTGGGCACGATCGTTGGCGAGCTGCCCACTGGCGCGATCAGTGGCCTCGGTGCGCGGATATTGATCGGAGACCAGTTCGGAAACCCGCTCGCCATCTGGTCGGCCCTCTTTGCGGCCGCGATTTTGGCGGGATTGCTGGTGACCCTGCTCGATCTGATCCAGCGCTTCGCATTGCGCCACATGGGGGCACAGACATGAGTGCGCTGATTCTTGCTCTGGTGTTCTGGCTCGCCGCTTGGGGCGCCAATGTCTGGCTCAGCAACTCGCGATGGAGTGACAGCTGGCCAGTGCGTCTGGCGGTGCCGGTCATCTTTGGCGTGACGGTTCTGGTCCTGTGGGAGGGATTGGTCCTCGGGCTTGGTGTCAGCCCGGTTGTGCTGCCGCCGCCGTCCATGGTTGCGGAGACGTTCGCGGCCTCAACAGAGACCCTGTGGATCGACTTTGTTCAGACCGTGGTCAAAGGCGCGTTGCGCGGTTTTGCCATTGGGGCGGTTGCAGCGATTGTCTGTGCAATCCTGATCGACCGATCGTCATTCTTGACCCGCGGCCTTCTGCCTATCGGCAATTTCTTCGCCGCTTTGCCAATCGTTGGCGTAGCGCCCATAATGGTGAACTGGTTTGGCTTTGATTGGCAGTCAAAAGCGGCGGTCGTTGTGGTCATGGTATTCTTCCCAATCCTTGTGAACACCGTACAGGGTTTGCGCGCCAGCGATGCGCTGCAACGAGACCTGATGCGCACCTATGCGGCGAGCTATTGGCAAACCCTTCTGAAGCTTCGCTTGCCGGCAGCGATGCCGTTCATCTTCAACGGGTTGAAAATCGCGACTACGCTTGCGCTGATTGGTGCAATTGTTGCTGAGTATTTCGGCTCTCCGACCCATGGAATGGGTTTTCGCATCTCAACAAGCGTCGGCAGGTTGTCAATTGATCTTGTTTGGGCTGAAATTGCGGTCGCGGCAGCAGCCGGAACAGTGTTCTACGGGATTGTGGCCTTGATCGAAAGGCGGGTGACATTCTGGCATCCGTCCCACCGTAAATGAACAAAACAGGGGAACCAAAGTTATGAAAATAAAAGCAACATTTACAGCAGCGACGCTTGCGCTGTTCGGCAACTCGGCATTTGCGGCAGACGAGGTGACACTGCAGCTGAAATGGGTCACTCAGGCCCAGTTCGCAGGGTACTACGTGGCGTTGGAAAAAGGCTTCTACGGCGAAGAAGATCTGGACGTCACCATCAAGCCGGGTGGCCCCGATATCGCGCCCGAACAGGTCATCGCCGCAGGCGGCGCGGACGTGATCACAACCTGGATGGCCGCTGGACTTGCCGCCCGCGAGCGTGGCGTGCCGCTGGTCAATATCGCGCAGCCCTTCAAGACGGGCGGCCTGCAGGTCAACTGCCTGAAATCTACGGGTATCGCCAGCCCGGACGATTTCCCCGGTCGCACCATGGGCGTCTGGTTCTTCGGGAACGAGTTCCCCTTTTATGCGTGGATGGCCTCGCTTGGCATTGAAACCGATGGCGCGGACGAGAACGGTGTGACCGTTCTGAAGCAGGCGTTCTCTGCGGACCCCCTCATTCAGGGGCAGGCCGATTGCATTTCGACCATGACCTACAACGAGTACCGCCAAATCCTGCAGGCCGGGATTTCAGCCGATGATCTGGTGACGTTTAACTATCTGGAGATGGGCTTCGGGATGCTCGAAGACGGTCTTTACGTGCTCGAAGAAAATCTCGCGGACCCGGCGTTCGAAGATAAGATGGTGCGCTTTGTCCGCGCCTCCATGAAAGGGTGGAAATACGCCGAGGAGAACCCTGAAGAGGCCGCCGAAATCGTTCTGGAGTTCGATGAAACGGGTGCGCAGACGCTCGACCATCAGGTCTATATGATGGGTGAGGTCGCCAAGCTGACCGCAGGCACGAACGGGGCACTTGATCCGTCCGACTACGAACAAACCGTACAGACGCTTCTGTCGGCAGTCAGTGAAGAAAACCCGGCTATCACCAAAGAGCCCGAGGGCGCCTGGACCCACGCCATTACGGATGCGGCGCTGAACTAAGAAGAAGGGTCCGGGGCCGAATGCGCTCCGGACCAAACCCGGGAGGAACGATATGCCAAAGGCGTATTGGATTGCGCATGTCACGGTCACTGACCCCGAACGCTATGCGCTGTATGCAGCAGGAACGGCGGAGCCCTTTGCAAAGTACGGCGCCAAGGTTCTGGCGCGCGGCGGGGCTTACCATGCACTTGAGGGGGCCGATCACCCGCGCAACGTGGTCATTGAGTTCCCGTCGCTGGACGACGCGCTCGCTTGCTATCACTCAGACGAATACCAGGCGGCGCGCGCGCATCGCATTGATGCGGGAATTCCAAACATCACGATTGTCGAAGGGGTTTAATCAGGCGACCCACGAAGGCACGCGCGCTGGGGCAGCCCCGGTTTCGGATTGGTCTGTTTGCAGGACCTCCATTATGCCGCGCAACTGATACTGGACGGAACTCATGTCAAAGATACTGAGCGAAGCAGAATGGTGCGAACGGGCGCGCGAAGTGCTCCCGGCGGCGGGTTTTGGCAATTTCGACGCCGGCATAACCATTGCGCGCGGCGAGGGATCGCGGGTCTGGGATGAGGACGGCAAAGAATATGTCGACTACCTGATCGGATCGGGTCCCATGCTGCTGGGTCATGGGCACCCGGAAGTAATGGAAGCCGTACTCGAACAACTTCCAAAAGGCATGACCTTCTTCGCCAACAACGCCAAAGGCATCGAGCTGGCGGAAGCCATCGTCGAAGCTGTGCCCTGTTGTGAGCAGGTGCGCTTCGTGACTTCCGGCGGCGAGGCCGACATGTACGCGATCCGGCTTGCGCGCGCGGCAACCGGCAAATCAAGACTTCTCAAGTTTGAAGGCGGATATCACGGCATGAGTGCGGAGGCGCAGATGAGCCTCGCACCCGCCCGAGAGGTCAATTTCCCCACCCCGGTGCCGGACAGCGCGGGCATTCCCCAGACAGTCGCAGATCAGATGCTGATCGCGCCGTTCAACGATCTTGCTGCGGTACAGTCCCTTTTGTCGGAATACCCGGATACAGCCGCGATCATCCTCGAGCCTTTGCAGCGGATCATTCCGCCACAGCCAGGGTTTCTCGAGGGGTTGCGTGCCCTCTGCGATCGGACCGGCGTTCTTCTGATCTTTGACGAGATCGTGACCGGCTTCCGCCTCGCCTATGGGGGCGCTCAGGAACACTATGGAGTGACACCGGACATCTGCACCTTGGGCAAGGTCATCGGCGGTGGATTTCCTCTGGCCGCAGTCGGCGCCTCAAAAGAGCTCATGGCGCATTTCGACAAGGACGTGGTCGGAGCAGACAAATGGCTGATGCAACTGGGCACCCTGTCCGGAAACCCGGTCGCAGCTGCGGCGGGGCTGAAGACCATGGAGGTCCTCCGGCGCCCCGGGCAATACGCGCGCCTGCGCGAAATCGGTCGGTCGCTTATGACCATGCACAGCGAGGCACTGGATGAGTACGGGATTTCTCATAAGATCTGCGGAGATGAGACCTTGTTTGATCTGTATTTTACGGAGAACGACTGTGTCGACTACCGCTCGGCAAAGCACGCCGATCCAAAATTGAACGTCGTCTGGAACGACACGCTGCGCGCCGCAGGTGTTTTAAAGAGCCCAAGCAAACTGTATCCGTCGCTGGCGGTCGGGCCGGACGATCTTGAATTGACCCGCACTGCCTTTGCTCAAGCAGCACGGAGGGTGGCTCTGCCCTCAAAGCCAAATAGCCGCCGCATCTAGAACGCGCGCACTGAGGCTGATTACAGGTGACCCGATCAATCAGATGTCGGCTCCGCGGACAAAGCGGACGCTGAAATCGTTTGGCCGTTTACAGGTTCGGGCTGCCGACAGTCGGCCCTCCGATGTCCTTTCGATTTCGAAGAAGGTACGCGTCCCTTTGCAACTTTAGTGATCCGCTTTTTGGCTCAGCCGGCCCCATCTGCTGCGGGATCTCAAAGTTGCTTCGTCATTCAGTCTCGGCAATTTCCAGAACTGATGAATCAAAAAGCTCTTCCACGGTCAGTTCGCGGCTCGCCAGGCCTTGTTGGTAAGAGTAGCGGAACAACGCTTCGAGCGTCTTGCGGTTCGGCGCGATACCATAAGGAAAGAAATTCTCGCCCAGTACGTCGATTGTGCTTTCCAGCTCGGCGGCAAACCAAGGCATGGTCTCAAAATACCACCTTTGCTTCAGCGCCTCCAACTCCATGTTCTTTGCTGCGACATAGGCGCGAAAGATAGCTGCGGGAAGCGCTGGGTCGGTCTTGATCAAATCGTTGCGTAC
The DNA here is from genome assembly GCA_030066795.1 of Dinoroseobacter sp. Taxonomy (GTDB): domain Bacteria; phylum Pseudomonadota; class Alphaproteobacteria; order Rhodobacterales; family Rhodobacteraceae; genus Dinoroseobacter. Next base: position 5,008 of record JASJAW010000007.1, read on the forward strand.
AGCCACGGCATGCATGATCGGATAAATGCCCGTACGTTTGAAATAATCCTGCTCAACTGAACGGGGGTCTTTGAACAGGCGTGTTACCTTTGGGTGGCCTTCGACAAAGGCGCGCGGCTCGGCCGCATGGAAAAGCGCATCCACGTCACGGTCCAGAAGCAGATCGGATTCGTCCTTTCCGTCTGGCCCTGTGGTCACGTTCAGCCCCTCGGGGATCATGTTTTCGTTTTTCGAAACGGTGCCTGACAAACCGCCTGCAGAGTCCTTTGCTGAGACAACCCACTCGATATCCTCAGGCATCACACCGTATTCATCGGCCATAAAGCCTCGTATCCAAGTCAATGAGGTTGATGAGAATCCCGGCGTGGCCACGCGCCGCCCTTTCAGGTCGGACGGGTGCTCAATCCCTGCATCGGCGTGGATGAAAACGCTCTTGTGCCGGAATGTCCGCAGCGGGAAGACCGGGATAAGCGTATAGTCGCGAAAGCCGTCATTGGCATACGACAACATGAAAGGATGAAGGCCAACCTCGGAAAAGGCGCGTGTTTGAAGCCCTTCAAAGACATGGTTGTTAAGATCGCCGATCTTATCCAGTTCGAAGGTCACCGAATGCCCGTCGACCTGTGCTTTGCCGGAGATCAAGGCACGCACATGGTTGTACGCGTAACCTGCTGCCAGCAACTCTGTGCCATAGTGTTGCGCCGCTCGCGTCAGCCGTGGGGCAACAAAGGGGGACGCGAGTATTCCTGAAAGAGCCCCACCTATGAAACGACGTCTCGTAGACATCTTCTGCACTCCGGAGACATGAAACAGGTGCCGCACTGTCGCGCGGCACCTGTTGGGTTTCTACGGCTATTGACCGATGCTCGGATCGCCATTTGGATCGAAGGGCAACTCGTCCAGATGCTCGATGTATTCGAGCGGATCGAAGGGCAGATCGCCCAGCACCAGTTGCGGGTTCTGCTCGCGCAGCAGCTGCTCGGACGCATTGGCGATGCCGGTCCACGGAATGCCGTGCTTTTCCGGGCGATCCGGATAGCGTTCCTTCCACAGGTTGTGGCGCAGAACCATCCGGTTGAAGGGCCGCTTCAGGTGGATGAGGTTGGTCAGCATGGGCTGCACTTCGCGCGGGTCCGACGGCAGGAAGTAGAAGGCCGCCGGAATGCCGCTGGCCTCCCCCACCGGGTCGGGGGAGATCATGTGACGCTTGTAGTCACCTTTCACCACAGCGCCGAGGGTCGGGCCGGCATAGGTGAAGGTATAGTCGCGTCGCCCGTGTGTGTCGCCGTTCAGCAGAAGTGCGGTTTGGTCCAGCCCGTCGATCACACGATCGGTGGGGATATTGTCCATGGCACCTGCGAGGCTTGCGAAAGTGGTGAACAGGTCGGTGATGTGGATCATGTCACCGGGCAGCGAGCCAGGTTCGATCATGCCGGGCCAGACCGCGAAGGCCGGAACGCGTACACCGCCTTCGAGGAAGTCGCCCTTACCGCCGCGGAAGATGGTTTCGGCAAAGCCGGTACCCGGGGGCGGGTTGTGCGACATCGGGCCGTTGTCGGCCATCGCGACTATCAAGGTGTTCTCGGAGATGCCGAGGTCCTCAAGCTTGGCGCGAATGCCGGCGATCATCGGGTCTACGGTGCACTGCAGTCCGTTCTGCAAAAGTGCGCGTGCGCGCGTGCACTTTGGCCGGATCGGCATAAAGTTCGCCATGATAGGCCAATTGGCAACATAGAACGGCTGCTCTGCCTCGACCGCGCGTTCCATGAAAGCAAACATACGTTCGAGCCCTTCGCCATCAATGGCCTCGTAGGTCTCTGTTGTGTTGTCGCCCCATTGCAGCGTCTCGCCATCCTTCGTGCCTTCGGCCACCATGATCCAGTCTTTGGTGATGAACGTATCGTCGAGCTTGTAGGGGTCCTCGACCAGCATATCCTCAAAGAGGCCGATGGAGGCATTCCCCTGTTCGGCTTCACGCGTGTTGAGCGACAGGATCTGGTTGTATCCCGTAAAGAGCGCCTCATCGAAGCCCTGGTTGTGCGGGTAGCTTTCCTCGATATCACCAAGGTGCCACTTGCCGTAGAAAGCGGTCGCGTAGCCAGCGTCGCCGAGAACCTCGGCCATTGTCACTTCTTCGGCGTCCAGCCCGTGGCTCTCCTGAAGCATTCCGATGTTGTACATGCCGGAGCGGACGGCCATCCGGCCTGTCGCGGCGGCGGCCCGTGAGGGCGTGCAACCCACTTCAGTGTACATGCGGGTAAACATCATGCCGTCTTCGGCCAGCGCATTGATGTTGGGCGTATCAAGGCCGCGCACCATCTGAATGCCGGGCATGCCCAGATCACCGTAAGCGGTATCGTCCCACATAATGTGGATCAGGTTGGGCGGACGCCCGAAGCGTTCCTCCAACTCCGCGAGCTTTGCTTCAAGCTCTACGTCCTCTGCGGCCCATGCTTCGCCGTTTTGCGCCTGAAGGACGTAGAATTCGGCGTCAAAGACGATCTCGCCCTCTTGTGCGAGGGCCGCGCCGGATAGCGCGGTGCTGGCGGCGGTAATTGCTACGCCCAGCGCTCCTAAAGTCCGGGGTCTTCCCCGATTGTTACAACGCATGTCTGTCTCCGTTCTTGGACATGTTTTCGAATGGGTCGTTCTGATGTGCTGCCTGCGCGGCCGCGTGGTCTTCCAGTGCCGTGGCGATCTCCCGCCGGAGTGCGCCGAGCGTTTCCTCCAAAGTCGCGTGCCATTGCGCATCGTCACTATCGACAAGATCTTTCGCGTCGGACAGTAAAGTTTCGTAGTCGCGACAAATCTCGTCAAAGACAGGCCGCTCGCGCCGCAAATGCGCGATAAGGCCCATGTGCTTGGGGAAGCTGATGTCCAGATTGTGAAAGGGCATATCGTGCCTCTGACCGGGGTTGCCGGTATCCTGCGATGTAAGGGCATGTCCAGCGCAGTATTTTACCGTTAAACGGAGCGTAAAATGGGGGTGCCTTCTGGCGATAAGCGCTTAGAAATAGGGGATACGACCGAGGCGACGACGTGACCAAGCCAAAAGACATCTCACCCTTGCAGAACCCGGAACGCGTACGCCGGTCGCTGGCGTCTGTTGTGGAAAGCGACGTGTTTGGTCGATCTGAACGGCTGATCTCTTTCGTGACTTACATTGTCGAAGAGTCCCTCGCCGGACGTGCGGATTCGATCCGCGGGAAAACCATCGCGCAGGATGTTTACGGGCGCGATCCGGCGCGTACAGAAAACGCGGAGAACCTCGTGCGCGTAGATGCCGGTCGCCTGCGCCGCAAGTTAGAGGAATATTACTCCGGCACCGGGGCGGATGATCCACTTCAGATTGTCATTGATCCGGGTGGGTATGCGCCGCGGTTCGTTGCGAAGGAAAAACCAGCGGCACCCCAGGATACCAGCGGAGCGCAACCACGCAAGGGACTGGCGGCGCTGCTCGCGGGGACAGGGGCACTGGCCTTCGTTGTCAGCGGCGCACTTCTTTGGAACCCTCAAGAGGATGCCGATGTATCGGCTCTCGTCACAGCAGGCGACAACAGCACACGGGAGGTTCAGAGACAGGCTCTGGCGGCGAAATCAGCAGCTGCGGTTCGGGCCTATAACCTGTGCGATCAGGGGCGCGGGTTTCTGTTCCCGATTGTCGAGGTCGGATCCCAACAAACGGCGGATGGCCTGTTTACTCGGGCGATTGAAACCGACCCCGAACTTGCCTGCGGTTACGCAGGGCGAGCGCACGCACTAGCAACGCTCGCGCGACTTTCCGGTCCATCCGCGCAAGGCGACCCGTTTCGCACGCAGGCAACCGCGATGGCGGACCGGGCCGTTGCGCTGACGCCCACCGACGGATGGAGCCAATCAGCGGCAGCTTGGAGTGCCTACGCACGCTCTGATTTCGCTGAGGCTAAACGCCTGTCTGCTCTTGCGGTCGAATTAAGCCCTCGCGACGGGAATGTTCTGGATTTTCGGGCGACCATTACCGGTGTGCTCGGCGATTTCGAAGAAACACTGGCGGTGACAGACCCCTCGCTGGAGCGGGAAGTCGGGAGTTTCCGGTTTGCCAGGCGCAATATCCGTGCGGTCGCGTTGTTTCACCTTGGTGACTATGCCGCGGCAATCGCGTCGCTCGAAGGAGCCATTCGTAATGGTGACCCGGTCAGCGCTGCTACGCTGACCTTTCTGACCGCGGGCCACTATAAGTCAGGCAATCTCGACCAGGCGCAAGCCTATGCGCAAGAGTTGTCAGAGACATGGCCAGACGCGAGGCCGGATATCGGCTTGGCGCGTCTCTATTCCACGACAGAACTTGCCGAGCAGGTTTTAGTGCCTTTGTCAGCCGCTGGATGGCGGCCACCTAGCGACGACCTGTGATCAACCGCGCCAATCACCATACTTCTTGAGTGAAATCGCCTTTTTCATACTGGAAGCAACAAATCATAGCCTTTTTGGACGCTTAGCGGGATAGTTCCCCTCAAGGCGATGCGTTCAGAGATCACATTTGTTGTTGTAACGTTAGAATTTACTGGGGCAGGTTGTTGCCTTGTTTACACCGCCGGCCGGCTTCGCTCCGTCGCCTGGCAGATGTTAAGTGACAGCTTGCCGCTCTTAGCGTCCAACCCGCAAACTGGCATGGGCAACCCTTCCGCCGGGTAGGTGTCGGGTTTATCGTGAGCTGAAGTCGTCAAACAGCCATCAACAGAGCTGACCAGCGTCATGGCTCTGTCTCTAGGGAATTGGGCGACAAAGATGCGAGAATTGCACCAAGCCCATCCGTCAGTGCCGCTGGCCCCGGTTGCAGAATGATGGGCGACTTTATCTCAAAGATACGCCCGTTCCGCACCGCTGGGATGGTCTGCCATCCGGTGCGCGCAGCGATCTTTTCCGGCCTAACTTTCTTGCCGCACCAGGACGCGAGAATAACGTCGGGCTGGGCTGCGATCACCTGTTCAGAGGTGACAATCCTCCGGGTCGCTCCGGCTTCGCAAGCCAGCTCCGGGAAGACATCTTGACCGCCGGCAATTTCGATCAGCTCCGACACCCAGGCGATGCCGGAAATCATCGGATCATCCCATTCTTCGAAATACACGCGAGGTCGTGTTTTGCGCTTGGCAGCGGCTGCTATCTGACCCAGCCTCTGTTCTAGTCTGTTGGCAAGTTGATCTGCTTGCTTTTCCTGACCGACTGTCGCGCCGAGATGCCGGATCATGGCCAAGATGGCGGCAACATCGCGTTGGTTGTACGCCATGACGGTAACACCAGCGCGGATCAGCTCAGCCGCTATGTCAGCTTGCAGGTCTGAGAACGTCAGCACCAAGTCGGGGTCAAGAGCGAGGATCTTCGGAATATCTGCAGACGTAAACGCCGAGACGCGCGGTTTTTCTTTTCGGACACGCGCGGGGCGGACTGCGTAGCCCGAAACGCCCACGACCCTTGCCTCCTGCCCCAGCAAATAAAGCGTTTCGACGGTCTCTTCGGTCAGGCACACTATCCTTTCTGGGGGAAAGCACCGCATTGGGTTAGCACGCCTCTCGCCGAGCTTGGGAACCGCCATGAAGATACTCCAGCTCTGTCGACAGGGTCCCAAGCTATTGAAGGGAGCTCGATTGGCCCAATGTTCGCACTCGGTCAGCGCAGACCGGCCTTGTTTTGAGCTGTGATATCATCTGATCAGCACGCATTTTGCATAAATCCCCCCAGGTCTCCCATTTGGTCAAGATGAGAGTGCCTTTTGAGACAACACGCGCAGGCGCGTGCTAGAAAAAGAAACACCGTATCACTTATTTTCCGGACGCGAGGCACCGCGAAAATCTAAACCAGGCGCGAAGCAGCCGGGTGGTCTTAGCACCAGACGCGAGAAGACACGCGGATCGGAGTGTCGGTCCAAATTCTGCTGTGCTTGATAAGCGCGCCATTGATCGCCAATACCAAGGGAACAGAATTCGCGTATCCGGTGCATAGCAGCGAATGAGAGCGTCTGTCTGACGCTAACCGATCGATGCACAAATGGTGCGCAGCCAGCGACTGTGGAGGTAGCCGTGAACTCTTTTGTCTTCAACACAACAAAATCGCTTGTCTTTGAAACTGGCGCAGCGTCTCGCATGGCTGAGATCGCGGGCCAAACCCTTGGTCCCCGGACGATGCTGGTGACCGACCCCGGACTCCGTGACCTTGGCAGGATAGACGCGGCTGTTTCGTCGCTGGAAGCCGCAGGCCATGCGGTTTCAATCTTTGATGCGGTGGAAGCCGATCCCTCCCGAGAAACGCTGATGAACGCGGTCGCGTTCGGTCGCGACTTTGGCGCCACGGGGCTTCTGGGCTTCGGTGGCGGCTCGCCGATGGACGTCGCGAAACTGGCGTCGCTACTTTTGGGCTCGGGTGAGGATCTCGACAAGGCATGGGGCGTTGCTCAAGCCAAGGGGCCCCGCCTGCCGCTGGTATTGGTGCCAACCACCGCCGGTACCGGGTCCGAGGTCACACCGGTTTCGATCATAACCGTGGGCGCGGAGGAAAAGCGTGGCGTATCTTCGCCCGTGATCTTGCCAGATATCGCCGTACTGGATGCGGACCTGACGACAGGGTTACCTCCCCATATCACCGCCGCCACGGGCGTAGATGCGATGGTGCATGCCATTGAAGCCTATGCCTCGAAATCGGCCAACAACAATCCGCTGTCCAAAATGTTGGCACGTGAGGCTTTGCGCCTATTGGGCACCCATATCGAAACTGCTGTTTTTGATGGTCAGAATACCACCGCGCGTGGGGCGATGTTGCTCGGCTCTATGCTCGCCGGACAGGCTTTCGCCAATTCTCCGGTGGCCGCCGTGCACGCGTTGGCCTACCCAATTGGCGGGACGTTCCATATCCCACACGGTCTTTCGAACGCTTTGGTTCTGCCGCATGTTCTTCGGTTCAACGCAGTCCAAGCGCATGGAATTTACGCAGAGATTGCCGCTGACGCGTTCCCGCATTTGGCGCGGGTCGAGGGCGCGCAAGCGCGCTGTTCGGCTTTCATTGATGCGTTGGCAGACCTATCGGCAAACCTGGGGCTGCAGGCGCGCCTCAGGGACGTCGATATCCCGGAAGACGCCATTTCCAAGTTGGCATCGGACTCAATGGTGCAGCAACGCCTGTTGGTCAACAATCCACGCGAGCTTTCCGAGCAAGACGCGGTGAATATTTACAGGGCAGCTTGGTAATCATCCGGGGTAACGGCGCCTCTGATGCCGTATAAAGCGGTCGGTTTGCGTCGGCCTTTCCGGCGGGCCACAAAGCCGTTCTTGGTAAGCGCGTCTCAGACGTCGGCGTCTCGAGTGTTTCGCCGTCGCTCTCAGAACAAAGCGATGCAACACGGTTAATGCTTGTCTATTCGACCGCGACGATCTCCAGCGTGACGTTCGCGTACCAGTCGGCGAGCGCGCGTATCTCTTTATCAGTCAGGTCCGCCGAAATCTCGGACATGATCTCATGTTTTCGGACCCCATTCCGAAAGGCTTTGAGCTGGGTGTCGATATAGATGTTCACTTCCCCGGCGAGGTTGGGTGCATCGAGTAGGGTCGAAATTCCATCCGCGCCATGGCAAGATACACAGGCGTCCGGAGCATCCTCTGAAGAAACACCATCGGGAAGCGTTGCAGTTGCTGTATGGGCTGCATACCAAGCAGAAACATCCGAAATCTGCTGAGCCGAGAGACTGGCCGTCACCACCGACATCATTTCATGCTCGCGGGCGCCGGTCTTGAAGGCCATCAACTGCGCTTCGAGATAGTCTTTCGGTTCGCCGCCGATATGCGGCGCCAGCGGAATGCGTGCATATCCGTCTTTCCCATGACAGGTTTGGCACATATTGGCGATCTTCCGCCCTTCTTCGGGATCGCCGCTGAGCGCAGGCGCTGCGAAGCCCCCGGCGAGCGCAAGCCCGCCGAAAGCAATGGTAAGGGCGCGCCTCATTGCGCTGGCGCAGGATTGTACGCGATGCGCCAGATCGCTCCGGCGAAATCGTCGGAAACCAGCATGGAACCGTCGGGCAGAAACTCGATGTCCATCGGACGACCGCGGTACTCGCCGGTGTCCTCATTCAGCCAACCATCCGCGAAGACTTCAGCGCCCACGGCATCGCCGGTTTCCGGGTCGATTGCAGTGAACATCACCCGCGCGCCGACCGGTGTGGTGCGGTTCCACGAACCGTGCTGCGCCCAGAAGATACCGCCGTGGTACTGATCCGGGAAGCTGCTGTCATGATAAAACCGCATGCCAAGATCAGCAGCATGCGCTGTCAGTTCAAGCTGTGGCTCCACGAAACTCACATTCTCAGGACGCGGGAAGTCGCTTTCCTTGACGATCTCCACGCGCGAGTTGGTCCAGGGGAAGCCGAAATGCTGACCAGCTTCGGTTTGGCGGTTTAGCTCACCAGGCGGGATATCGTCGCCCATACCGTCCACTTGATTATCGGTCCACCACAACTCGCCGGTAGCCGGGTTGAAGTCCTGACCTACAGAGTTGCGCACACCCCGCGTGTAAACCTCGCGGCCGGACCCATCGGTATTCATACGGATGATGCCGCCGATTCCGATCTCGTCATACATCTCGATCTTGTCGATAGGTTGCACATTGTGGGGCTGGCCGAGGGAAACGTAGAGCATCCCATCCGGACCAATATCGCAAACGCGCGCGGAGTGGTTGAAGCTTTCTTCCTCGACCGGGATTAACTCGCCTTGTGCGACGACCGTACCGACGGCAATGTCCGGGCTTTCGAAAAAGAACTCGGCCGCGGGAAAGACGAGAATGCGGTTCCGCTCGGCGATGTAGAGAAACCCGTCCGGCGAAAAACAAGGCCCATTGGGAATGTCGAAGGTCACAGAAGGTGCGAAATCCTTCACCTCGTCGGCCACGCGATTTCTGTCTCGATCGACGATCGACCAAACTTTGTCTTTCCGTGTACCAGCGAAGAGTACTGTTCCTTGAGGCGCCATCGACATCGACCGCGCATCTGGCACGACCGCGTAAAGGCTGATCTCGAACCCGTCCGGCAAATTGATGTGCTGAAGGATCTCCTTCAATGCCTCTGCACGGTCACCTTCCTGGTCAATGAAAGTGAAGGACGCATCGGTCTTCTGCATGTTGCTGAGTTTTTCCATGTTGTCCTGAGCCAAGGCTGGCCCAACCAACATCGTTCCAAATAAGAGTCCTGCAAGAACTTGTTTTTTAGACATATCTTTCCTCCCATGAAATCAACAGGGCGACCCGCCGCACTGGAGTCGGGGTCGCCCTATCACCCATCATCATCGCTCCAATTGCGACAATGTGTCAACTTTTTCTTACAGTTTGCGTTTAAGGTGCGCTAACCAAATTAGGCTCCATTGCTCTCGAAAAAGAGAGCAGCGGACTACTGTCTGAGGTTCATGGAAATACGGCGTCGCGAATTCCGGAGTACTTTCTGCGCTGGCCCTTCGGAACAAGTCGAGCAAGGACCGTTGTGCCTACGTCGCATACCGCGTTGCTCCGCGACGCCTTACGTCAACTGGAGCGTTCAGGATCATGGCGTTGTGCGCGCGCTGATCGCAGTTTCCGCGTGGGCAAATCCGGCAGTTAATTCCGATTTCTGTGACTTGCGGATTGCTGGCGATCGCCTCGGCATAGCCAATTGATGCCAGATGCTCGACGCTGCAGCCCATTGCGATCGCGAGACGTTTGTCCTGGGTGTGACGTGTGAACTTGGGGCGATCCACAGTGCGCGCAAAGACAAAAAAACGACCGCCATCCGGCATTTCGACCAATTGCGGCGCGATGTTTCCCGGGTTCAGAAAGCAGGTATGGACCTCCAACCTTGGGCAGGCGCCGCCGTACTCCGCCAGATGAAACCCAGTGGAATTGAACCGCTTGGTAACGTTTCCAGCCTTGTCTATGCGCAAGAAAAAAAAGGGCACACCTTCGGCGCCATCACGTTGAAGGGTCGTGGCTCTGTGGCAGGCTTGTTCGTAACTGACTCCAAAGCGCAGAGACAAATGGGCAAAGTCGTACTTGCTCGACAGGGCCTCTTCGAGGAAAGCGTTATACGGCATGAGCACAGCAGCGGCGAAGTAATTGGCAAGTTCCACGCGGCATCGGTTGAGACCAGCGGGCTCGTCAAGGTCCAGGCGCGAGAGGATTCGTTCGATCACTTCTCGCTGCTCGATGAGACCGGCGGTATGGGCAAGCTGAAACGCTCGGTTTCGATGGTCCAACCCTTCAGACAGACGCACCTCACGTTTGTTTTCGTCGTATTCGCGCAAGGTCTCAGGCATGTCGGCCACGGGGACCACGCGAGTTGCAAGGCCCAACCTCTTCTTCAGGCGGCGCTTGAGGGCTGCATAGACGTCGTCATTCTCAAAGGGCTCGTCGCCCCAAAACGCCTGCGCTGCGTTTTCTAACTCTGGAAAGTAATTCCGGTTGTTCCGAAAGAAGTCGTGCACGACTGCTTCCGGTGAGGCACGAAGCACATCGAGATCTGTTTCGCTGGCATTTGACAAAACAAGAAGCTGGTCCGTCGCAGCCTGATAGGCGTGATGGAGCTGTAAAAAGCTCTGCGCAATATCCGGGGCATGCGCAAGCAGGGCGCGCAATTGCGGCAAGTCGGGGCTGTGCCCATCAAAAAGCGGATCCTGAAGTACTACACGAAGGTTGTTGAGGGTTGTGACGTCATCTTCGTCGGCGATATCGCGCCAGTCGACACCATACGCCTCAAAAAGTCTGAGCAACACTGGGACTGAAACGCTGCGTTCGTTCTTCTCCAGCATGTTCACATAGGAATTGCTGATCCCGAGGGTTTTGGCCATTTCGGCCTGTGTTTGCTGGGCTTCGCGGCGCAGCCGTCTGAGCTTAGGTCCGATAAAGGTTTTCATTGTTTTGTGCTAACACAAAATTCACAACATCACAAAATTTCACATTTGTGAGTTTTTGCGCTCACAGCAGGACCCGGTTGTCTTTGCAGCCTCGGGCTTACGGGCGGTATTCGTTAACTGCAGCAGAGAGGCAGCTCTGCGGGTGTGAACGGAGCGACAGGCTATGGACGGTGATACTCACTGGAAAACCGCATCGACCGGAACCGCAAAAAAGACTACGCCTACCGATCTTTCGGATTGGATTGGCCGGAACGAAACGCAAACCGGCTGTGTACCTGCAACCCTTGCGAGAGTCATCCACGCGACGCTGGCGCGCCCCGGCGAGGCGTGCCCGGACACGGGCGACATCATGCCTGCGCTTTGGCATTGGTATGCGTTCCCGCCGGCCGTCGGCATGGACGAGCTGTCAAAGGACGGACATCCCGCGCGTGGCGGCTTCCTTCCGCCTGTGCCCTACGAGAGGCGGATGTGGGCGGGCGGCAACATACACTTCTACGCGGATTTGTGCGTTGGGGAAGAGATTGAGAAGCGATCAACCATCATCTCGGTTGAGGAGAAGAGCGGATCGACCGGAGGAATGGTCTTTGTTGGCGTAGAGCACGAGATTTACGGTGCCGCGGGATTGGCGGTCCGGGAAACGCAATCCATCGTCTACCTTCCTATCCCTGCAGAGTTTTCACCGCCCCCTGGGAAACCCGGGCCGACCAAAGACCTCGCCATAAATGAACGGCAAGCGATCTCGACACCACTGCTTTTTCGGTACTCTGCGATCACCTTCAACGCGCATCGCATCCACTACGATCTGCCATATGCGCAGGAAATTGAAAAATACCCTGGGCTTGTGGTGCATGGGCCACTTCAAGCCAACCTTTTAGTGTCCGCCGCCACAGCTTGGAAAGGGCGGAGGCCGGATCATTTTCGGTTCCGCGGAGTGCATCCGATGTTTCATGACAGCGACCTGAGCATACGGGCGACGCAATCAGATTGCGGTGGCCTCAAGATGTGCACCATTGCGGAAGCCGGGCACCGCGGGATGGACGCAACAGCAGATTGGGAGGTCTGACATGGCTGGAATTCTGGACGGACTAAGGGTTGTCGAAGGCTCGGCATTTGTTGCGGTACCGCTGGCGGGGATGACACTGGCGCAAATGGGCGCGGATGTTATCCGCTTCGACCGCTTGCAAGGTGGGTTGGATGCTGGACGCTGGCCTTTGGCGCCTTCGGGGCAGAGCCTGTTCTGGGCAGGCCTGAACAAAGGCAAGCGCTCCATCGCTGTGGACATGAGCAACCCGGAAGGACGCGAACTGATCACTCGGACGATTACAGCACCGGGTGAGGACGCGGGCGTGTTCCTGACCAACCTCCGTGTGCGTGGATGGATGGATTACGAAACCCTGCAAAAGTACCGAGAAGACCTGATCATGGTGACGTTGCTTGGCGACCGCCACGGACGCCCTCAGGTCGACTACACGGTCAATCCCGCCCTTGGCATTCCCGACATAACGGGTCCCGAGGGTCATGATGCACCGGTCGCCAATGCGCTCCCGGCTTGGGACCTGATGGCGGGGCATATGTGCGTCTCTTCTGTTCTGGCTGCGGAGCGTCACAGGTTGCGCAAGGGCATCGGACAGGAAGTCACGTTGAGCCTTAAGGATGTCGCCGCAGCAACGCTGGGGCATCTAGGCATGATCGGGGATGCGGTCTTGAACGATGTGCAACGTTCGAAATCCGGCAATGCGCTCTACGGGGCGTATGGTCAGGACTTTCTGTGCGCAGACGGTCGCCGGATCATGGTGATCGGCCTCACAGGGCGCCAGTGGTCAGGGCTAGTCAAAACCACAGACACTGAAGCTGAGATGACAGCGCTCGCCGCACGCACAGGACGGGACTTACGCGAAGAGGGCGTGCGCTGGGAACTACGCAAGGAGATCACAGCGATCCTTGCACCGTGGTTCGCCGCGCGCGCATCCACCGTAATCGGCCCAATGTTTGACCAAGCTAAGCTGACATGGTCCGAGTTCCGCACCGTGAAAGAGGCCGTCACGCAAGACCCCGACCTCAGCCCGGACAATCCGATCTTCAAGGAGCTGCTGCAGGAAGGGATAGGGAGTTTCCCTGTTCCGGGGCATGCGGCAAGCTTCTCGGAACTGCACCGCGAGCCTCCGCGCTCGGCACCGGTTCTGGGCGCCAACACGGAGGAAATTCTCAGCGAGGTAACAGGCCTCGACGACACCGAAATCGCGCGACTGTTTGATCAAGGCGTTGTCGCGAGCGGAGGGTCTCCGAAGCTTAAAAACGCTGCCTAAAGGCGCTCTCCGGCGACCGATATGACCATGCGCAGCTTGTGATCAATACCGAGCAAGCCTCTCTGTGCGGACGCGAGCCTTATTCGCCAAGCCAATGTATTTCCGACTCAAAACGAATTCAGGGCCTTTGGTCCTTCAATAGGTTTGTTCGATACTCTGTCTGCATGGCGATCATCCAGCCGGGGTATTCCGCAGGCATCTGGGTTAAGGCATCGAGCGCCGCGAGGTCATCCGACGACAAGGATATCTCAGCGGCGCCGATATTGTCTTCGAGTTGATCGACACGTTTCGCGCCGACGATGACACTACTGACAACGCGCTGGTGAAGCAGCCAAGCGATAGCAATTTGAGCAATCGTACAGCCCTTTTCTTTCGCTATGGTGCGCATTCCATCGACTGCATCATGGGCGCGCGCCTTATCGATGGGAGGGAAATCGAAATTGACCCGCCGGCCCTCATCGGTTTTTCCGTCCCGATCGTACTTTCCGGTCAGGAACCCACCCGCAAGCGGGCTCCAGACCATCAGACCTATGTTCTCAGACTGCAGCGCCGGTATCACCTCGCGTTCCAGATCGCGGCCCGCCAATGTGTAGTAGGCTTGGAGCGAGATAATTGGTGCTAACTGGCGAGCATGCGAAATGCCGACCGCCTTGACGATCTGCCAAGCGGCCCAATTCGAAAGCCCGACGTAGCGCACATGTCCTTGCCGGACGAGCATGTCGAGAGCTTCCAGGGTTTCCTCAATCGGCGTTGCCGGATCAAAGCCATGGATCTGATAGAGATCGATATGGTCGAGCTGCAGCCTTCTAAGGCTGGCCTTCGCCTGATCGAGGATATGCCCACGCGACGCTCCCCTGGCATTGGGCCCTTCGCCCATTTGGCCGTGTACTTTCGTTGCAATAACAACTTGGTCTCGCATAATTCCGAGGTTCTTCAGGGATTGCCCAACAATTTCTTCGCTGCGACCACCGGCGTAAACGTTCGCTGTGTCGATGAAGTTTATCCCGGCATCCAGCGCAGTCTTTACAAGTCCATCCGCCGCATCCTGCTGGAGTTGTCCTATCTGGCCCCACATGTCCTGCGATCCCCCGAAGGTCATCGTGCCAAGACAAAGCTCTGAAACGAAAAGGCCGCTTTGGCCGAGTTGACGGTACCGCATAAATCTAAAGCTCCCTCTAGCTGGAACTGAATATCTGAAAACAGATAAAGCCTCGCAGACTGCCCGTTCACGGCGCAATATATTTCTGCGTTTACTTCTTGCAGTTCACACGACGTGTCTTCGAGGGAGAAAATTCGCGATGTGTTCTGCAGTCCGACCAACTAATGGGAGATGCGACCGCCTGAAGCCCAGTGCTCGGCGCGCCGGCGCCGAATTCGGAACCGAAGGCATCCCCCCTGCCCTGTCGTGCACTCGGAGTTCGGCAGCGCCTTGCAACCCAAAAGATCTCGCAATCGAAATTGGGTTAACAGGAGGAAGAGACCGCGCTGGCCTGATAATGCCTGCTGCAGCGGATTCCAGACAACCGGTCCGACGTCCTTTTGTTGAAACGAGACTTAAATGCCGCTTTAAAATCGAAACAAAACCGAAAGCGCGAGCGTATAGTGTCTTGGAACACTACACTCAGAGCGTGATTTTAGGCGATGCTCCCAAGATACTGTAATGGAACAACCAAGTTTTTTTGTGGGTGAGTTATTTTGAGCGTGATTGAGCAGAAGCCAAACCTGTCTTCGAAAGTGGTATCCGCTTTCATCTTCAGCATCTTCGCGAACCTGTTGATGCTCACCGGGCCGCTATTCATGCTTCAGATCTATGATCGCGTGCTGGCATCCCGCTCAGAAGAAACGCTGGTTGTACTGTTTACTTTGGTCGCTGGACTTTTCGGGCTTCACGCCCTGCTGGAGTTTGCTCGCTCGCGCGTAATGGCGCGCGTCGGCGCCGCAGTCCAGTCCAACCTTGCCCCGGCGATCTATCGCGGCAGCGTGGAACGCGCCGCGCTGCGACGAAGTGGAATTCCTGGAACGATACAAGACCTTGACGCTGTGCGGTCTTTCCTGTCGTCCCCCGTTCTTTTGGCTTTCTTCGACCTGCCGTGGACTCCCATCTTTATTGCTGCAGTTTTCATTTTCCATCCAATGCTGGGGTGGCTCGCCGTAGCGGGAGGCGTTCTGCTGTTAATCGTGGCGATCATCAACCAACTCCTGACCTACCGCACCACCAATAAAGCTGCTGCTCTTAATTCCGCTGCACAGGTGTTTGTCCGTCGCTCTGAGGATCGGAGTGAACTTATTTGGGCGCAAGGTATGCTTGACGCAACGACGGCCCGCTTCGCTCAAGCCCAAGATGAAGCGCTGCGCCAGACAACCTGGACCAGTGACTGGACCGGATCATTTTCGTCGTTTACGAAGTCGTTTCGCCTGTTCCTGCAGTCGGCCATGCTCGCCCTCGGCGCGTGGCTGGTTTTGCAGCAAGAGTTAACCGCCGGCGCAATGATTGCTGCCTCTATTCTTTTGGGACGTGCGCTGGCTCCAGTCGATGTGTCGGTCGCCCAATGGCCCGCCTTTCAACGTGCACGGCGGGGATGGCGGGACGTCAAGACGCTGCTGAGAGAGGTTCCGGAGCGTGAAGAACCGACCCCGTTACCGGTTCCGACCCCGAACGTCTCTGTTTCCAACGTGACATTGGCTGTGCGCCTCGCAGATGCGCCGATTTTAAGCAGAGTGTCTTTCGACATCGCCGCAGGAGAAGCCATTGGTATTATTGGACGCAGCGGCTCAGGAAAAAGCTCCTTGGCCAAAGTCATCACGGGATTGATCCCGCCCACAGCCGGTGAAGTTCGGCTAGGTGGTGCGACCGTCGCGCAATATGGCTCCGCTACGCTGGGCAAATACATCGGGTACCTTCCGCAAGACGTGCATTTGTTTGAAGCAACCATTGCTGAGAACATTGCGCAGCTCTCGACCGAGCCCGATCCGGCGAAAATAGTGGCCGCAGCTAACAAAGCGCGCGTACATGATGTCATACTCTCGTTGCCCGATGGATACGACACGCGGATTGGACCAGAAGACACCCAGCTTTCGGGTGGTCAAAAACAACGGTTGGCTCTGGCGCGCGCACTTTATAATGACCCGCTGCTTTTGATTCTGGATGAACCAAACTCAGCGCTCGATGCCGAAGGATCCGAGGCTTTAAATGCAGCTGTGGCTGAGATGAAAGCAGCCGGGCGCAGCGTGATGATCATGACCCACCGCCCCACCGCAATTGCCTCATGTGACAAACTGTTGGTTCTAGAGGCCGGCAAAGTCGCAGCCTTTGGGCCAAGAGATGAAATAATTCGATCAATGATGGCCAACTCGGGACAGGTTCAACGCGCAGCTCAGAGAGGTTCGAAATGAGTAAGCCTTTCTGGAGTTCGAAACTGCCTTTGACAGTGGGTTACGCGTCCATCGCGATGCTGTTGGGCGGCATTGGATACTGGTCAATCAAGACAAGCATTGCCGGGGCCGTTATTGCGCCCGGTGTCATCGAGGTCGAAAACGAAACCCAAGTCGTTCAGCATCCCGATGGCGGTGTCGTGAATTCAATTAATGCCCGGAACGGTGATCTTGTGGCAGAAGGCGATGTTCTGATCGAACTTGATGGAACATTTCTGAGGTCAGAGCTTTCCGTTATTGAAGCACAATTGATGGAGAGTTTCGCACGCGAGGCGCGCTTGACGGCCGAACGCGACGAAGCTGAAGAGCTTGTGTTCTCAGATATTCCAGTTCTGGCTTCCGTTTCTGCCTCTACACGGGACGGACAGCTTAATGGACAGTTGTTCCTGTTCGAAGCGCGGCTCAGCTCCCATCAGCGCGAGAAGGCACAAATTGCCGAACAACAACGACAGATCGGCCAACAGATCGATGGTCTGCAAGCGCAACTGGATGGAGTTCAGAAGCAGCTGGATCTCATCAGATCTGAACTCGACAACGTCCAAGACCTGTTTGATCGTGGTTTGATACAGATTGCGCGTGTTCTTGAGCTGCAACGCACTGAGGCTGAGCAGTTGGGCGACGTTGGCCGCTTGACGGCTGCGATCGCTGAAGCGCGCACACGGATATCTGCTCTGGAAATTGAAGTGCTACGGCTCGAAGACGCGCGTCGTGAAGAAGCAATCTCGGAATTGCGAGACCTGAACATAAGCTCAAACGAGCTGAAAGAGCGGCGCAGAGCTTTGCAGGAAAAACTGGGGCGCTTGCAAATCGTAGCTCCGGTCTCAGGCACCGTATTTAATTCGCAGGTTGCTGCCCAGCGGTCAGTGGTGCGCCCCGCGGAACCGGTCCTTTTTTTGGTTCCGGCAGATCAGCCGCTGCGCGTCGCGGCAAAGATTGATCCGGTTGATGTCGACCAGATTTACTACGGTCAGGACGTGACAATGGTGTTTTCGTCCTTCAATCGCAGGACCACGCCGGAAGCCAAGGGAGCGATAGATCTCGTTGGAGCGGATGTCCTGACAGATGAACGCACCGGCATTCCGTACTACGAAGCTTCTATCTCTATTGATGAGGCATCGATGGATGATCTGGGTGACCTTGCTCTCCTACCCGGCATGCCTGTCGAGACCTTCATTAAGACGGATGACAGGACGCCCCTGAGTTATCTGGTTCAACCGTTGACAGTCTATTTCTCAAGAGCCTTGCGCGAGGAATAGACGCCCATCCCAAAACAGAGAAAGTCCGCACAGATCTGGTGAGCGCTTTATTTGTGATCGAGTAATAAAACCGATTTCTCGGTCGCGGTCGACACGCCGGCATTCATCGCAACCTCAAGAAAAAAGCTATGGCACTTAACACGTCGAACGAGACAAGCAATGTGCCCATTCTTCGGACAAAGCAGCTACTAGATCTACTGACGTGTATCCAGCACAGACCAATTTGGTACAGTTGCAGGGCGGCACTCTGCAGGCAAGCAAACCGGTTTGAAACCTGAAAGGAGGCCGGCATAGTTGCGGTTTCTATTCCACCAACACACCAAACCAGAGAGCCGGAGCGCCCCCGCCGTTTTCCCCCACACCCCTGCACAGAGATCGCCATTGACGAGGATGAGCGAACGAGTATGGGCGCTAGCAAGCAGTCAGCCGAGCAGTGTTCTTAATACAAACGTATCTGCCAGCCACTTTCTAAACCTTGGGCATAGGACTCAGTCTTGAAAACCACCCTAATAAAAACGCCTCCGCCGCTCCAAGATGCGCTATTGCGGGATCGCTCATACCTTCCTTAACTTCGCCGAACTCGCACCCTGAAATGGCGAGCGCGAAGCCTCTCGCCGAGGAGCCAAATAGTTCTTCCGCCAAGGCCAGTACAGACTGAGGCGACACGTTGTGGCTGTCGAGATCCCCCGGCGAAGTGCTGGAGATCTCGGTAAAGGTGAATGGCTCCTGTGACGCCATACAAGCATCAGCAAATACAACAATGTCGGCCTTTGCGACATCGAGCGCGTGCTCGACGGTAAGCTGGAAAGCGATCTTTACTTCAAGGTCAGAAAGAGAGCGCTTTTCGATCCGCTGAGCAAGCGCGGGGCCCAGGCCGTCGTCCCCTCGGCCAGGATTGCCGTACCCAATCAGGAGGACCAACTGTCGCGGGTCCGTTGATCGAGAACGGTGCCCTCAGCATCGATCAGAGAAACCTGCAGGGGCATCTTTCCCAGCGCGTGAGTGGCACAGGATAGGCAGGGGTCGTAGGCGCGTATCGCCACCTCGACATGGTTCAGCATGCCTTCAGTGATTTCGGCCTGACCCGAAATATAACGCTCGGCCACGTCCTTGACGGCTCGGTTCAGGCCCTCGTTGTTGTGCGTCGTCGACACGATCAGGTTGCAATAGGTCACCTGGTCATTCTCATCGACCTCGTAATGGTGGATCAGATTGCCGCGCGGGGCCTCGATCACACCGATCCCTTCACGGCGGCGCTCGCCCGTTGTGACAAGGTCGCTTCCCTGCAGGTCGGGATCGTGCAGAAGCTCGCGCATTTTTTCGACGCAGTGCACCACTTCGATCATACGCGCCCAATGGTTTGCGAGAACAGCGTGCTGGGGAAGATGGTGGTTGGTTTCCATCAACGCATCGCGGGCCGCATTGGCCTTTGGCGTGTCAATCAGGTCAGCGGTATTCATCCTTGCCAGAGGGCCGACGCGATACCAGCCGTCCGCGGCGCCGAGCGTCTCGATGTACGGGAATTTCATGTAGGACCAAGACCGGACATCCTCGACCAGCTGCTCGTGGTAGCGGCGGCAATCAAGGCCGTCGAAGATGACCTGACCGTCCGAAGCGATCGCCCTGAGCCCCCCGTGGTAAAGGTCGAGCGCGTCATCGCCCGCCCGAACAAGAGACAGGTAGTGCGAAGGGAAAGCCGCAAAGCGCGAGACCGTTTCGATATTGTCGAGCGTGTAGCCTTTTGCCAGCGCGAGCGCGTCCATTGCCCAGTCTTCCATCTCGTCTATCCGGGCCAGGAATGCGTCTCGGGTCTCGATGGGAAGGTTGCGGTTGATGCCACCGGGGATCGCGCCGGTTCCGTGTATTTTCTTTCCAGCGGTCGCTTCGATGATGTCCTGGCCGAACTTTCGCATCAGAATTGCACGGCGCCCGAGTTCTGGTTGTTCACGGATTAGTTCAAAGACGTTGCGACGCCCGGCCGGCGCGCCGAACCCGAACAACAGATCGGGAGCCGCAAGATGAAAGAAATGCAGAACATGGCTTTGCATCACCTGTCCGTAATGCATCAACCGGCGCATTTTTTCCGCAGTGGGCGGGATTTCGTCGGCTCCCACGATCATGTCCATCGCTTTTGCGGCGGCAAGATGATGGCTGACCGGACAGATCCCGCACAGGCGCTGCACGATCACCGGGACTTCCCACAAAAGCCGTCCGCGAATGAAGCGCTCGAAGCCGCGGAACTCGACGATGTGCAGTCGCGCCTCATCGACCAGGCCCTCGGCATCCAGATGTATCGTAACCTTGCCATGCCCCTCGACACGGGTGACTGGCGAAATCTCGATCAGTCGCGGTTCAGACATCGTCCCTCCTAGTCGAATTTGATGCGTTCGGTTTCAAACCCGCGGAAACGGCCATCCAAAAGCTTGATAAGTGTGTCGTAGATCAGCGCGCCCTCGGGCGCACAGCCGGGGATATTATAGTCGATCTCGACAACATCGGCGCAGGGATACACCTCGTCTAGTAGAAGCGGCAGCGCTGGATCATTCGGGATGTTGTGGGTCGTATTGCGGATGTAGCGACCATTGATGAACGCCTCTTCAAGGCATTCCCGGAGCGGTTCGTCTGAATGCATGATCGCATTGCGCATCGCAGGCAGGCCTCCCATAATCGCACATTGCCCGACAGCGATCAGGACGTCGCAATTCCTGCGGAAGTCCTGCAACACATGCACGTTTTCCTCGTTGCAGCAGCCGCCTTCGACGATCCCGATATCGCAGCGCTGCGTGAAACGCTTCTTGTCGGTCAGAGGTGAGCGGTCGATTTCCACCCGCGCCATCAGATCGGGAAGGCGTTCGTCCATATCGAGAAAGGCCATGTGACAACCGAAACAGCCGGCAAGGGAGGCGGTGGCGACACGCGCCTTTGGCAGCTCATTCATCGCTAGCGTCCTCGATCTTGCTACCAATTGGCGCGCGGTCGAATTCGCGCCCACCGATCGGGGTGGAGAACCCTTCCCTCTTGCGGATTATGCAGCCGACCGGGCAGACCTCTGAGGAGATCGCGAAATCGCGGACATCTGCGTTCGTTTCGGCAAGGTTCTCGCCATTGACCGACACACGGCGGTGGATGCCGCGCCCAACATACCCAAAGACTCCCTTGCCATCGACGTCTTGGCTTGCCCGGATGCAGCGCCCGCAGGAAATGCACCGGTTGGTGTCGAGCGCGATGTCGGGATGCGATGCATCTACAGCCCTGCAGGGTTCGAGATACGGAAATTTTGTCGGCGCTGTCATGTCCAGCCGGTACGCCATGGCCTGCAGCTCGCAGTTCCCGCTCGCTTCGCAGATCGGGCACAGGTGGTTCCCTTCGTGAAACAGCATTTCCACAAGGTCACGGCGGAGTTTGGTGATGTGGGGTGTTTCGTTTTCTACAAGGAGGTCAGCCGTGACGGGTTGCGTGCAGGCCGCGACGCTGCGCCCGTTCGCTTTGACCGTACAAACACGGCATCCGCCCTGATGGCGGAGCCCCTCGTGATCACAGAGCCGCGGAATGTAGATGCCAGCAGCATCAGCTGCCTCCATAATTGTTTGGCCTTCCGTGGCGTCCAATTCCATCCCGTCAATAACAATTTTCACACGGGTCATTCTGTGAAATCCCTGTCGAATATGTGCGAGCGGCGCTTCGCAAGCTTGCGCGCGCCGTCTATGGCCGATTGCACGTCGAATGTGGCGCGGATGCCGTCACTGTCCGATTTGACCATGGCCGAGTAGACAAGCGGGAAGTTCTCAAGCGTCGACAGGATCGGGTTCGGCGCAGAGATGCCAAGCCCGCAGCGGCTCGTTTCGACAATCGTGTCCGATAGATCCCGCAGGTAGGCTATGTCCTTCTCGTTCGCGAGACCTTGCCGGAACTTCGAAACAGCCTTTTGGAGAAACACGTTACCGACGCGGCAGGGAGTGCAGTACCCGCAGCTTTCGTGGACAAAGAACGAGATATAATACTCCACGATTTCCAGGATGTTGCGCGAGCCGTTAAAAATTACGATTGCGCCGCCACCTGCCAAATCGTCATAGCTCAGCCGACGGTGGAAAGTGTCACGCGCGATCATCTCTCCGCTCGGGCCTCCGATAAGGACGGCGGCGGCATCGTCAGCACCAGCCATGTCCAAGAGCTCTTGTAGTGTAAGGCCGAAGGGCAGCTCATAAAGCCCGGGGTTCAGACAATCACCAGAGACGCAATAGAGCTTGGTCCCGTGACTTCCATCGGCTCCCATTTTGAAGAACCATTCCGGCCCCTTGTCGAGAATGCGTGCCGCGTGGCAGTAGGTTTCGACGTTGTTGACGAGTGTTGGAAACCCGAGATAGCCGCGTGTGGACGGGAATGGTGGTCGTGTCTTTGGTTCGCCGGGCAGGCCCTCGCAGGAGGAAATCAGCGCCCCTTCCTCGCCACAGATATAGGCCCCAGCGCCTAGCTGTAGACGAATATCGAAATCGAACCCTTCAACACCTCTGATCGCGCGGCCCAGGAGCCCCTTCTGGCGGCGCCTCTCAAGTGTTTCGAGGATCAAATCCTTTAGGTAGACATACTCGCCCCTGAGGTAGATCAACCCCTCGCGCGCCCCGATGCCGCGGGCCGCTATGGTCATCCCCTCAACCATCAGGTCAGGCCGTTCGGTCAACAGAACCCTATCCTTGAAGGTGCCGGGTTCGCCCTCGTCGGCATTGCAGATGACGAACTTCCGTTCGGCCTCGGTCTCGGCAACGGTCCGCCACTTGCGCCCTGTGGAAAAGCCGGCGCCACCGCATCCCCGGAGCCCGGACCCGATCAGGTCGGAGATGATCTGCTCGGATCGCTTTGCTAGGGCGGCGTTCAGGCCGGCGTCCTCGGGCACGGGACCCAGCAGCACGGCGCCAGCATGGCGAATGTTGTTGTCCACCATGCGGACTGCGCGGTCATACGGGGTCAGCTCCTGAAATCGCTCGGAGATCATCGCCTCTGGTGACGCGCCGGATTTCAGAGCGGTCGCAATGCTCCTCGCCTTCTCAACCGTGAGCTTGGCGACAACAATATCATTGATCATGGCAGCGGGTGCCTGATCGCAAAGCCCGATGCAGGGCGTGTATTCAAGCGAGAAGCCACCGTCATCCGAAGTTCCACCGAGCTTCACCGACAGCTCTTCCTCGAACACCTTTGCGATATCGGGCATGCCGGCAAACCGGTCCACAATGTCATCGCACAGCCTGATGATTATGCGCCCCTTCGGCTCTTGCGACAGGAAGGCATAAAAGCTGGCGACGCCTTCAACAGCGACACGGGATTGCCCCGTGGCGCTTGCAATGATCTCGAGTGCAGTGGGAGGAATCCAGCGAAGGCGCGCCTGAACGTCGATCAAAATATCCATCATACGCCGGGCGTCGTTCCCGTATCGCGCGCAAATGGCCTCGACTTCGGACTTTTCAGCAATCGACAGCGAGTTTCCAGAAGCGGAGACTTGGTGGATGTCTGTCAATTCCGTCGTCCTCCCCGGGCGGTCGGCGATTTCGGAAGCCTAACACGTCTGCCCAGGATCGCGAGGGGCGTGATGCCACAGCCCTCTGCACCGCGGACCTTCGCTTCATGTGCGGCATTCGTTTGAACCAAGCACGAAGCTTGCTTCGCTCGATACCGGCGTCCTTTCTGCCGCGAACTCTCGGCATTCGACCTTTTGCGTGAGTTCACTCGGCCACCAGGTCAACGGCGCCAATTCCATGCCAAGCGCATGGACAAAGTTCTGTCCGCTGCACCCGATCAGCGTGAAAGTCTGCCCACTGCGTTCAGCCAGCGACGCGCCGGACCCGTCGTCGGGCGTGACGAAAAACGAGTTAGCGGAATGATCGATTTCGAACGCGATCCGCACATGGTCATGTTCAATCGAGATTTCTGCGTCGTTGCCGTGTTCGATGAACCATTTGTTCGGGTAGGAAACCGAGCTGAAGACGAACCTCAGATCGTGCCATTCCGATGAGTAACTTACCGGACCGTCGAGAGCATTGATGGCTGGAAAAGAAGGATCACAACGCCATCTTCCTAATAGACGATCTCGTTCTCGCCCCGATAGTCGAACTCGTTGACTTCCATGATGAAGCGGCGGAAATCAATCAGCCCTTAACGGCCTGACAGATCCGAGGTCAGCATATTCTGCAAATGCTCTATCGCATAAGCGGCCCCCAGTTCTTCGACCGACGCGCTTACCCCCCCAGAGGCGCTAAATTACTGAAACCAGACAGATGACATTTCTTGTTTAAGGCCAGCGTTCGTTGCGACAGCGACAATAGTCTGCAAGCGATCTGGCTGGAGACTGAGGCGGGCGACGTCGATCAGAAGCGTCGCTTACCCAGGCTAGGCAGCGCCATCAGAGAATGGCGGAGCAACACCGCAATCCTTGGCCAGTCGATTGAGATCCGCCTTCAACGATGGGTTGAGATTTAGGCCTCGGCGCCGTCTGTCATCAGCTACCATTGTTTTTCCGTCACCTGGCATGCGCACCGCATCGTGGCCAGGGAGGGGCTTGGACGCACGCATCTCGTCGAAGACCCTTGAGGCTTCCGCTCCAAACCCGTCACCTATGCCGAAGGCTGCCGGATCAAGCGCCATCACGAACTGGCCAGTGTTGGTCGGAGAAGTGGTGTCAGATGTGAAATCGACAACGTCTGCCCCGAAGGCAGCTCCGTTCAAGACCCCGGCCATAAGCCCAACAACCACCGACAGGCCAAAGCCCTTGGGGCCTCCAATCGGCAGCAAATACCCTTCGGACTTGCGCGCAGGGTCCGTCAACGGTTGACCATCTCGGCCGATCATCCACCCTTCGGGCATTTGTTTGCCCTGCTGATGAAGCGTCTTGATCTTGCCCATCGCCGCTACGGTTGTCGCCATGTCGAACACGAATGGGTCTGGGCCATCAGTTGGTGCCGAAAACGCAATCGGGTTGGTCCCGAGCAGCAAGTCCGTGCCTCCAAAAGGCGGAACGTGGTTGGCGCTCCCGACGGCGGCTGCCATTCCAAGAAGCCCTGCTTCGGCTTGCGGCCGGACATAGAGCGCAAGAGGCCCTGCATGGTTCCCATTCCGCACTCCGACCCAGCCGATACCCGCCTTGCGCGCTTTGTTGATGGCAAGATCGCGCGCGGCCGCCATTGCGAGATGGCCAAGGCCATTGTCACCGTCAATCACCGCAGTGGCGACCGTTTCCTGAGCGACAGTGATACTGGGCGTCGCGTTGCATCCTCCACCCGACAAACGCGCAAGATACTGCCTCAGACGAAAAACGCCGTGGGTGCCATAGCCATAGATGTCCGCCTCGACCATGAGGGAGGCGACTTTCGCCGCGTCCTCCTCCGGCACACCTTTTGAGCTCAGCGCTTTTGCAACAAAAGCGTTGAGCTCGTTTGCAGAAATAGTCTCGCCGTCAGCCATCGTAACGGCCAACAGTTTCTTTCTGCCAGAATACCAGCCTGCGCTGAGTCCACTGGACCATCAGATACAGCGCTAGCCCGACAAAGCTGAGATAGAGGATCAGCGAAAAGACCCGAGGGGTGTTAAGCTGGGACGCCGCCACACGGATCAGTTCGCCAAAGCCTTTCCCGCCGCCAAGGAATTCGCCCGTGATTGCCCCGGCCATCACACCGACGGCGCCGATCTTCAACCCGGTGAAAATCTGGGGAAGCCCGGTAGGCAGCTTCATCTTGACCAGCGTTTGCCAGCGGCTGGCCCCCATGGTCTTGAACAGCATGCGCGCGTTGTCATCAGCAGCATGAAGCCCTGCAGCCGTACCCACAACAATAGGAAAGGTTGCGATGAAGGCGGCAAGGGCCACCTTGGATTCGATCCCGAACCCGAGCCAAGCAACAAAGAGCGGAGCAAACGCGACTTTCGGCATGGTGTCGATGGCCACGAGATAGGGCATTACCGCCTTTTCACCGAATGCGGTTTCGCCCACGAGCACTCCAAGCGAGAACCCGATGGCGATGGCCAGGGCGAACCCGTAAATCACCTCCTTGATTGTAATCCAGAGGGAGCCGAGCATGTAGCCGCCTGTAAGGAGGTTCTTGCCGACAAAGATCATGTCCTGCAGTGTTTCCCACGGTGTCGGCAGAATGATCGGAGATACCATTCCAAGACTGGTGACCAACTGCCAAGTGCCAATGAAGACGAGGAACACAAAGGTCATCGCGATCCAGCGTGGAACGGAGTCGATAAATGCGACCTCTTCCACCCAGACCGTATCTTCGAGAGATGCGTTGTAGGAGCCGTTGTTGGGAACGTCGGTCACATGTCCTCTCCCTTATCCAATTGGCCGCGAATATGGTCGACGATCTCGCCGAATTTCGGAGTCGTCATCATGTCGAGCGTGCGGGGACGTGGCAGATCAACCTCTACGATTTCCGCAATCCGCCCCGGGCGCGGTTTCATCACGACGATTTCGTCTGACAGAATGACCGCTTCCTGAATCGAGTGTGTCACCAGGAATGCGGTCGCGTTCTGCTCCCGGCAAATCCGCTGAAGCTCCATGTTCATCATATCGCGCGATAATTCGTCGAGCGCGCTGAACGGCTCGTCCAGCAGAAGAACCGCCGGTTCGGTGATGAGCATCCGGCAGATCGAGGCGCGCTGCGCCATGCCGCCCGACAGCTCATTCGGGTATACGTTTTCAAACCCCTTAAGGCCAACGATATCCAGAAGCTCATACGCTTTATCGAGGGCCTTCTTCGCCGCGGCTTTACCGTCGCGGATCTCAATTGGAAGTACGATGTTTTCGACTGCAGTCTTCCAAGGAAACAGCGTCGCCTGCTGGAACATCATTCCGATATCCCGGCGCGGACCGGTCACGGGTTGTTCTTGCAGGATTACCCGTCCTTTTGAGGGGGGAATAAGTCCCGCCATGATCTTGAGCAGGGTCGACTTCCCGCACCCGCTGGACCCGATGACAGAGGTAAAGCTGCCCTTGCGCAGCGTCAGGCTGACGTCCTCGAGCGCAATCACACTGTTGCGGGCGTAAGTCTTGCTTACATGCGTCAGCTCATAGACCGGCGCGCCCACAGGCGCGCCGGAATAGTCATGTGCCAAGACTGCGGACATCAGTTGACCGCCGCTCGGCCAATTGCAGCGAACTCGTTGGTCCATGCGGCGCTGAGATCATCCAGCGGCGCGTCAACTTCGCCACCGGCGACTAGCGCGTCCTGCCATTCCTGCCAGACCTCAGCCGGATACCAGCCAAGCCCTTCGCCACCCTCTGCGGGCACTGTCTTGGAGCGTACGGCATCAAACAGGGCGGACTGGAACTCCTTGTCCTCGCCCTCCTGCGGGTTGCCGGCCGCGAGATGCGCGAGAACCGCTTCGCGGTTGGCATCATCCAAGGCGAACGCGTGCCCTTTTGCAAATGCGCGGCTCCAGGCTTCGACCAATTCACGGTCGTTGCGAATGGTGTCGCCCATTGTCGCGATGCCGTTGCCGAAGAAGCGACCGAATTCCGCAGGCGTGATGTCCCGCACGGCCATGCCGCGCTGGTTCAGGATGGCAGTGTCGGCGGTCGAGGCGGAATACGCGTCAATCTCGCCGTTCAGAAAGGCCGCGGTCGCCGGGCCGCCGTCGCCAACGGTCAGGAATTCGTAATCTGTTCCGTCCTTCATGCCGGCGCCTGTCATCACGTTGCGCGCGAAGCCGACTTCAGCGCCGTCTGCGGTGCCGGTGCCGATCACTTTGCCACGCAGTTCTTCGACGTTCTGGTAGTCGGAACCTTCCTGCACAGCGATGCCGAAGTTGCTGCGAGCGGCCACGTTATAGATATGTACCGCGTCCACGCCACGGGTGCGGGCGGCAATTAGCGGGCCAGGGCCAGGTCGACCGAAATGCGCCTGACCTGCGGACAGCGCCTGCAATACCGCACCTGAGCCGTTAATGGCTTCAACCGTTACATTAAGCCCTTCCTCCTCGAAGAAGCCTTCGCCGATCGCGACGAACACCGGGAACGAGTTGATGGCAGAAGGGCTGGGCTGAACAAACGTGATGTCACGTAAGTCTTGAGCCAGCGATGCAGTGCCTAGAGCACCTGCCAGCGGAAGCGACGCAACGAGCGCCGCCGAGAACAGTCTTCTGGTAAACATTCTTGTCTCCTCCAAGTTTTTCAGTTTTCGCCGATCAGGTGAGCGGCGCCGTCGGTGCGTCATGCAACGCGCACCGTGTTCTTCAGTTGGCCAATATCCGTGATGTTGCAGACGACCGTGTCGCCTGGCTTCAGGTATTGCGGTGGATCCATCGCATAGCCAACGCCGGACGGTGTTCCCGTAGCGATGATGTCGCCCGGCTCCAGAGTCAGGCCCTCGGACAAAGACGCGATCAGCGTTGGAATATCGAAGATCATGTCGTGGGTCCGACCGTCCTGACGCAGCTCCCCGTTGACCGAGAGGCTTATGGAGAGGTTTTGCGGGTCGCTAATCTCGTCTGCTGTGACGATCCAAGGCCCGATCGGGCAGGAACCGTCCAGTGACTTGCCCTTGAAGTACTGGCCGCCATGCCTGCGCTGCACATCGCGCGCCGTGATGTCGTTCAGTATCGTGTAACCGAAGATATGATCATAAGCGCGCTCCTTGGAAATGTCGCGCCCGGCTTTGCCGATCACAACAGCCAGTTCGACTTCATAATCGATCTTTTCCGATACCGACGGAAAGATCAGCACATCGCCCTCATGCCCAACCACCGCAGTAGACGGCTTGGTAAAGTACACCGGGTGATCCGTTATGCCGATCTTCGCCTTCTGAGCCCTTTCGCCCTCGGCGATGTGTTCCGCGTAGTTGCGGCCGACGCAGAAAATATTCTTACGCGGCGCATATAGAGGTGCGAGAAACGGATGATCGCCTGAGACGAATGCATCAGAGAGCCCACCACCTTCGGCAGAAGCGATAATCTGCCGGAGTTCCGCAAGAGCTGCTGGCCCTGCATCGATCAGGACTTGCAAATTCCCACTGCGCAGGGCGGCTCCGACCGCACCCGGGACATCGCGAGAACTTGCGCCGATATCCAGAGCGGACCCGTTCTCAAGCAAGGCCACAGCCACTGGGTCTCCTCCCACGGCTAGGGTCGCAAGTTTCATGCCATTCTCCTCCCAAAGAACGGGTCTTGCGGCCTGCTTTACGCTTCTCCATAAGCCGGGCCATACTGGTCCAGTCCCCTACACAGCGCAGCGTTTTCTGTGCCACAAAACATCTTCTGTGCATTCATTAGGAAGCCAGTTAAGCTTTCGCGCAACGAACCAATCCGGCAATTGGGTGAATTTTGGTGGCGCAGTCTAAAGAGCTTGTTGGCAGGATCAGGGAGCTGATTGTCGAGCAAGGTTTCAAGCTCAGCGATCGCCTGCCCCCGGAACGTGAGCTCAGCGACACGCTTGGCGTGTCACGGCACTCTCTTCGTAACGCTTTGACAGAACTCGAAAAAAGCGGGTTGATCTGGCGCCATGTTGGACGCGGTACTTTTGTGGGTCCGCGCCCGATCCTCAATCTGGACGATGTCTTTTTCCTACGGGATCTCGTGACACCAGCTCAGGTCGTTGCGGTGCGGCTTACAATTGAACCGGAGTTGAGCCGTCTGGCAGCCCTGCAGGCATCTTCAGCTGATCATGAGCAAATGAAACTTTGCGCTGCAAGATGCCGCGAGGCCGAGGATTGGCGCACTTACGAGGCTTGGGACAACAACCTGCATCATGCAATAGCGCGGTCGACGCGCAATCACCTCTTTCAGTACTTCTTTGAGACACTTAACTCGGTTCGCCGATCGATCGTTTGGGGTCAGCCGCGCAGTACACCCAAGCCGAAGGCTGACTATTCGAGCTTCTTCGAACATGACGCAATCGTTGCTGCCATTGTCGCGGGGGATGGCGACCTTGCTGCGGATGCGATGGTCAAGCATTTGGAAACCGTGAACGCGCGAAATCTCCACAAGAACGTCTCCTCTGACGACTAGAGGATCACCTACTCAACCAATCCTTGAAATGGTTGCGCTCGATGGGCTTCTGGGCAGCCAGCATTCGGGGTTACAACGCCAGCGGTTCCCGATGCGCTGGCGTCTCGTTGTGCTGGGTGCTGTTGGAGTCGTCAAAATGGCGGTCCAACCGAATGAGACGCTGTGGTTTAGTTACCGAGGAGGAACGCAATGTCTGACCATGTTATCCATGCGCCACAGCTGCACACAATTCCGACGGCGGACGGCGGGAGCTTCCCGGTTCGGCGTGTCTATTGCATCGGCCGCAACTTCGCGGCGCATGCTGTCGAAATGGGGCACGATCCTGATCGGGAGCCGCCGTTCTTCTTCCAGAAGAATCCGAACAATCTCGATGCTTCTGGCGAGTTTCCTTATCCGCCGCATACGTCGGATGTTCACCATGAGGTCGAGTTGCTAGTTGGTTTGAAATCCGGTGGGACGAACATTCCCTTGGATCAGGCCTTGGACCATGTGTGGGGCTACGGCGTATCACTCGACATGACCCGCCGGGACCTGCAAGGTCAGATGAAGAAGATGGGGCGCCCCTGGGAGATCGGCAAAGCCTTTGAACGCTCCGGCCCCGTTGGTCCTCTATTTTCAATCGTGCAGGTCGGACATCCAGATCAGGGACGTATCGCGTTGCTGGTGAACGGGAATGTGCGCCAAGAAGGCGACCTGAACCAGATGATCTGGAAGGTCCCGGAAATGATATCGTATCTATCGGAGTATTTTGAACTTCAGGCAGGTGATGTGATAATGGCTGGAACGCCCGCAGGCGTTAACGCCGTTGAACGCGGTGATGTCATGGAAGCGACGATCGAAGGTGTCGGTTCGCTGACTGTAAAGGTGGTGTAATTCGCTTACTTTTCAGCAAAATAGCGCTCTCTGAAAGCGCGGCCTTGCTTTCTGTCGCTAAGTATTCGGTTGATACCCTTTTTGTCCGCAATACAGACCAAAGAAGGTCTTCGAAGAGCGTCTTGCTTCACAGGGTTGAACTCGCAGAAGCTGAATCGAGCAAGACAACGGTGTTAGTTTCATTACTACGTACGTCTCCCTTTTGCGGGGGCCATGCCGATAGCCGGATGGCTCCGGCCAGAAGGCGCACTGCCCCGTGCGATTGGTACGTATGCCATCCACGATTGGCCGAACCTTGCACCGAGCAGCCGTTCTCCTCGCTCTGGCGGTGCGCCTGGGAGCGTTTCTGAAGCACTCAACAAGGCCCAGATGGTTATTTGTGTCGGATTTGATCACGAACGCGTCTCATGCGGCGTAAGCCGCAGACAATCGCTTGTCAGCCCCGATGGACGCTCACGTACTCATCATGGGAGATTTTTAAGGCCTTGGTCCGGCATTTCTTGGGTACAACCATCTGCGCCTGGAAGGTTCGGCGGAACGCTTCTGTTTCTGCCTGTGAGGCGCGAGATAGTTTCCCTGCGTGATCCGGACTGCGTGTCCCTAGCGAATGCTGCATGAGTTTTCTGAGATCGTCTTACCAGTTTTTTTAGGGATGAACATTCGGTGGCATATCATCCCTTGCTACGTGGTCATAAAATGCGTTGCCGTATGACGCCGCGATCTGGGCATGATGTCAGTCGCGTATGTAACACCTACTTTGTATGCCCGTATTGCGGTGCTATGCCCCGCTCTCATAATCTTGTTTTTGCAAGGGAGTTTTGCAGGAAAAAAGTGTGGGTGGCGGAGACGAAGTCCGAAAGTTGTTGTTTTTCAGCACGTTAAGTGATTGTTTTTGTTGAGTGTAGGATCGCGGCGTGCTGCTGTTTGTGCAGCAAGATGTGCAGCAGAGTTGGGCAATTCTGGCTTCTCGTAGCCATTGGCGTGGGAAGTTTGATCCTCGACACCTTTCAATCCGAAGGCCTGGCGACTGCACGCTCTGGTTCGCTGGGCGCTGTCATGCACGCCCAGATCAAGGTGGCCCCGAACGGCCCTGAGCTGCCGTTAGTCTTTGCTCTCTCTTTCTGCGATGCGGCACGTTAGAGCCGACATTCGCCGCAAGCGCAAAATGAAAGCGTACGTATCCGAGGCACAGACGTGAGTTTTCTTACTGCTCCAGGGCCAGTAACCACTATCGGCCCATGTACTAAGTACCTCAGATATCAAAACTTGAGATTATCGGCGTTTCGGGGTGTTGCAAGAATCTCCGGAACTCTGCTGTGCGCTTCTATCCAAGCCCGTTTCTGTGGAGCGATCCACGCGGCGATCTCTAGAATGCTCAGGTAGTCTTTCTCAAGGTGCCGGGTGAAGATCGGTTCATGATGAGCGATCCTGTTTCTGAACGTGCGCAGGAAGTTCAGCGGCGTATGAACGTTCTTGCGGGAGATGCTGGTGGCATGTGGGAACGCGCGTCTCAGAGCAGGACGCCAGAGCGTCATCTCGTAGTTGGCTTTAGTTTTCGTTCTCCAGTCGATGAAGCCACCCGGACCCAAAAGGGACACCCAAAAACCGAATGATAGTGAGGCGATGACATGAGGCGCGTCGTCTGGGTACTTGTCTTTGCGTAGACCCTGCTTAGTCTGCTCAACTCGTGCGAGGCAACCACTGTCGAGACCAGCCTTAGCGCTGTCATACCATGTCTGCCCATATGCGCTGGCAAGCTCGCGGTTCATCGAGTTTCGTAGTGCGATCTCAAGGGCCTGAAGTGGTCCATAGAAAGCCGCGCTAACAGCCGTATTCCACGTGTAGAGTCTTACTGCTTCGGCCCGGTCACCGCCGGTGGCAGTTAGATATGTCCCGAGCCGATCCGCCGACAGTGATGCTTCCAACTCATCGAGAATGCCTTCGTTCAGGTCAAAATTCTTGACATTTGGGGTGGGACTGGTCATATATGCCTCGTTAGCCCCGGACCCGCCTCTGCCCTAGGTATGCGCCCGGGGTTCAGCATTTCAGGACATTGAATCCCTCAGTTCGCAGTCGCTGATGGTTTGCGTTTGGGCTTGTAGCCGCGTTTTGCCACGGCCTTGCGTTCGGTCTTCACGTCTTCCTCAACCTTGCGGAATTCTGGTTCAAGCTTTTTCAGGCGCGCCACCAGACCGCTCAGGTCGTAGGTATTCGTCATCTTGCCGCCATGGGAAGCACGTCGCTCAATGCGTTCGACAAGCCCCGCCTGCTCCAGCTCCGCGATGTATCGCTGTACCTGCCGCTCACTCAGACCCAGCCGTTCAGCCAGAAGTTTCTTGCCAGGATGAGGCTTCCGTGTGTCTTCCCACCAAAAATCACATAGCTGCATCAGGACAGCGAGCTGAGTGGGATTTAGGCCGAGCCGCTGTTGCGCCCTGAGTAGGAGAGACGGCACAATACAGAACCCAAGTTCCATGACCTGTTTACCCCATTTCTTCTCAGAGGCACGGCCTGCTTTGGGCGGTCGAAGCTGGACGACATTACCAGCATCAGCATTGTTTTTGTGAGACATGTGATAATCCTTCTCTTGATGTTAATATCGCTTTGAAATTCAAACGTTTCAATAGATGCCCACCGGACGAAATTGTCTATACGTTGAGGTCATGAATGTCTGCACCGTATGGTCACAGGTGTCCGCTAAAGAAGGACGGATTCACCCAGCATCCGGGAAGGCGGACGAACCAGTATGAGCTTTGCACCAGACGGTGATGTCCAGTACCCCTCACTTCTTTGCGTGGCGGCAGGCGAGAATTACAGTGTTCGCGAAGTAGGGTGAGTAAGGAATGGCCTTTAGCAGGACCATCTACTGCCGCCCCAGTTCGCCTTTGCTCGACAGCTCAGAAAACATCCGATCCCAATGAAAGAGAGGCACCATGCGCGTGTCACACTTAGAACGGGGAGTACTCTCTATAAACATTGCCGAGCCTGAGGCTCATAGCATGCCTGCTCACATTAAATGACTTTGCCAGATGACCCACAGCAGTATCGCTGTCCAACGCCTCTACAGCATCAGCCTTGTCCAGAAATTGCTTTGGCATAAGCAAGCTGGCAGCAAAAAAGTTTGCTTCAATCTCTTCCACATCAACAGCTAATGACGAAGTTTCAGATCGAAAGTTAACGCGATAGTCGTGATCGACGTGGCTCGACATTCCGTCATGCAATAAAAAATGCCCGAACTCGTGCGCAATTGTGAAGCGCTGACGCGTTCGGCTTTGTTTTGCGTTCACTCCGATTGTGACGGACGAGCCATCGCGAACGATCAAACCCGACACGTCTTCTAGATCACCCTTTCTGAGATGGATCCCGTAGCTCGAAACGATGCTTTCTACCGGAACAGGCACCTGAGATACGCCGTGCTGGTCAAGAAGGCCCTCGACCAACTTCTCGATCTTGGTGTAGCGAGCGCGTCTTGGAGCAC
>JASJAW010000056.1 GCA_030066795.1 Dinoroseobacter sp.
GGATCCCCCCCACGACCCACCCGACACCACGGCTCTCAGACTTCCAGACATCCCCTGAACACAAGAGAGACCCCAAAGGTGCGTCGCGGAACGGCTGGCTCAAGCGGTCAAAAACCCAAGAGCCGGCCGTTTTTTCATTGGAACAGAGCGCAGAAAAGGCGGCGCAGATCAACGGACTGTTCCGGTCGCTTGCGCCTCCTTTCAGGAGCCCATTCATCCAAAATGGGGGCAGAAAGATACACTTGTTTCTTCAAACGGAACAATTCGACAGCGAAATTTGGTGTCTATGCTGGTTAGATGCAGTTTGTTTGGTGGCTGGGTGGGTACGAGTTTGTTTGTTCCCAGCCTGCGTAACGAGTACTGCCAGGTCGCCTAGGGTGACCTAGCGCGACCTGGGTCTCAGTAGGCCGTTGTGCACTTCTAAAGGGTAATCGCGCCCGCACCCCAAAGTTTGACGTCCATAGCGACCGATGCTGCGCAGATTAAGTCTCGGCTGCCGCGCGCCTAATTGCTCAGAACGTAACCGGTGGTCCGACGATCTCAAAGACTACCGAACTTGCAATCGTAACCGCCATGATCGCAGCGGACCAGTCCGGAAACCTTTCTCCCGCAACAAGTACCTTCTCCACACCAACTCCAAAGCTGAATCCCCAGCGCAGACCGGAAAGCCAAATGCCCGCTTTCCGCTCTTAACGGTCATCTGATGGTGTCAGTCGGGATTTGATCTGATCTGGATGCACCGAATGGCCGCTTTGCGGACAAAGTAGCCTTTAAAAAAAGACCCGCCAGCCGATAGAGCTGACGGGTCAAACTGTTCTAAAATGAGCCCCATTCACAGGAGCTTCAAAAACAATAGCTTAGATTTCTCCCTCGATAATTCTAAGGTCTTCTGTGCGGACGAAGCGGTCCTTCGGTGCCTTATCCCAAGTCTCCCAAAGCGCCCCAAAGAGGGTGTTTGGCACCGGATTCATGCCGCTGCATAATGCCCTGAAATCCGAGCACGACCCAATTTTCAGCATCTTGGATGGCTTTTGGACGGCCAACCAGAAACCTGAGGCGAAGACGAAGTTCAGGGAAACCTCAATGTCATTGCAGGCGATCCTCCCTGAGAACATCGAAGTCGAGGATTTTCCAGCTTCCGTCGACCGGAGCAACCACTAGGTCCGCGAGATATGCATTGGTGCGGCTGTGGGCGTGACCCCAGTGGCCGACCCGGCCTGTCACAGTCCAATCCGTTTGCAACCTTAACCCGCCCGGTTCGGCCGGTTGCAGCGTGACCTCTCGCACGTCAAGTTCGGTGACCCTGGCAACGGCACCGCCGGCGCGATCAATCCGAAGCGCCTCACGCTGGGCCAGATAAACCTGCTCAAGCGCGTCACCGTGCAGCGTCAGCGCCAGCCGGTCATAGACTTGAGCTTCGGTGCGAAAAGCGAAAGCTCGGTAGACATTGTTCAAAAGGTCTTCGGAGAGGGCCCCGAGCTCGTCGGGCGCAAGATCAGGGATGCGGTTTGCGCCCTGGTTGATTGCGAAGGCGGCACCGGTCAAGCCGGTCACCGCAAGGACGAAACCGGCATAGGTTGGCATCCGTCCAATCGTCTGACTTCGAACGAAGCCGAAGACGGCCAGCCCCGCGCCACAAAGTCCAATCCCAGCAAGGACGTAGACCAGAACTGATGGCAGGCCGTCATCATCAATCCGGATCGCGGCCACATCCGGGTGCGGATCCACCTTGAAGTGGTTCTTCCAAAGAAGGACCGGGTCATCCTGCGTTAACGGAGAAAGAAATGGCCCTGCCGCATCAATGGAATAGGCCGCCACTTCCGGGACCGTCTCGTCGAACCAATCCCACTCAATCTGCGCCTGCATTGGCAAACCATCGACCGGAGCGGACCAAATCAACCCCAGGATATGAGCGTCCACGTCGACGGTCTCTCCCGGTCCCAAAAATTCCAGACCGCGCATACCGATCCGCAAAAAAGCGCCGCGATCGAAATCGGGCGTCGCAAGCTGGCCCTCAATCGTCAGGCGGCTTCTGGCCGCGATCTCATCCACTGCAGCCTCTGCCAGTGCCTGCGCTTCCTCGGCCTCAAGTCTCGTTGTTGACGCCTCAAGCCCGACCAATTCGGCGGCGTCCCTGACGCGCACGAGGGCTTCCTGACGGATCTCATACGGTTCTGCATAGAGAAAAACCATCCGGGAATTGCGGTGGTGGCGGACCAAGTTCGGGTTGTCAAAGCGCGAGTTCCACGGGTCGTCCCAGTCCAGCGTCAGCGTCACGGGCGCCGACAAGAAGCGGAAGGCGGTCAAGGGAAGCGCGCCTTGATAGGCGATCATGCCAAGACTGAGCGCCGACATCCCGTCCTGAAGCAACGGAGGAGAAAAGGTCAACGTCCCGGGTCGATCGTTATCGAAGGCATAGAACAGCTCGGCATAGAGAACGCGTTGGTCATCCGGCGGCGCGGGCAGCGTGCGGCCCGAGAGAGGATCGATTTGCCCGGCGTCAGGCGCGGCCCTGTCAATGCGGAGGCGGCGCTCGATTGTCAGCGCTGCCACCTGTAAGGCCTCGCCGTCATCGGTTCTGATGACAAGGCCGTTTTGCGCGAAGTCGTTCAGTCGCTCCCGGTCAGACCGGCTCGGTCGACGCGACTCGGGTATCCAATCCGCTGGGACAAGATCCAGAAAGCGCGGGAGATCGCCGATAAACACCTCCAGGACAACCCGGACCCCATCGTCATTGATATGAAACTCGGCAATGTTCGGTGCCACTTCCGCACCACCCAAATTCACCAAATCCGCACGGCTTATTGATGGGACCGAAACGAAGGTGAAAACCACGAGCAGCAGACAGGCATACCGAATTAGAAATAGCACCTTAGAGCGTCCCAATCACATCCAACTCCTTGCGCGCCGGCAGAAGTCGCAAATGAGTCGAGTGGAACTCTGCATCTGTCTGTATGGGGCGTCTTCACAAAATTTTACTGCAACGCGTTCTCCGGTGCCATAGCCAGCGCGTATGGTGAACCGGCGAAAGAGACTTGCTGACAAAGAAAGCATCGGATGTGCTTGCGGCAGCTCGCCAAGAATGGGTCGCCGCCGGTTGCTGAGTGAGTTCAAAAGAAACGGGCTTATTGACCAGCAAGGCGCCCAAATGTTCACTCCAAGAGGCTATTCGGGCAAGGGCGGGGGGGTGAACCCTTCCCATTTCCCGGCGTTGATGAAGTCCGAATACCCGGCTTCGCCACTCCGTGGAGCAGTCGCGTATTCAGGCGAGGTTGGCGGCGGTTGCACCCGCTCGGCGGAGACGACTTCGCGTTGCTGGATACTATCCTTGGTGATGTTCCACGCCATCAGGTCGCTGGCGATGACCAGCGGGCCGTCATAAGTCTCGCGAACGGTATCGGACATGCTTTGCAACATTTCGGGAACCAGGATCGAATGGTATCCGACCGCGAGACGGGGCTGGACTTCGGCCATTATCTTTCCGAAGGCTTCAGGCGGCGTGTGGATGTAGGATGACACCTGCATCGCTTGACGTGGTGGAAAGCCAAGGAAGGTCTCCAGATCCTCGGGACCGTAGAACAATTCATGGACAACAAAGTCTGCGCCCTTTGCGTATTCGACGAACCATTTGTTCGGGAAACTGTCGCCGCCGAATACAAAGCTCAGACCGTTCCAGTCGAGCCTGTAGCTCACCGAACCGTCGATCGAATGAACCGCCGGGAAGGAGCGGATGGTGACGCCGTTCGCCTCGTAGACGATCTCGTTTTCGCCTTTGTAGTCAAACTCATGCGCAATTAGCATGCCACCGCGATCCGGCAGCGTTCCGGCGCGCCCCTCGATGTCCCACGCATAGGCCATCTTCAGGCCTTCGACGAAGGCGGCGGTTCCCAGCCGTGGTTCAGACCCTGAGGGACCGTAGATATGCAAAGGTTCATATCGGCCACTCAACCAGCCGCCGACCCACAGCGCATCTACGTCGCCGACATGGTCAGAGTGCAGGTGGCTCAGAAACGCCTTGTCCACTCGTGCAAAGTCCGGGCGGAGCGCAAAGAGGTTCTCCGTCGAACCGGAGCCAACATCGAACAGGAACGTGTCGCCGTTGCCAAGCTCCACATACCAGGCGCTGGATTTCTGCGCCCGTGTGATCGGCGTCGGCATGCCGGTGCCAAGGGCCACGACAAACATCTCATCCGGGCCGAGCGTTTCGGTGCGAGGGTACCACGCATCGGGTCTCTTTTCGGCCTCTTGCGACGTTGCACCAAACGGTGCACAGGCCAGACACGCCGCAAGTGCGGCGGAAAGCACGCGTTTCATCATTCCTCCTCCCAAAAAACTGACTGCAATTCGCAAATGATACGGGCCGGAAGACCGGCCCGCATATGATTTGGATCATTCGTTTGGCTTGTATCAGGCTTTGGCGGGGTCGATCAGGACCCTGCTCAGTTTCTCTAGATCACTCGTCGCCGGGATACGGGAACTCCTGGCCGAGCGCCTCTTCGGCTTCTTTGTAAACGCCCCGGAGCGCTTCCTCGACGCCGTCCCACGTGCCACCACTGATGAAATCTGAGTAGGTCATATCCTCAAGGGCAACACCGGAGTTCTCGCTGAAGGCTTCTCGGTCGGCATCTCCGCCCGGAGGTTGTGCTTCGCCGGTAAGAGGCGGTGACCACGTGGCTTCTTCGGTCACGGCCATGCGGACGCGGATTTCATCCTCGGTGATGTTCCAGACCATGAAGTCCTCGGCAAGGCTCAGCGGCCCATCATAGGTCGTTCGGATCCGGCTGTAGACTTCCGCCGTCGTATCGAAGTCCTTGAAGAAGTGGTAGGCCACCGCCATGCGCGGTTCGATTTCGGTCATCACCTTCCCAAAGGCTTCAGGAGCCGTGTGGATTTGTGTCCCGACGAGGAGCGCGCTTTCCGGTGTGAACCCCATCTTCGCGACCATTGTTGGTACCGCGACGAAGCACTCATGAATCGCAAGGTCCGCGTCCCTTGCGTATTCGTTCCACCAGGTGTTCGGGTAGGTGTCGGAACTGAAGACGAACTTCAGATCGTTCCACTCGAGGCTGAAGCTGACTGGTCCATCAAGCGAGTGGATCGCGGGCCAGGAGCGGATCGTGACCCCGTTCTCTTCATAGATAACCGCGTTCTCACCCCGGTAGTCGAACTCGTTCACCGTAATCCCACCGGGAACCGGGGTGATCTTGTAGGCGCGGGTCTGGTAATCCCAGTTGTAGGCCCGCAAGAAACCGTCGATGGCGTATGCCGTGCCCATATCAGGTTCACGTCCGCTGGGGCCCCAGACCTCAAGCGGCACGGGGCGGCCAGCTGTCCACCCTCCGGCCCAGAGCGACGCGAGATCGCCCCAATGGTCGGTATGGAGATGGCTGATGAAGACCTTGGTCAGATACTCCGAGGGGATCATCAGGGAATTGACGTTGCGCATCGCGCCGGTGCCGAGGTCGAAGAAAAGCTTTTCGCCGTTGCCAAAGTCGAAGAGGAAACAGGCCGAGGCCTGCCCGCGCCGCGAGTCTGGCATACCCGTCCCGCAGGCGATCACCCGGACCTCTCCTTCACTGAGCGCTTCGGTGCCGG
The DNA here is from genome assembly GCA_030066795.1 of Dinoroseobacter sp. Taxonomy (GTDB): domain Bacteria; phylum Pseudomonadota; class Alphaproteobacteria; order Rhodobacterales; family Rhodobacteraceae; genus Dinoroseobacter. Next base: position 5,596 of record JASJAW010000056.1, read on the forward strand.
GGTAGTAAACATACCGATCCGGCACCGTGCCTGTCGGATCGTCAACCACGCCGCCCGCAGCGTGCGCTGCGCCCGAAACGATGGAAGCACCCTTGTCCGTCTCAACAGGCCCGGTCGTTAGTGCGAACGCGCCCAGAACGCATCCCGCAATCAGATTTCTCGAAAATCCGGTATTCATGATCCCTCCCCCTAAATGCAAACCTACGGTTTCAGGATAAACACTTGTCTACGGTCTAGTCCAAAGTTGATTTGTCGGCGTGTATCGCTCGGTCGCGCCAGGTCAGGACCGCGACAAGGAAGAAGATCACCTCCGGAAGGGTCTTCATCTCGGCGACGGATTGCGAACCTGGCTCAAGAGTTCCACGTGCTTGCAGCGAAGGATCGTATGAAACAGCAGACGATGTGGGCTGCCGCCGCGAACTGCAGATAATCCGCCGTTCGCGCAAGGAGTTCGGACAGCCGGAAGGTCCGCCTTGTAGTCATAGCGCCTGAAATCTTTGCTGCGGAACGCACGAACGTCCGCTTCTTATTCTGGCTTCGATACACCGAGCGTTGCCGAAAGATGCCGCAGGCGCGAAGTCGGCAGTAGGCGCGATTCTCCTCTGGGCTGATTGTGTTGAAGAAGTCGGTCTTGAGATCGCTTTACTGGTCCGGCCGTGCGGGTTCCGGCCGGGCTTTCAGGCGGGAGCCGACACGCCAGGGATCAACTTCGCGAGTTTCCGGAGGTTTTGGGCGGTTGCTGCGA
>JASJAW010000030.1 GCA_030066795.1 Dinoroseobacter sp.
TCGAAAGGCGACCCGCTGAAGACCGGGTTCCAGGCTTTCTTCTACTCGATCCGGACAGCGCTCTTGCCGTTCCTCTTCATCTTCAACACCGACCTTCTGTTGATCGATGTCGGGCCAGTGCAGGCAGTCTTTGTCTTCATAATTGCGCTCATAGCCATGTTGCTCTTTGCGGCTGGGACGATGAATTACTTCATCGTGAAATCGCGCTTCTACGAGAGTATCGCACTTTTGTTGGCGGCATTCATTCTGTTCCAGCCCGGGTTTTTCCTGAACAAGCTCAGTCCGGAGTTCGAGACACGCGCGGGCTCCGAACTGTTTGTCATGGCGGAAAATGCAGCCGATGGGGCATCACTCAGGGTCAGGTTAATTGGTGAAAATCTGAACGGCGACCCCGTCGACGCGCGGTACTTGTTGCCGGTAGGAGCTGCCGGCGCAGACGGTGCAACCAGGCTGTTAGATGGGTCTGGTATCGAGTTCCGCGAGGAAGACGGAAAGATCTTCGTTGATAACCTTTCTTTCGGCGGCCCCGCTGAGCAATTAGGCATCGACTGGGATTGGGAGCTTGTGGAGTTGGAAGTCCCTGCAAGCCGGATGCCGAAGGAAATCTTCTACCTTCCCGCACTACTTATTGTTCTGGCGGTTTTCCTTCTACAGACGGGCCGTAAGCCCAAAGAAGAGGAGGTTCTCGCATGAGCAACCATTACCTCGTTGCAGTCGATCTGACGCATATGGACGATGCGAAAGCTCTTTTGAAAGAGGCCGGTCGCATGGCGGCACTCGACGACGCGCTTCTGAGCCTTGTGACGGTTCTGCCCGACTACGGGATGTCTTTTGTCGGTTCTTTTTTCAAGGAAGGCACTTTGAAGGACGCGGAGCATTCGGCGCTGGCGGCGCTGCACGCGCTGGCCGAGGAGGTCTTACCTGACCGGCGTCAGGTACAATGCATTGTGGAAGTTGGCACTGCCTATGAAGAAGTGATCGAAGCTGCGGGCAAGGTCAGCGCTGACCATATTGTTGTCGGCGCGCACAAGCCTGACCTAACTGAGCGTATTCTGGGCCCCAACGCAGGTCGTATCGTGCGGTATGCGTCAGTAACTGTTACTGTTCTGCGGCCGTGATCGTCGCGCCTGCCGCGCGTTTGGCGGTCAAGACGGCGACTCGGGTTTGAGCCCGGTCATCTCCGGTTGAAAAGGTTTCCTGCTGGCCGATCTGCGAACAGGAGATTCTTGGCCAAATTGGCACAGGTCACAAGGGCTGACTTGACCTTCCAGTCACTGGAAGGCTTATGTGTCTACCGTGAAGCTATTTTGAAGCTGCCCCATGTCGGAACCTTACACGCGCCTCACATTTCGCCTAGAAGGGCTGTCCTGCGCCTCCTGCGTCGCTCGTGTCGAACGCGGACTGATGGCGCTGGAAGGCGTGCACGACGTCTCTGTGAACCTTGCGACGGAAAGTGCGACACTCTTCCTGGAGGAGGCGCCAAAGCTGAAGAGAGTTTTGGACGAGCTGGAGGCTCTTGGATACCCGGCGAAAACGTCTACTGCGACATTGGAAGTGCAGGGCTTGAACTGTGCAGGCTGTGTGGGGCGCGTCGAACGTGCGCTGGCAGGCACTCCGGGTGTACTCGAGGCCTCGGTGAACCTCGCAACCGAGGCTGCACGCGTGCGATTTGTCAGCGGTGCGCTCACACCTCAGCAACTTGCTGAAATCAGTGCGGAGGCCGGCTATCCTGCCAAGGTTTCCCAAGCTGGCGTACCCGCAGACCGAGAAGCAAAAAAGTCAGCGGAAGCAGATACACTGCGTGCGAATGTCGTAATGGCAGCTGTGCTCGCAATCCCAGTGATTGTGCTGGAAATGGGCGCGCACCTGATCCCGGCTTTTCACCATCTGATTGCTCAGACCATTGGCACGCAAACCTCTTGGGTGATCCAGTTCCTGCTGACAACTGCGGTTCTGGCCGGGCCGGGTCGCATGTTCTTCACAAAAGGCATAGCGGCGCTGCGCAAGCGCGCCCCCGATATGAACAGCCTTGTTGCGCTGGGAACAGGAGCTGCCTGGACCTATTCGGTGATTGCCACTTTTGCCCCGAGTCTCCTGCCAGAGGGCGTGCGTGCGGTTTATTTTGAAGCGGCGGCGGTGATCGTTCTTCTTATCCTTGTCGGCAGATGGCTTGAAGCCCGCGCCAAGGGGCGTACTGAGGCTGCGATCCGGGCGCTTTTGACGCTTCAATCGCCGACCGGGTTAGTGCTTCGGGATGGAAAGCCTGTCGAGGTTCCTGCTGCCAGCCTTTCAGTTGGTGACACCCTACTCATCCGACCCGGCGCGCGCATACCTGTCGACGGAGAGGTTATCTCCGGCGAGAGCCACGTTGATGAAAGCATGCTAACGGGGGAGCCGTTGCCTGTGCCGAAAGCCATTGGCGCAATGGTCACCGGGGGCACGGTTAATGGTACCGGCAGCCTAACCATGCGCGCCACGCGTGTGGGTGCGGACACGGTACTGGCGCAGATCGTGCGAATGGTGGAAGACGCTCAGGGCACCAAGCTTCCAATCCAGGGGCTCGTTGATCGGGTTACCATGTGGTTTGTACCCGCGGTACTGGCCTTCGCAGGCGCTACTGTCTTAGTCTGGTTGGTTTTCGGACCAGATCCTGCACTTACTTTCGCGCTCGTTGCCGGCGTCTCGGTGCTCATCATTGCCTGCCCCTGCGCTATGGGTTTGGCAACACCAACCTCCATCATGGTCGGTACGGGCCGGGCGGCCGAGATGGGCGTGTTGTTCCGCAAAGGCGATGCTCTCCAAAGGCTAAGCGATATCGGTATTGTCGCACTCGACAAAACCGGGACAGTCACGGAAGGCAAGCCGGTTCTTACGGATGTGGTCGTGGCACCGGGGGTTGAGCGCGCGGAGTTGTTGAGCTTCGTCGCAGCCGCCGAACAGCCGTCCGAGCATCCTATAGCCCGCGCCATCTTGCACGGCGCGCGGGCTGAAGGGGTAGATGTGCCTGCGGCGACGGACTTCGTGATGGAAACAGGCGGCGGCGTGTCGGCGCGAGTAGACGAGAGGGACGTTCTTGTTGGGAGCGCTCGGTTCCTGTCTACCCAAGGTGTTGCCACCGCGGCATTGGTGGAGCAGCAGCAGGTTCTCGCGGCACGCGGGCGCACAGCGTTTTTTGCGGCCGTCGATGGGCAGTTGGCGGGTGCGCTTGCGGTGTCTGACCCGGTCAAACCGTCGAGTCGAGCCGCCATCGCGGCACTGCAGGCGCGGGGGTTGCGTGTGGCTATGGTCACCGGTGACGGACAGGCCACAGCAGAGGCTGTTGCGTCTGAGGTCGGGATAGATACGGTAGTGGCTGGAGTGCTTCCTGAAGGAAAGTTAGCGGCGCTAGAGAAACTGCGTAAGCAGGGCGCAACGGTTGCCTTCGTTGGAGATGGGATCAACGACGCTCCGGCGCTCGCGCAGGCGGATGTTGGCATTGCCATCGGGACCGGAACGGATGTGGCTATTGAGGCTGCGGACGTCGTGCTCATGTCAGGAGACTTACGCGGAGTGGTCAACGCCGTGGAACTCTCCCAACGTACAATGCGCAACATCCGTCAGAACCTGGCTTGGGCATTTGGCTATAACACTGCCTTGATCCCTGTGGCTGCAGGGGTCTTCTATCCAGCCTTCGGATTTCTTTTGTCGCCGATGTTTGCTGCGGGCGCCATGGCGCTCTCATCGGTTTCCGTATTGAGCAATGCGTTGCGTTTACGACGGATCAAGCCGGCTCTTGCCGAACCGCCAACTGCAGCCAAGCCTAATACCTTGACGCCCCAGCCCGCGGAATAGGGATACCTCATGAATATCGGAGAAGTCGCAGAACGCGCAGGATTGCCGGCAAAAACGATCCGGTACTACGAGGATATTGGCCTTATCTGTCCGCAACGAGGGGCTAATGGATATCGCGCTTTTGGTGAGACCGACCTGCATAAGTTAGCCTTTCTGGGCCGGGCGCGGGCGCTTGGGTTTTCGATTGAGGATTGTCGCACCCTTCTGGCGCTTTATCAGGATGACAGCCGTGAAAGCGCACAGGTCAAAGCGCTGGCGCAGCAACACCTGGCCGAGATCGACGAAAAGATTTCCCAGCTGGAATCTATGCGGGGTACCCTGTCTGAACTGGTGACGGCTTGTCACGGAGACACCCGGCCCGATTGCCCGATCCTTGCCGATCTGTCGCGAGCGGGCGAGCCATAGGTGGGCTCCATGAATTACCAGCGCTAGCTTGCTCGGAGTGTTTTCCGGTTTTTGAGTATTTGAAGGTGGCTGCTTGCTTGTGAGGAGTGGATCAAAAGCGCAGGGAGAAGGCGTGACTTATCTGCGATTTCTCAGTAGGTCGACCACATGAAATTCGAGCCATCAAATTGGGCCGCCGCCCGACTGTCCGTTGCGCCGATGATGGATTGGACGGACCGTCACTGCCGGTTTTTTCACAGGCAGCTGTCGCGCCATGCGCTTCTCTACACGGAGATGGTTACAGCCCCTGCTATAACGCGCGGAGATGCAGACAGGCTGCTGAGCTATTCTGAGGCCGAACATCCCGTCGCGCTGCAAGTTGGAGGATCCGACCCGTCGGAACTTGCAGAGGCGACCCGGATCGCGTGCGGCTTTGGCTATGACGAGATCAACCTCAATGTCGGTTGCCCTTCGGACCGCGTGCAATCGGGGAGTTTCGGTGCGGTCCTGATGGAGCGCCCGGAGCTCGTGGCGGAATGCGTGGCCGCGATGATTGCGGCCTCGGACGGGCCGGAAGTTACCGTGAAGTGCCGTATTGGCGTAGACGATCAGGATCCCGAGGCGGTTCTGCCTGATTTCTTACAAAAGGTCTCAGCGGCGGGCGTCTCACGTGTGACGGTGCATGCTCGAAAAGCGTGGCTCGAAGGGCTCAGTCCAAAAGAGAACCGTGATATTCCGCCGCTCGACTACTCCCTGGTCCACGCGATGAAGGGCGTGTTCCCGGACCTGCACGTGTCGGTCAACGGGGGGATCACCGATCTCGATCAGGCCGAGGCGCATCTGGAGGCGGGGATGGATGGGGTAATGATCGGGCGCGCGGCTTACCATGAGCCAGCAAATATTCTTGGCACGGTTGATGCGCGCTTCTTCGATGGGGAAGGCGAAGTCACTGCCGAAGAGGCGGTGGACGCAATGAAACCGTATATCGCGGCCCATCTTGCGAAGGGTGGCAAGCTGGCACAGGTCACCCGCCATATGCTGGGCGCCTTCGCGGGCCGTCCGGGCGCGCGCGGATGGCGGCGGGTCTTATCGGAGCAGGGTCACCGGCCTGAAGCGGGGCTGCATACACTCGACGCTGCCTTGTCTCATATTGCCGATCCGCACGCGCGCGTAGCTTCGTAACGCTGCGTAAGGCCGCCGATAATCTGACCCGGATCAAGGGCGTGCCACGTTTTGGTGTTTAAACTCTGCGCCGAACAGAAGGAGGATTGGGACATGATCGAACATATTGCTGGTCGCCCCGAGGGCACACTTGAGTTTCGGATCACCGGCAAGCTGACGGCGCAGGATTATGAGACAATCTTGACCCCCGTTATCGAACGCGCACTTCAGGAAAACGATCGACTGAAGCTGCTGATGATTGTGGACGACGCCTATGACGGTTTTGACCTCGGTGCTGCGTGGGAAGATGCTCGCTTGGGCCTCAAGCACTGGTCCGGCTTTTCGCGCATGGCGCTCGTGTCGGACAAAGACTGGCTCAAGACCGCAACCAAAGCGCTCGCCTTCATGATGCCATGCCCGGTTAAGGCTTTCGACCTTGATGAACTGGAGGAGGCACGGCGCTGGTTATCGACCTCGCTTGGCGCGATCCACATGAAAGAACTCGGCGGCAAAGCTCTGCATGTGGAACTCCTCGGCAAGCTTGCGCCCGCTGCCTATGCCCAGGCGGACGGTGATCTTGACGCCTTCATCAACCGCGCCGGAGGACTGCGCTTGTTGCTGGATTTGCGAGAGTTCGACGGCTGGCAAAGCCTATCTGGCCTGCGCGAGCATTTCAGCCTTGTGCGGGACCACCATCAGATTCCCGACCGGGTGGCCGTGGTGATGGACGACGATTGGGTTAAGGTCGCGAAGAATGTGTTGTCGCGTTTCATGCAGGCCGAAGTGAAGGTCTTCGCCGAAGAAGACTTCGAGGATGCGAAAGCCTGGCTTAGTGCGCCCGCTTAAGCCGCGCCGCCCGTCCGCCCTTGCGTTGCGCAATCCGAGGCGCGCGCGAGGGCAACTCCACCATGACAGCGCGCCGGTCCTCTGCGCTCATGACCGACCATGCGCCGATCTCGTCGATCGTGCGCAGACAGCCGGTGCAAAGTCGCGTTTCCGGATGGATCACGCAAACCTTGATACAGGGGGACTCGATTTCGTCCCGCTTCCAGACAATATCACTCACTCTGCTCGGCCTCTTCTTGGGCTAGGTGCCGGAATCGATCCAGCGCGCCTTGCAAGATATAGCCTGCGGCGACGTGGTCTATAACCTCGGCGCGTTTTTTTCGGCTTGTATCAGCTTCAAGCAGTGCGCGTTCCGCGGCAACGGTCGATAGCCGCTCATCCCAGAAGCAAATCGGGGGTACGCCACGGGTGGCCAAATTCCGCGCGAAGGCCCGTGTGGATTGAGCGCGTGGGCCCTCAGACCCGTCCATATTCCGCGGCAATCCCAGAACGATGCCCCCAACCTCCCTGTCTGAGAGGATCGCTTCCAATGCAGCAGCATCGACGCCGAATTTCTTCCGCTTGATCGTTTCCATTGGGGTCGCCACGGACCACAGCCGATCCGAGATCGCCACACCGAGAGTGGCTGTGCCGAGATCCAGCCCGACCAGAGGCTGTCCCACCGGACACGCGGCGCGAAACGCCGCAATATCTTCAAAGATCCCATCCATGCTGCCCCTTACCCCGCACAGTGGGTTCCGAAAACCCCCCTTTGAAAAACACGGTGTCGGTTTTTGACCGATTGCGCCGCTTGCCGAATTGGCGAAAGCTGGGGCAGGGGGCATCAAGGCAAGGACCGGTCAGGAGAACGCATGAAACGCTATTCCGTCTTTGCCCTCGCGCGCGAAGCGATGCGCGGCCATACGGGCTGGGAACGCGCCTGGGCGAACCCGGAGCCGCGCAAGAGCTACGACGTGATCATCGTGGGCGCAGGCGGGCACGGGCTGGCAACGGCGTACTATCTCGGCAAGAACCACGGCATCACCAATGTGGCCGTGCTGGAGAAGGGCTGGCTTGGCGGCGGCAACACGGGTCGCAACACCACGATTATCCGGTCGAATTACCTTCAGGACCCGTCTGCCGCGATATATGAGAAGTCGCGCAGTCTGTATGAGACGCTCTCACAGGACCTAAATTACAACATCATGTTCTCGCCCCGCGGGGTGATCATGCTTGCCCAGACTCATCACGAGGTGCGCGGTTACCTCCGCACGGCGCATGCCAACGCGCTCCAAGGCGTGCAGACCGAGTTCATCGGGCCGGAGCGTGTCAAGAAACTCGTTCCGATCATAGACATCAATGGACCGCGCTATCCGGTGCTCGGCGGGCTCTGGCAGGCCCGCGGCGGCACTGCGCGCCACGACGCGGTTGCCTGGGGCCTCGCACGCGCTTGTTCCGCGATGGGCATGCATATCCTGCAAAAGACCGAGGTGACGGCGGTGCGCTCCGAGGGCGGGCAGGTGACAGGCGTCGACACCAATCGCGGTCCCATCGACTGCTCCAAGCTGGGCATCGTAGTTGCGGGCCATTCTGGTGTTCTGGCCGACATGGCCGGCTTCCGCCTGCCCATCGAGTCCGTCGCCCTGCAGGCGCTTGTCTCAGAACCGATCAAACCCTGTATGGACGTCGTCGTCATGGCGAACACCGTCCACGGCTATATGAGCCAGTCCGACAAGGGGGAAATGGTGATCGGCGGTGGCGCGGACGGCTACAATAACTACACCCAGCGCGGGTCCTTCCAGCATATCGAGGAGACGGTCCGCGCGCTGATCGAGACCTTCCCGATGCTGTCGCGTCTCAAGATGCTGCGCCAATGGGGCGGGATCGTCGATATGACCGGCGACCGCTCGCCGATCATTTCCAAGACACCTCTGGGCAACTGCTTCATCAATTGCGGCTGGGGCACCGGCGGGTTCAAAGCTATCCCCGGCTCCGGCTGGGCCACGGCAGAGATGATCGCAAAGGGCGAACCGGGACCGCTAGCGGCGGAGTTTGGGTTAGACCGGTTTCGCGAGGGACGGTTTATCGATGAGAGTGTCGCTGCCGGGGTGGCGCATTGACCCGCCCCAACGCTCTCCAGCGCCATCTGCCGCGCGCGGTCGCCCTTGTGGCCCTGGTCACGTATCTTGGTGGCACTGCGCTCTGTCTCGCGACAGGCCATCCTGAACTGTTCCAACGCTTTGGCGCGCTTGGCGTGGCAGCGGCGGTCCTCTTCTTCACCGACCGCCTCACCCAGATCGAGTTGACGCGGCAGCGTGCGGTTGAGGCGATGCTGCATGAATATGGACTGCGGTTTGAAGCAATCCATGCCGGAACCAAGCCTGAGGATCTTCCGGACAAAGGCTATACGCTTGATTTTCTGGATGAAGAATCCGCCTTCACGCGCCTGCGCCGCAAAGCCGAGGCGATCAATTCCGGTAACACGGCACTTCTGTCGATCGCTACTCTTCAATGGGGGTTCGGCGATCTGGCGGTGGAGGCGATGCAATGACGATACGCGGACTTAACCACATCACACTGGCCACCGCCGATCTGGACCGCTCCGTTGTTTTCTACCGTGATGTGCTGGGGCTGACGCTCGATCATCAATGGCCGGATGGGGCGTACTTCAGCGCAGGTGATTTGTGGCTGTGCTTGTCGCTCGACCCGGAGGCTGCAGCGACGCAGGATTATAGCCATATTGCGCTCGATGTGGCGGCCGAGGACTTCATGCGGCTCTCAAAATGTATTCGGGCGTCGGGCGCGCCCATCTGGAAGGACAATCGCTCCGAGGGCGCATCGCTCTATTTCCGCGACCCGACCGGTCATAAGCTCGAATTGCACGTGGGCACACTGGCCTCCCGGCTGGCCGCGTTTCAGGCAAAAGGGAGCATCGGATGCCCGGCCTGATCGAGTGTTTGTTCTTTGAAAACCGCCTTGTGTGCTGCCCAGCGGGCCGCTTGTGCAAATCTGACGCTTACCGGAGGAACATTACGGAGGCCGAATGCTGCAGCTGACCTGCCCTTATTGCGGTGCTACCGCCACGGAAACCGAACTCACCCCCGGTGGTGAAGCCCATCTTAAACGCGTCGGTCCCGAGGGCTCTGATGAGGCATTCGAGGCGTATCTCTTCCATCGCAGGAACCCCAAGGGGGTCCATTTTGAACGCTGGCGCCACACGTACGGGTGCGGGAAGTGGTTCCTTGCTGCCCGCTGCACGGTGACGCTGGAGGTCTTTGGCACATACCCCGCCCAGACAACGGAACCTCCCGAGCACATCGTCGACGCCATCCGTACCAAACGCCCCGATTGGACGTTAGAACCATGAGTCTTCTAGCTCTCAAAAACGACCGAAATCAAAGATTTACAGATCATAGCGGAGGTAAGCTGTGACCGCGCGCCTTCCCACGGGAGGTCGCCTGATCGACCGGGGCCAAATGTTGGAGTTCACCTTCAATGGCCGCCGGATGCGCGGCTATCAGGGCGACACGCTCGCCTCTGCGCTGCTCGCCTCGGGCCAGTCGCTGCTGGGGCGGTCTTTCAAATACCACCGGCCGCGCGGGGTCGTCGCGTCGGGCGCGGAGGAGCCTAACGCGCTTCTGACATTAGAGAACGGGTCTCGGATGGAGCCCAACCAGCGCGCGACCACAACTGAGTTGTTCGCGGGCCTCACCGCGCGCAGCCAGAACCACTGGCCGAGCCTCGAATTTGACGTGGGTGCTTTAAATGCAAAGGCAGAAAAAGTATTGCCTGCAGGGTTTTACTATAAGACTTTCATCCATCCTCGGCCCTTTTGGAAACACCTGTTCGAACCGGTTATCAGACAAAGCGCGGGCCTCGGTCCGGCGCCGTCCGAGCGGGACGCGGATCATTATGAGCATCTCTACCATTACACCGATGTTCTGGTGATCGGTGGTGGCGTGGCGGGTCTGCAAGCCGCACTTGCTGCATCTAAGGGCGGCGCGCGTGTTTTGCTGTTGGAGCAAAGCCCGCATTGGGGCGGACGCGCGCCGGTGGATGGTGGTACGATAGATGGGAAAACACCAGAAGGCTGGATCATTGACGCCAGACAAGAGCTTGAAAACTCTGAAAATGTGACGCTGCGGACCCGCTGCATGGGGGCAGGTATCTACGATCATGGGTATGCCTTGGCCTACGAGCGCGTGGCTGATCACACACCGAGCGATGGCGGCCCGCGCCATCGGCTCTGGCGCATCCGGGCCAAGCAAATCATAACCGCGACCGGCGCCATTGAACGCCCCCTGTCTTTTGCGGGCAACGACGTTCCGGGCGTCATGCTCGCCTCGGCTGTGCGCGATTACGTGGTGAACTATGGTCTCAACCCCGGCGATCGCACGGTGATCGTCACCAACAATGATGATGCGTATCGCACCGCACTGGTCTTGGCGGACGCGGGCCTCGTCATTCCGGCCATTCTCGACACGCGCGATGAGGCGAACGGAACTCTTCCGGAGACGTTGCGCGCCAAAGGCATTCGGGTCGAGACCGGTCGCGGCGTCGGCAAAGTTACCGGAAAGCAAAGGGTGACGGGCGTTCAGGTCTGTCTTACGCAGGGCGAAGGGGCGGTTCTTGAAGAAATCGCTTGCGACTGCGTGGCCATGTCCGGCGGTTGGTCGCCAGTTGTGCACCTTTGGTCCCATTGCGGGGGCAAACTGACCTGGGATGACGAACGGCTTTGCTTCAAACCCGATCCGGGCCTTGCGCCATCGGGTTCAGATGGCGCACCGTTTGTGATCCCGGCCGGTGCAGCGGCGGGCGCTGTGCATCTGCCCGCAGTTCTCAAGGACGCAGGCGAAGCGGGTTCACTAGCAGCACAGCGCGTTGGGAGGGCTGCGGATATTCCATTCGTCACAGCCAACGCGCCGATAGAAAAGCCGCCTGAACCGGTTTGGATGCTTCCGTTCGGCGCCGGGCCGGAGCTGCGATCCAAGATGTTCCTGGACTTTCAGAACGATGTGAAAGTTTCGGACGTTCAGCTTGCCGCAAGAGAAGGGTTTGAAAGCGTCGAGCACGCCAAACGTTATACCACACTGGGTATGGCAACGGATCAGGGGAAGCTCAGTAATATCAATGGGCTTGCGGTGCTGGCGAATGCGCTCGGCGACAAGATACCGAACGTCGGAACGACGACATTTCGGCCACCTTACACGCCCATATCGATGGGTGCGATCGCAGGAGAAGCGCGCGGAGATCTGTTTCAACCGGTCCGCCAGACACCGATACATGACTGGCACGACGCCAACGGTGCTCATTGGGAACCGGTCGGGCACTGGCGCCGCCCTTATTGCTTCCTGCGTGGCAACGAGACACCAGAGCAGGCTGTTGCACGTGAGGTGCTGGCAACGCGGAATTCAGTGGGCTTGCTGGATGCTTCGACGCTTGGAAAGATCCTCGTGAAAGGGCCAGACGCGGGCAAGTTCCTCGACATGCTCTACACCAACATGATGAGCACGCTGCCGGTTGGAAAATGCCGCTATGGGCTGATGTGCAATGAAAACGGCTTTCTGATGGATGACGGGGTCGTCGCGCGGCTCGATGAGGACACCTGGCTCTGTCACACGACCTCGGGCGGGGCGGACCATGTGCATGCGCACATGGAGGACTGGCTGCAATGCGAGTGGTGGGACTGGCAAGTCTTTACCCAGAATGTGACTGAGCAATACGGGCAGATAGCCGTGGTTGGCCCCAAGGCGCGAGAGGTTCTGCAGGCGCTTGGCGGTATGGATGTCTCTAAGGCCGCGCTGCCGTTCATGCACTGGGTGGACGGAAAGCTGGGCGGTATCCCTGCGCGGGTGTTTCGTATTAGCTTTTCCGGAGAGCTTAGCTACGAGATTGCTGTGCCCGCAGGGCAAGCGCAGGACCTGTGGAACAAGCTGCTGGAGAAAGGTGCGGACCACAGCATTACACCTTACGGCACCGAGGCCCTTCACGTAATGCGGGCTGAGAAGGGTTTCATCATGATCGGGGATGAAACCGACGGCACGGTGATCCCACAGGACCTCGGGCTGAGTTGGGCCATCTCGAAAAAGAAAGACGACTTTCTCGGCAAGCGCGCGCAGATGCGCAGCCATATGGCGGATCCTGATCGATGGCAGTTGGTCGGGCTGCAAACACTTGATGCGTCCGTGTTGCCCGACGGCGCCTATATCGTCGGTGCGGGTGAGAACGCGAACGGTCAAAGAGCGACGGAAGGACGGGTCACCTCGACCTATCGGTCACCGACGCTCAAGCGCGGGATTGCAATGGCACTTCTGAAGCAGGGTCCATCGCGTATGGGCCAAACCGTTGAGGTGACCTCTGCCACCGGTGGGACGGTTTCCGCCCGGGTGGTCGACCCGGTCTTCCTCGACAAGGACGGGGCGCGCCAGAATGTCTGAGCTTACGATCACCCCACTGCCGCAGCCTGGCATGCTCAGCATCCGGGCTGACCTTTCGCGCTACAGCAAAACAATCTCGGACGCGCTTGGTCTGTCGGTGCCGGAGCCCTTGCGTGCAACACAAGACAACGCCTCAACACTGCTGTGGTTTTCACCGGATGAGTTGTTGCTGATCTGCGCGCCTTTGGACCTTGCGCAACGCCAAGCGGCGCTCGCAGTTGAACTGGACGGCGCGCATCACCTTCTGGTGGATGTGTCGGACATGCGCGCTGGGTTTGAGCTCCACGGACCGGGTCTGCGGGAGGTTCTGGCTAAACTCGTGCCAATCGACCTGCACCCGGATGTCTTCCGCCCTGGCCATGTTCGGCGCACGCATTTGGCTCAGGTTGCAGTGGCCCTGTGGATGGTCGAAGAGGATAAGGCGCATGTACTGTGTTTCCGCTCCGTTGCCGGATATGTGACGGAGTGCCTGAGCGCATCGGCTAACCCAGCCGCAGCGGTTGATCTTGAGGGGAAATAGGGCCTGCGGCCTTGACGTTGGCGCAGCAAAGCCTCTTATACCCCTCACAATGACCACCGCGCGAGAGAGGGGCCCAAAATGGCTTTCGAACTTCCTGATCTTCCCTATGCCCATGACGCACTGGCCGACAAAGGCATGTCGAAGGAAACGCTGGAATACCACCACGACCTTCACCACAAGGCCTATGTCGACAACGGCAACAAGCTGATTGCCGGTACCGAATGGGACGGCAAAAGCATGGAAGAGATCATCAAGGGCACCTATGACGCCAGCGCCGTAGCCCAAAACGGGATCTTCAATAACATCTCCCAGCTCTGGAACCACAACCAGTTCTGGGAAATGATGGGGCCGGGGTCCAGCGCCATGCCGGGTGAACTGGAAGAAGCAATTGTAGACGCTTTTGGCTCAGTCGATGAGTTCAAGTCGCAATTCTCTGCTGCCGGTGCAGGCCAGTTCGGGTCCGGCTGGGCATGGCTGGTGCAAAACGCCGATGGGTCGTTGGCCGTGACCAAGACCGAAAACGGCGTGAACCCGCTCTGCTTCGGGCAAACCGCGCTTCTTGGCTGCGATGTATGGGAGCATTCCTACTACATAGATTTCCGCAATAAGCGCCCGGCCTATCTGACGAATTTCCTCGACAATCTGGTCAACTGGGAAAACGTCGCGAGCCGTTTGGCGTAACGAAACGCCTAAGAAATGAAACGAACGCCTCGCCAGCAGCGAGGCGTTTTTTTATGGACGTACGCTGCGTCTGTTTTGGGTTCCGATAATCGTAATGTCGCGTATTCCTTGCAACCGCTGATCGCTTAGGAACAGAGCGACCACAACTTCGCGGGATTGAGGTGATCCGGGGGGTTGCAGGCCGCGCGGACGGGCGATCCGGAATTCAAAAGCCAAGGTATTGCTGTCGGTTTCAGCTTCCAGCGGGACCAATTCCGCAGCCCACCAGCCTTGCGATGGCGGAAGGCCTGTTGCGGTGACGATCACGCCGCCGGGCAAGCGATCACGACGCGCACTGGTCACGCTGGTGACCAGATCGCGAGGATCGAAATCGGCAGCTTCCGGAACAGGTTCAAGGCGCTCGATATCCGGTTCGCTGCTGCACGCAGCTATCGCAAGAACGCACCCAAGCAGAATCGCAACTCGCACATGATGTCTCCTTCGGCCCCAACCCGGTCTGCCCGTCGTAACTGATTGGCACAGCCTTGAAAAGAGCGAGCTATGCCGTATCGGCTCTGGACGCGCGCGTCCCCACGCCATAGGTCAGTGGCGAGTGCTAAAAGAGGAAGACGATGGCCACCGAAGCCTTTGAAGAGATCGCTGAGACGTTTGAGTTCCTGGATGACTGGGAAGATCGCTATCGCACCGTGATCGATATGGGCAAAGCGATGGCACCTCTGGACGATGCTGTAAAAGTGCCGGCCACCAAAGTTGAAGGCTGCGCAAGTCAGGTCTGGCTTTTGCCTCGGATTGAAGGGCAGGGACCCAGTGCCGTGTTCTCGTTCGATGGGGAAAGCGACGCAATGATCGTGCGAGGCCTGATCGCGGTTCTGCGCGCGCTTTATTCCGGCTTGCCGGTCTCTGAAGTAGTAACAGTTGATGCCCATGCCGAGTTGGGGCGACTCGGGTTGCACGACCACTTGTCGGCGCAACGCTCGAACGGTGTGCGTGCGATGGTAGAGCGGATTAACCTGCTGGCGAAAGATGCCATGGCCGCTTGATCAGGCGGCAACCTCGGACAAATCGCTATTGGCGTGAATGCCAAGGGCAGCACAGATATCGCGCGTCAGTTCCGGCTTGTTCAGCGTGTAAAAGTGCAGGTGCTCGACCCCTTCGTCTATCAGGGTGCTGCACATCTCTGTTGCCAGGCTGATAGCCAAAAGGTCTTCCCGGCCATCCCGTGTCGCAGCAGCGAACGCCTCATCCAACCATCCCGGGACCTGCGTTCCGCAACGCAGAGCAAAGTTGCGTGCTTTCTTCCAGTTTTCGATTGGCAGGATGCCGGGCAGAATCGGCGCGTCGATCCCGGCGGCGGCACAGCGATCGCGAAACCGAAGGAAAGTATCCACGTCGAAAAAGAACTGTGTGATCGCTGAGGAAGCCCCCGCGTCGATCTTGCGTTTGAGATATTGCACATCCGCTTGCGCATCAGCGGCTTCTGGATGGGTGTCCGGATAAGCGCCGACCCTGAGTGTGAATTTCCCCGTCTCCGCCAAAGCCTCGATCAGTTCGACCGAACTCGTAAACCCTCCGTCTGCCGGAACAAACTGGTCCTGACCTTTCGGAGGATCACCCCTGAGCGCGACGATGTCTGTAACACCAGCCGCGGCATACCCCTCGGCGATGTCCAGCGTTTCTTTCTTGGTTGCCTCCACACAAGTGAGGTGTGCAGCGACTTTCACGCCGTAATTATGGCCGATGGTCGCTACGGCGTCATGGGTCAGTTTTCGTGTCGTGCCTCCGGCGCCATAGGTCACGGACACAAAGCTCGGATCCAATGGCGCAAGCGTCTGTACCGTGTCCCACAACCGAAAAGAGGCCTGCAAGGACTGCGGGGGAAAGAATTCGAAAGAGACGCGCGGCGCAGACATAGAATATCCTTTGGTCATTTCACGGCCTTGTCGCACAGCTATATTTCTGAGACAATTTCATAATCCTCAATACAATCATGAAGGTTGTTCAAATATATGCATCTGGAGTTTCGACATCTGCGCACGATCAAAGCGATACATGAAGCCGGTGGACTGGCGCGCGCGGCCGATCTTCTGAACATTACCCAATCAGCTTTATCTCATCAAATCAAAGGGCTGGAAGAGCAAGCTGGTGTAGAACTTTTTGTGCGGCGCTCCAAGCCGCTGAAGCTTTCTGCAGCGGGAATGCGGCTGCTGCGCTTGGCCGAGCAGGTTTTACCACAGATCGCGGCGTTAGAGGAGGAGTTCGATGCGCTGCGTGCGGGGAAGACCGGGCGCTTGCACATCGCTATTGAATGTCATGCCTGCTTCGAATGGTTGTTTCCTGTGTTGGAGCAGTTCCGCAAAGCTTGGCCGGATGTAGATGTCGACATCCGGCCCGGGCTTCAGTTTGAGGCGCTGCCGGCGTTGCAAAGGGAACAGATCGACCTTGTTGTCTCTTCGGATCCGGAAGACTTGCCCGGTGTGGATTTCACGCCGCTGTTCGACTACGAACCAGTTTTCGTGGCTTCAAGTCAGAACCCGCTCGCACAGAAGGACTTCGTTGTCGCCGAAGACTTTCGGGATCAGACTCTGATCACCTATCCCGTCGAACGCTCGCGACTTGATGTGTTTACCGAATTGCTTCTGCCGGCGGGTGTGGAGCCGAAAGGACTGCGACAGGTCGAATTGACGGCCGTGATCCTGCTGCTGGTCGCGTCCAATCGAGGAGTTGCAGTGTTGCCTGACTGGGTTGTACGGGAAGTGCGCTACAACTCCGACTATGTCACTCGTCCTCTCACTAAAGCAGGCGTGACCAAGCGCCTGTACGCCGCCACGCGAAGCGACGAGACAACCTTGCCCTACATGGCGCACGTGCTGCGGCTTGCGCGCACCGAACCGCTCAAACTTCAGCGTGTTGCAGCACCCGCCTAAGTCGCGCGAAGTGGCGGCAAGATATCACGGGAAATCAGCAGCATCAGATCGCTGAAATACCCGCCGGAGCGTGCCGGACGTGTGGCATCAGACGTAATAGCAATTACAGTCTGTCGTTCCGGGACGACACACAGAATTTGCCCGCCATATCCGCGCCCCAGCGCGAATTCCGCCCCATCTGCACGCCCCAGAAACCACCCATACCCGTACCCCAGCCCCGACCAGCGCGACCGGGTTCGCGGGATATAGGACGACGTAAGCCAGTCCTTGCTAAGCACTGTCCCGTCATTGCGCACCATCATTGCTCCGATCTTCAACAGATCGGCGGGGCGCAACGCCATTTCATTGCCTCCAAGGTAATATCCTTGCGGGTCACGGGTCCACGCCGGAACATCGATCCCCAGAGGCGTACCGATCCAGGTACGCATCATTTGCAAGAGGCTCAGACCCGAGACCTCGGCCAGCGCGGCACCAAGCACGTGAAAACTGCCGGTGGAATACAACATGCCTTGGCCCGGTTCCGCCACAAACGAGCGGGACAGCGCATTCTCAACCCAGTTCTGGCTCGCTACCCAGTCTCCGTAATTTGCCCCCGAAGTGCGTTCGAGCCCCGTTTGCATGGTCACGAGGTCTGCCATCGTCAGACCGGCAACCCGCGGGTCCGACCCGCGCGGGATCAACGACGGCGCAACATCTCCAAGTCTGGAGCCGATATCTGCGATAATGCCGCGATCAATCGCAGCCCCTAGGCACAACGCAACCAGGCTTTTTGAAACGGACTTAATTGGCGCCGGACGGGCCAGAGGCGGACCTCTGAAGGCCGTGCTCACAACTGTTTCGCCGCGCACCAAAACACTTAGACTGTGGAGTTGCTCCAGAGCCGACGCCGCTGACGACATCGTCGCGACGGCCGAACTTTGGGCGCTGGTGGGGCGGATACAGGGCGCAGCAAGAACGCTCGCCCCGCCGACAGTGAAGACGCGTCTGGAAATCATGATGCATACCTGAGCTCTGTCTGCGGAGGAAGCCAGTCATAAGCCTGTGAGCCCTGCACGCTTTCGGGCTTGGCACGGCGCGCGCGCCGCTCTATACGCGGGCGCTGGACGTCAGGAGAGCTTTCATGAGCATCGGCAGCGCGAACCTCAACATCATGATCAAGGCCGCCCGGGCGGCGGGCCGTTCGCTTGTTAAGGACTTCCGCGAGGTGGAGAACCTGCAGGTCTCCATGAAGGGGGCGGGCGATTTTGTGAGCCGGGCCGACACGCGTGCTGAAGAAATAATTCGCGACTCGTTGATGGAAGCGCGCCCGAATTATGGGTGGCTGGGCGAGGAAACGGGTGCAACCGATGGCAAAGACCCGACACGGCGCTGGATTGTCGATCCTTTGGATGGAACCACCAACTTTCTGCACGGCATGCCACATTGGGCGGTATCGATCGCGCTGGAACACAAAGGGGAGGTCGTCGCCGGGGTCGTATTCGATGCGGCCAAGGACGAGATGTTTTTTGCCGAGAAAGGGCAGGGCGCGTGGATGAACCAAACGCGTTTGCGGGTCTCTGGACGCCGCCAGATGATCGAGTCGGTCTTTGCGACCGGACTTCCTTTTGCTGCCAGCAAGAATTTGCCCGCAACTCTCGGTGATTTGGGGCAGTTGCTGCCCACATGCGCCGGGGTTCGGCGCTGGGGGTCTGCGGCGCTTGACCTCGCTTACGTCGCGGCGGGGCGTTACGAGGGCTACTGGGAACGCGATCTGAATGCCTGGGACATCGCGGCCGGTATCATCATCGTCAAAGAAGCGGGTGGTCTGGTAGAGCCAATCTCCGCGGGTGCAGACCTGCTGGAGAGTGGTAGTCTGATCGCCGCGAATGAGCCGATCTTCGCAAACTTTTCGAAGATCATTCGCGCGCGTTGATCAGCGGCGCCGTCCCGCTCTTGGGATGCGGCTCTGACTGAGACGATAGTGCGCCTCCGGGTGATCAGGATGGCCGTGCGTACGCTCCCAGAACTGCGGTCCGCCACGTTTCAGCCAGAGCGGTACAACAAGGGCTAAGCCCGCGATGAACCCGCCTGCATGCGCCCAATAGGCCACACCTCCGACATCGGCCGGCGTCGACGCTCCGCTGAATACCTGAAGGCCGAACCAGACGCTCAGAACAATCCAAGCGGGGATCGGCACAATCCTGAAGATGATAATGATGATGAACAACACGTCGACCCGTGCTTTTGGGAACAGCAGCAGGTAACCACCAAGTACCCCCGCGATGGCACCGGAGGCGCCGACCATCGGAATGCCGCTGTCCGGATTCGACAGCACCTGCGCTAAAGCCGCGCCAACCCCGGACGCCATGTAAAACCCAAGAAACTTGGCATGCCCCATCTCGTCCTCGAGATTGTCGCCGAAAATCCAGAGGTACAGCATGTTCCCTGCCAGATGCATGATCCCGCCATGCAGGAACATCGAAGTGAACACTGAACTCGCTGCGCGTCCTTCGCTGAAAGCTGACGGCACGAGGCCGTAGTCATTAAAAAAGGCGGCCGCTTGCGCATTGGAAGACAGAAGCGGGTAGTAGCTGATAAACACGATCACATTGATCGCGAGCAGTGCGTAGGTGACATAAGGCGTCCGGCCCGAGGGGTTGTGGTCACGTATTGGAAACATGGCCTAGACGGAGCAGGCGACAGGGCGCGCGTCAAGCGGAAAGCGTCGTCGGCATTGACGCGCGCCTGTCGCGTCACAGGTACACAACTGGAGGACATCATGAGACAGATTTGGAGTTTCTTGCTGGTGTGTGCCGGCTCAGTGACGGCGGCCGACGCGGAATGTCCGCCTGTACCGGATCGCAGTGCCGAATTGGCTGAACTACGCACGCAGGTCCAAGAGGCAGGCACGGAAATGGAAGGGCGTATCTATGATCGCCAGATGTGGGAGATCTGGACAAGCGCGCCCGACGAGCGTGCGCAGGGGCTCCTCGACCGCGGCATGGAGCTCCGCAATTACGCCGATTACAACGCGGCGCTGATCGAGCTCAATGCCCTTGTCAGCTATTGTCCGGACTACGCTGAAGGCTGGAATCAACGTGCGTTCGTCTACTTTTTGCAGCAGGACTTTTCAGCGGCACTCGAAGATCTCGATCGTGCGATTGCACTTAATCCTGACCACACCGGCGCGTTGTCGGGAAAGGCCCTCAGCCTGATGAGTATGGGCCGGGTCGAACTGGCTCAAGACACGCTGCGTCAGGCGCTCGAGTTAAATCCGTGGCTTCCTGAGCGTGCTTTTTTGGCAGCGCCACCGGGTCAACCGCTTTAGGGCTTGTTCCCGCCGCATCTTTTTTTTACGCCGAGGGGTGTGCGGGCGTGGCGGAATGGTAGACGCATCGGACTTAAAATCCGTGGGCCGCAAGGCCGTGTGGGTTCAAGTCCCACCGCCCGCACCAATAAGAACAAAGCATTGATGGCTGAGCTTGACTTCGCCGAAGAGAAATTTGTCGAAAAGTCGAAAAATTGTACGCATTCGGGCTTTCAAGCCAGGAAGCCTGGGTTTCGGTGTTCTTTCGCCAGCTATAGCAAAAATTGACAGTTAGCGGTGACGCTTACGCGCTTCTCTCGGAGCGTGTGCTTCGTCAATAGTCACCAAAGAGCCTTGCGGAGACCGAACCGAGGTGCGTGCGCATAGCGGCGTGGGCTGCTGAGGGGTTTCGCGCCTCAATCGCGGCTAGAATTTCGTCGTGCTCTTTGAAACTAGTGTGATCCGGGTCCGGTCGCTTTGATTTGCGCACTACGTTATTCCAAGCCACGGCGCGGCGCACTTGGTTGAGCTGGTCAAACAATGACAACAAAAGAACGTTGTCCGTGGCTTCAGCGACGGCGCGATGAAACGAGTCGTCCTGTGCCTCGTACTCGTCCCATGTCGCAGATTCGCGGCATTTCTGACGAGCCTGCTTGAGGCGAATAACAGCTTTGTCCGACGCGTTGAGAGCGGCTTCGCGCGCCATCGCAGGTTCCAGTGACAATCGGGCACGCATCAATTGTACCGGCGTTACTTGCTGGCTTAGCTGCGACAACGAACCGGAACCCGTGCTCGCTCCATGGGCTGCGACGAAGGTACCTTTGCCAACATGACGCCATATCTCGCCATCGCGCTCGAGAGCGTCGAGCGCTTTCCGCAGGGTGTTTCGTGTCATCCCAAGGCTGCCAATCAGTTCTCGCTCTGATGGCAATCGGTCGCCGGGTACATAGCCGCCATCAGAAATAACCACTCGCAATGCTGCGATTGCCTCATCTCTATCGGTCTGGTCTGGCCTGGTTAGCAAAGTGTATCTCGAAAAAATGGTTGACCAATTTGGCGCTATTGGTCAATCATTGCCCATTATTTGGGTGGGAATGCAAGAAAAATCGGTGTCTTTCAGGGATTGATCTCGATTGGTTTGGCTCTTGTCTGCCTGTCTGTTTGCGAAAACAAGACCGACATCGGAGGTTCCATGTCTAACTACGCCATCGAAACACCGCCCATCGTGGCTCTGCCGATTGCAGGATCGGATGCTCTCTTCCCGGTTCGGCGCGTCTATTGCATCGGGCGCAATTACGCCGCCCACGCGATCGAGATGGGCCACAACCCGGACCGCGAACCGCCGTTCTTTTTTCAGAAGAATCCCAACAACCTCGACCCCTCGGGGGAGTTTCCTTACCCACCGCACAGCACGGATGTGCATCACGAAGCAGAAGTCGCGGTGATGCTGAAGTCTGGCGGAACAAATATCCCTCTGGACGAAGCGGAAGACCACGTTTTCGGGTATGCGCTCTCGCTGGACATGACCCGGCGCGATCTGCAAGGCGAACAGAAGAAGATGGGCCGCCCATGGGAAATTGGCAAAGCGTTTGAACGCTCGGCGCCCGTGGGCCCAATTCATCCAATCGAGTCGACTGGCCCACTTAACGACGGCGCGATCACCCTCAAAGTGAACGGGGAGACACGCCAGGAAGGCGACCTGAACCAGATGATCTGGAAGGTCTCGGAAATGATTTCCTACCTGTCAGAGTATTTCGAGCTGGCACCCGGGGACGTGATCCTTTCTGGCACACCATCCGGGGTGGCTGCTGTTGAGAAAGGCGATGTCATGGAACTCGCCGTCGATGGGTTGGGCAGCTTTTCGGTCAAAGTGACCTGAAGCCGGCCATAGCCGCAACGCTTATCCCAAAAGGCGCCCCGAAGTGACACTGGCCACGACAGAAATCCCCGGCGACACCCGAACGGAAGCTCTGGAGCTGACGCTTGCCACGTGGGATCATGATCGAGTCATGGCATTGCACGAGGCCCGCACACGCGTGCCGGGCGTCGCGCTGCAAAGCGTCGTGGCGCCAACGTCCAAGCTCTTTCCTTTGGCGGTCGGGGAGGCGCGCTACGACATCACTGAGATGTCCATCTCAAGCTACGCAATACAGGTATCGCGCGGCTCTGGTGACTACATTGCCATCCCGGCATTCGTCAGTCGCGCCTTCCGACATTCGGGTTTCATCGCGCGGGCCGGTTCTGGAATAGAGGGCCCTGCAGACTTCAAGGGACGCCGGATCGGAGTGCCAGAATACCAGATGACTGCGGCGCTTTGGATGCGCGGAATTCTTTCTGACGAGTATGGCGTTGCTGCGAGGGACATTCACTGGCGCACTGGCGCCTTGGACGCGGGTGTCCGACGCGAGCGGCTCCAACTTGACCTACCTGCAGGCATGAAGGTCGATCCGATTGATGAGGGCGAAACCCTGCAGCAACTTATGATCGAAGAAAAAATCGACGGATTGCTGTCTCCCAAGCCACCGCAAGCTCTTCTCGACGGGGACACTCGATTTGTACGGCTGTTTCCCGATTTCGAAGCCAGCGAACAAGCTTACCATGCAAAAACGGGCTTCTTTCCCATCATGCATGTGATTGGCATTCGAAAATCCCTCGCCGAAGCGCATCCCTGGCTTCCTCGAGCGATCTATGAGGGTTTCGTAGAGGCCAAAGGCCTGGCCTTGGAGCGACTGCGGAAGGTGTGGCTGGGGAACGCAAATCGGCTGTCCTTACCTTGGCTCGGTGCCTCGATGGAAAGGACAATCAATACGCTCGGACAGGATTACTGGAGCTACGGGTTTGCTGCGAACCGCGACGAACTCGCCGCCATTTGCCGCTATTCTGTGGAACAGCACCTGGCAGCCGACCTCGTCCAACCTGAAGCACTCTTTCACCCATCCGTGCTGGAGACCTGAAGATGACGGGGGGGCTGCATAGGAAATTGGAACGGGCTGTCACGAAAAGCCGGAGTGCCCCCAGCGTCGCTAAAGCTGCAGCCATGACGCACGAGAACCCAAACGCAATCGCGCTACCTTCTGTCCCAGGAGCGCAAGCGACTCTGCGTAGTTCCGCTGGCCAGCACGCTCTAACACCTGCATCCGAACGAGTTGGAGGATAAAACAAAATCGAACAAACCGCGCACACCAAAACCAAGAATGCGCGGACAATAATATACTAATAACAAATACTTAAACGTGGAGGAGAACACATGACCAAGACTGTCTTCAACAGACGTGGTTTTTTGAAGGGATCGGTGGCGATCACTGGTGCCACGCTCGCAATGCCAAGTATTGCGCGGGCCTCAAGCTATCCCGAGCGCAATATCAATGTCGTGATCCCAACCCGCGAAGGCGGCGGTGCCGATAGAAACTTCCGCGCCTTTTCCAGCATCTGGAAAACGAAACTTGGCGTCGATTTTGAGCCAGGGTTTTTTCCGGGGGCGTCCGGGCGCGTCGGCTATGAAGTCTACATGGGTAAGAACGACCCCGATGCCTACAACCTGATCTTCGGCAATATGGGACCCGAAGTTCTGAACTGGGCGATGCAAGCGCCAAGCTTCAACATTGACGACTACTTCTACTTCGGGCGCGTCGATACCGATCCCTGCGCCCTGTTCGTTGGTGCCGAGAGCAATCTGCAGACGATGGATGACATCATTGCAGAAGGTAAGAAGCGGAAGCTCAATGTCGGCACCAGCCGCATGGCACACCCGGCCTCAATCGGCCTGCTGTCGCTCGGTGAAGTGACCGGTGCACAGTTCAACCTGATCCCGCTGTCCGGCGGCAAGAATACCGTTGCCGGCGCTGTGACGGGCGAGGTCGACTTCTCGGTTCTGACCTCTGGCTCCGTGATTGCCGCAGGTGATGCAGTGAAGACCCTCTTGGTCTTCGGAGAGAACCGTGTGGGCGATGCTCTGGACAACGCGCCCAGCATGAACAGCGTTTACGGCACAGACTTGCCAGAAATGTTGTCGAGCCGCGCGTTTGGCATTCACAAGAAGGCCGCCGACGATCACCCGGACCGGTTCGAGACTCTAACCCGAACTTTCAAGGAAACGTTCGAGGATCCGGCATTGCTTGAGGCTTATGTCGCGGCACGCGGCACACCAGAATATCTCAACTACGGCGGTGTCGAAGATTGTGCGGCGTTCAAGGCGGCGATGCTCGAGCTCGGCGCGAAGTACAAGGCGCTCTTGAGCGGCGCATAAAACGCCTAGAGCAGGGCCGGCCCCTTTGGTCGGCCCAAGCCGCGGTGCCCCCAACAACGAGGCATATAATGGCCCAAGATCCATCCGAAAAACCCCGTCAGCTGGGCGGAGAGATGGTGATCCCGATCCTCGCGATCGTATTCACGCTCTACTATTTCAGCACGATCTGGAATTCGCCGTGGACCGCGCAGGTCAGCGCGTTCCTTATCGGAGGCATTCTTCTGGGTCTGTGCTCCCTATTCGTTCTTCGCTGCGTCGTCTGGGTGAATGCAGGCAAAGGCTCCTTTGGGTTTTCCAACCTCGTGAATATGGACGACATTCGCACAGGCCGCATCGGGCTTTTCATTGCGACCGTCTTGTTTTGCGTCCTGATTGAACCGCTGGGCTTCACACTGACGACCTTCCTATTCCTGCTGAGTAGCATGGCGGTCCTTTCGAAGTTCAGAAATCTTGGCTTGATCACCGGAATCGCCGCGTTGATCTCGCTGATTGGATGGGCAGTTTTCATCCTCGCTTTCGATACGCGCTTCCCGCGCGGGTGGTTTGAGATGACCATGGAGGCGATGCTCCAGAATGGGTGAGACAGCTCTCATACTCTCCGAGGTGTTCTTGGACGTCATCGGATACTGGTGGGTGATCATTCCGACGATCTTCCTTGGTTTGATCGTCGGCGGCATTCCAGGGTTCTCAGCGGCCAACACGATCATCATTCTAATGCCTCTGACCTTGGCCATGGATCTGCAAATGGGCCTGGTCTTTATGGTCACGCTCTATTGTGCGGCGCGGATGGGGGCAGGAATTCCGGCAATCCTCGTGAATATCCCCGGCACAGCCGGGGCTGCGGCAACCCCGCTTGACGGCTACCCGATGGCAAAACAAGGGAAGGGGCAGCAAGCGCTCGCGATCAGCTTTGTCGCTTCATCTGTTGGCGGCCTTCTGACAACCATCATTGCGCTCGCGACCATGCCGATCCTCGCACGCGTTGGGTTTTACATGCATTCGGTCGAAATGATCGTTGTCATGCTCTTCGGGATTTCGCTCATCGCATCCATCGCGGCACAGGATATGCTCAAGGGACTGATCGCAGGTTTCTTCGGCCTGATGATAGGCGCGATCGGTACGGACGTGGTCTATGCGACCCCGCGTGGGACTTTCGGGTTCCTTGAACTCTATGACGGCGTCCCGCTGATCCCCGCGCTTGTCGGGCTCTTCGCGGTGTCCGAAGCATTCATCATCATCGAGAAGAAGGTCATTATCCGGGAGGACGCAGAGCCCAAGAACCCTAACTGGCATGACACGTTTGAGGGCGTCCGCATTGCTGTGTCGCGGTGGTGGCACATTGGATGGACCAGTCTGATCGGGCTTGTGATTGGCGTGATCCCCGGGGCCGGCGCGTCAATTGCGAGCTTTGTGGCATACCAGCAGTCACGGACCTTCTCGAAGACCCCCGAAAAGTACGGAACGGGACATGCCGAAGGTCTGATTGCACCAGAAAGTGCGAATAACGGCGTTACCTCTGGGACGCTAGTGCCTTTGTTGGTGCTTGGCATTCCCGGCGGCGCAACCGCCGCGATCATGCTCGTTGTCATGCAGTTCCACGGTGTCAGCTTCGGCCCGTCGCTGTTCGAAAGCCAGCCCAAGATTGGCTACGGCATGTTCATGGCCATGGCGGTCGCGTACTTCCTGATGATCCTCACAATCCTGCCGCTCAGTCGCTACATGAGCCACGTTACGACGATCCCGACCATCTACCTCGCGCCTCTGATTATCTCGTTCACGCTGGTGGGTGGTTTTGTCCCTCGGGAGTACATGTTCGACATGTATCTGGCGTTGGGCTTCGGCGTCATTGGCTACATCGCCCGCCGTACCGGATACCATGTGGCGGCCATCCTGATCGGCGTCATTCTCGGGCCCTTGCTGGAGACATACTTCCTGCGCGCGCTCAAGAAATCCGACGGTGATATCACGACGCTCTTTTCATCGACGATCGGAAACATTCTTTGGGTCGCGCTGGTGATCTCACTGGTCCTGCCGATCTTCTTTGACTGGCGCCGAAAGAAACGAAATGGTCCGGAGATTGTTGTTCAATGAAAGTAGAAGTCGAGTACGAACTGACCCGGAACGTTAATTGCATTGCCAATCTGGACATTCCGGGTGGCGGCCAGGTCGTCGTTCAGGGCGACTATGCGTATGTCGGGCACATGAAACCCCCGCATGGCACCTCGATCATCGATATTTCGGATCGGACCGCCCCAAAGGTCGTCGGCCATGTCGAACCACCGGAATGGTCGCACACACACAAAGTGCGGGTCGCCGGGGACCTGATGATCACCAATGTCGAACAGGATCGCCGCCATTTCCTGCGCAAGGGCGAGAAGATCCCGGAGCTCCGCGCGCAAGGTCTGGATGATGCTGCCGTCGCTGACGCGCTGGGCGTCAAAATATCGGATCTCGCGGATCTCGAAGCGTTTCTCGAGCGTGGGTATGACGGCGGCGGGTTCCGTGTCTGGGATATCTCCGACAAGACCGCGCCGAGGCTGCTGTCCTACGTGAAGACGCACGGTTTCGGCGTGCACCGTTTCGATATGGATGAGAACTACGCCTACATCTCTACTGAGATGGAAGGGTATGTCGGCAATATCCTAGTGATCTACGACCTTGCCGATCCAACCAACCCGACAGAGGTCTCACGGTGGCATCTGCCCGGTCAGCATGTCGCGGCTGGTGAGACTCCGACCGGCAAGGGCTACAGTCATCGCCTGCACCACGCGATGCGCTGCGGGGATGAGTTTTGGGCTGCCTTCTGGCACGCCGGTATCCGGGTGCTCGACGGGTCCGACATTACCAATCCAAAGGAAGTCGGAAGCTACCGTTGGCCCGAGGCTATTCCGGAGCCGACCCACACCGTCATGCCGTTCGAGAACCTGATCGAAGGGCGGCGCTATGCTTTGGCCATCGATGAAGAGCACGCTCACTTACCTGGTCGTTTGCACGGGTTTCTTTGGGTGATGGACGTGACGGACCTGAGCAATATGGAGCCGATTGCGGCGTGGGATCTGAGCGAACGCGCTTGTCCCTGGGTGGGCCAGCCCGGCGTTAGGTTTGGGGCACACCAATATCGCGAGAAGCTCGACAGCAACCTGGCCTACTTCACGTGGTTTGCGGGCGGGTTGCGCGTGCTTGATTTCTCGGACCCGTCTCTGCCGGTCGAAGTGGCACATTACATGTCAGAGCGCAGCGACGGCTCCGCCCCGCAGTCGAACGATGTGGATGTCGGCGATGACGGCCTGATCTACCTGCTGGACCGCAATCGCGGCCTCGAAATCCTGGAGATGACCCTATGACCACGACAGAAAGCGATCTGCTTCCCCCAAGTGTTGACCCCAAGAAGAAGGCGCTGGGCATCCGTAAGGTCAGTGCCCGCAATGAAGCGTCCACACGCACTGTGATGATGGTACGCGACCACGTGCTGGTGAGCGACGAAAAAGGTACTAACACCGGGCCGACGCCGCTCGAGATGTGCCTCAGTTCACTGTTGGGCTGCGAGGGTGTCATCATCAACCGCTGCGCGGAAGCGATGCAGTTCAAATACACTGCGGTCGACATTGAAGGGGATGGCGAGGTGGACCAGCGCGGCAGCCGCGGCGTGCAGGGCGTGCGGCCCTATTTCAACTGGGTGAAGCTTAAGATCCGCGTGCATACAGAGGAAAGTGAAGAACGGTTTCAACGCCTTACCCGCAATGTGGAGTATCGCTGCCCGGTGATGAACCTGTTCAAGTCCGCCGATGTCGATGTGCAGGTTGATTGGATCCGGGTCACGCCGTGACGCTCGAACTTCGTGTGAATGGAACCACGCAAAGGGTGGACTCCGCACCGGATACGCCGCTGATTTTCGTGTTGCGCAATGAACTGAAACTGACCGGGGCTAAGCTGGGCTGCGGGCTCGAGCAATGCGGCGCCTGTGCGGTTCTTGTGGACGGCGAGGTGACGCTGTCCTGCGTCTCTTCGGTCGAGAGTTTCGAAGGCAAGAACATCGTAACGGTCGAAGGGATCGGAGCTTCCGAGCTTGGTCGCCTTGTACAGGACGCCTTTGTCGATGCGACAGCTGCGCAGTGCGGATACTGCACATCCGGATTGGTCGTCGCGGTGACGGGTCTTCTGAGTGCTCAGCCCAACCCCGATCGCGATACCGTTCGGGAGGCGCTTGCGCCGCATTTGTGCAGATGCGGGTCGCATCCGCGTGTATTGCGCGCGGTCGAGATCGCCGCGGGCGGATCATGAGCCTTAATGCTTATCCGCGGATCAAAGACTGGTTGGGAGTGCAGGACAACCGGTTGGTATTGTCATCCGGCAAGGTCGATATTGGTCAGCGGATCTCAACCGCTCTGATCCAGATCGCGCATGAGGAACTTTCGCTTCCGTTTGATCGGATCCGGGTTGCGCCTGTTCGGACAGGATTGGCACCGGACGAAGGGATAACGTCCGGCAGCAATTCGATTGAGCAATCAGGCCGCGCGATCCGCCTTGCGACAGCAACACTGCGGGCGCACGTTGTTGCGGAAGCGGTCAGGAAGTTCGGCGGGCGAGACGCCGATTGGTCGCTAGAAAACGGCGCGCTTCATGGCCCGGGCGCTAATGCTCCCGTTGACCTTCTGTCGATCGCCAGCGAATTGGACATGTCCCTGCCTGTCGATCTCGATGCGTCTTTGCGAGAACAGGGTGTCGAGCGCGTGCGCGCCCCGATGCGCGGTATGCGCGACCTCGTAGTGGGATCTTACAAGTTCATTCATGACCTTGATCTTCCGGGTTTGTTGCATGCGCGGGTTGTGCGGCCACCCCATGCGAAGGCAAGGCTTCTGGACATCTCCCAAAAGGGCCGAGAGCGGGTGGCTGAAGCTCGGCTGCGCCTTGTGCAAGACGGGAGCTTTCTTGCGCTGGTCGGAGCCGACGAATGGCAGGTCATCGACGCTGCAGCAAAACTGCAAAACGCGTGTTCGTGGTCGGACCAAGACGGCCTCGACGACGGGGATGTCTTTTCGTTGCTGACGCAGTCAAACGCACAACGATTTACGATCGTTGACAGCAAGCCGAGCGACGCTGATATCCCCGCAGAATTAGGCCGGGTGGATGCGCAGGCGCGCTTTGAACGCCCGTTCACGCTGCACGGTTCGCTCGCCCCCTCAGCCGCGATGGCGGAGTTTTCTGGCGGTCTTCTGAGGGTCCACACGCACAGCCAGGGCATCTATGCGCTGCGCGAGAGCATGGCAGACAGCCTTGGGATGTCCTTGGAAGACGTAGAGCTGACGCATGCGCCAGGCCCAGGCTGCTATGGCCACAACGGGGCCGACGATGCTGCGTTCGAAGCGGCTTTGATCGCGCAAGAAATCCCGGATACGCCGATCCTTCTCAAGTGGACACGTGCCGATGAACACGCCTGGGAACCTTTTGGCACGGCTATGGCGGTGGAGCTGGGCGCAGAGCTCGATACGGATGGAAACGTCTCTGCATACTCTGCTGAAGCAATCAGTGGCACCCATCGGGGCCGCCCCCGGCCAGGTCCAAATCGCGCTGGACCGGCCAGACTTCTGGCAAACCATTTTCGGACCGAGCCCATCGGACCCGCGCCCGCTGCGCCCAACCGCAACCGGCACGGCGGGATGCACCGGAACCTGGACCCGATCTACGCGTTCGCCGACAAACGATTGGTGAAGAACCTCGTAGACGGCCTCCCGCATCGCACCTCGGCCCTGCGTTGCCTCGGAGGGGCGGTAAACAACTTTGCGCTTGAGAGTTTCATGGATGAGCTTGCCTATGCCCAATCCCGGGATCCTGTTGAGTTCCGGCTGGCGCATCTGAAGGACGCACGTGGCATCGCGGTCTTGAAGCATCTCCAGAACCTGCTTGCGGAAAGGGCAGGGGAGGCCGAGGCGCTCAGCACTGGCGTCGCCTACGCGCAATACAAAAACGCGATGACCCGCGTGGCCGTCGCTGTCGAAATTGCCGTGACTGAAGAAGCCGAAATCCAATTGGAACGGGCGACCATCGTCGCGGATGCGGGGCGCGTGATTGATCGCGCCGGCCTCGAAGCGCAACTCGAAGGTGGCTTTCTCCAAGCGGCGAGTTGGGCGCTGTGTGAAGAAGTGACCTGGGATCGGGATGGCATTACATCACTCGACTGGGACAGCTATCCGGTGCTCCGCTTCGATCAGGTGCCCAGGATCCACGTGCACATTATCGACCAACCCAATGAACCTGCAGTGGGGGCGGGAGAGGCCGCGCCGGGGCCGACTTTGGCCGCAATTGGCAATGCGCTCTTTAACGCAACGGGCCTACGCATGAGACGGTTGCCGCTCACTGGCGACGCCATTCGCCGACAAGCGCTTTCGATGTAACGCCCGCAACATTTGGTCGCGTCTATTGGAACAGGCGCGTGTGGTGTGGGCCTTTGCCTTCAAGGGCGAGGTGTTGCGATACCAGAATCGCCGAGGATTTGCCGACCTTCTTCCGACGCAAAGAAATCCAGCAGGCGCATTGCGCTTTCGGGGTTCGCAGAAGTTGTCGAAAGACCTGCGCCGTAGTCTGTTCTTTTTCCCAGTCCTTTCGGAAGCGGGCCAACAAGTTGGACACCGAGGTCCTCGCGCAACTTGATTTCGGTAATCTGGCCAAAGCCGATGGCGCGCCCTGAGCGATCGCGGGACAAAACCTCCATCGCCTCTGCGCCGGAGTCAGTGCGTACAGTTTTTCCAGCGAGCGCCTCCGCCAAGCCCATTCGATCCAACACGATCTCTATATACTGGCCGCTCGAAGCACGGTTGTAGACAACGAGGGCGGCTGCCAGAAGCGCCTCCCGGAATGTTGTGGCCGAGGAAATATCTGGAACGATTGCGCCCTTTGTGACAGCGACGCCCGTCTCAATTGATCCCAAAAAAACACAGGACGCGGACACCACTACCCCCTGTCTTTCATAAACTTGTATGTCAGGAAACGGAGCGACAACCACATCCACCTGTACCGTGCCCGAGGCCAGGCGTTCCCGAATTACGGGCGCTGTGGCAAACTGGATGGCGCAGGATGTGCCAACCACACCCAGACTGGCCGCAGCGCACATCTGCACCCCTGCCTTTGGAGCTCCGGCGCTCAGAATTCGGACTGCGGAAGGTTGAGACATATACGGAAGTTCGCGGTTTCGGTCACCATTTGGAACAGCAAACGCGAAGGCTTAAACAGGCCGATGATTTCTCGCTCTGAACCCTGCCGTTTTTCAGCCTAGCGCCTCCATGGCCTGCAGAAGGACATCGGCGTCCTCCGGTCCAACATCGAGATGCGTAACTATTCTGAGCCGACGCTTCCCGACCACGGTTACGGTCAAACCTTTTTCGCGAAGGAAACGCGAGGTCTCGCGAGCATCAGGCGCGGTCTCCGCAAGATCTGCGATCACAATGTTTGTCTCAACAGGCAATATCTGTGAGATGACGGGCAGCTCACTTAAACGCGCGCCGATGGATTTTGCCAAGTCGTGGTCTTCCGCAAGGCGTTCGACATGGTTGTCCAGCGCAAAAAGACACATAGCCGTCAGAACTCCGGTCTGGCGCATTGCGCCACCCCACCGTCGTTTCAACAACCACGCCGCATCAATAAATTCGCGAGAGCCGGCAAGAACTGCCCCGACCGGGCAGCCCAGGCCCTTGGTGAAGGCGATCCATGCGCTGTCGAAATCACGCGCGTACTCGGCCGCGGTGATCCCTGTTGCGACCTGCGCATTCAAAATCCGCGCAGCATCAAGATGTGTCGCAAGGCCAGCAGATTTCGCGTGTCTGGCGACTTCGTTGAGTTGTTCGAGCGGCCATATCGCCCCACCGGCGAGATTCGCGGTTTGCTCTGCAACTAATAGCCGGCTTCTCGGCGCGTGGGCCGAGGCAGGTCGAATATGCGCCGCAAGATCTTGAGGGGTGAGCATTCCTCGCGCCCCGTCAATCGGGCACATCATGACGCCGGACAAAGCCGCGGGCCCGCCACTTTCTGCGAAAATGATGTGGCTTTCGCGGGTGCATATTACCTCATCACCCGGTTGGGTGTGTACTGCGATGGCTATTTCGTTACACATCGTGCCAGAGGGCAAGAACAGGGCAGCTTCCATGCCAAGCATGTCCGCCACCCGTGCGCAGAGTTCCAGTGTCGCCGGGTCAGCATCGTGCCGTTCGTCGCCTAAAGGCACATTGAGCGCAGACTCTCGCATGGCGCGCGTTGGCTTGGTCTGGGTGTCTGAATAGAACTCGCGCATCGTGGTTCTTCTCGATCATTTCTTTGGGTTTTCAGCTAGGCTGCAATTTGTAGTTTATATCGAGATGGTATCCAGTGTGACCGGTATGTCCGCCGAGCAGTCATTCGGCTAGCCGATCCTCGGTCCGAACCTGACTTAAACCGTCAGATGTCTCCTCCGAGCGGATTGTGTTGAAAAACTCTTCTTGAGCGACGCGTTGGCTGCTGCTTCACTTCCTTTGAGGCAAGGGAGGTCTGACG
>JASJAW010000031.1 GCA_030066795.1 Dinoroseobacter sp.
GCCCAAAACCTCCGGAAACTCGCGAAGTTGATCCCTGGCGTGTCGGCTCCCGCCTGAAAGCCCGGCCGGAACCCGCACGGCCGGACCAGTAAAGCGATCTCAAGACCGACTTCTTCAACACAATCAGCTCATAGCCGCCATTCGCTGCGCTCCCAGCAAGTGATTGCGTCCCGCTCAAAGCGTCCATCTGACGGATCGGGTCGGCTTGTCGATGCCGTTAACTTGGTTTGGCGCTCCTTTAACGGGCTGTGTTGCGACCTGCGCCGTGCGCGGCAACGCATCATTGCGCGTAGTCAGTACGAAGGACGGCACAAGGCACGATGGATATACTGGAGGCCAAAATCGGGCCCGTTTTCAGAGCTTTTCGAACGTAATGATGACTTCACCCACAGGCACGCCATACGCGGACATGTACGCACGGTTCAGGAGCCGGTTGTCACTTAGCAGCCACATCCAGTCATCGAAAGAAAACCGTCGCGTAGAGCCGTCCGGCATGGGAAGATCGATCGTATATATCCAATTGAAAGCGTCACCACGCTCCTCTCCGGTTGCGACCCCCAGAACACCGGGAGCCGTTCCTTCCCATGTGTCAGCCCCGGTTTTGATCAGTGTCCAGATACGCTGTTCAGTAGAGCCGTCCTCGTAGACAAAGTCTTCTACCAGCGTCAGTGTCTCGCCATCCCAGCGGCCGTTGATCTGCACCTCGAAACGGCGGCGCACTGTACCGAAAACGTCCTGGAACTGGCCGTAGGCTACGCTGCGCCCCTCGAAGAACTCCTCGAGGTTCAGGGTACGGTCGCTTAGCGCCGCATCGTCCAACGCGGGCTTCCCGGTGCAAGCCCCGAGGAAGAGTACAAGAATAATGGCAAGGCGCTGCATGGTCGTCTCCAGTTGCTTGCGCGGCGACGTAATACAACCCGAGGCACAGGCAAGCGCGGCAATTGACGTCCACCCTGTGGGTCCAATAAGGCAGACCAAACGACTGATGCGAGGTCGCAATGTTGGACGAGTCAGAAATCCATCCGCTGTTCGAAGGCGCGCCAGGAACCACGGAGTTCAAAAAACTACGTAAGCGCATTGTGCGCCAGACCAGCGAAGCGGTCGAGCAATATGGCATGGTCGAGCGCGGAACGCGTTGGTTGGTCTGCCTGTCCGGCGGCAAGGACAGCTACACGTTGCTTGCCGCGCTGCACGAGTTGCAATGGCGTGGCCTTTTGCCGGTGGAGATTCTGGCCTGCAATCTGGATCAAGGACAGCCAGGCTTTCCCGCAACCGTGCTGCCTGAATTCCTGGACCGGATGGGTGTACCGCACCGGATCGAGTACCAGGACACCTATTCGATTGTGACCGACAAGGTACCCAAAGGCAGAACTTATTGTGCTCTATGCTCACGTCTGAGGCGCGGCAACCTGTATCGTATCGCGCGGGAGGAAGGGTGCTCCGCTGTCGTGCTGGGACACCACAGAGACGACATTCTCGAAACCTTCTTCATGAACCTCTTTCACGGCGGGCGGCTTGCGACAATGCCCCCGAAACTTTTGAACGAAGAAGGCGACCTGTTCGTATATCGACCACTTGCGCATGTAGCTGAAGCCGACTGCGAAAAGTTTGCCCGTGCAATGCGGTACCCGATTATCCCGTGCGATCTATGCGGATCACAGGACGGCCTTCAGCGCCAGCAGGTCAAAGCGATCCTTGATGGATGGGAGAAAAACAGCCCAGGGCGACGGCAGGTGATCTTTCGCGCCCTAACGAACATCCGTCCCTCGCACATGCTGGATGAAAATCTCTTCGATTTCGCAGCTCTCGAACGCGATCTCCCAACCGGGAAGTCATCCTAATTCTCGAAAAACTTGAGAGAAATACGAGAAAGAAGACCGCCCGGCATTAACGGTGTGCGCACCCTCCATTTCTAGAGTGACCCCACTTTGGTCCTGAAGAAACGGCGAGGGGCGCATCTGAATGGTGTTGAATGCAAGTCAGTTCCTGAAGACTGCGGGTATGAGTGTCTTCAAGGACCCGGCGCTCCTCGTCGGCTTTCTTCCGTTTTTTGTCGCGATTGTCTACGGGACACAAGACATTCGATGGTTGATCGGGGCAAGTAGCTTGCTGCCGATCCTCGTCCTATCCCTACGCGCGCTGGACATCGTCTCGACACCAAAAGGTGGTCGCGATGGCCTGACGGGGCTGCCCATGCGCGATGCACTCACGCGGAAGGTGGATCAGTATTTTACTACGCCGGGCGCGAGCACCCGAACAGCTGCTGTGTTGGTGATCGATCTGGACGACTTCCACAGTTTTAACGAAAGGTGGGGGCGTGATATCGCGGACCGGGTTTTAAATGTCACCGCAGAGCGTTTGAAGAATGCCGTGCGGGATGACGATTTGGTTGTACGGCTGGACGCAGATGCGTTCGCACTCTACCTCGCGCCCGCCGAGGGAATGAGCCTGGACGCAATCCTTTCGATAGCAGACAGGTTACAGCGCGCATTGAGCGAACCGATCCCCATCTCCGGCGTGACGACCTATATCAGTGCGTGCATTGGTGTCGCACTGGCCAGCAAGAGCCCCGAAGCAACCGGGACAAGCCTGTTGCATGCCGCAGAACGAGCCATGGTCACAGCGCGGGCGCACGGGGCCGGTGCACTACGCGTTTTCTCACGAGAGATGCAGTCGGATGTGTCCAACAGCCATGCGCTTGCCGAAGACCTCGCGAAGGCACTGGAAAACGGTCAGATCAAAGCATGGTTCCAGCCGCAAGTGTCCACCGATACGGGCTGGGTAACTGGTTTCGAGGCGCTGGCGCGCTGGGAACATCCCAAGCGTGGCACTGTTGCTCCCAAGGAGTTTCTGCCGGCCATTGAAGCGACAGGGCGAACCGAGCGATTAAGCGAAGTAATTTTATACCAGAGCCTTAAGGCTCTCAGCGCCTGGGACAGAGCAGGATTTCATATTCCGAGCGTCGGCGTCAATTTTGGCGGAACCGAATTGAGAAATCCCCATCTCGTAGAGAAGATAAAATGGGAGTTGGATCGTTTTGGCCTCGCGCCGGACCGGCTCTCGGTCGAAGTCCTTGAAAATGTTGTGTCAGAGACCGAAGACGATATCGTTCTTCGCAACCTGTCATCTCTGCATAGGATGGGCTGCAAGCTCGACCTAGATGACTTTGGCACGGGGCAAGCATCAATCAGCGCAATCAAGAAATTTGGAATCAACCGTATCAAGATCGATAGAAGCTTTGTGACCAAGTTGGACAAGGACGGCGATCAGCAGCGACTGGTCTCGGCGATTCTTACCATGGCACACCAACTGGGTGTGCAGAGCCTTGCCGAAGGCGTCGAATCCCTTGGAGAACACTCGATGCTCGCACGACTAGGCTGCCAACATGTGCAGGGGTTTGGGATCGCGCGCCCTATGCCGCTGGAGAGTACATTCGAATGGCTACCCGATTACATCGGCAAGCTTCCGGAGACACCTGCTATCCCGGTTAAACGCGGCGCCTGACGATACGAATTGCGCTCTCCTCGGCATCGCGGGCGTTTTTAACGCGCAGATCTTTCGGGAAAATGACTTGACCTTTACCTGTCCTGTGGGTTGAACCCTGCTAACTCGACAACACAGGTGTGGGTCCAGATGGACGATCAGAACAAAAACCTCATTCTCGCAACGGCGCTCAGCTTTCTGGTTATCCTCGTCTGGTTCCTCCTGTTTCCACCGGAAGAACCTGCTGTCGATCCAAACGCTCCTGCGCAAATTACCGAGACCGAGCAATCTCCGTCCGTCGCGGTCGCCCCACCAGCCGCGGTCGCGCCTGCACAACCCGGTGCTGCGCCGCAAGCGCAGACCGGAACGGAAACCGCCCAGGCCCAGCCGCCCCAGGCTGAGCGTGTTGCAATCCGCACCGACCGGATCGAAGGCTCGATCTCCCTGCTAGGTGGCCGGATCGATGACCTCTCCCTAAAGGACTACAACGAAACGTTGGAACCAGACTCTCCAATCGTTCGCCTGCTATCCCCGGTCGGGCAAGCAAACTCCTATTACGCCTTGCATGGATGGGCACCCGCTGGCGACCTGAACTTTGATCAGGTGCCAAACGCGAACACCATCTGGTCGGTGGAAAGCGGGTCCGAGCTGAATGTTGGCCAGCCTGTTGTTCTGATTTGGGAAAACGACCTTGGCATGGTTTTCCGCCGCACCATCTCGATCGACGAAGATTTCATGTTCGAGATCACGCAAAGCGTAGAAAACACCTCTTCCGTAACCCAAAGGATGCAGCCCTACGGCATCATCGCCCGCCACGGACGC
The DNA here is from genome assembly GCA_030066795.1 of Dinoroseobacter sp. GTDB lineage: Bacteria > Pseudomonadota > Alphaproteobacteria > Rhodobacterales > Rhodobacteraceae > Dinoroseobacter. Next base: position 4,306 of record JASJAW010000031.1, read on the forward strand.
CCAGATACGATTAACTTCTTCATTCTGCACGAAGGTGTTGTTGCCGTGGCCGACGGTGAACTTGTCGAAATCGACTACGACGACATGACCGATTTCGACTTCGTGCAAAGCGAGGGCGCGCGCACCAGTGTCACCCAAGTTGCCGAGAATGGCTGGATCGGCTTCACCGACAAATTCTGGATGACCACGCTGGTTCCGGAACCGGGTCAGGCCTTTTCTAAGGTCGCAAAGTATGTCGACTCCGCCGATATCTACCAGACGGAAATTCGTCTGCCGACGCTGGAAGTGGCGCCCGGAGCATCGCAGCAGGTCACAACCCGCCTCTTTGCGGGCGCCAAGGAATGGGAGGCCATACGGGGGTATGAGCGCGATCTGGGCATTGAGCGCTTCATAGACTCAATCGACTGGGGCTGGTTCTATTTCCTAACAAAACCGATCTTCTGGGTGCTGCACGAATTGAACATCCTGATCGGAAATATGGGCATCTCGATCATCGCGCTCACATTGCTGATTAAGGCACTGCTCTTCCCACTCGCCTATAAGTCCTACGTCTCCATGGCGAAGATGAAAGAGCTCCAGCCCGAGATGGAGAAAATCAAGGAAAAGGTAGGGGACGACCGCCAGAAAATGCAGATGGCGATGATGGAACTCTACAAAAAGGAAAAGGTGAACCCAGCAGCCGGTTGTTTGCCGATCCTTTTGCAAATCCCGATCTTCTTCTCGCTTTACAAGGTGATTTTCGTCACGATCGAGTTGCGCCACGCACCGTTCTTCGGCCCGTTCCAGGATCTTTCGGCCCCGGATCCGACGTCGATCTTCAACCTCTTTGGTGCTTTCCCTTGGGCGGCGCCGGAACCCGGCTCGATCATGGCCCTGGTCTTCATCGGCATCCTGCCACTGCTACTCGGGATCTCAATGTGGCTGCAACAAAAACTTAACCCTGCGCCCACGGATCCGACACAGGCAATGATTTTCGCCTGGCTACCCTGGGTGTTCATGTTCATGCTGGGCACCTTCGCAAGCGGCCTGATCGTCTACTGGATCGCAAACAACGTGATCACCTTCGCGCAGCAGTATCTGATCATGCGGAACCATGGCTACAAACCGGATGTGTTCGGCAACATCAAGGCGGGCTTTGCGAAGAACAAGCAGACGGACAGTAAGTAAGGTGGCCGGCACGATCACAGAGATCTGGCGCTACCCGATCAAGTCGCATGGCTACGAACGGATCGCCGCGACCGACCTGACCCCGGGCAGAACAATTCCCGGGGACAGGCTTTGGGCGGTCTTGCATGAAGCAGCGAAGGATCGAGGCCCAGACTGGATCGCTTGCCAAAATTTCACCCGCGTTGCAAAGACGCCTGCACTCGCCGCCGTGAGCGCCCAGTTGTCGGAAGATATGGCGCAGGTGACGCTCACCCATCCTAAGCGCCCTGCCCTCGCCCTAAACCCGGACACGGACGAGGCCGCGTTTCTGGACTGGGTCATGCCGCTCATGGATGAAGGCCGTGCAGCACCGGTCAAGCTTATTCGTGCCAAGGATCGCGGCATGACGGATACACCAGAGCCGACGATCAGTCTCAACAACCATTCAACCCATCGCGCTGTGTCCCAGAAGGTCGGAAAACCGCTGGATACGCGCCGATGGCGGGGAAACATCTGGCTTGATGGACTGGGACCTTGGGAGGAATTTGAGTGGATTGGGCGCAAGCTGCGACTTGGGACAGCCGAGTTGGAGGTGATCGAGCGGATCACGCGCTGCCTTGCCACTGCTACAAACCCTGAAACGGGCCTCCGCGACGCGGACACTCTTGGCGCTCTGGAGACGGGTTGGGATCACCGGGATTTCGGGGTCTATGCCGTTGTCATCAAACCGGGAACGATCCGGGAGGGCGATACGCTCCAACTACTGCCATGAGCGCGACCCTCCCTTTCCCTGAAGCACCGGAGCCCGACGCTGTTTCCGCGGAAGCAGCGCGAAAGCTCTTTGCCGGGCCAGTGGACTTCCTGAAAGGGGTTGTCGCAATGCACGGCCTGCCGCCGGCCGACCGGCTGGAGGTATGCTTTGCCGGTCGATCCAACGTAGGGAAGTCTTCGTTGATCAATGCGCTCACAGGGCGCAAGACGCTCGCACGGACTTCGAACACGCCAGGGCGCACCCAGGAAATTAACTATTTCACCCTCGGCGACGACCGCTACCTTGTGGACGTGCCCGGCTACGGGTTTGCCGAGGCCCCTGTGGCTGTCGTAAAGAAATGGCAGGCCTTGCTGAAAGCTTATCTGACAGGCCGTCAGACCTTGCGCCGCACTTTCGTGTTGATCGACGCGCGTCACGGTATCAAGGCGGTGGACGAGGACATCCTGCGCCTTCTGGATACAGCGGCTGTCACCTTTCAGGTTGTGCTGACAAAAGCGGACAAAGTGAAAGAAAAAGACCGTACGAAAGTTCTGAACCAGGTTCGCGTTGCACTGTCCAAACATCCCGCAGCTTTCCCCGAAATTGTTGTCACCTCTTCGGAGAAAGGATGGGGTATTCCCACATTGCGAGCGATCATTGCTGGTTTGGAGTAAGGTGTACTCCAAAAAGCAAGTGAACCGATGCTATGGTCTTGGCATAAAGGATAAAAACCGGTAGCAGGCAGCTCTCTGCCGTGAAGGCCTTGAAGATGAAGCAACGCAATATGAAACGCGACTGGATCGCAACCGCCCGCACGCTGTCTGAGGCTGTTCCCTATCTGCGCCGTTACGACGGCGCAATAGTCGTCGTGAAATTCGGCGGCAATGCGATGGGCGATATCGAGGATATGGCGAGTTTCGCCCGTGACATTGTTCTGATGCGGCAAGTGGGCGTAAACCCCGTCGTTGTCCACGGCGGCGGCCCGATGATAAATGAGATGCTCGAACGGCTGGACATCCAGTCAGAGTTCGTCATGGGCAAACGTGTCACCGATGAAAAAACCGTGGAAGTGGTGGAGATGGTGCTGTCCGGCAGGGTCAACAAGCGCATCGTCCAAGCCATCAATGACGAGGGCGGGCGCGCTGTCGGACTCAGCGGCAAAGACGCCAACATGATCGTTTGCGACCCGGCAGACCCCGCACTCGGGTTTGTCGGAGATCCCGTGGAAGTCACGCCCGATACGATTCTGCAGTTGCTGAAAGCTGAGATTATTCCAGTCATTGCTCCTATTGGCACCGGGCGCGAAGGTGAGACATACAACATCAACGGCGACACTGTGGCTGGCGCAATCGCAGCAGCGTTGAAAGCCGACCGCTTGTTACTGCTGACGGATGTCCCAGGCGTAAAGGATGCCTCTGGTGAGGTCGTGACAGAGCTGACGATCGAACATATCGAACAGTTGACCGAGCAGGGCGTCATCGCGGGTGGCATGATCCCCAAGACCGAAACCTGTGTGACCGCAATCAAAGACGGGGTCCGCGCTGCCGTCATCCTCGACGGGCGCGCACCTAATGCCTGTTTGCTCGAACTCTTTACCGAACATGGCGCAGGCTCGATCATACGGAGGGGATGAAACCCCCAGCTATGCGGAACTGGAGGCCGCAGCTTCTGCGCGTCATCTGGCCATCTTCGGGGCCTGGCACCCCGTGGATGACCCTGACATGCCAGAAGGGACGAGAACCGCGCTCCTGCTTGGACCTGCGGAACCCGGGTTTTGGGCCAACTTCACGGCGAGCGGTGAATATGCGGATGGGGCCGCGGACCCGCTCGATCGGTGGTCCCAAAGGGTGATCGGGAATTGGGCATCTGAACTTGGGGCCACTGCCTTACTGCCATTTGGCGGACCGCCTTGGCAGCCATTTGTGCGATGGGCGCAGGAGTCCGGTCGAGCCCATGTCTCCCCTGTCGGCCTATTGGTCCATGACGCAGCCGGGCTGATGATCAGCTACCGGGGCGGGCTTGCGCTGACTGCAAAGATAGCGCTTCCTGGTCCCCCTGCCTCGCCTTGTGCCAGCTGTGACAGCCGCCCATGCCTACGGGCATGCCCGGTTTTGGCCCTGTCGCCAGAGGGATACGACGTGCCTGCTTGTACGTCGTTTCTGGACACGTCCGCTGGCTTGGATTGCTACGACCGGGGCTGCGCCGTACGCCGTAGCTGTCCTGTAAGCCAGTCCTATGGTAGGTCAGGGGCTCAATCAGGCTTCCATATGCGGAGCTTTCACAGTCGGGATCACTCGAAACAATAATGAAAACGCTTCTTGTATTGCGCCACGCCAAATCCAGTTGGTCCGACCCCAGCCGGGATGACCATGAGCGGACTTTGAACGCGCGAGGACGACGCGGAGCGGCGGCGATCGGAATATGGATTGCGGAATCTGAATTGCTTCCGGATCAAGTCCTGTGTTCAGATTCGACCCGGACACAAGAGACCTGGGCACGCGCCGGCTTGCCTGGTGCTCCGGACCTGAGGCCAGAGCTTTACCATGCGAGCGCTGAAACGATGTTGGGAGCCGTCCAAAGCGCGACAGGGTCGCGGGTCCTTGTGATCGGGCACAATCCGGGAATTGCGGAGTTCTGCGACCGAATTTGCGAAGCTGCGCCTGACCACCTTCGGTTTGCACAATATCCAACAGGGGCGCTGACGGTCCTGACCTTCGATGTCGAGGACTGGGTAAGCGTCGGGTGGTACTCCGGGAAGGTGACGCACTTTCTGACGCCACACGATCTTGGTGTCCGGAAGTCATAAAAAAACTCCGGCAGAATTGCCGGAGTTTTTCTGTATCGAGTTTGGATCAGTGACCGAGAATCTGGCTCAGGAACAGCTTTGTCCGGTCCGATTTCGGGTTGCTAAAGAACTCTTCGGGTTCATTCTGCTCCACGATCTGGCCTGCGTCCATGAAGATCACGCGGTTCGCAACCTGACGGGCAAAGCCCATTTCGTGGGTCACGCAGAGCATGGTCATGCCCTCTTCCGCAAGCTCGATCATGGTATCGAGCACTTCCTTGATCATCTCCGGATCAAGCGCCGAGGTTGGCTCGTCAAAGAGCATGATCCGGGGCCGCATACAAAGCGAGCGGGCGATCGCCACACGCTGCTGCTGACCGCCTGACAGCTGGCCAGGATACTTGTTGGCCTGGTCCGGGATCTTCACCTTCTCAAGGAAATGCATCGCCGTTTCTTCGGCTTCCTTTTTGGGTGTCTTGCGAACCCAGATCGGCGCCAGAGTGCAGTTCTCGAGGATCGTCAAATGCGGGAACAGGTTGAAGTGCTGGAAGCACATGCCCACCTCCGACCGGATCTTGTCGATGTTCTTGAGATCCGAGGACAGGAGCGTTCCGTCTACTTCAATCGAGCCCGCCTGATGTTCCTCCAGCGCATTGATGCAGCGAATGAGAGTGGACTTACCCGACCCCGAAGGTCCGCAGATCACGATCCGTTCGCCACGATACACGGTCAGGTCGATATCCCGAAGAACGTGGAACTGTCCGTACCACTTGTTCATCTTCTGGATTTCGATCGCCACCTCATCCGAGACGGTCATTGTCGGGGCTTGGTCTGTCATAGCCATATCAGTGCCCTTTCCTTAACGATGGCCAGTGTTGAGCTGCCGCTCAAGCCACTGGGAGTATTGTGAGATGCCGTAGCAGAAGACGAAGAACAGCAGGCCAGCGAAGGCGAGCAGCTCCCAGTAGACACCGAACCATTCTGTCGAAGACAGGATCGGGCCCTGGATCATGCCAAGCACGTCAAACATGGAGATGATCGAAACAAGCGTGGTGTCTTTGAAGAGACCAATCGCGATGTTCACGATCGACGGGATCGAGATCTTCAGCGCCTGCGGCAGGATGATCAGCCGCATGGACTGCCAGTAATCCAGTCCCAGACTGTCCGCTGCCTCATACTGCCCGCGTGACAGGGCTGCGAGACCCCCACGGATCGCTTCAGCGATGTAGGCCGCGGCGAACAGCGTGACCATGATGATCACGCGCAGGACGAGATCAAAGGTTGTCCCCGGTGGCAGGAAGTAGGCCAGCATGACCGACGCCACGAACAGGAGCGTGATCAGCGGCACACCCCGGATGAACTCAATGAAGACCACGCAGATGCCCTTGATGATCGGCAGGTTTGACTGCCGCCCGAGAGCAAGCGCAATCCCCAGCGGCAGCGACAAAGCGATGCCTGAGGTCCCGAGGATGAAGTTGATCATAAACCCACCAATGAACCGGCTCTCAACCGAGACAAGGGTTAGTGGAATGACCGCGCTCAGCGCGTTGGCCAAGGTCGGCGTCAAAAAGATCCAGAACAACAGCGTGGCAAACAACCCCGCAACGATGGCCCCGAAGAATGACCGCTCGGACAGTGCGCGGAATACGAAGAAACCGGCCACAACCCCAACAAGCGCGAAAATCGATACCCAGAGCGACCCGCCCCAGATCAGCCAATAGGCAATGAAGGGGAAGAGACCGGTGAACCAGAGCATCTTGCGCGGCAGGTTGAAGAACAAAACCGGCGCCAACGCGACGAACAGTCCGATCAGGGCCAGAACCGCACGCCAGTACTCATCCGCCGGATAGTTGCCGAAGATTAGTTGCGGCCAACGTTCGGAGATCACTGCAAAACAGCCGCCTGTCGCACCTTGGAGCTGGTCCCGGCAGTCCCGGATCGACGATGCGTCCCAGACCCCGTTGAACACCCAAGGCAGGATGATCGAGCTGAGCCAGTAAATGAACGCAATGGCCAAAAGCGTCATCACCGAAGACGGGATCGAATAGAACAGGTTCGATCGCAGCCAGTTTATGATCCCCACCTCGCTCGCCGGCGGCGGGCTTGCAGGGATCTGCTCCGTTTGGACGAAAGCGACGGAGCTGTTTGTTTGAGTATCACTCATCTCAGCGCTCCTTCAGCTTCACGGCGTTGTTGTAGACGTTCATAATCGCCGAAATGCTTAGCGAGATGATCAAATAGAACAACATCAACAGCAGGACGCATTCGAACGACCGACCGGTCTGGTTAAGGGTCACGCCGCCCAAAGTTCCCGTCAGATCCATGTAACCAATCGCGGCCGCAAGCGAGCTGTTCTTGGTCAGGTTCAGATATTGCGAGATCAGTGGAGGAATGATCACCCGAAGCGCCTGAGGCAGGATGATCAGGCTCATAATCCGGTTTGGCCGCAGACCAAGCGCTGCAGCGGCTTCCGTCTGTCCCTTTGAAACAGCCAGGATACCTGCGCGCACGTTCTCTGCGATAAAGGCGCCCGTGTAGAGCGCCAGCGCAAACCAGAGCGCGATGAGCGTCCCTCGCAGGTTCATGCCCCCCACGAAGTTGAAGCCACCAAGCGACGGGTAGTCCAGGCCGATCGGCTTGCCCATAATATAGTACGCCAGGATCGACGGAATGAAGAACAGTGCGACTGACGGCCAGCCTGTCGGGATGAGTCGTCCCGTTTCGAACAAGAGCTTCTTAGCGTAGGACCGCAGCGCGAATATCCCGATGATCGACAGGATAAAGACCGCCACAACCACCCAGGATCCGTTGTTCCAGACCGGTGCAGGCACATAGACGCCGCGGTTAGTGAAGGCGACAGAGTCCCAAAACGCCATTGTCGCTTCCGGGGTCTCTCCCCTAAAATCACGAGGCGACGGCAATGCCTGGCTCATGACCGAAGACACAATAACGATCCAGATCAGAACAGGAATGTTCCGAAAGATCTCGACATAAAGCGACATGATCTTGGCGATCAGCCAGTTGTTCGACAGCCGCAAGACACCCGCAACGACGCCAAAGATCGTCGCGGTGATGCACCCTAGAAATGCAACCAGCAGAGTGTTGAGCAGCCCGACAAAAGCGGCCCGCATATGAGTGTCAGTGGACGTGTAAGGGATCAGCTTCTGATCGATCTCATAACTCGCGGGCTGACCAAGGAAAGAAAAGTCAATGTCCTGTCCCAATGCCGCAAGGTTCTGGATCGCATTCCAGATCATCCAGCCGAAGAAGAAGATCAACGCACACAAGGCTATGAACTGGAACGTATACCCGCGGTAGCGCGTATCGTTGATCAGCATGCCGATCGAAAACGCCTGTGTTGGCGGGCCGCTTGTGGGCGGCGGATCGCTGAATGTCGTCATATGGGTCCCCTGACGGTCGCGGGCTTATCGGATGTGCGTCTTTGCGCTTGCCCGCTGTTTCAGTATTTCCAAAAGGAAAAAGGGCGCGGAATTTCTCCCGCGCCCTTGATGTTGTTCTTAGCGGAACGGCGGCGAGTAGAGCAGGCCACCTTCGGTCCACTGGGCGTTCAGGCCGCGGGCCAGACCGATTGGAGTGTTTTCACCGATGTGGGTTTCGAACACTTCGCCGTAGTTGCCGACCGCGCGGATAATGTTTGCCGCGAAGTCTGCAGAAAGGCCGAGCATCTCGCCCAGGTTGCCCTCGGTACCGAGCAGACGGTTGATTTCCGGGTTGTCGGTGCCGGCTGCCAGTTCGTCGACGTTTGCCGAGGTCACGCCCAGTTCTTCCGCTGCGATGAGCGTGTTGAGCGACCAGCGAACAATATCACCCCACTCGTTGTCGCCATGACGGACAAGTGGACCGAGCGGCTCTTTGGAGATGATCTCGGGCAGAACCACGTGATCGCCCGGGTTTTCGAACGCAGCGCGGGTTGCTGCGAGACCGGAGGCGTCTGTGGTGTAGACGTCACAGGCTTCCGCCAGATACTGCTGCTGTGCTTCCGACGCTGTTGCGATCGGCACCGGCTCAAAGCTGATGTTGTTTGCGCGGAAGAAGTCCGCGAGGTTCAGCTCGGTGGTGGTACCCTTCTGGATGCAGACCCGTGCGCCGTCCAGCTCAGTCGCCGAGGAGACGCCAAGCGCACGTGGCACCATGAAGCCCTGACCGTCGTAGTAGTTGATGCCGGTGAACTCGAGACGCAGGTCTACGTCACGCGAGAAGGTCCAAGTGGTGTTCCGAGCCAGAAGGTCGATCTCGCCAGAGTTCAGAACTTCGAAGCGCACCTGGTTGGTCACCGGATTGTAATTTACAGCATTCTGGTCGCCAAAGACTGCTGCCGCGACAGCGCGACAGATTGCGACGTCAAAACCCTGCCATTCGCCGTTTGCATCCTGGGACGCAAAACCGACGAGACCGGTGCTGATCCCGCAGTTAACCGCGCCGCGGTCGCGTACTTCCTGCAGCGTATCGGCAGTGGCCGCGGTCGCCATGATACCGGCGACGGTAAGCGCGCCCAAAAATACGGATTTTCTCATTTTTACCTCTTCCTGGTGGTCGCTGCTTTTGTGCAGCTTTGTCCTGCGCAAGGCGCGCAGGCATTGAACTGTAGGGCAGAGTGTATCCCCACCCAGCGATGCCAAATTGGGCATTTTCCCAAAATGGCGTCAAGTGGCCCTGTTAGCTTTCTTTTTCAGGCAGGTAACAGGTTGTGATATCCGCTCGAAATGCCTGCCATTTGAGCAAAGTGGGTAATGAGCGATCATTTCTCAATCAACTCAAAGGATTGAGGCCCGAAAAACGGATCGGTCAACAGCAGAAAAAACGCCTTGAAAGTCCGTTTAGCCAAACCGAAACCGACGCAACGTCAACTTCAAAAAAACGACATTATGCTGAGGTTTTTGACATCTGCATGACTTGATGCGCCTGCAGAAACTCAAAGCGCTTTCGTTCAGCCAGTTCCATCGCTTCTTCATCCTCGCCCCATTGCTCAATCTGCCATAGCTCATCGATTCGAGATAAGTCGTAAGCATCACCCGCTGACAGGCGCTGGTTTGCTACAGCAAGCGCAAGGACCAGCGAACCCGAAATCGCGACGAGGTCGTGGAAGCCGGTCAACTCGAAATCCGAAAATGCCTGCACCTCCTGCAAATACCGCGCGAGGCTTTCCTTTGGTTGCTCGACAGGAATGATCCCCGCCGTAACCTGAAGCGGAGCAGAAAAGAGTTGCGCAGCCCACTTGAGATGAGGATCCCAGCCTGCAGCTTGACGCTCAACCAGCGCTCTTGGTCCCGTTGCACGATAACAAAGCAAATCTGTGCCCGCATAAGCGGCCAGCATTTCGCACACCTCTGCCCGCTGGGCACTTACTTTGTCGAGCGCTGCGTTCGCAGCCCGCGTAAAGGGCATGGTGGTTGGATCGACGAGTTCTTCCTGCGCTTCCCACTCGGCAGCGATCGCCTTGGCAAATCCCGTGCTGGGCACCACAAGAGGCTTCTTCAGGGGTGTACGAACGAACCGACCATCGAGTGCGACGGTAAACCCGCCTTCACATTCCGCGACATCCGCTGCTTTCCAGAACCTTTTTGCAGCCCATCCACTCATCGGTCCCTCCAAATACTCTCAAGCGCCGGGAGAAGCTCAGCGTAGCTTACCAGTACGCGCTCTGCTCCGGCCTCACGCAGATCATCCGGCGCGTGGTATCCCCACCCGACACCCAGCGTGTGCACACCACCGGCCTTGCCCATTTCCATATCGTAGGTTGTGTCACCTAGCATTACCGCATTCCTTGGCGCCACACCGGTTTCGGAGAGAGCCGTCGTCACCATCGATGGATGCGGTTTGGATGGATGGTTGTCAGCCACCTGCGTGGTCACAAAAAAATGCCCAAGATTATAGGCATCGAAGAGATGAACCAAACCACGCTTGGACTTTCCTGTTGCCACGCCCAGCAGCACATCATCGAACGCAGACAGCGCCTCCAGCGCCGCAAGTGCCCCGGGATAAAGGGGCGAGGCCGCCTCACCACCACCCGTCACGCGCTGCGCGACATAGGCGTCCTTATAGCGCTCCACCAATCTGTTTATCCGGAGTGGGTCAACCGCTGGGGCCAGCCGTTCAATTGCGTTGCTCAAGGATAAACCGATGATCTCTCGCACGGCCGCACGGTCGGGCACAGGCAGATCCTCGGCTTCAAAGGCATGCGTCATCGCAGTCATAATCTGCGCCTGACTGTCAACGAGTGTCCCGTCGACATCAAAAAGAACAAGTTTCAGGGTCATGAGAGGTCTTCGAAAGGGTCTTCCGGAACGTCGCCCGTATCCCAACCCAGATCAGCCCAAGTGCGCGCCATGTGATCGGGCAAAGGGGCAGTTAGGGTCAGGCGCGCCCCGGTCACAGGATGGGTGAGCGCAAGGCTACGCGCGTGTAAGTGCAGCTTCTTGGATAACTCGCCCCCCAATTGCGCCCCCCATCCGTCGCCTAGGTTTTCCTGCCCACTGCCGCCGTACTTGCCGTCTCCTATGATCGGATGTCCCATCTCGGCCATATGGGCGCGCAGTTGGTGGGTCCGGCCTGTCACCGGCACAAGGGCGCACCAAGAGACGCGACGACCGAGCGCCGAAAGGACGGCATAGTCTGTTGTTGCCCGTTTGGCGTCCGGATGCGCATCGATGTCGCGCGGATCGACGCAGACCATCTTTTCCGCCTCCCCTCCCCGACCATGACCGGACGCCTTCTTCAAAGCGTATTTGATCGTACCGAGCCTTGGGTGCGGGACACCGGCAACTGCGGCCCAGTAAATTTTACGCGTCTCGCGGGCCCGAAAAGCCGCCGTCAGCCCGGCGGCAACGGCTCGAGAGCGCGCCATAAGGAGTACGCCGGACGTGTCCTTGTCGAGCCGGTGAACGAGGCGGGGCCTCTCGTCGAGATCGAACATCAGAGCTTCGGAAAGCCCATCGATATGCCTGCGCTGCCCAGAGCCGCCCTGGACAGGAAGGCCCGGAGGTTTGTTAAGCGCAATAATATGGGCGTCGCGATACAGGACCGCGCGCTGAAGCATCTCCCGGTCGGCCTCCGAAACCTTGGATTTCGCAGGACGTAAGTCCTTTGGCGAGTGTGTTGCTTCAGGCAACGGTGGGATACGCACCGATTGTCCCGCCTCAACGCGTGTTGCTGCCTTCACACGACCGCCGTCCACCCGGATTTCCCCTTTGCGGCACATCTTCTCAATCCGGCCTTGCCCGACATGCGGAAACCGGCGACGAAACCACCGGTCCAGGCGCTGATCACCCTCATCCTGCGTCACGACAACTGTCTGCACACCGCTCATGCGAACATCCCACGCGCTAGCCACAGACCAGCCATTAAGCCGCCGACCGAAAGGACCACCGACAGCAGCACATAAAGGCTTGCCAGCCCGATCTGGCCGCGTTCGATCAGCGTGACGGTTTCGAGAGAGAAGGCCGAGAACGTCGTAAACCCCCCTAACAATCCAGTCATCACAAGTGGCGACAGATGCGTGAGACCCCGGTGCGCTGCCAAGACGATGAAGAGCCCCATGACAAAAGAGCCAAGAATGTTCGCGGTCATCACGGCAAAGGGCAGCGGAGTTGTCCCGAATTGGCGCACGATTGCCAGCCCCAAAAGCCAGCGGCAACTGGCGCCCAAGGCACCTCCGATCGCGACTTGTATTAGAGCGGGCATCATGGCGCCTCTGTCCGGGTTACGGGCGGTGATGTCAACTCTGCCGCTTGGCGCGTAGCTTGCTGAAATACGTCAGCCTCTTCTCCAGATCACGCTCAAATCCTCGAGCGACAGGCGCGTAAAAGACCGCTCGGTCAATCCCGTCAGGGAAATAGTTCTGGCCAGAGAAGGCATCTTCAGCGTCGTGATCGTAGGCATAGCCTTCGCCGTACCCTTCGTCTTTCATCAGCTTAGTCGGCGCGTTCAGAATGTGTTTGGGCGGTGAGGCCGACCCGCTGGACTTGGCCAGCTTCATCGCCGCCTTGTATGCCGTGTAGGCCGCATTCGATTTTGGGGCGAGCGCGAGATATATCACCGCCTGGGCGACTGCCAGCTCCCCCTCCGGCGAGCCAAGCCTCTCGTAGGTTTGCCAACTGTCCAGACAGATCGTTTGCGCCTGCGGGTCGGCAAGCCCGATATCCTCTACCGCCATGCGGGTGATCCGGCGCATAAGATACCGCGGGTCCTCACCTGCGGTCAGCATCCGCGCCAGCCAGTAGAGGGACGCGTCAGGGTCCGATCCTCTGACCGACTTATGAAGCGCAGAAATCAGGTTATAGTGCCCGTCCCCGCCTTTGTCATACTGAGCCGCCCTTCGCGAAAGACGCGCGGACAAAGCCTTCGGATCGAGCGGGGAACTGGTTTCGATCAGCGCAACCTGCTCGACAAGATTCAGCAACGCTCGCCCGTCGCCATCGGCCATGTCCACCAGAGCAGCGCGCGCGGCGGCATCGAGGGGAAGCTCGATACCCAGAGCAACTTCGGCGCGACCAACCAGAGTTTCCAAGTCCTTTGCGCCCAGACGTTTCAGAACAAGAACCTGAGCTCTGCTCAGAACAGCCGCGTTCAGTTCAAACGAAGGATTCTCGGTGGTCGCTCCAACAAGAACAATCGTGCCGTCTTCCATATGCGGCAAGAACCCATCCTGTTGGGCTTTATTGAAGCGATGAATCTCGTCTACGAACAGAAGCGTTCCGCGTCCGGTTTTCTTGCGCAGTTTCGCCGCCTCGAACGCTTTTCTGAGCTCCGGGACACCCGTGAAAATCGCGCTGATCTGCACGAATTCAAGTTCACTGTGATCCGCAAGAAGCCTCGCAATTGTGGTTTTTCCAACGCCGGGCGGTCCCCAGAAAATCACTGACCCAAGCGTTCCTGCAGCCAACATACTGCCCAATGGTGCGTCCGGGGCCAGCAGATGCTCCTGGCCAATGACCTCTGATAAGCTGCTCGGGCGCAAGCGATCTGCCAACGGGCGTCGCTCATCGGCGGTCTCCGTCGGAACGTCAGAATGATCAAAAAGGTCGGACATGGTCAGCGTCTCAGCATAAGGATTGTGGTGATGGTCTGTCCATGATCGGGCCGAGCAACGCCCTCCGGCGGTGCGTGGGCCTCAGTCAGGAGCAGAAGACGCATCGGCGTTTGGTTTAGCAGCATCGCTCGATGATATGCGCCCTCTGCCCCCGTTACACAAGGTACCCCCAAAACGGGGGCTGGTTAGTGAAGTTTACGGGTAAGATCGATCGACACACATTGGTTGTCGATCCCGTCTATTTCCATAACTCGGCCCGCCGGCTCAATATCCAGTCCCAACCGATCGGCGAATTTGGTCCAGAGTGCGGGAACAAGCCCAAGGACCCGAACAGCACCGAGGTCGCGGGCGGTCTTGGTCATCTCGGCAATGAGATACGCGTGTACCCTGCGGCGAACCTTCTGGGGGGTCGCCTGAGAAACAAAGACACGGCTGGACTCCCAGACACGTTCATCCACCGGCGCGGGACCATAGAGAAGATCCTGCGGGATCGTATCAAGCAAGCCCATCTGCGCGTCCCTGATCATATATGTGTAGATACCGCACCTGGCCGTGGTCGGCGTCAGGCGAATGCCAGCATAGATCTCCCCGAACTCGTGCACTGCAACCCACCGGCTCGCAGGCGTGTCGTACTGGTCGTACTCCATCCCCATTGCTTCCGGCAGGTCCCAGTTATTCTGGACGATAAATGACTGTCGTCTTGCGCGAAAAAGATTCGCAAATAACTCGCCATGGTTGTGAAAGTTCTCAAACGAGAGGGTCGTGCTTTCCATTGATCAGTCTCCATTTGTTTTGATGGTTTTGGAAACCTTGGCGCAGAACCCGCTACAACAACCTGTAGTCTTTGGCGCGCTGGATCGCTTCTGCTGTGGTGCGCGCCATGAGCTTTTGGCGAGCAGCCGTGAGGCGAGCCTTCAACGCACTTTCGGAAATACCAAGTTTCGCAGCGGCAGCTGTGTGACGGTCACCTGCGGCTATGCAGCTGAGCGCCTCGATCTGCGCCTTGGTCAGGCTGTCCGGCGGCGTCGTTGTATCATGAAGCCGCTGAACGAGAGTTTGGATGGACGACATCTCGTCCTCCGTGAATTCCCGATCAGATCGCGCACAACCGGCGATAGTACGGGACTTGATCTCGCCGCAGGACACGGCGACACCATATTTCAGACCGAACCGCGCGGCATCGTCGAGAATACCGAATGGATCAGGAATACCTAACTCGCTCCACCGAGCTGCTCCCGTGACGCCGAACCCCCAAGCCAGCAGAGGGTCGCGAAGCGCGTAGGCCTGTTCAGTATAACGATCTTTCCATTCCTGCGGGTAAGTCTGGTAGTCCAATAGAGGAGCAGCGAACCGGATATGGAGCCCCACATAGTAACCAGCCGGGGAAAGCACCCCCAGTCTGTGAAGCTCTAGATCGATACCTGTCTTAATGGACATGTCTTTTTAGACAAGTTGATTGATTCTGCGTCAAGGCGCAAAAGTAATACCACCACTGGTTGTATTGAGGTTTCAGATGCCTGCGCCAATTGAACCCACACTCTTCGCGCGAGTGATGTCCTTACCCGAGGGACCGCGAGAGGATCTTCTGGAGTTCTTGGGGGGCTCGACGGTTGACGATGACAGCCTCGAGAAACTAATCGACAACTTCGCCTGCCAGAGTGATCCCAAACAAAATCAAGCTTTGGAAGCACGCTAAACAACAAAGCCCCGCCAGAAAGCAGGGCTTTTTTCTTTTGCAGCTTGGCTGGGTTATTAGTCCAGCTCTGCGGCTTCTTCCTCGGCGACACGCGCCTTGTCAGCAGCTCCTTTGGCGTCGACATCGCGATCAACGAACTCGATGATCGCCATGGGCGCCATGTCGCCGTAGCGGAACCCAGCCTTTAGCACGCGCACATAGCCGCCCTGACGCTCTTCGTACCGAGGGCCAAGAACCTCAAAGAGTTTCGCAACATGCTTGTCCTGCTTGAGCTGCGAAGCCGCCTGGCGACGCGCGTGCAGATCGCCGCGCTTTCCGAGTGTAACCAGTTTCTCCACGACCCGACGCAGTTCCTTTGCTTTAGGCAACGTGGTCTTGATCTGCTCATGTTCGATGAGCGAACCAGCCATATTTGCAAAAAGCGCCTTACGGTGCTCGTGGGTTCGGTTCAGGCGGCGATAGCCTCTTGCGTGACGCATTTCTCAGTCTCCATTTTCATACTTTGTCCGGGCACCGTGCGTGCGGTGCCCTCCTTATTGGGGCGGGATTGCCCAGATCGGCTGGCGGGATACCCCGCCGCGCCATTAGAATTGGTCTTCGAACTTCTTGGCGAGGTCCTCGATATTGTCGGGGGGCCAGTCGAGGATATCCATCCCAAGGTGCAGGCCCATGCCCGAGAGAACTTCCTTGATCTCATTCAGCGACTTGCGCCCGAAGTTCGGGGTCCGCAACATTTCCGCTTCAGTTTTCTGGATCAGGTCTCCGATATAAACGATGTTGTCGTTCTTCAGGCAGTTCGCAGAACGTACCGACAATTCCAGCTCGTCGACTTTCTTAAGCAACAATGGGTTGAATTCCAGATCGTCTTCTTCGGCCTGGCTGCGCGCAGCTTCTGGTTCTTCGAAGTTTACGAAGACCGACAGCTGATCCTGTAGAATCCGGGCAGCGTAAGCCACAGCGTCTTCTGGCGTCACGGACCCATCTGTTTCGAGCTTGAGGGTCAGTTTGTCATAATCGAGAACCTGACCTTCCCGTGTGGGCTGAACATCGTAGCTCACCTTCTTTACAGGCGAGTAGATCGCATCGATCGGCATCAACCCGATGGGCGCATCTTCCGGTCGGTTCTTCTCAGCGGGTACGTATCCTTTGCCCGTGTTCACGGCGAGTTCCATGAACAAATCCGCACCATCGTCGAGATGGCAGATCACGTGGTCGCGGTTCAAAACCTCGATCCCGGCGGTTTCTGAAATATCGCCGGCGGTCACGACCTTCGGCCCTCTGGCAGAAATCGACACGCGCTTGGGGCCATCGGCGTCCATTCGCAATGCCACTTGTTTGAGGTTCAGCACGATGTCGGTCACGTCTTCTCGCACACCAGCCACCGATGAAAACTCATGTAGCACATTGTCGATCTGGACGCTCGTGATCGCCGCGCCTTGCAGCGACGACAACAGAACGCGGCGCAGCGCGTTCCCGAGGGTCAGACCAAACCCGCGCTCTAGCGGTTCTGCTACGACCACTGCCTGGCGCGACGGATCGTTGCCCGGCTTTACTTCCAGCTGGGTGGGTTTGATGAGCTCTTGCCAATTCTTGTGGATCATAGGTGTCGCCTCCATACCTGTTCCCGTCCGAGATCCGGGGGCGGGAACGCCCGAGGAAAAAATGACACCGGGGGCCACGGGAAACCCGAAGCCCTCGGAGAATTGAAACCGTCCTTAAACGCGGCGGCGCTTCGGCGGGCGGCAGCCGTTGTGCGCAATCGGGGTCACATCGCGGATTGCGGTAATATTGAACCCAACCGCCGCCAAGGCGCGCAGAGCGCTTTCGCGACCCGACCCGGGACCCTGCACTTCGACTTCAAGCGTTTTCACGCCGTGTTCCTGTGCTTTCTTGCCCGCGTCTTCTGCCGCCATCTGGGCCGCATAGGGGGTAGACTTTCGAGAGCCTTTGAATCCCATGGTGCCGGCGGACGACCAGGCAATCGCATTGCCCTGAACGTCCGAGATGAGGATCTTGGTGTTGTTGAACGAGCTGTTCACATGCGCCACACCGGCGGCGATGTTTTTACGCTCTTTACGCTTACCGCGCGCTTTATCACGTGCCATGTCTGATCCCCTCCCTTACTTCTTCTTGCCGGCGATCGGCTTGGCGGGGCCTTTGCGGGTCCGCGCGTTGGTATGTGTGCGCTGACCGCGCACGGGGAGGTTCCGACGGTGGCGGAGACCGCGATAGCAACCGAGGTCCATCAAACGCTTGATGTTCATCTGCACTTCACGGCGCAGGTCGCCCTCAACAGTGAAGTTTGCATCGATGTGCTCACGGATCGACAGCACTTCTGCGTCGGAAAGCTCGTTCAGGCGCCGCGCCTGATCAATTCCAACAGCTTCGCAAATCGATTTCGCCGAAGACGGGCCGATTCCAGTGATGTACGTGAGGGCGATGGGAACGCGTTTACCTGTCGGCAGGTTCACGCCAGCAATACGTGCCAAATATCTCTTCCTTTTCGTTGCGGTTCCGTAGCTCCAGAACCTTTTTTCACAACATCAAGCCCGGGCACCTGTCCCGGGCTTTCAGTATTTCCGGGCGACTCAGAGGAATCACCTTTATTCGGATGGCGGTAGGTAGGCGGATACACCGCAGAGGTCAAGGGCATTACCGCCCTGTCAACCACTAATTTCGTGGCACCGAGACCGCTTCCAGAAGGTCGCCTGGCTGGCACTCGAGCACTTCACAAATTCGCGCCAGTGTAGCGAAGCGGATCCCCTTGACCCGGCCATTGCGCAACAGGCTCAAATTCTGTTCCGTAATCCCGATCTCGGCAGCCAGATCTCGGGCCTTCATCTTGCGCAGGGCAAGCATTACATCCAGGCGAACAACAATCTCAGTCATACGAATGCGCGCAGCTCTGTGGCTGCTTCAGCCGCATCGGCCATCGCGCGCCCAATCACGAACAGCAGCCCTCCCATCAGGGCAAGCCCCACCTCTTCCGAGCCCAACTCAATCGCGAGCATCCGCTGTCCGGCCGGGTTTGTTGCCGACAAAACTACCGTCTGCGCTGCATGTACGACAAGATTGAGCAACCCGATCCCGGCAAGGCCTATCCCAGTGGCGCGTATCCGGTCGGCAGCAGCAGGCGTCAGTGCCTGCCCCTTCGCATAGAGACCAAAAAGGCCTTTCACCTGCCATAAGACCCAGAATGCCAGAGTAGCGGGTATGAGCCCCAGTACTGCCGCAAGGCAGAGTTGCCACCCGAGCAGGCTATTTGTCCGCACAACATCGGGAAAACGCTGAATAAGGGCTTCCTGCGTAAAAACGCCCGAAACCAGCGCCCAGATCATCACCGCAGGCAAAAGGACCAACGCGCCCCAAGTCGTTGCAAGCAACGCAGTCTCAACAGTGAGCCTACTTTTCATCAATGCCTCCTGTTCAGGAATAATTTATTATTGTAAAACATTAATATTTTTTCGAATCAAGGTAACCTCTATGCATTTTTTGCTTGCTTTCATTCTACTCGTTCTTGCAGCTTGCGCGTCGTCTGAACCATGGGAGGGGGCAACGCCCCTTGACGCTGATCCAGAAGGTTTGAGAGCGGTCGTGGAATTTCCGGACGGACTGCGCCCCGCCATGCGTGGATCGCAGGTTGTTTACATCGCCATCCGCAGCGATCTGGGGGACCGGATCGAAGCGCGCTTTCCACTTGCACCGGTGCCCTCACCCAAAGGGCAGGGCTATCGCCTGGACAGCGCAGATCTGGATGACGTTCGGCGCGTGCAGACGCGACTTGCCCAATGGGAACGGGACGCACCTAACCAAACCCAAGGCAGCATTGACGTAACGATAGCGGCCTGCGCCGTTGGTAACGGCCCCGCGCAAGATGCACGTATATCGGTTTGGTTTTCACCGGGGGAAGGAGCACCCCTTGTTCAGGTTGCGCGTGACCAACCACTCGATGGATTTGTCGAAATGCGGACAGGCCCTGAAGATTGTTCCTGAGCGGGTTTCAGTCTGCGTCGAGAATCGCTGCGATATCCATGCCGACCTGGTCGATGGACCCAAGACCGTCGACCCCGGTTAACACACCCTTAGCGTGGTAATAGCCGACAAGCGGCGAAGTCTGCTTGTAATAGGCCAGAAGGCGCACTTTGAGGCTTTCTGCATTGTCATCGGCACGCACGGGTTTACCCGCAGCCTTGGCTTCTTCGGCCCGATTGACGATGCGATCTACCAGAACATCGTCCTCAACCCGCATCTCGATGACCGTGTCGAGGGTTTGACCCACATCTTCCAGAAGCTCTCCCAATGCGTCGGCCTGGGCCAGTGTCCTCGGGAATCCGTCGAAAATGAAACCTGAACCGCCCGCCTCGAGCTTTTCGCGGATCAAACCAATCACGATGTCGTCCGAAACCAGATCTCCCCGCGCCATTACTTCAGCTGCACGATTACCCATTTCCGTTCCGCTGTCTTTCGCCGCGCGCAGCATGTCTCCGGTCGACAACTGGATCATGTCCCGTTCGTCCACCAACCGCTGAGCTTGGGTTCCCTTCCCCGCGCCCGGCGGCCCCAAAAGAATTATATTCATCGCCGTGCTGGCCCTTTCCTCCCCTTCCCAGAGCGCTTTTTGCCACGCAACTGGGACTTCTCAATCAGCCCTTCATACTGATGGGCCAGCAGATGCGATTGGATCTGCTGTACCGTGTCCATCCCCACGGACACGATAATCAGGATCGACGTGCCTCCGAAATAGGCTGTGATCGCTAGCTCGGTGCGCACCATCTCGGGGATGAGACACACAAGGGCGAGGTAGCCTGAGCCGACCACAAGGATACGGCTGACGACGTAGTCGAGATATTCTTCCGTTTTCTTGCCCGGACGGATGCCCGGAATGAAGCCGTTCTGCTTCTTCAGGTTGTCCGCAACGTCCTCGGTCTTGAACGACACGTTGGCGGTGTAGAAATACGTGAAGAAGATGATCATGCCCGCAAAGAACAGCAGATACAGCGGCTGACCCGGCCCGAAATAGGCGAGGATCGTCGACATGATCGGGCCCGTGTTTCCGCCCGAAAAGGTGCTGATCGTTGTCGGCAACAGCAACAGCGATGATGCGAAGATCGCCGGGATCACGCCCGCCGGGTTGATCTTGACCGGCAAGTGGCTGGAGCCGCCGTCATACATCTTCATACCGACCTGACGGCGCGGGTACTGGATGTGGATCTTCCTCAGCGCGCGTTCCATGAACACGACGAACACGAGCGTAGCCAAAAGCATCAGTGTGACGCCCAGGATAACGGGCGTAGACAAGGCGCCAGATCGGCCAGATTCGAAGAACTGAGCCAAAGCCGCCGGAAGCTCGGCGATGATGCCGACGAAGATGATAAGCGAGATACCGTTGCCGATGCCGCGCTGAGTGATCTGTTCACCCAACCACATCAGGAACATGGTTCCGCCCACAAGCGTGATCACGCAAGCTGCGCGGAAGTACCAGCCCGGATCGGTCACAAGTCCCCCGGACTCGAGACTCACCGCCAGCCCGTAGGCCTGGAACGTGGCGAGGAACACCGTGCCATAGCGCGTGTACTGGTTGATTTTCTTACGCCCCTGCTCGCCTTCTTTCTTGAGTTGCTCAAGGTGGGGCACCATCGCGGTCAGAAGCTGCACGATGATCGAGGCCGAGATATACGGCATGATCCCAAGCGCGAAGATCCCCATACGGGAGATCGCGCCGCCGGTGAACATGTTCAGGACACCACCCAGACCCGCTGCCGCCTGATCCATAAACTCGCGCAATTGGGCGCCGTCGATGCCAGGAACCGGGATGTAGGTGCCGAGGCGGTAAACGATCAAAAGGCCAAGCGTGAAAAAGATACGCTGTCTGAGTTCGGTCGCCTTACCCAAGGCGCTCCAACTCATGTTGGCGGCCATTTGCTCTGCTGCTGATGCCATGCCCTGTTCCTTGGACTTTATGGATGCGAACGCCGCCAGACGGTTTCCCGTTCCGGCGGCGTTGGAAAACTTGGGTTAGATGTAAGCGGCAGACGCGCCGCTCACAAGCCGTTACGCCGCCGCCTGCGCGGTTGTGACCGTCAGTGAGCCACCAGCCTTCTCAACAGCCGCCACTGCGGACTTGGAAGCACCGGTCACCTGCAGGTCAACCTTCGCGGTGATCTCACCTTTGGCGAGCACGCGCACGCCATCCAGCTTGCGGCGCACGAGGCCGGACGCGACGAGCGCATCCTCGGTGATTGCGGCCTTCGCGTCGAGCTTTCCGGCGTCGATGAACTTCTGGATCAGGCCGAGGTTCACAACAGCGAACTTCTTCGCGTTGGGCTTGTTGAAGCCACGCTTCGGCAGACGCTGGTAGAGCGGCATCTGACCACCCTCGTAGCCTTTGATCGCTACACCCGAACGGGACTTCTGACCCTTGATACCACGGCCACCGGTCTTACCAGTTCCGGAGCCAGGACCACGGCCAATTCGCTTGCGGGGTTTGGTTGCGCCGGGATTGTCGCGCAGTTCGTGCAGTTTCATATCGCTTCTCCTTGCCGGATGCGGGGATCGAAGCGAAAGCCCCCGACCACGGCGTTTTTTGATTGTTATGCGCTGGCCCGGTCCGGGCCAGCGAAGGTATTGGCGGTTAGCCGCGCTCTTCGATGATCTCGACCAGATGCGGGATCTTGTTGACCATGCCGCGCACGGCGGGGGTGTCTTCAAGTTCGCGGGTCTTGTGCATCTTGTTCAGCCCCAGGCCGATCAGCGTCTGACGCTGGATCTCGGGGCGGCGGATCGGGGAGCCGATCTGCTTGACGACGATGGTTTTGGCCATGTCTCGCTCTCCTTACGCTTCTGCGGGCTCGGCAGCCGCTTCGGGCGCTGCCTCGGCATCCGGCTTGCGCAGGATGTCGGAGACCTTCTTGCCACGGCGCTGTGCGACCATGCGCGGGCTGGTTTCCTTTTTCAGGCCGTCTAGCGTTGCACGGATCATGTTGTATGGGTTCTGGGAGCCAATGGACTTGGCCACCACGTCCTGAACGCCCAGCATCTCGAACACGGCACGCATCGGGCCACCTGCGATGATCCCGGTACCTTGCGGTGCTGTACGCATCATTACCTTGCCCGCGCCATGTCGGCCTTCGATATCGTGGTGCAGCGTGCGGCCCTCGCGCAGCGGCACGCGGATCAGGTTACGCTTGGCCTGCTCGGTCGCCTTGCGGATTGCCTCGGGAACCTCTTTGGCCTTCCCTTTGCCGAAACCAACGCGTCCGCGCTGGTCACCCACAACCACGAGGGCTGCGAAGCCAAAGCGCTTACCGCCTTTTACGGTTTTCGACACACGGTTGATCGCTACAAGACGATCTGCGAATTCCGGGGCTTCATCGCGGTCGCGACGGTCCCGGCGGTTTTCACGCTCTGCCATTCAGGCCTCCTTGAGCATCTGTTTCTTCAATCCTGGTGGCCAACTGGCCCCGGATCATCGAGGGCGCCGCGCCCGGCGCCCTTCAGCGTTTAAAACTTCAGACCGCCTTCACGCGCAGCGTCGGCCAGAGCCTTCACCTTGCCGTGGAAAAGGAAGCCACCGCGGTCGAAGTAGCATTCTTCGACACCGGCTTTCTTGGCCCGCTCTGCAATAGCCGCGCCCACTTTAGCGGACGCTTCGATGTTGTTCTTGCCTACAACGCCAAGATCCTTCTCCAGCGTGGAGGCGGATGCCAGCGTGCGGCCTTGGACATCGTCGATCAGCTGGACGCTGATGTTCTTGCCCGAGCGGTGCACCGAGAGACGTGGACGCCCCTCGGCCATTTTCTTCAGTTTGTTCCGGACGCGCAGGCGGCGTTTCAAGAACAGGTCTCGTTTGCTGTTTGCCATTTTGCTCGTCCTTACTTCTTCTTGCCTTCCTTGCGGAAGATGTACTCATCCTTGTAGCGGATGCCTTTGCCCTTGTAAGGCTCGGGCTTTCGCCAGTCGCGGATGTTCGCAGCCACCTGACCAACAAGCTGTTCGTCAGTGCCTTCGATGATGATTTCCGTAGGCTTCGGGCAGGTGACAGTCACACCCTGCGGCACATCGAAATTGACATCGTGGCTGAGGCCAAGATTCAGCTTCAGCGTGTTACCCTGAATCTGCGCACGGTAACCGACCCCCTGGATCTCAAGCTCTTTCTTGAAACCCTCGGTCGCACCTTTGACAAGGTTGGCAACCATGGTGCGGGACATGCCCCACTGCTGACGCGCGCGCTTGGACTTACCACGCGGCTCGACGGTGACGAGGTTGCCGTCCACGGCGATGGTCACATCATCGGTCGCGGTGAAGCTGCGGGTCGCTTTCGGGCCCTTCACTTCCACGGTCTGGCCCGAGACGGACGCGGTCACGCCGGAGGGCAGTTCGACCGGTTTTTTACCAATTCGAGACATTGCAACCTCCTTAGAAGACCGTGCAAAGCACTTCGCCGCCAACATTGGCAGAGCGTGCATTTGCATCGGACATCACGCCACGTGGGGTCGAGACGATCGAGACACCCAGACCCTGACGGACCGAGGGGACCTCTTTCACGCTGACGTACACGCGACGACCTGGTTTCGAGACGCGCTTGAGCTCGCGGATCACCGGAACGCCATCGTAGTACTTCAGGCTAATCTCCAGTTCCGGGTGCTTGCTGTCCTCAACCTTCTCGTAGCCACGGATGTAGCCTTCGTCCTGAAGCACATCGAGAACCCAAGCACGAAGCTTGGAGGCCGGGGTGCGGACGGTGGATTTACCGCGCATCTGAGCGTTGCGGATACGGGTCAGCATATCGCCGAGAGGATCGTTCATAGACATGGTTCTCCTCCCTTACCAGCTGGACTTAACAAGGCCAGGGATCTGACCGTTGGACCCAAGATCACGCAGCGCAATACGGCTGATCTTAAGTTTGCGATAATACGCGTGCGGACGACCGGTCAGCTGGCAGCGATTGTGCAGCCGGGTGGCCGAGCTGTTGCGCGGCAGTTCGGCAAGCTTCAGGCGCGCCTTGAAGCGCTCTTCCATGGGCTTGCTTTCGTCATTCGCGATCTCTTTGAGCGCAGCACGCTTGGCGGCATATTTGTCCACCAGCTTCTGACGCTTCTTTTCGCGTTCGATCATTGCTTTTTTAGCCATATCAGTCTCTCCCGCGCGTCACGAGTTGAAGGGCATGTTGAACAGCTTCAACAGCGCTTTCGCTTCCGCGTCGTTCGGCGCGGTGGTGCAGATGATGATGTCCATCCCCCAGGTCTCATCGACTTTGTCGAAATCGATCTCAGGGAAGACGATGTGTTCTTTGAGGCCCATGGCGTAGTTGCCACGACCGTCGAAAGAGGAGCCTTTCACGCCGCGGAAGTCGCGGACGCGGGGCAGCGCGATGGTGATCAGACGGTCGAGGAATTCGTACATCCGATCGCCGCGCAGGGTGACTTTCGCACCGAGCGGCATTTCTTCGCGCACCCGGAAGCCCGCGATGGACTTCTTAGCCCGGGTAATGACGGCTTTCTGACCAGCGATGGCCGTCAGGTCTTCCTGAGCCGACTTCGCTTTCTTCGAGTCTTTAACAGCTTCAGCGCCGGCGCCGATGTTCAGGACGATCTTGTCCAGGCGCGGGATCTGCATGTCGTTCTTGTAGCCGAATTCCTCTTTCATGGCGGCGCGGATGGTGTCTGCATAGGCCGTCTTGAGGCGTGGGGTGTAGGTTGCAGTGTCAAGCATCAGACAGCCTCCCCTGTGGTTTTGGCGAAACGGACCTTCTTGCCGTCTTCCATGCGGAAACCGACGCGGGTGGCTTTGCCGTTGCTGTCCAGAAGCGCCAGATTGCTCAGATCAACCGGCATCGCTTGCGGGATGCGGCCGCCCTGAGAGGCTTGGGACTGTTTGGTGTGGCGGATGGCAATATTGATGCCTTCAACCACGGCTTTGCCAGCGGACGGGTTCACGGAAGTAATGGTGCCTTCCTTGCCCTTGTCCTTGCCAGCCAGCACGACGACCTTGTCGCCAGATTTCAACTTAGCAGCCATCTTACAGCACCTCCGGGGCGAGCGAGATGATCTTCATGAAGTTCTTCGAACGCAGTTCGCGTACCACCGGCCCGAAGATACGGGTGCCGATGGGCTCCATGTTGTTGTTGAGGATCACGGCCGCGTTGCGGTCAAACCGGATCGCGGTGCCGTCTTCGCGACGGACCTCTTTGGCGGTGCGTACGACGACGGCCTTCCGGACGTCGCCTTT
>JASJAW010000032.1 GCA_030066795.1 Dinoroseobacter sp.
AGACATCTCCTGACACCCGGGAACACAGGCCTTCAAAACATCACGATCAAGAATGGCGGACCAAACAGTCGCCGAATCCGCGCGAATCTCGCGGCTGTCACTCAATTGCATCGGGGCGTCCTCTCTTTGCGTTCAGCCTACCAGAGACTCCGCGCACGCACACTCTGACCAAAGTTGTAGCTGCGCGAGCGTGTCGCTTGTGGGTTTGAGTCGGGTCACGCCGGGAAGCAGTTGATCAGAGAGGAAGACGCGAGCCGCCAAACACGCTAGGACCGGATCATGTACACCCTGATGAAGCCCTGCAAGAAACGACGCGCACTGGCCGGCATGGTGCTGAGCTTTCTCTGTCCGACGCAAACCATGGCAACGGTGATCGGAGGCGAAATCTTGCAACAGACCGGTGAGGGAAACTTCGTGATCCTCGATCCTTCTACAGGGTTCGACGTCGGACAGGACAATTTTGACACCGACCACCTTTATGCGTTCGATGAGGATCAGAATATCCGTCTAACGGCGCCGATCCGCGTTGATATCGGGGGAATAGAGGGTCAGATTCCAGCCGGTGAAGTTGTCGCAAGCCACTATGTGTTTTTCGACAGTTTCAACGGATCGCATTACGCCTATGTGGAGTTTGACGCAGCTATCCTGGGTGTTGCCGCGCTCCCGGCAACAATGGATGCCACGGATTTTCTGGCTAACACGGCGGTAAATTACATCAGCACGGAGTTGCGCGGCCTGGAAACTGGCGACTATGCGTGGATCGATGAAGAGAATCCCAACCGGCTCTGGGTTTTGTGGGCGGGTTCCTCACCGGGCGATTATATTCGCGTTTTCACGGCCTTGTCGCCTGCCGCAATGATGTAGATGCACCGACATCTCCGATTTGGTGGCGCCCTTCTACGACCAAAGGCGAATTCGATACGCGAACTTTGTTGATATGGCTCAACACACCTGAGCGATTTCATCTGCTATGAGTCGTCCAGACGAACACCGCAGCGCCGGACGCGGCGCTGCCTGCCGCCGGGACAATACCCCCATGGGTCCCGGACGGCCCCGGCGAGGGGTCTTACGCGGTCGCCATTGGCGGCCGCGTTTGTTTTCGCCCGTGCCTTCGCAGCTCTGAAGGCTATTTAAAACTCAAATAGCTTTGATCGGACCCCGCCAATGACTCTCCGCTCCGTCTGCCTTTCCGTTTGCCTTCTGGTCGCGCCTGTCGTCACAGCGGCCGAGATTGAAGTCTCGTTCCGCGATGGGGCCCCGAAGGACCAATTTGTGGTGACCAATATCGGCACTTGCGCCACGGCACCGATGGTTCTTGCCATCGACATGACCGAAAGCGCCGGGCGGCTGATTTTCGACGTCACCGCGCAAGGGGCGGGCGTGCAGGTCTTCCAACCGCTCGAGTTTACGAGCGGCGTTGAATTTCTGGCCGCCATGCCCGAGGTCGAGGATGGGCAAACCGCCCTGGTGCTTGATCTCACAGCGCTCCCCCCGGGTGGTGGCGTGAGCTTCACAATAGATGTTGATGACACGATCGGGCAGCGGGAAATTACGGTGAACGGATCGGAAATGCAGGGTAGCCAACTCCGGGTCCTTGCGGGCTTTGACACCGACCCCGGCGTGTTCGACGCCACGGCCACGGCGCGCGTCAAAACACCAGGCTGCCTGTCCTAAGCGTTGTCGAGGGCGGGCCGTTCGTCTGCCCAACGCCGCATTGCGTCGAGGACGCCCAGTGCGCTTCGGCCATGCGGTGTGATTACGTACTCCACCGAGACCGGCGCCGTTGACAAAACCCGGCGTGTGATGAGCCCGTGCGCTTCCAGATGGCGCAGACGCTCCGCAATCATCTTCTTGCTGGCTCCGCCGACAAGTCGTGAGAGATCATTGAAGCGCACCGGTTCCCCCTGGAGGTGCCAAAGGATGGAGCCCGTCCATTTCCCGCCGAGTATGCGCATGCCTTGTTCAATCGGGCATGGTGCCAGACAGGGGTTTGTTACGGCGCGACGGCCCTGTTTGTCTTCGGTAAGTTGCGCATCCATCGGCAGAGCCTTTAGGTTACAAAATGTATACTGGTTGCTTTTTTATACCTGAGACTGCATTTCGAAGCCAAGTTATTTCCACCCCATGCGGAGACACCCCATGTCCAAGTCAGATATTCACCTGTACACCGCTGCCACCATGAACGGGTACAAACCCGTGATTTTCTTGGAAGAGGCCGGTGTTCCCTACGACCTCACTTTCATCGACTTCGCGAAGAAAGAGCAAAAAGCGCCGGACTATATCAAGCTTAATCCCAACGGGCGTATCCCGACTATTGTGGACCGTTCGAACGACGATTTCGCCGTGTTCGAGAGCGGTGCGATCCTTTGGTATCTGGGTGAGAAATACGGCGCGTTTCTGCCCGAAGATCCGAATGGAAGATCTGAAACCCTGCAATGGTTGATGTTCCAGATGGGTGGGGTAGGCCCGATGATGGGACAGGCGATGTACTTCCAACGGATCGCCGCACCCAACGGGCATGAAGAGCCGTTTTCGATCCAGCGATATGTCGACGAAACGCGCCGCCTGCTGGAAGTACTGGACGAGCGCCTTACGGGCCGCGAATGGCTGGCGGCGGATCAATATACAATCGCTGATATGGCCACATACCCATGGGCGCGGGCCTATGTCTGGGCCAAGGTCTCGGTCGAGGGTTTGCCCAATCTACAAGCCTGGTTCGACCGAATTGATGCGCGCCCCGCAGTTCAGAAAGCTCTGACCATTCCGAAAGCTCAGCCTGCTTTCTGGGGGACTGCTGATGAAAGCGAGTTTCTGAAGGAAAACGCGGCCCGCTTTGCCTCTGACGTGAAGACGTGACGCACAGCGCTCCGGGGGATATGGATTGAACAAATCCCCAGAGCGTGAGGCCCCTGATGAGCGATCCACATCTCACTTCCATGATGGAAAACCTCTATTGGTGGGGCATCCCGACGATGTTCCGCTGCCCGCATGCAGGGCCCGAGGGGGCCGATATCGCGTTGGTGGGCGTGCCCCATTCCACCGGAAACGGCACCACCGAGCGCGACCAACATCTCGGCCCGCGTGCGTTGCGCACCGTCTCGGCGGCATCGCGACGGATGCACGGAGGGTTTCAGCTCGACACGTGGAGTGCTGCGAGCATCGTTGATGTTGGAGACGTCCCCCTGCCCCGCGCGAACGACAATGAGGCCTGTATCGCCGACATCACCGACTTCTATCGCAAGATCGACGCAGCCGGTGCGCGCCCCGTGTCGATTGGCGGGGATCATTCGATCACCGGCGGCATTGTGCAGGCATTGGGCAACGGTGGGCTGACCAAAGGGGAGAAGGTCTGTTTCTTGCATTTGGACGCGCATACAGATGTCTTCACCAAGGTCGATCACTTCCTGGGCGCTAAGAAATCTGCGGCCCATTGGGGGGCATATCTGGCAGATCAGGGACAGGTCGACCCGACCCATTCGATGCAGATCGGGCTGCGCGGACATGCCCGTACGCTGGATTGGCTGCAACCGTCCTATGACTATGGATACAACGTGGTGACGATGAAGGAGTTTCGCAAACGCGGGCTGGAAAACGTGGTGGCGCAAACCCGGGAAGTTCTTGGAGACAGACCGGTTTACCTTACCTTCGACCTCGATTGCCTCGACCCGACTATTGCGCCGGGCGTATCCAACCTCGAGCCGGGCGAAAAAGGGTTTGATATTGACGAAGCAGTAGGGCTCTTACATGCCGCCCGTGGTCTTAACATAGTCGGTGGGGATGTGGTTTGCATGATGCCAACGAAGGACAGTCCCAACCAGATCACAGCACTGACCGCCGCAGCAGTGATGTTTGAGATGATCTCTATGATTGCCGAAAATAAAATAAAAACAAATACTTAAATCCGAAATCGACACAAATCACGCATTTGGAGAATTGTTGGTCTCTATGGGACCAATTGCTTGGTTTCATAATACGACTTTTGTCATAGTATTTTTCTGAGGGTTCGTTTGGGCGTGTCATTGTCCCGGCGGCCCTCGAGCCAGATTAGGGAAAGCCCCGGGGAGACATGATGGCGACGAGCGACTTTCGCACCGCGATGATCGTGGACGATCATCCCCTCTTTTGCGACGCGCTGTCGATGACACTGCGGACAGTGGCCAAGATCGAGGACATCCGTACCGCGGACACCATGGAAGGCGCGCTAAATCAGTTGGAGTCCTACACGCCGGACGTCATCGTCCTCGATCTCAATCTACCTGACGTCAACGGCCTAGATGGCCTGATACGACTCAAAACTGCATTGCCCAATACGCCGGTCGTGGTTGTCTCATCGATGGCTGATAACCGCATGATTTCATCGACACTGCGTGTCGGCGCGGCCGGCTTTGTGCCAAAACACTCCCAACGGGAAGTGTTTCGCAGGGCGTTCGATGCGATTGCGCAGGGGCAAGTCTTTACTCCTGACAATTTCGTCCCCGTTTCTGACAAGGATGCACCACGCTCCAGTTCGGAAGAAGCGTTGTCGCGTCTGGGACTGCTGACAAAACAACAAGCGCGCATCCTGCAATTGATCTGCGAGGGTAAGCTAAACAAGCAAATTGCCTTCGATCTTTCGATTGCGGAAACCACAGTGAAGGCGCACGTGACCGCGATCATGCGCAAACTTGGCGTCCAGAGTCGGACCCAAGCGGTGCTGATCGCGCAGGAAGCAAACTTTGCCAACATCGTCCGGAGAGACGAGACCCCGGTTTAAGCGCAGAGTTGGCCGGCAAGGCCACAGCAGACCGGCATAGTGGGGAGGGAGAAGAAGATGCGGCACGTGTCTGACGCCGCGTCGTCTGGGGACACCGACCAGGAGACGATTCTGCGCGCAAGCGCTGAGGCTGGGTGCTCAGACGCGCTCAACACCCTGTCCGAGGTATTCGGCGACACGAAGCTAGCGCTGGTTGTGCTATTCATCTCCCCCGAAGCGAACTTCAAGGAGACCGTCGCACAGGCGCAGCAAGTTTTCGCACCGGCACCGGTTCTGGCATGCACGACAGCCGGCGAAATCTCTGAGAGCGGGTATACTGAAGGTGAGATTGTCGCAATTGCCATGCCCGCAGACCGGTTCGCGGTGGAGGTCATGGTCGTCAATGAACTGACCAAGGGTCAGGATCAGGGCCTGATTGACCGCACCATCCAGCACAGGGCCACGCTGTCGCGCGCCGCCCCCGACTGGACCAATGAATTCGCGTTTCTGCTGGTCGACGGCCTGTCGCTGAAAGAAGATGAACTGGCATTTGCGCTGGCGACAGGGCTTGGCACTGTCCCGCTGTTCGGAGGCTCCGCAGGAGACGGCGCAAGGTTCAAGAACACCTTTGTCAGCTTCGCCGGGAACGTCTGGCAAAATGCAGCGGTTGTGACTTTTGTACGGACCCGCTGTCCGGTGCAGGTGTTCAGCCTTAACCACCTTACCCCGACAGACCGGCGCATGGTTGTCACGCGCGCTGATCCATCGCGCCGGATTGTAAAGGAGATTAATACCGAGCCTGCGGCGCGGGAATACGCCCGCATTCTGGGACATAACCCTGAAGATCTGGGCACTTTTACTTTCGCGGCGCATCCGATCGTGGTCACGATCGGCGGTAAAAGCCATGTGCGCGCCATCCAACGCGTTACTGAGGACGGGGAACTTGTCTTCTTCTCCGCGATTGACGAGGGCCTAGTCCTCACGCTGGCCGAGCCGGACGATCTTCTGGCCCATTTGCGGACAGAGTTTGGGGCGCTGAGTGCGCATCAACGACCGGATGCGATTCTCGCCTGCGACTGCATTTTGCGGCGCTTGGAGGCGAGTCAGACGCAAAAATTCGGAAGTGTGAGTCAGGTTTTAAAGGAAAACCGCGTAATCGGCTTCTCGACCTATGGCGAACAGTTGAATGCGATGCACGTGAACCATACAATGACCGGTGTCGCGCTATACCCGCCGGACAGCGACCAGGCCCGCTCGGGGAGCGCAAATGACAAAGTGGCTGATCGACCCAAAAGACTCGCTTGAGCGGCAAAACGAAAAGCTCCGTGAAATCACGGAGGTTCTCATGCGACGGGTGGAGCAGGACACCGATCGCGCCGGCGTTGCATATGCTCAGTTCGAGCGCGCAGCTTTATTGGAGGACCAGGTCCGTCAACGCACTTCGGATCTGGAGCATGCGCTAGATCTTCTGAACGAATCCAACGCGCGTCTTGCAGATGCCAATCGGGCTGCGGAAACCGCGCGCTCGGACTTGTCGAATGCGATCGAAACTATCCAAGAAGGCTTTGCGCTATTTAACAGCGACGACACCCTGGTAATGTGCAATTCGCGCTTCGGGATGCATATGATCGATTTGCAAGGCGCGCTTCAGCCGGGACTCCGGTTTGAAGAGTATGTTCGACTGGTCAGCCAGTCCCGCTTTCTCGCATTGCCGGACGAGATGACGGCCGAAGAATGGGCCGCAAGACGGATAAAACGGCACTCTGACAACCATGTGATGTTCAACGTACGCATGGTCCGCGACCGTTGGGTTCAGATCAGCGAACACAGGACCCGAGACGGCGGCACGGTGATCCTGCAAACCGACGTGACCGACATTATGCGGCTGGAGCGCGAGGAACGAGACAAACTCCTCGACGGCCAGGCCCGCATGATCAGGGCAACACTCGACCACCTGAACCAAGGCGTTTGCATATTCGACCGCGATGCAAGGCTCTTGGGCTGGAACAAGCGTGTCGGCACCCTGCTTGCCCTGCCTGTGTCGAGCTTCCGCCTTGGAACAAGGTTTCAAACCATCCTTGAGAGCCTCGAAAACGAGATCACCTTCACCGGAGGCGTAAGCCGGTCGGAGCTCGCGCAGTGGGTGTCGCAAGCCACAGCGCGTAAACCTACCAGCTTCGAAGTGCGGCGCCGGGATGGGCTTATCCTTGATGTTTTCGGGCAAGACATGCCCGATCACGGGTTTGTGATTTCTTTCACCGATGTGACAGCTGAACGCGAAGCGACTAAGACGCTGTTCCAAGTCAACGAACTTCTGGAACAACGCGTCATGGAGCGCACACTTGAGCTTGAGGACGCTCTGAGTGCCGCTGAACGTGCCAATGCCTCCAAATCGCGCTTTGTGGCAGCAGCATCCCACGACTTGTTGCAACCGCTCTCGGCAGCAAAGTTATATGTCTCAGCGCTCGACGGGCCGGAGACCAACAGCTCCCAACGCGAAATCGCCTACAAGGCCCAGCGCGCCTTGGGCTCAGTAGAAGGGATCATCGAGGCGCTACTCGATATCTCAAAACTTGAAGCTGGCATGGCCGCGATCGACATGCAGACAGTCTCGCTCAATTCGATCCTGGACACCCTGCGGGACGAGTTTGCCCCGATCGCTGCGCAAAAGGGGCTCGGCTTCAAAGTGATGCCCTGCGATGTCAGAGTGGAAAGCGACCCGGCCTACCTGCGCAGAATTCTCGCCAACCTTATTGCCAACGGCATCCGGTACACCAATACCGGTCAGGTGTTGGTTGGCGCACGTCGCAATGGCGGCTCGATCCGACTGGAAGTCTGGGATACCGGACCAGGCATTGCCGAAGACGATCAGGATGTAATTTTCCAGGAATTCCAGCGCCTAAACGCCAAAGCCAGCGCATCCGAGGGTTTAGGCCTCGGGTTGGCCATCGTGGAACGCGCCTGTGCGCGTCTTGGCCATCCGCTGGGGCTTTGGTCCGTCGTAGGAAAGGGCTCGGGCTTCTTCGTGAATGTGACCTTATCCGACCAACCTGGACTGTCCCTTGATGGCGGCGGGACTCTTGTAACACCCACTCGGTTTGACGGCAGCGGCATGATTGTCTTGCTGGTGGAGAACGATCTGGACATGCGCCGTGCTCTGACCTTGTTGCTGGAGAAATGGGATATTAGCGTTTTGGACGTCCACGGCGCGGACGAAGCGCTGTCACTGCTCGATGAGATAGAAATCGCACCGGACGCCATTCTGGTTGACTATCAATTGGACGAAGCAGAGTCCGGGCTCGACCTGATTGCCGAAATCCATGAGCGACACGGGAAAGTACCAACGCGTCTGATCTCGGCCAACCGATCGCCCGAATTGCGCAGCGCGTGTGCGGCGCGGAATATCGAACTGCTCAACAAACCCATTGATCCGCGCACGCTGGAGATTTTTCTCGCGCATGCACAGGAGCAGGTGCGCGGCGCGGCACAGGCCTAGCTACCCTCGGCAGCCTCGGCCCGCTCCACAAGGTCTTCTGCATAAGGACCGAGTGTGTCCACAATCTTGAGCACACCCGCCGCGTTTGGATGAATACCGTCGGACTGCATCATGCCTGTCAAAGCTTCTGTGCGATCCACACCGTCGACCAGCCCGGCCAGAAAACTGCGGGAATAAAGCGTGCCGTATTCTTCCGCCAGTTCCGGATACATGCTGTCGAACGCCGCCTTGTAATCGGGTCCGTAATTGCCCGGGGCCTCGAGCCCGATCAACAGCACGTCCACTCCGGCAGCCTCGGCCTTGGCAAGGATGCCGTCGAGATTGGCGCGGCTCGCTTCGGGAGGAATGGCACGGAGCAGATCATTCCCGCCAAGGGCCACAATCAGCGCATCCACCTCCGGCGTGAGCGTCCAATCTATGCGGCTCAGTCCACCTGCTGTCGTATCACCGGACACACCGGCATTAAGGACAACTACGTCGTGACCCCTTTCCCGAAGCCAGGCTTCAAGCTGCGGAACGAAGCCGTCTTCCTGCGGCAGGCCATAGCCTTGGGTCAGGCTGTCACCAAGAGCAGCAATGGTTACCGGTTCCGCCCATGCCGGTACGCTGAGTGCAACCGCAGCAAAAGCCGCAGCGCTTGCCTTGCGGAGCCGCGCCCCAGCCCCATATCCCAGTGAACAAAGAGGTTTCAGGAGCGCACCCATGACAGATGCCCCCGTTTTGAGCCTGCGCGATGTCGAGTTGCGGCTCGATGGCAATGCTGGCCCAGTGGAAATCCTGCACGGGATCACGCTGGATGTCGTGCGCGGGGACACTGTGGGGCTTGTGGGACCAAGCGGATCGGGCAAGTCGTCTCTCCTCATGCTGATGGGCGGACTCGAACGCGCCACGGGCGGGTCGGTTACGGCTCTAGGCCATGATCTGACTGCACTGGACGAGGACGCGCTCGCGCGCTTTCGCAGGAACCATATGGGGGTGGTATTCCAGTCCTTCCACCTTATTCCGACCATGACCGCACTTGAAAATGTGGCGACCCCCCTCGAACTGGCAGGTGTCGCAGATGCTTTCGATCGTGCTGCGGCCGAGTTGGAAGCCGTCGGGTTGAGCGCCCGCGCAGATCATTATCCGGCGCAATTGTCCGGCGGCGAACAGCAGAGGGTCGCGCTGGCCCGTGCGGCCGCCCCGCGCCCCGAGATCCTGTTGGCAGACGAACCCACCGGAAAC
Organism: Dinoroseobacter sp.; assembly: GCA_030066795.1. GTDB lineage: Bacteria > Pseudomonadota > Alphaproteobacteria > Rhodobacterales > Rhodobacteraceae > Dinoroseobacter. Next base: position 9,453 of record JASJAW010000032.1, read on the forward strand.
CTCGACGGTGCAACGGGGGAAGCAATCATGGAATTGCTGTTTGGACTGCGTGACCGGCACGGCTCCACCCTTGTCCTCGTTACCCACGCACCGGAACTGGCCGCCCGCTGCGACCGGGTCATCCGCCTGCGCGACGGTCGCATCGAGGCCGAGGAGTCCGCCCAACGCGAGGCTGCCGAATGAGTATGGGCATCGCCGCACGCATCGCCCGGCGGGAATTGCGTGGAGGGATCAAGGGCTTTCGAGTCTTCCTGTTGTGCCTCGCGCTGGGCGTTGCTGCGATTGCCGCCGTGGGCTCGGTGCGTGTGTCCATTCAGGACGGGCTGACCCGTGAAGGGGCTGTGATCCTCGGCGGCGACGGGATGATGCAGTTCACCTATCGCTACGCCGATGCTGACGAAAAAGTCTGGATGGTCGCAAACTCCGAAGCTTACTCGGAGATCGTCGATTTTCGCTCCATGGCCGTTGTGGATCAACCCGACGGCCCTCCGGATAGGGGCCTTACTCAGATAAAGGCGGTAGATGAGGGGTATCCTCTTAAGGGTTACGTGACTTTGGAGCCAGACATACCCTTGGCACAGGCGCTGGACGGCTCGGACGACCTGCCGGGCGCTGTCATGCAGCAAGTTCTGATCGACAGGCTTGGGCTTTCCGTGGGTGACAGCTTCCGACTTGGTACACAGGACTTCGTTCTGACCGCCGCACTGACGCGAGAGCCGGACAGCGCTGGCGGCGGATTCGGACTTGGACCGAGAACGATCGTTCGCACCACTGACCTGTCAGAGTCCAGCCTGCTCGGCTCCGGGACATTGTTTGAAACCGAGTACCGTCTTGATCTGCCGGAAGGGACCGATCTTGCAGCGTTGGAGGCCGAAGCAGAGGAGCTCTTTCGAGACAAAGGCATGCGCTGGCGCGACAGTCGCAACGGCGCGCCAGGCATTGCACGCTTTGTCGACCGAATGGGCGCGTTTTTGGTGCTGGTCGGGCTGGCTGGATTGGCTGTGGGTGGCGTGGGTGTATCAGCCGCGGTGCGTGCCTATCTGGAAGGTAAGACGCCCGTTATCGCGATCCTGAAGACGCTCGGGGCTGAAGGACGAACGATCTTTGCCGCTTACATGATGCAGATCGGGGTGCTGACTATCCTTGGCGTCACCGCGGGCCTCGTCCTGGGCGCGATCATCCCGCTTGCATTAGCACCAATCATCGAAGCGCGCCTGCCAATTCCGGCCGACTTCGGTGTGCACGCATGGCCACTGGCAGAAGCCGCCCTGTACGGGGTGCTGACAGCACTGGTGTTCACGCTCTGGCCGCTGGCGCGCACCGAACAGGTTCGCGCGGCAGAGTTATTCCGGGACACGACCTCCCGCAAATTTCGCCTGCCCAGCATACCTTACCTGATCGCGCTTGGAACAGCGATCGCCGCTTTGATAGGAAGTGCCATAGGATTGTCTGGCATTCCGCAGCTGGCCAGTGGATCAGTGGGCGGAATCATCGCTGCGCTTGTGATACTGATACTTGCGGCATGGGGCATCCGTGCCCTGTCGCGCCGGCTTGCGCAGGCGCGCTTCGTGCGCGGCCGCAGCGCCCTGCGCCTGGCGCTTGGAGCCATCGGCGGCCCGGGGAACGAAGCAACTTCGGTTGTACTTTCACTCGGGCTTGGTCTGTCGGTCCTCGCGGCTGTAGGCCAGATCGACAGCAATCTGCGCACCTCTATCGCAGAGGAGTTGCCCAAGGATGCTCCGAGCTATTTCTTCGTGGATATCCAGAACGACCAGATCAAAAGCTTCCTCGACAGAACACAAAACGACCCCGGCGTCAGCCGCGTCGAAAGCGCACCGATGCTGCGCGGGATAATTACCCGCATCAACGGCGAGCCCGCGCGTGAAGTTGCGGGCGAGCACTGGGTGTTGCGCGGGGACCGCGGCGTAACCTATTCCGCCGCCCCTCCGCCCAACACGACGATCACCGAAGGCGAATGGTGGCCCCAGGACTATACCGGACCGAACCAGATCAGTTTTGCCGATGAAGAAGCGCGCGAGCTGGGCCTTAAGTTGGGCGACGAGCTGACCGTCAACATTCTCGGCCGCGACATCGTCGGCACGGTCACGTCTTTTCGTGTTGTCGATTTCTCGACTGCGGGTATTGGCTTCATCCTGTCGATGAACCCCGGTGCTCTGGCGGGTGCCCCGCACACGCATATCGCCACGGTTTACGCCAGCGAAGAGGCCGAAGCCCCGCTCCTGCGCGATGTGGCCGGCGACGCGCCCAACATCACAGCTATCCGTGTCCGCGACGCAATCGATCGGGTGACAGAAGCTTTGTCTGGCCTTGCCGCCGCTACCTCTTACGGAGCGCTCGCAACACTGGTGACTGGCTTTGTGGTGCTCATCGGTGCCGCAGCTGCCGGAGAACGGGGCCGCGTATTTGAAGCGGCGGTTCTGAAAACCCTTGGCGCCACACGAGGACGTATCTTGACCAGCTTCGCGCTTCGGTCCGCCCTGCTCGGCGCTGCAGCGGGAGCAGTTGCGATATTCGCGGGGGGGCTTGCAGGCTGGGCGGTCATGACCTTTGTGATGGAGACGAGCTACAGCTTTGAGCCGGTCTCTGCCATTGCGATCGTTCTCGGCGGAGCACTGGCCACCCTGTTGGCGGGACTAGGTTTCGCGCTCAGGCCGCTGGCATTGCGGCCTGCTGGGGTCCTGAGGGCAAGGGAGTAAGCTGTGGAACTTCAGCCTCAATGCGGAAAGCATTATCTGTAAGTTGCACACATGCCTGCGTCGCAGACAAACTAGATAATTGAATTTGCTAAATATTCTTTGCTAGGGGCGCAATTTTCTCGCAATCAAGCTCTGGACCAATGAGGCATCTCACCTAGTTTCGGGCACACCAGCGCGGGAGAAAGACAATGGAGATTACGATCCTCGACGGCGGGATGGGCCAGGAGTTGGTGCAAAGGGCAGGTCGCGCCACACCGCTATGGTCTTTGCAAGCGCTCATGGATGCGCCAGAGCTGGTGCGAACAGTTCACGACGAGTTCTTCGCAGCAGGTGCCGACGTCGCCACTTCCAACACTTATGCAGTCCTCCCCGACCGTCTGGCTGCGTTTGGGATGGAGGAGAAACTGGAGGAGCTGGTCGAAACGGGATGCCGAATTGCCGCGGAAGCGCGGGATGCCGCCGGGCATGGCTTGGTCGCGGGATCGCTTGGGCCCCTTGGGTTTTCATACCAACCTGACAAGGCGCCACCAGCCGAGGACGCAGCAGAAATCTATGCGCGGATCGCAAGTCTTCAGGCGCGGATCGTCGACGTGCTTCTTCTTGAAACCATGTCGTCGATCGATCAGGCGCGTGGAGGTCTCATGGGATCACAAGCTTCAGGAAAGCCGGTGTGGGTCGCATTTAGCGTGGATGACGAGGACGGGACGCGACTGCGGTCTGGTGAGCCGCTGACCGCTGCCGCAGACCTCTTGGAAGAGTTCAAACCCGAACGTGTGCTGTTGAACTGTTCCCGGCCTGAAGCAGTTTCGCAAGGCATTCCCTTGCTGGTGGAAAGCCACGGACATGTCGGTGCCTATGCCAATGGCTTTACGAAGATCGACCCGAAGTTCGACCGGATCGGCGCAACGACAGATCTGCTTGAAGCGCGCAAGGATATCGACCCAGTCGCCTATTCTGTCTTCGCGAAACAATGGGTTGACGCCGGAGCAAACACCATTGGCGGTTGCTGTGAAATTAGTCCTGCGCATATAGCTGAGTTGGCACGATGTCTAACCGGTGGCGCCAAGACCTTGCACCGTGCTGCGGTTTGACAAGCGCGCCGCTTTGGCGGCAGCCGCCTTGGGCTCTCACTGAATTCTGGTGCTGGCTCTCAGCTTCGAAGACGTCAGCTTCGTCTATGGAACTGACGTTCAACGATCTTGCGTGATACCCGAACTGTGGCAACCAGGTCGCGAACCGCGCATACCACAGATAGCGTGCGCCTCTCCCAGTCTCACTCGCTTTGAACAATGGCGCTGTAATCGCCGCGCAGTTGCAGGATCACTGTGACCGGCGAGTCGTCACGGTTGCGCCAGAACCAACCGTGGTCCCCAGCGAAAGGGGTCTCGAAGCTTCCTTCGCCGTAAACTTCCCCCCTGCCTTTCTCGTAGGTCACGTTCTCGCCTCCGCCGTGCGCATGGAGGTCAAAGTTGATACGCCCCCCACTTGCCGCCCAGGCGTAGTAAAGGGTCGCTCCTTCTTCCATCGTCGCCTTGATTTCGGTGTATTCTCCCGGTGCCAACGTGAACTCGATCTCGTCCTTCCACGCTTCTTCCGCGTAGGCAGGCGACACGAACAGGCCGAAGAGGCCATCTATCACGGAAGACTGCTCCTCACTGCCGTGTAGCAGGGCATCAGCCGCTGCCTCCGCCTTCAACTGTTGTTTGATTTCGCCCATCTCGGTCAGACCAAGAAAAGCGCCCACGCCTGTGGGGTCCTTGCCCAGCTCGGCTGGCATATAGACAGCCACACCGATAAAGACGGCGCCGATCCCAGCGATGATGGAGGACCGGCGAAGTTGCGCCTTAGTGGGCAGGTCTTCGAGCTTGGGTTTTGGTGCGTTGTACATTTGGGACTCCAATCTTTACGTGCTGGCAAGGAACCCTGCGACCTGTTGATAGGTCAGAAGGATGCCAAGGAAGACCATGATGAGGTTTGCATAAGTGGCCTGACGCATGAAGTTCGGACTGCGCCGCCAGTAGCCCATGACAATCAGTATGACGAACAGAGCCAGAAGCTGCCCGACCTCAACGCCCACATTAAACGCGAGTAGATTTGCCAAAAGCCCGTCTTCGGCGATCTGATACTCCAGAATTTTTGACGCAAGTCCCGTGCCGTGGAACAAGCCAAAAACCAGCGTTGCAACCTTCGTGTTCGGTTGGAACCCAAACCATTTCTGGAAGGCTCCAAGATTGTCGAGCGCCTTGTAGATGACCGACAGGCCAATGATCGCGTCGATGATATACGCGTTGATCCCCCAGCCAAACCACACGCCCAAAAGCATTGTGACCGAGTGGCCAACGGCGAACAGGCTGACGTAAATCGCGACGTCTTTCATGTGATAGAGGAAGAAAACCACGCCCAGCAAGAACAGGATGTGATCGTAGCCGGTGATCATATGTTTCGCGCCAAGATAGATGAAGGGAACAATGTGTATGCCCCATATTTCTTGTATGTAACCCGCGTCACCGGGGGTTACGTCATGGGCCGACGCGGCACTGGCCATAAGTGCCAGCATAGGTAGAAGGGGGGCTGTAGGACGCATGCAGTTACGACTATATCCCTCTCTGAGATTTTTCATGGAGAAACTTCGCTGAGTTGTCAGATTGATCTGTCGTCCGCAAAACGCGGTGTGGACGGATCAAGCGTGCGGAGGTCGCTCTATTCGGAACCGCTTACACGGTCCGTTTACGGAGGCCACGCGCCGCTTCGCCTCGCCAAGGGTCATGAGCGGTTCGGAGTTATGCACTGCCAACAAGAACACGTGGCCATAATCGTGATCCGTGGCCTCGTGGGTGTGAACATGCATGGCCCAGTAGATGTCTTCATGAAACCCACGTGAATAAACACGACCGGCGATCATCTCCAAATGTTTGTGGATGGTTTCAAAAACGATAGACGAATGTGTGAAAGAAGGCGTCTTGGACCAAACCAAAAAGGACAGACATAGGCCTACGAGAGTGGCATTGCTCAGTGTTGCGAGCACGGTACCCATTGATTCAACCTGCTTCATCATCCGTTTTTTATCTTTAAGAGCGACTTTACTGGCCAAGCATCTGCGAAACACCCGCCAGCCGTCTTCAAGCGGATGCCCGCCTGAAGGGCGAAGCGGATTGGTCGTTGGCGTCATTACGAAACAGTAGCGGGACACAGAAACTGTCTTGGCCGAAGTTGGATCAGATTTCCGCTCCCGTTTAGCAAAGTCATCCGCGAAGACCAGACAATCGCCCACCTTTTAGTGCATTGATTTAAGTAATAAATCGAGAACCGCGAGCCGAGCGCTAGCACTCCGGCAAGTTTACAGCGAGGCCACCCAGGCTCGTTTCCTTGTAGTGTTCGGACATGTCCCGACCGGTCTGGCGCATGGTCTCGATACAATTGTCGAGCGGCATGTAGTGCTTGCCGTCTCCGCGTAGCGCGAGGCTCGCCGCCGCCACCGCTTTCACCGCCCCCAAACCGTTGCGCTCGATACACGGCACCTGTACCAGACCGCCCACTGGGTCACAGGTCATACCCAGATGATGCTCCAGCGCAATCTCCGCTGCGTTTTCAACCTGTTCGTTGGTTCCCCCAAGAGCCGCGCACAACCCCGCGGCTGCCATAGCGGAGGCCGAGCCGACCTCACCCTGACATCCCACTTCCGCGCCTGAGATCGAGGCATTTGTTCGGATCAACCCACCGATGGAGGCTGCAACAAGCAGGAAATCGCGGCAGCCACGCTCCGTCGCGCCGACACAATGGTCTCGGTAGTAGCGCAGTACAGCCGGAACCACGCCTGCCGCGCCATTTGTCGGTGCAGTAACCACCTGCCCGCCTGCGGCGTTTTCTTCATTCACCGCCATGGCGTAGAGGCACAGCCAATCATTGACCGTATGCGGTTGCGTCAGGTTCTGCCCTCCTTCGGCCTGTAGCGCCTCGTACAAATCCGGGGCGCGGCGTTTTACGTTCAGCCCACCGGGAAGGATGCCATCGGTTGCAAGCCCCCTTTCGAGGCAGGCCATCATTGCCGCCATCACTTTGTCGATCCGGGCGTCCGGATCGCCGTGCACTGATTCATTGGCGCGTTTCATCTGGGCCACGGTCTTACCAGCAGCTGCCCCCATCTCCAGCATCTCAGCGGCCGTGCCGAACGGATAAGGATAACCCGCCGCTTCCTTCTCGGCGTGCAAGGTGATCTCAGGCGCCTCCATCTCAGCGGCCCGCTTCACCGCGCCGCCGCCGACGGAATAAAACGTCTCCTCCATATAGAGCGCGCCGTCTTGGTCAAACGCGCGCAGGATCATTCCGTTGGCATGACCGGGCAGGCGCACCTCATAATCAAAGGCAATATCGCGCTTGGGATCGAAAACGAGGTCTCCCAGGCCTTCCGACACGACGCGCCCGGTCTCTGTCATCCTCCGCAAGGCGGCCTCCGCCGCCACGGCATCCAAAGTCTCGGGCACGAAGCCGGCAAGCCCCAGTGCCACGGCGCGGTCTGTCGCATGGCCCTTACCAGTGAACGCGAGTGACCCGTGCAGCGAACACGACAGCGCGGCGAGCACCCCTGCCCCCGGCTCTTTCTCGCGCCGCCCACGCAGATCTTCGAGAAAGTCCGCCGCCGCCAACATCGGCCCCATCGTATGAGATGAAGACGGGCCGACACCAATCCGGAAAATATCAAAGACACTCAGAAACATCGCGAGCCCTCCCACGACGTTCGTGTCATAAGGTGCAAACCGGCACCCTAACAAAACCGACGCCCTCTTTCTTCTTTGCGAAAAAACTCGCAGCGCTACTCCGCTGGCTCGGCATACTCCTCTACCGGCGGGCAGGTGCACACGAGGTTGCGGTCACCATAGGCATTGTCGACCCGGTTCACCGGAGGCCAGTACTTGTCTACCCGGAAGGCACCCGGTGGATAGCAGGCCTGTTCCCGACTGTAGGGGCGGTTCCAGTCGCCCACCAGATCCTCCACCGTGTGGGGCGCGCGTTTCAGCGGGTTGTTCTCGGCATCAAGGTCCCCCGACGCAATCGCATCGGTCTCTTCGCGGATCGCCAGCATCGCGTCGCAGAAGCGGTCCAGTTCGGCCTTGGGCTCGGACTCGGTCGGTTCGACCATCAAAGTTCCCGCCACGGGCCAACTCATCGTCGGCGCGTGGAAGCCGCAATCCATCAGGCGCTTGGCCACATCCTCCACCGTGACATGCGCGATCTTGTCGAGCACCCGCGTATCGAGAATGCACTCATGCGCGACACGCTCGTTCTCGTTGGAAAACAGGATCGGGTATCCGGCTTTAAGCCGCACCGCCATGTAGTTGGCGTTCAGAATCGCGACCTTGGTGGCCTGGGTCAGCCCTTCCCCGCCCATAAGCAGGCAATAGGCATAGGAAATCGTCAGGATCGACGGGCTGCCATAGGGCGCGGAGGCCACAGCCCCAACATCGCCAAAGCCTGCGCCATCCCGATGGAAATGGCTCGGCAGATGCGGCGCAAGATGTGCTTTCACGCCGATTGGCCCCATGCCGGGCCCGCCGCCACCATGTGGGATGCAGAAGGTCTTGTGCAGGTTCAGGTGGCTGACATCGCCGCCAATCTCGCCAGGTGAGGAAATCCCCACCATCGCGTTCATATTGGCGCCGTCGATATAGACCTGCCCGCCGTGCTGATGGGTAATCTCGCACACCTCTCGCACCGTGTGTTCGAACACCCCGTGTGTGGAGGGATAGGTGATCATGCAGCCCGCGAGGTTCTCAGAATGCTCCTCGGCCTTGGCGCGGAAATCTTCGAGATCGATATCCCCGTTCTCCGCAGATTTCACCACAACAACCTTCCAGCCCACCATCATGGCCGAGGCAGGGTTGGTACCGTGTGCTGAGGTCGGAATCAGGCAGATGTTGCGGTGCCCCTCACTGCGCGCTTCGTGATAGCCACGGATAGACAAAAGCCCCGCATATTCGCCCTGCGCACCCGAATTGGGCTGCATTGACATCGCATCGTAGCCCGTGACCTCGCAGAGCATGTCCGAAAGCTCATCTATCATTTCATGATATCCCGCGGCCTGATCGGCCGGAACGAACGGGTGCAGATGCGCAAATTCGGGCCATGTGAGCGGCAGCATTTCCACCGTCGCGTTCAGCTTCATGGTGCAGGAGCCGAGCGGGATCATTGCCCGGTCAAGCGCGAGGTCGCGATCTGCCAGACGCCGCATGTAGCGGGTCATCTCCGCCTCGGCCCGGTTCATGTGGAAAATCGGATGGGTCATGTAGCTGCTCTCGCGGAGCATCTCGGTCGGCAGGTGATAGATCACCCGCGACTTGTCATAACGGAGCCGCGCGCCGCCAAAGGCCCGCCAGACCGCCTCGATCGTGGACCCAAGCGTCAGCTCGTCCAGCGTGATCCCGATCCGATCCGTCCCGATCTTGCGCAGGTTCACACCCTCACGCAGAGCTGCGTCGAGGATCACGCCCTGCATCTCCCCCACCCTTACCGAGATCGTGTCGAAATAGTCTTTCGGATCCACACGGAACCCGAGCTCAATAAGCCCGTCGGCCAGACGCGCAGTCTTGCGGTGCACGGTCTGGGCGATTGCTTTCAACCCATCTGGCCCGTGGAACACCCCATACATCGACGCCATCACCGCCAGAAGCGCCTGCGCGGTGCAGACGTTCGAGTTCGCCTTTTCGCGGCGAATGTGCTGCTCGCGGGTTTGCAGACTCAGCCGGTAGGCTTTGTTGCCACGTGCATCAATGGACACGCCAATAATGCGACCGGGCATAGACCGTTTCAACGCATCACTGCATGTCATGTAAGCGGCATGCGGACCGCCATAGCCCATCGGCACACCAAATCTCTGGGTCGAGCCAATCGCGATATCCGCGCCCATCTCGCCGGGCGATTTCAGCAAGGTCAGCGCAAGCGGGTCCGCTGCGAGGATGCCCAGAGCCTTCACCTCATGCAGCGCCGCGATCTGGTCGGTGTAGTCGCGCACGTGACCATACGTGCCCGGATACTGGAAAAGCGCCGCAAAGACAGTGGACGGGACCAGATCCTCAACCGCACCAACTATCACCTCAATGCCCAGAGGTTCGGCGCGGGTGCGGATCACATCGATAGTCTGCGGATGGCAGTCACGAGCCACGAAGAAGCCGCTGGCCTTGGACTTTGACGCGCGTTGCGCCATCGCCATCGCCTCAGCGGCGGCAGTGCCTTCGTCAAGAAGCGAAGCGTTAGCGATCGGAAGGCCGGTCAAGTCGGACATCATCGTCTGGTAGTTCAGCAGCGCTTCCAACCGGCCCTGGCTGATCTCAGGCTGATAGGGGGTATAGGCCGTGTACCAGGCTGGATTCTCCAAGATGTTGCGCAGGATGACGGGGGGCGTGTGCGTGCCGTAATACCCCTGCCCGATCAGGGAAGTGAGGACCGCGTTCTTGTCCGCCAACTCGCGCATCCTGTGGATCGTGTCACGCTCGCTTAGAGCCGGGCCGAACGAGAGCGGTTTCGGGCTACGAATTTCCTTTGGCACGGCCTGGTCAATCAGCGCGTCCAGCGAGGAGACACCGATCGTGGCGAGCATCTGCGCCATTTCCTTTGGAGACGGGCCGATATGACGGCGATTGGCGAAATCGTAGGGTGCGTAGTCGGTCAGCGAAAAGCCCATGGGTCGCGCTCCTGTTACAGGGTCGGTCATGTGTCGGCCGAAGGATGCCTCCGGCCGGGATAATTCGAGACTGGATTGTCTCGGTGTTGTTAGTCGATCAGGGCCTTGTAGGCGTCCTCATCCATCAATTCTGCAAGCTCGCCACTCGCGGTCACTTTGATTTTGTAGAGCCAGCTTGTGCCTTCGGGGTCTTCGTTCAACTCCGCCGGCGTGTCGACCAGCGCCTCGTTGGCTTCGACAATTTCACCGGCGACCGGCGCATAGATGTCGGAGGCGGCCTTCACGCTCTCCACCACACCGATCTCATCTCCCTTGGCGAAAGTTTCGCCGGCGCCTTGTAGTTCAACGAACACGACCTCTCCCAGCTGCTCTGCAGCGTGGTTGGTAATGCCGATGGTGGCCATATCGCCATCAACGGTGATCCATTCGTGGTCTTCGGTGTAGTAAGTGATCATGGAGGGCGCCTTCTTAACGTAGGTAACGGTGCGGAACGAACGGGAGCGCAACAACGCGAGCTGGGGCCGCTTTGCCGCGCAGGATGAAGTTGAGCGGTGTGCCAGGTGCGGCGTACTCCGCTGGGACATAGCCAAGGGAAATCGGCGCCTGCAGTGTCGGAGAAAATCCACCCGACGTGACGGTTCCAATGACCGCACCATCCGGCGCAGCAATCTCAGTTCCGGCCCGAGCCGGAGCGCGCCCGTCAGGACGCAAACCCACAAGACTGCGCCCGGGTCCGTTGGAAGCTTCGGCTACGATGCGGTCCGCTCCCGGGAAGTCGGCGGCCTCGCGGCGGCGTTTCGGAATGGAGAACCCAAGCCCGGCTTCGATCGGCGAGGTCGTCTGGTCGATGTCGTTCCCGTAGAGCGGGAGTCCCGCTTCCATCCGCAACGTGTCGCGCGCGCCCAGGCCGGCCGGCTCAGCGCCCGCATCAATCAGGTTGCGGGCGAGCGTTTCCGCATCTTCGATCGGCACAGAAATCTCAAAGCCGTCCTCCCCCGTATAGCCAAGTCGCGACAGACGGGTCGCGCCCACCATCTGTGATTGCATGAACCTTAGCGCTGCCGCTTGTGGGAAAATGCCCGCAACAATGTCGCCGACACGCGGGCCCTGCACCGCAAGAAGAGCGCGGTCCGTTAGCGGGTTGACTGTATGGTCAGGTAAACCCGCCCTCATGATCTCCAGATCCTGCTCCGCCATGGAGGCGTTGACCACGACAAACAGGTGATCGCCGGCATTCGTCACGATCAGGTCGTCGTAGATACCGCCCTTCAGTGTGGTAAGTTGGGTATAGCGCGCCGCACCTGGTTTGAGGGTGATGAGCCCGCCGGGACAAAGCGCTTCCATCGCCGCCGCAGGGTCGCTGCCTGCAATGGTCAACTGGCACATATGGCTAACATCGAACAGCGCCGCGCCCTCGCGACACGCGCCATGTTCTGCCATGATACCGGCCGGGTATTGCACCGGCATCTCCCAACCCGCAAAGGGGACGAGCTTGGCTCCAAGCTCTACATGTAGGTCGTATAGGGGCGTTTTCTTCAACATATCGGTCGCTTCCGGGACGACTCGCGGCAACAGCGCTTAAAGTTTCCTATCGGAAACACACTGTGAGGTGCAAGGGGAACACGGCCGCTGCGTGCAAAAACCGCAGCGTCTGGCAGCGTTCGGCGAGCTTGCGCTTGTGGATCCGCATGAAACGCGCAAATTGCAACAGAGCGCAGGAGGGCAGAATGGCAGACGCAGACATCACCCGGTTCGGAGCGATCGAGGACGGCACGCACGTAGACCGTATCACCCTGCGATCGCGGTTTCTCGAGGTATCGGTCCTCACCCTGGGCGCTGTTTTGCAGGACGTACGTCTTGCGGGCATCGATCATGGCCTTACTCTCGGCAGTCCGGACGTGATGGCCTATCGAAGTAAGATGCGCAGCTTCGGTGCGCTTATGGGACCGGTCGTGAACCGGATCAAAGGCGCAAAAGCCCCGATTGCCGGCGTGATGCACGGTTTTGAGGCCAATCTCGACGGCACGCATACAAAGCACGGTGGCGCGCACGGAACGCAGCACCGGGTGTGGCAGGTGATCGAGGCCTCGGACGTTCATGTTGTGCTTGGCCTCACATTGGAGGACGGCGCGAGCGGCTTTCCGGGCACGCGCGAGATCCGGCTCGAATATCGGGTTAATGCCGCGGATTTGGACATGGTGATCCGCGCGACGACGGACAAACGGACGCTGATGAACTTGGCCAATCACTCCTATTGGAACCTCGACGGACCAGGGCCGGTAGACGGGCACAGGCTGCAAATCAACGGGGACCGCTTCACCGAGAACGGCGCGGACCTGATGCCGACAGGGCGCGTGCTGCCGGTTGAAGACACAGCGTTTGACTTTCGCGAGGAACGCATATTCGCACCGTCAGAGGATCTGCGCTTCGACATGAATTACTGTCTCGCCGAAACCAAGCGCCCGCTGTCCCATGCTTGCACACTGACGGGACAAAACGACGTGGCGATGGAGATATGGACGACTGAACCCGGCTTGCAGGTGTTCGATCAGGGTACCATCGACACTGCGCCCTTTGCCGGACCTCATGGAGCGCCCTACCCGCCCTTTTCTTCCGTCGCGTTCGAGGCGCAAGGCTGGCCGGATGCCGCCAACCATCAGAACTTTCCATCGATCGAGATCACACCGGACGCCCCTTACACTCAGCACACCCGCTGGCGGTTTTCCTGAGGCCTACTGAGCCGCGCGAAACCACGCAACGATGGCGGCGCGGTCTTCTTCGACCATGTAATTTGCCGTGCCCGGCGGCATAGCATGGCTTGCGCCCGCTTGCAGGAAAATCGCTCGAGCCTGGGCCGCTACATCGGCCTCGGTTTCCAGCACAACACCTTTGGGCGCCCAGGCGAGACCGGGCCAGAACACCTCCCGCGCGTGGCACATGGAACAGTTGGCCAGCACGATGTCGTGGACTTCGGTAAATCCATCCGCCTCGGCAAACCGTTGGGCTTCGCGTGAAAGCTGTGCATTGCCCTCGACCGACGTGTCCGGAATCCCAATCGTCGAAAGCCACATGATCGCGACAAAGAGCGCCGCGGTAACGCCCCATGTCCACCAGAGCATTCCACCCTTCGCGTGCATCGTGTTGAAAAAATGCCGGATGCTGACCCCGGTCAGAAAAACCAAAGCCGCGATGAGCCAGTTCCATTCGCTGGCAAAGGCCAGCGGGTAGTGGTTCGACAGCATCAGGAACAGAACTGGTAGGGTCAGATAGTTATTATGGGTCGACCGCTGCTTAGCAATCTTGCCGTATTTCGCGTCTGGCGTACGCCCGGCCTTCAGGTCGGCAACCACGATCTTCTGGTTCGGGATGATGATCATGAACACATTTGCGCTCATGATCGTGGCGGTGAAGGCACCCAGATGCAGCAACGCCGCGCGACCTGAGAAAACCTGTGTATAGCCCCAACTCATCAACACGAGGATTCCGAAGAGGAGGACCATAAGCCTTGTATTGTCGTCGCCAAACTTGGACTTGCACAGAAGGTCATAGGCAACCCAGCCAAAGGCGAGCGAGCCGAGCGAGATCAGAATACCAACCCAGATCGGAATATCGAGGACATTGGGATCAATCAGGTAAAGCTCGGCGCCGAGGTAGTAGACGAGTATCAGGAGCGCGAAACCCGACAGCCACGTCGCATAGCTTTCCCATTTAAACCAAATCAGATGTTCGGGCAGACGCGCAGGTGCGACCATGTACTTGGTGATGTGATAGAAGCCGCCGCCATGCACCTGCCACTCCTCTCCGCTCGCGAGATCAGGCATGTCAGACGCTTTGCGCAACCCAAGATCAAGCGCAATGAAATAGAAGGAAGAACCGATCCAGGCGATGGCCGTGATTACATGAAGCCACCTCACGGCGAACTCGGCCCAGGCTTCGATCACGATAGGGTCAAACATGGCGATGCCTTCCGGTCATTAGCTCTCGACATCATTGCGCTCACGCGCGGGAAGTCCAAGCGGCGGTTCGGCAAAACGCCGCTTCACTCGACAAAGCGATGGTTTTTTAAGCATGCGAGCGTGTTCAGGCAAAGAAGGCAATCAAGAACCGCGATAGGTTGAGTAGCCAAAAGGGCTCAGCAGAAGCGGCACATGGTAATGTGAAGTTGCATCGTTAATGCCGAACCGGATCGGGATCTCGTCGAGAAAAAGCGGCTCCTCCCCCGCCTGCCCGGTTTCGCGCAAGTAATCGCCCGCGTGGAATACAAGCTCATAGAGGCCGGTTCTAAAGGCCTCGACCGGCAGGATCGGACCGTCGGTGCGCCCGTCCTCGTTGGTATGCTTGGCGGCAACCACAGTCTTCATCGCGCCATCGATCTTATAAAGAACGATGTGGAGGTTCTCTGCCGGGATGCCGCGCGCGGTATCCAGCACATGGGTGGTCAGAAAGCCGGGTTTGTCTGTCATCGGGTCCCTCGTGCGCGCCGGGGCTTTTCAAGCTGTGGCGAAACTTCTTAGTGTTTCGCCAAGCAAAGCAAATTCACGCGAGGATGGGAATGGAAAACGCCAGCCGCTATCCGCGGGACATGCACGGCTACGGGGCGACGCCTCCAGATCCGTGCTGGCCCGGTGGCGCCAAGATCGCCGTTCAGATCGTTCTGAACTATGAAGAAGGCGGCGAGAACAACATCCTTCACGGCGATCATGCCTCGGAAGCGTTCCTCTCAGAGATTGTCAGTGCCGAAGCCTGGCCCGGGCAGCGGCACTGGAACAAGGAATCCATCTACGAGTACGGCGCGCGCGCCGGTTTCTGGCGGCTATATCGGATGCTGACCACACGGGGAATTCCGGTCACGGTGTACGGAGTGGCCACCGCGCTGGCGCGCAGCCCAGCGCAGGTGGCTGCCATGAAGGAGGCCGATTGGGAGATCGCGAGCCACGGGCTGAAATGGATCGAATACAAGGACTTCGGCCCCGTGGAGGAGCGCGCGCACATGTCCGAGGCCATTGCTTTGCATAAGGCAGTGGTCGGGGAGCGGCCTCGTGGCTGGTACACGGGTCGTTGCTCCATGCAGACACTCGATCTGGTGGCTGAAGAAGGCGGCTTTGCTTATTGCGCAGATAGCTACGCCGACGAGTTGCCTTATTGGGTACGGATTGGGGAGAATGATCAACTCGTCATTCCCTACACGCTGGACGCCAACGACATGCGCTTTGCGACACCGCAGGGATTCAACGCTGGAGATCAGTTTTACGCCTACCTGAAAGACACGTTCGACTGCCTTTATGCCGAGGGCGAGGCCGGGACGCCTAAGATGATGTCTGTAGGCCTTCATTGCAGGCTTGTCGGTCGCCCCGGGCGGGCACAGGCGCTTGCACGGTTTCTGGACTATGCGGCGGGTCACTCAGATGTATGGTTCGCGCGGCGGATCGACATTGCTGAGCATTGGACGGAGCAGCATCCGCCCGCGCGGGCAGCGATGGTCCCCAGCGCGATGGAGCGGGCAGCGTTTTTGGAAGCGTTCGGCGCCATATTTGAGCATTCGCCCTGGATTGCGGAGCGCGCATTTGCCGGTGAATTGGGTCCAGCCCATAACACGGCTGATGGCCTGCACGCAGCCCTTTCCCAGCGGTTCAGGGAGGCCAGCACAGAGGAGCGATTGGGCGTGCTCAACGCGCATCCGGATCTTGCGGGAAAACTGGCGGCGGCCAAAAGGCTGACCGCTGAAAGCACCGCTGAACAGGCCCGTGCGGGGCTCGATGCACTGACCGACGACGAACGCGCCGCATTTACGCGGCTCAACGATGCCTATAAGGACAAATTCGGGTTCCCCTTCATCATTGCGGTGAAGGGATTGAGCAAGGGTCAGATTCTGGAGACTTTCTCCTCCCGGATCGAAAACGACCGTGACACCGAATTTTCAACCGCCTGTGCCCAGGTGGAAAAGATCGCGCTCTTGAGGCTGCGCGATATGCCGCTTGGGACGGACTAACGTGGAGACATCCGTATGACCGAGACCAAGCCTGATATTCCGCTATTCGTGCGGACAGGTATCAATCTGGCCTCGGCGGGCCTCGGCGCCCGGGCTCTCTATGCAACCGACGAGTTTTTTGCGCCACTGAATCGCATGTTGCAGGACGCGCCTGCGGTGTTCTTTCCGGACAAATTCGATGCGCATGGCAAATGGATGGACGGCTGGGAAACGCGACGCCGCCGCGGTGGTGGGCACGATTTCGCTGTGATCTCCATGGCGGCACCGGGGCGCATATTGGGGTTTGACATCGATACCTCCCATTTTACTGGGAATTACGCGCCTGCGGTAATGGTGGAAGCCTGTACGTCCGAGCACGATCCAGATGACACGACGCGCTGGGTCGAGGTCCTTCCGCATAAGCCGCTCGGTCCTTCCGCGCATCACTTTTTCAACTGCCAAAGCTTTGAAAGCTGGACGCATCTAAGGGTACATATCTTCCCCGATGGCGGCATCGCCCGGCTGCGCGCCTATGGAATCCCTGAGCTCGACCCGTCCACCGGCGGTCAGGAGATCGAACTATCTGCTGCATTGAATGGCGGGCGCATCCTCGCGTTCTCCGATGCTCATTATGGAGATTACATGCGGCTGCTCGCGCCGGGGCGTGGCATCAATATGGGCGACGGTTGGGAAACCCGACGTCGGCGCACACCAGGTCATGACTGGATGGTCATCGCGTTGGGCGCGCGCGGCGAGATTAGCCGGATCGAAGTGGACACGGCGCATTTCAAGGGCAATTTTCCGGACCGATGCTCCATCCAGGCGGCTGATCTGGCAGTATTTGGTGACGGGCTCACCGATGCAATCGTCACAGATTCCATGTTCTGGAAGCCGCTTCTGCCCGAAGTATCGCTCACAGCAGATGCCATCCATGAGTATGTGCAAGAACTCGCGCAGTTGGGGTCCATTACCCATATCCGCTTTAACATCTTCCCCGATGGAGGTGTCAGTCGACTGCGGCTGTTCGGCCGCCCGGAGTGGTCGCCGGGCTCCATCTGATGCGCGAAGTGTTGGCTGCACCTTTGACCGAGGAGGCATTTGAGCCTTTCGGCGAGGTACTGGCCCTGCGCGAAACCCCAGATAAGATGATCAACCAAGGCTTCTGCGGCCGGCATCATGATCTGGCAAAGCTCGATTTTGGCCCCGAGGGACGCGCCGGTTTAAGCCTGTTCGACGCGAAGCCACGCGCGCTACCCTATCAGCTGGACATGGTTGAACGGCACCCAGATGGCTCGCAAGCCTTCATTCCCATGACAGAGGCCCCGTTTCTGGTGATTGTGGCACCGGACAATGATGGCATACCAGGTGTGCCGCTGGCCTTTATCACCAGTGTTGGACAGGGGGTAAACTATCGGCGCGGAGTCTGGCACGGTGTCCTCACACCGCTTTCAGCGCCCGGTCTTTTTGCTGTGGTGGACCGCATCGGAAAAACGCCAAACCTCGAAGAGCATTGGTTCGATACACCTTGGAAGGTCATCGACGCGCGCTGATTGCTTAGTATTTCGACATACGCATGGCCACATCGAGCATGCGGTTCGAAAACCCCCATTCATTGTCGTACCAACCAAATACGCGCAGCAGCCCCCCCCTGGAGACGCGTGTTTCTTGCAATGCCATTATGATGCTTTCCGGCCTTTGGCGCAGATCGGACGATACCAAGGGTTTTGCGGTTACTCCGAGGATACCGCCCTCTGCCGCTCGGAACGCGGCATTTGCCGCTTCGGCGCTGGCAGGTGCGTCTGTCGTTATTGATAGATCGACGGCGGAGACGGAAGCGACCGGCACCCGAACGGCTGACCCTTCGATCCGGCCAGCTAGTTCCGGAAGCACGAGATCGGTCAACGCCTGCGCTGATGTCGTCGTCGGCACCATTGAAAGAGCTGCCGCACGGGACCGCGCCGCATTGGCCATTGGCATGTCCACAGTTGGCTGGCTCCCCGTGTAACAGTGGATGGTAGTCATCGACCCGGTGATGATGCCAAACTCGCGGTCGAGTAGCTTGGCAAGCGGCGCAAGGGCGTTTGTCGTGCAGGATGCGTTTGAAATGATGCGGTGCTCGCGCGTGAGGCCCGCGTCGTTCGCCCCCAGCACCAGTGTCCAGTCCGCGTCAGGCGACGGCCCAGAAACCAATACGCGCGTCGCCCCGGCACTTAACGCACGCTCAGCAAAGGCCCGATCAGAGCCACGGCCCGTGCATTCCATGACAAGATCAACCCCGCTGAGATCGGTCTCGCGCAGATTGGCAATGTTGGAGAACGCGATGCGCTTGCCGTCTACGATTAGCGCGTCGTCGTCGCTGCGCACTTCCCCGGCCCAGGGACCGAAGATGCTGTCATATTCGAAGAGGTAAGCGCAGGTTTCCAGATCGGCGATGTCATTGATCCCGACGATCCGCAAACCGGGCCAGCCACCGCCCAGCCACGCCCGCAACACCGAGCGCCCGATACGGCCAAAGCCGTTGATGACCACCTTGAATTCCCGCATGGATTTGTCTCCTCCACCCTCCGCGCACACATGACGCAGCCCGTCCGGGGTGACAAGCTTTTGGCGCCATTTCAATACAATCGACGAGGCCTCCGAGCGTCTAGGGTGCGGTGCCCAGATGGGAAACGACGAAATCGACAACCGCCCTGGTCTTCTGTGGCAGGTATCGGCGACTGGGATAGAGAATCCAGGCGGCTGTATCAAAACGGGTCGGAGTGCTCGCGTAGTCAGGAAACAGATCTATCAACTGCCCGGAAGCCAAGTCCTGCTCCACCAGCCAGTCCGCAAGCAGCGCAACGCCAAGGCGCCGACGTACACAGTCGCGGACGGCAAGTGCACTGGAGCAAGCAATAGCTCCGGAAACCGGCACTTGTTCTTCTTCACCGCTCTTTGACCGAAATCGCCAATGCCCCGGCATCCCTGGGACCGCATGGATGATCGCAGGCAGCTCTGATAGCTCGCCTGGCTTTTCAGGCTTACGGCTTAAAACGTCTGGCGCGGCCACCGCCCGGTATCGCGTCTGGCGCAATTTCCTGCTGATCAACTCGCCTTTCGGGGCTGGGGCCAGTCGGATGGCAAGATCGATCCCCTCCGCGACAAGATCAAGATTTACATCCGTAAACACCAGATCCAATTCGAGATCAGGAAGCGTCGCCCGTAGCTCCGGTAAGAGCGGCACAATCATTTCTTGGCCAAAAGCCACCGAGGCTGAAAAACGCAACTTGCCCTGCGGCCGCGCGCGCATCTCTCGTAACTCTGCATTAGCGGCCTCTAAATCCTCCAACAGTGGACGAAGCCGAGTTACGTAACGCGCCCCGGCATCCGTAAGCGACATGGAACGCGTGCTGCGCTGAAATAGGCGCGCCCCAAGCTGCGCCTCAAGCCCGGCAACGGCTCTGGAGACCTGGCTGGGATCAAGGCCGCGTGTGCGGGCAACAGCGGCAAAACTGCCCGCTTCTGCTACAGCCAGAAGAAGGGAGATCTCGTCAATCTTCATTCATGCTAAAATTTCATTAATATAAGTACAAAATCAACATTTAATGAAGATTTTGAGGGCTTAAACTCGATTTTATTCAAAGCAGGAACGGAGCCTCGATATGACAAACCTTGCCGGAAAAACCACGCTGATCACCGGTGCCAGTCAAGGAATTGGCGCAGCTACCGCAAAGCACTTTGCCTCGCTTGGAGCACGCGTCGTGCTTGTTGCGAGGTCCGCCGACAAGCTCGCAGCACTGGCGGAGGAAACAGGCGGGCTTGCCTTACCCTGCGACGTGGCTGACTTCAGCGCTCTGTCCACAGCAGTTGCCACGGCTGCAAGAGAAACCGGTGGAGTGGATGTCCTTGTCAATAATGCGGGCGTTATCGACCCGGTGGCAAGGATTGCTGAGAGCGACCCCGACGCGTGGGGACGCGTGGTCGATATCAACCTAAAGGGCGTCTACCACGGCCTGCGCGCAGTCTTGCCGGGCATGCTTTCACGCGGAGCGGGCACGATCCTGAACCTGAGCTCCGGCGCCGCGACCGGCGCATTAGAGGGATGGAGCCATTACTGCGCCACAAAAGCCGCTGTGCTGTCGCTTACGAGGGTTGCGCACAAAGAATATGGCGACAAGGGCATTCGCGTGATGGGGCTCAGCCCGGGCACGGTTGAAACAGAGATGCAGGTTCAGATCAGGGACTCCGGAATTAACCCGGTCAGCCAATTGTCGGCCGACGCCCATATATCGCCGAAAGAAGCCGCGCAGGCGCTCGCCTATCTCTGCACTCCCGCAGCAGATGCACATCTAGGTACTGATTTTTCAATCAAAACACCCGAAGGACGCGCAGAGGCAGGGCTGCCACCACGGCCCTAGTCAAAGCGAGACAGCAAGTCGCAGGGGCATGCGCTGGCAGGATTTCGGCTCGAAGCTATCTGGGGAGGGAGAATAAAAGTCGTATCACGCATATAACTTCAGAGGCCCTTTCGGAATGGACACGCTGATCCTGTCGCGCATCCAATTTGGCGCAAACATTTCTTTCCATATCTTGTTCCCAACCATCACGATCGCGCTTGGATGGGTGCTGCTGTTATTCAAGCTGCGCTATGCGGCCACCGGCGCAGAGCGGTGGATGGATGCCTACAAATTCTGGGTGAAGGTCTTTGCGCTGAGCTTCGCGATGGGCGTGGTTTCGGGCATCACAATGTCCTTCCAGTTCGGCACGAACTGGCCTGGTTTCATGGAAACCGTCGGAAATATCGCCGGGCCATTACTGGCCTACGAAGTAATGACCGCGTTTTTTCTTGAGGCGGTGTTCCTTGGCATCATGCTGTTCGGTGTATCTCGTGTGCCCGGCTGGTTGCATACGCTGGCAACCTTCCTTGTCGCCTTCGGTACAACAATGTCTGCGTTTTGGATCTTGGTCCTCAATAGCTGGATGCACACTCCCGCAGGATATGAAATTCGCGATGGTGTGGTCTTCGCCACCAACTGGTGGGAGATCATTTTTAACCCGTCCATGCCCTACAGGTTCGCCCACACCCTGCTGGCCTCGGGCCTGACGGTCGCCTTCCTGCTGGCTGGTCTTTCAGCCTTCCGCTGGCTGCGCGGCGACCGGTCGGACGGTGTGCGCACGACTTTGACAGTTGGGGCATGGCTGGCAGCGATCCTGATCCCCGTGCAGATTTTCATGGGCGACCAGCACGGGCTGAACACCCTGGAACACCAGCCCGCAAAAGTCGCGGCCATGGAGGGTCATTGGGATGGGCAAGAAAGCCCGGTACCGCTAATCCTTTTTGCGTTGCCCAATGAAGAGGACCGCAAAAACGACTACGCGCTTAAGGTGCCGTATATCGGCTCCCTAATCCTGACCCACAGCCTAGACGGGAAAATTCCCGGGCTGAACGAGTTCGTGACCGAGGATGGCGAGGTCCTGCACCCGCCCGTTGCCAAGGTCTTCTGGTCCTTCCGGGTCATGGTCGCGACCGGAATGGCAATGCTCGTGCTGAGCTGGGCGGCGGTCTG
>JASJAW010000033.1 GCA_030066795.1 Dinoroseobacter sp.
ATTTCAGTGGTGAGCCGTGCAGGATTCGAACCTGCGACCCACTGATTAAAAGAGTATTAATAATTATTTAATATCAGCATGTTAGAAAAGTTTCTTCTAGGGTAAGCCAATCCTGGAGTGAGATAGCTTGAATGTACTAGGCTCGCTTTGCCTCCCACTGCCGTGTGTACTAATCGAGTACGTTTAGCATCTTGCAGCTCCGCCCTGCTGAGCTTGTCGCACACGAAGTCGATGGTCCAGACATGGTTAAGATGCGTAGGCCTCAAGCGGATGATCGAGCTGTTTTTGTGGTAGAGCCGTCGCCGCTTCTTGTGTTGCTGTGGAAGCTGTGACCCTTCTTCACACCAAAGCCGCTCGACCTTCTTGTGGTTGACCGTCCAGCCCTTGACGCGAAGGAGGTCGGTGATCTTGCGATAGCCATAACGCCCGTACTGCTTCGCCAAACCGGATCAGAGCCAACCGCAACGTATCATCGTCTCTTTGTATTGGCCGATATTGCAGGGAGCTCCGCGCCATTCCTATCACCCGACACGTCTGTCGCTCAGACGTCGCGAGCTTCTGACGTGTATGAAAGACGGTCAGACAGAGCTCCTCTGTGGTCAGGCCCTGTGCTTTAGTTGGTTCAGGTTTTCATTAAGGGTCAGCTTGTCCAACTCGAGCTCTGCGACGATCTTATTCAGCCACGCGCTCTCTTTCTCCAGGCACTTCAACTCCGACAACCGTGCGCGTACCATCCCACCAAACCGCTTCCGCTAATTGTAGTAAGTCGCATCGCTGATTCCAACGCTCAGACAAGCCGAGCCAAGATCACCGTCCGCTGTCAGCTCATTCTCTCGCAGCAGCTTTAATAAGTCTTCGCCTAAATGCCTTTTCCGTGCCACCCAAAGCCTCCCTCTCGCAAACATTGTAGCGGCACAGTTCTAGGGGAGCTAAGATAGCGGCGAAGCGCGCTTTGAGCACGCGGATGTGGATTTGCGGTAAGGGCGCTGTTAACTACTGTCCTCAACTTTGAACGGGGATAGCGTGGGATCCGGTTGGTACACTTGCACCCAACTTGCCGCAGACTCCGGATGTGCCATATCAAGCACTTGACCGAGATCCAAAAAAGAAACTGGCGGATCACTGGCGTCAAACTCTCGTGCAATCTGATGCAGGATCGTTCCGAGCAAAGCGCTGAACACCGCGGATTGTGTCACCACTAACAGCCGTTCGCCCAGCAAAAGCTTGTCGTTAATTCCACGAGCGACAAGCGCCAAGGTCGGCATCCAAGATAGTAAAAGCTGACGGCCGGAAATCTGGTAGACCGTCTGAGGGATCGCGTTTGCGCTTGCTGTTCGAATTCTTCCAAGGTGGGGCGGCACAACGTAGACGATCCTGTCAAAGCCTTGCGGGGCTTGCTCTACCCACGCTGCAAGGTCTCCGCTTAAAAAGCTGCGCTTAGGGAACCCACCATCTACGAAAGTAAAGCGGCTGGCGGACAGGCCGCGTTCCGCAAATGCCAGAAGTCCGACCATTGCACCGCGACCGACGACCCGGTCTTCGTCGGTAAGATCAGGGAAGTTCTGCAGAATTTCCCTGTGCGGCAACATTCCGTTGTTGAGACTGAAGCCAAAATCAATCTGGTCGAACAAGAGCTTGCCATCAACGACCGTGGCACTGCCCTGCATCGCCTCTAGAAGCGCGGGAACAAAACACGTCTCGAAATAGATCTTGCTATAGTGCTCGGCGCTTACCGGTCTTCCGATGTTCTTTGGCTTTTGCTCCCAACCGGAGCTTAGAATCTGCTCCCAAAAGCCGTGGTTAATCTTGATGAAGTATGGTTTCCTGCCCTCGCGAAGAATATCCTCGGAGGGGGTGATTTCGAGCTTGGAGTCGACGAAGTGCTGAAAATCTTCTCGGAGAATTTCTCGGCAGAATCTCCGCAGCGGTTCTCTTAGCTTCCTTTTCGATAGCTGCGGCGAGAACAAACGATGCAGTCTGGTGCTGCGCAGATGTTCAGATTGACTGCGCAGAAGCTCAGCTTCAACTGTCTCGGAAAAATCTTCCAGAGAGGCCGTGCCTAGGCCGCTGGGAAGGGCATAGACCATCCCAGTGCTTTTCTTGAAAAACTCCGCCAACAGGTCGTCAATCAACAGTTGCCCCTATCAATTCTGTGCGTGGCGTTCGGACATCGGCATTCAACTCTGGCAAAGACGTGCTATGAGATGACACCTGCAAGGTCTGTCAAAATCTCATCGTCTGTCAAACTACTCATATCCGGATGCGTTGGGATATTGAGCAAGCGAGAGAATAAGGTGCTTGCTACGGGTGTCGCCTGAAGCGGCTGATAGTACTTCCCGAACGTTAAGTTCTTTGCTTTTAACAGCTCCTGAAGCTCGATTGGTCGTTCGGCGAGATAAGCCCGGCTCATGCAGGGCGTGTCTCCTGTCAAAGGCAGCAAAGGCACAAGACCGGATTGAAGGGCGAGATTGTCTATTCGGTGCGCCTGTTCGAGGTAGTTGGGTGCCCAATTATCAACTCGCTTGAGTCGATCCAGCAAGAAAGCGCAAGAGATATCGGAAATCTTCGAATTGTTTAGCCAAGCCGACGCTGGATCAGGCACGGTGCCATAGTCAAACAGAGCGTAGAGGTCTTCTTCTCGGTCCGCCGGAACGATTGCCAGACCGCCCTCTCCTGCCCCATACGGTTTCGTTTGATGCAGGCTTATTGATTGCCAAGGCCAGTTGGGTAAAGTGCGCGCGAAACCGGCGGCATTGTCCAGCAGAACGTGCTTTCCCGTTGAGAGCGCCCATTCAATGTAAGTTTCAAACAGGTTAGGCGCGCCGCTCCCAAACGGGTTAACGACAATCATTCCATCCCAATCGTCGGGCTCCAACGCCGCAACAAGGGCTAAGTCGAGCATCCCGTTTTCGGTGCAATCCAGAACCGTGGAGGAAGCGAAATACCCACGCCCGAGGTTCCTGAAACTGAACGAGGATACCAGCCAGCGTAAAGGCCGGCCCTCGTCCTGCTCTAACAGGCGCGCCATCCCCTCTAATGCCAGCCCTGCGTTTGCAACTGGGACTGCCACAGCATCGGAGCCAACATTGGCATGGCGCGTCGCAGCATCACGGAATGCGTGATAGACCGGCCCTCGGTTTGCCCACTGGTTCTCCTGCGCGCATGACCTAAGCAAGTCCTGCACCTGCTGAAAGTCAGGCAACTTGTTCTCAATAAACTTTATCAAGTACGCTTACGCTCTGACGCTTGGTGTGTTGGTTCCCTCCGGTCTGGAAGAACCAGATCGAGAATGGTAGTGGGCTAACACGCCCTATCATGCGTTGCAATGCGAAGCAGGCTCCACATGTTTGACGGAAGTGAGTGAATGCCCCGAAAGTTCCTTTTGTTTTCTGGCCATAATGATCGGGCAGTAATCGCCTTGTGCCGCTTTTTCGAGCAGAATGGACTGGATTTCTGCGTTGCTGCAAGGGCGACATCGGACGTCATAACAAACAGTCGCTATCGCGATCGCATAGTGTTTATCCGGCACACACCTGAGTTAGATATGCAGCTGTTCGCTGACATCATGGACGCGGCTGGAGAAGACAGCCTGATCTATTGCCCCACAACGGAATTTATCAATCTCTTTATCTTAGATTATAAAGAAGACCTAATTGCTCTGGGTTACGAAATACATCTTCCGAGTGCTGAGCTATATCACTCGATAACGAATAAACTTTCAGCGACAGCTTTTTTTTCGTCTGTAGCTGGACTTTTTGTGCCCGAGGAATTGCAGCCAGAAACCGCGAGGGCTCCTTGTGTGGCTAAGCCAAAACAGAACCTATCAAAAGGTAAGATCCTCTATCCGCAGATTTTACGAGACCCGCCCGAATTAGCGACTTTTCTAGATACGCATGACCCGCATGCATACTTCTTCCAGCAGTATGTGGGAGGAAGCAGCCTTTACTTCTGCGGATGCCTGGACCGGCAAGGGGTCTGGGCAGGCTTTTGGCAACGAAACCTCGGCCAGCAGCCTGGCGGAAAATCGATTGTTCTCGCCCGAGAAGAAGTGGACCCACCGCGCGACTTGATCGCGCTGGAGAACGCGCTGATAACTCGTCTGACGACCGCGGGTTATTTCGGCCCTTTTATGGTAGAGATCAGGCGCCACAACGCGCGCAACTACTTCATCGAGATTAACCCGCGCTTCTGGGGCCCTTTGCAACTTGCTGTCGATGTGTGCCCGAAACTTCTGGAGTGTTTTGTTCGCATGGCACTTCCTCGGTTCTCGAGCACTAGCAAGCGAAATAAGTTAAGCCCCTGTTATTACGTGTGGAAAGGCGGCATGATCAAGTGGGAACAGCTGGAAAGACCGGACGAGATATCTGCGGTGTTGTCGGACCAGCCAGCATGGGACGTATTTCAGCGTAAGGACTATGAAGATGTCGAAATGCTCTGAAGGTTTACTGGCCGACCTGGCGGCGGTTTCAAAACATTCACACTATCAAGCTTTGCATCCCTCGCTGTCTGAGCGGATTGAGCTGCCCCGAGACTATGAGCCTCGCAAGCTACTTGAAGCCGAACGTGACACGTTTGTAGTCCGATTTGTCGACTTCACGGGCGCTTCAGTCGCGGACATCGGAGCGAACACAGGGTATTTCACTTTGGCGGCGGTGGCGCATGGTGCAACACAAGTGTTGGCAATCGAGGGAAACCGCCGTCACGCCAGTTTTTTGTCAAAATGCGTCGAGCACATGGAGCTCACGGATAAAATCAATATAGAAAATCGCTATATAGATTTTGTCCCTTACGATATGCCGCCTTTTGATATCACAATTTGCTTCAACGTTCTTCACCACCTTGGCGATGATTTCCGCTCGGACACGAAACGAAAAGATGCATTTCAAGAAATGGCCTATGCGCTATACGAGATTGTAAAACACAGCGGCACCACGATTTTTCAAATCGGTTTTAACTGGAAGGGCGACCGATACTCTCCGCTAACAAGCTCTGGAACAAAGCGAGAGATTGTAGAGTTTGTCGAGAAAAGCCTGAGAGACCTAGATGTGGAGATCTCGGTCGGCTGCTTTGACCCAGAGACTAAAGCCTATCAACTTGCGAATGAAAAGAATATGGCTCGGTTCGATGATCTAGGAGAGTTTGCCAACCGTCCCGTTTTCATCATCAAACGAACTTGAGTGGGAGGTTCTTTTAAGCTTGATATAAAGGTAATAGGTGACCGCAAAGAAGGTCTGTAGCTCAGTACGATTTCTGAAGATCGAAATTTAAGTTTCGCGAAGTAGCCGAGACAGAAAGCCCGAGGCCTTTGCGGCATTCTTTGCCTTATTGCGATTTTTGATTATTAGATGATCAAATGTCGACTCTCTGGATCGAATAGGCAGGAGGTGGTTCTTGTTTTTCTTCGAGATAGGAAAGCGCGTCACGGCCTCTTGAAAATCCCACTCCAAGGACAGATAGGCATCCAGTTCTTTGGCTGATAATTCGATACCGATCTTTGCGCCAACCAAGCAAGTCAATTCCTTGAATGTACAAGGCTGCTTGTCGCGCTCTACAAGGTCTAAGCTAAAAAATGAGCCGCGCATCCCCCGCGAGTATACCAAGCCGATCTCGACCGGTGTCTTAAATTGCCATTCCAGATCAAAGAACTCACCATTGCCATTTTGATCGATTATCAGGTTGCCAGGGATAGCATCATAAAATGCCCCCGGAACTTTCAGCTTTGCGTTGAAGCTGTTGTTTCCTGCCCCCTCTGTCTCTGCAATCAGCGCTTTAAGCCAAACGTCAGCCCAAGCTGCCAAGTCATCAACCGTCCAATTAGGGCTATGCATTACGTTTTGCAGCTCGTCAGTCCACAACTTGCCGTTAGAAAACCTCTCCTCTTCCAGAACAAGTTCAAAGGAGACACCCTCGTCCGGTTCCGCGTCGTTGAGCCTGCTACGTTCAACGAGAAGACTGCCGTCCTGTTCAAGCATATCCACCTTCATCCCAATCGGGTCGGAACCAGCGAAACTTATAGACTGCAGCGCCGCTCATGCCGCGTCTCCGGGTGAGCCATGCGACGTTCCCGGAACGCATTGAGGCTCTCACGGGTGACGCGCCTAGGCAAGCTGCTGTCCTCGCTCGAGCTGGCGGGCGGCGAGGTCCTGAAACGGTTTCAGGTGGTGCAATCGGCAAAGGATACTCCCCAGGCCAAGGCCAACCGCGAGTTGGCGAAGCTGAAGAAGGGGACAGGGTGATGGCGTATCGCAACGGACGGGATCGTAGCCGGGACGCCGAACGGCGCGCGGCGGAGGAAGCTCGGCGAAGGCGGCGCGCGAGGCGGACGCACGGCTGGCGGAGCTGGACCGTAACGTGACGCGGTTAGAAGGCGTGCGCGATACCCGGTGAGAACAGGCACTTGCTAATCCCTGACTGTGTGAGGCGGTCAGAATTGCACTCTGGGCAAAGGTTCCTAGTGCGGTTTCTAGTCGCTTGGTCAATAACCAAACGGTTCTTCTTGCCCCCGTCGGTCTCCCAAATGGGATGAACGAGGATGACCTGCCGGGTTCACTGCTCGCGCGCATCACCACTTGTGAATTCGATGATTGAGGCTCGATCAAACGCGCAAGGAACGCGGTTGCGCAGAAAGTTGAAGTGAAGATCAAGCCTCGCTGCCAGACTGCTTCTGGGTTCGCCATACAATGACGAAGAGAATTGTTGTGAGCAAAAGAGCGGCGGCGCAAACACCGATGACCCATGCAACGTCGCCTGCTACACTGGCAAGTGAAAACGAAACGTCCCAACCAACTTCACGGTTAATCGTTATCGCTTCAGTTTTTGGCCAACCAAAGACCGAGTACCCGGTACCAACGAAGAACACGACAACGTTGGCTCTCCAAGTCAGGTACGCCGCACGTACATCACTGGGCGTGTGATAGACAAAATAGATTACTGCACATGAGGCTGTGATCGCAGCAACCCCGATTGCTGCGATCAGAATCTTGATATTGATATGATCGATCGCCCGAGCGGTTTCCTCTGGCATCAAGTACAGACCACAGAGCAAAGCAACAAATAACAAACCGCCAGCAATCGCAACGTAGAGTGCTAACGAGCTGTTAAAAGCTGGCTCGAGCCTATTCGTCAATTTTGATGAGCACCATCTCGTTTGCGCAGAAGGGATCTACGCATTCTGTGAGATGACATTCCAACTATAGAGAACGCGACTACAGCGAATGCGCTAGGCGCAATTGATCCGATCCCGCTCGCGGATACATTTGAAAGAAGAACAAAAAACGCAGTGGCAACGACAGCGATTGAGAGCAGCAGAATTCCGTCCACTGTCGCAAAAACCCATTTGGACACTTCGGTGTGTCTAGCAACCTCAGGCTGTGCCAGCACCTTCTGGGCGGCCAACGCTTTGCGTATCGCTCTAGTCGACTGCGCCTCAATCTTTAGGCTAACCAAGTCTTCGGAATAGAATTCGCGATACATTGCGCTAACTGCGCGGGCCTTCTGACTCTTGTAGAGCGGGCTTGCTTTAATCTTCTTCGGGCTTGCGATCGCGACATTGCTGTAGCCGTCGTCGAACGCATCTGCTTGCCGCAGCGCTGCGCTAAAAGCCATACGTTTCCCACGCTACAGCGAAGATCTCTAGGCCGTCCCTATCGCCAAAATGCGACTTTGTATGGGCAACCTTACGCTTCGCTTTCCCTAATTCCTCGATCAATTTGTCGATATCTTCAACGTGTATAGCCAAACTCAGCTCTTCTTGAAGCCGCCGTCCGCTCGAGCCACCGCCAAATTCGTGGAGAGGCAATGTTTGGTTTACTAAAGCGCCCTCAACGACGTCACGCTCTCCATCAAAGACTGGACGCAAGTCTGTGACTATGTACGCAGATAGATATAGGTGGCTATTGGTCAGTACTCAAATGTAGCGCCTTCGCGGGCAAGCGAACGCTTTCGCGACCGAGAAGTGCAACGAAGCCATCACGCTGCTCGGAAATCCAACCTTTTGCTTGGTCGGATAGATCGTCGGAGTCCTCGAAGCCGGCAATTAATCCGTGAACGACTTCTTCTGTCGTGGCGTTATTTACACGACGAAAAGTTGCCAAGGAGATCAACTGAGAAGACAAGGCTTCAGAGATGTCTTCGCTATCGTATAACCCAAATATGAGCTCTAGAAGTCCGGACGCTTTGATAGAGGGCGTCTTGTTCCCGACCACACCTTTTACAACACTGTTAAACTTGGGGCCATCCAGCTAGGCCACAAGTTCAAGCGCGTGTGCGTTTCTTGAAGCAACTCAAAGGTGCATCAGCCTCTATCGACCCATGGTGATCTTATCAGTTTATTTGTCTGACTGGGCCCTGCCAAAACGCGGTTAAGATTGCTGAACCGACCAGAGGTGAGTTTGTCAAGTCAGCTGACAATCCCGCGACAAACCGGCACCCTAAAGACTCACCAGCATTTGTTGCACCCAGCTCCCAAAATACGTCGCGATCTTAGCCACGCACACAGACTTTGGTGCACAACCACCAGAACCGTGGCTCCGCGCTTCAACTCGCAGCTCTACCCTCGTAAGCCTTTGGAAAGATGGTGAGCCGTGCAGGATTCGAACCTGCGACCCACTGATTAAAAGTCAGTTGCTCTACCAACTGAGCTAACGGCCCATCTCTTCCATCGAACCGTTCTAATGCGGTTCTATTTTTCCGTTCTAATCCGAAAAACCCTTACGGATCAATCGGCTTCGAACGATCGGCCCGCTACTTAAAAGTTAGTTGCTCTACCAACTGAGCTAACGGCCCACTCTGGCGGCCCGTTTAGCTAGTGGACCTGAGGGGGTCAAGAGGGCGCGGGCAGATTCTCAAAGCGTTCTGGAAAATGCCGCAATGGGAGCGTATATGCCCGCCCATGGCTGAGACCGCAGAGATATCGTTGCCCTTCTTCAAGATGCATGGGCTGGGAAACGACTTCGTCGTGGTGGATCGGCGTGCCGAAGATATCTTTCTGTCCAAGTCACTTGTGGTCGCTCTCGCGGACCGCCATCGCGGCGTTGGTTTCGATCAGCTTGCCGTCATTAGCGAAGGGAAAAACGCCGACGCGCATCTGACGTTTTATAACGCGGACGGCTCGACCTCCGCCGCGTGCGGGAACGCGACGCGGTGTGTGGCGCGCATGTTGATGGACGAAAGCGGGAAATCGGACTTGCGGCTGACGACAGACCGCGGCGTGCTTGCAGCCGAAGATGCCGGATGTGGTCTCACGCGTGTAAACATGGGGCAGCCGCAAACCTTGTGGTCCGAGATTCCACTTGCCGAGGCCATGAACACGCTCGAGTTGCCGATTGAAGGCGGGCCGGCAGCCACGGGAATGGGTAATCCACATTGCACGTTTTTCGTCGAAGACGCAGAGGCAATTCCGCTAGAAAACTTTGGACCTCGCTATGAGACGCATCCTCTCTATCCCCAACGGACCAATGTTCAGGTCGCGCAGGTGACGTCCCCGGATCGAATTCGGATGCGCGTCTGGGAGCGAGGGGTTGGCATAACCCTGGCCTCTGGATCCTCATCATGCGCGGCGGCGGTTGCGGCGGCGCGTCGTGGCCTGACGGGCCGGAAGGTCACCATTGATCTGGACGGCGGCACATTGGAGGTCGACTGGCGCGAAGACGGCGTTTGGATGTGCGGCCCGACAATGACAGTCTTCTCCGGTCATTTGACTCGGCAGTTTCTTGAGGCGATCTCATGAGTGCGCTGCGTTTTACGACATTGGGGTGCCGCCTCAACGCCTATGAATCCGAAGCCATGCGAGAGATGGCCGAAGCGGCTGGGTTGGAGAATGTACGTATCGTCAACACGTGCGCGGTAACGGCCGAGGCTGTCCGAAAATCCCGTCAGGAAATCCGGAAGCTGTACAGAGAAGACCCTGAGGCGCCCATCTTCGTCACCGGATGCGCTGCCCAGACCGAGCCGGAAACTTTTGCGGAGATGCCGGAGGTCACTCGTGTGATCGGCAATACCGAGAAGATGCAGCCCGAGACATGGAAGTCGCTTGCGCCGGATCTGATTGGTGAGACCGAACGGGTGCAAGTGGACGACATCATGTCAGTACGGGAGACCGCCGGACACCTCATTGACGGATTCGGGCGTCACCGCGCTTATGTCCAGGTTCAGAATGGCTGCGACCACCGCTGCACATTTTGCATCATTCCCTATGGAAGGGGAAACTCCCGCTCGGTTCCGGCTGGCGTCGTGGTGGACCAGATCAAGCGTCTGGTAGGTCGGGGCTTTAACGAAGTTGTCCTGACAGGGGTCGATCTCACGTCCTGGGGAAGTGATCTTCCGGCAACGCCGCGCTTGGGGGATCTGGTGATGCGCATTTTGCGGCTAGTGCCGGATCTGCCGCGCCTTCGGATCAGTTCCATCGACAGTATCGAAGCAGATGAAAACCTGATGCTTGCGATAGCGACCGAGCCTCGGTTGATGCCGCATTTGCATCTGAGCCTTCAGGCGGGCGATGATCTGATCCTGAAACGGATGAAGCGCCGTCATCTGCGCGATGACGCGATTGCGTTTTGTCAGGAAGCCCGGCGCCTGCGGCCCGAGATGACCTTTGGCGCTGACATTATTGCAGGGTTCCCTACCGAAACCGAGGTGATGTTCCAAAACTCTCTACGCCTCGTCGAGGAGTGCGATCTCACATGGCTCCATGTGTTCCCCTATAGTCCGCGGAAGGGAACCCCAGCAGCTCGGATGCCACAAGTTGCCGGCGCGGCGATCAAAGATCGCGCAGCGCGTTTGCGGGCAGCCGGTACGGCTCAGGTCGCGCGACATCTGGAGGCCCAAATCGGACGTGCGCATAAAGTGTTGTTGGAAGGACCGACTCTGGGGCGTACGGAACAGTTCACTGAAGTGCGGTTCTCCTCCGAGCAACCTGAAGGCCAGATCGTAGAGGTGGCCATTCGCGGTCATGACGGCCGCCAGCTCGCCGCCTGATCTGAGTATTTTCACAAAGAAGAAGGGAGACGCGTGCGTCGACTCCCAGCATCGACTCACTTATAAGAACAAATAGTGAACAAATGGATATTATCCTGCATGCCAGCACCGCGGCGCATCATGTCACTTTGGTTCCCGCGCCTTGGGGCAGAGCGGTGTTTGCGCATGGCCGGAGGACCGGTGCTGTCTCCGTTTGCCACGGTTCAGGAAACCGGAAACCAAAGGCTGCTCGGCGCGGTGTCGGCGGAAGCGTCTGCGGCCGGTCTGCATCCAGGTCAACCCTTGCGCGACGCGCGCGCGATGTGCCCGAGCCTGCAGACCAGCCCGGCCGATCCGGAAGGGGAGGCGGCGTTTCTGCGCCTGCTCCGGCGCTGGGCGGGGAAGTTTTCGCCCTGGGTCTCGGAGGAAGCGCCGGATGGGCTGATCGTCGATCTGACAGGGTGTGCGCATCTTTTTGGTGGGGAGCCGTCTTTGGTGGCGCGGGTGGAGGCTGATTGCGCCTCCCTCGGTCTGACAGTGCGTATCGGGCTTGCCGATACAGTCGGCGCCGCCTGGGCGATCGCGCGTTATACAGGTCAGCATGCGCGGCCTGCCCGGTCGGGTGATGAGATTGATCAGGAAGCACGGGCGACACGGTCCAGGGCGGGGCGGCGCCACTGGACCAAGGGCGGCGCGGCGCCGGTTGCGCCTGTCGCAGCCCAGCAAGGTGTCCAGATTGCGCCTGCCGGACAGACGCGGCGCGGCATTGCAGCATTGCCTGTGGCGGCTCTGCGTCTGGACGCGGACACCTGTGCGGCCCTTGGGCGGGTCGGTCTCCGCCGGATCGAGGATTTGTGGGGAATGCCGCGTGCGGCGCTGGCACGACGGTTCGGATTGTCAGTGACCAAGCGACTCGATCAGGCGCTTGGTGTGGCGCCGGAGCCTGTGTCGCCTGCGCGGCCGCCCAATGTATTTGCGTTGCGCATCAGTTTTCCGGACCCCATTGGCCTGCCTGAGGATATTGAGGCGGGGTTGGACCGGCTTTTGCCGCGATTGGCGGAAAAGTTGCGGGACTCGGGCCGGGGGGCACGTCGCCTCCGTTGGGAGCTGTTGCGGGCAGATCAGACCCGACAGGTTTTCGAAGTGGGGCTTGCCCGCCCCTCGGACGATCCGATGCGTATGCGCCCTTTGCTGCTTCAGAAACTGGCGCAGGTCGAACCTGGTTATGGGATTGATATTCTGCGGTTGGAGGCCGTTCAGACAGAACCCCTCGCGCCGCAAACGCATAAGGGGCACATGGAAGCAGCAGATCAGGTCGCAAGCCGACTTAAGGGAAATACAGCCTTGGATGATTTGGTCGGAACCCTAGGCGCGCGGGTCGGTTTGGAAGCCATCACGCGCTGGCATCCTGCCGACACGCATATCCCAGAGAAAACCGCCACGGTTTTGGCGGCCGCATGGTCAGACCCCCATGAGGGCATGTGGCCGCATGGCCAAAGCAGACGGCCACTGACGCTTTGCTCCCCGGAGCCGGTACAGGCCCCTGACGGTCCCATGCTGCCCGCCCGTTTCAGATGGCGCGGAATGGATCACGACCTGAAAGTCGCGTCTGGCCCAGAGCGGATTGCACCGGAATGGTGGCTTGACGACCCTATATGGCGCAGCGGCGTTCGGGATTACTGGCGGGTTGAAACCCGCACAGGGCTGCGGCTCTGGCTCTACTACGCCCATGGTGGGCTGCGGTCGTCAGGCTGGTTTTGCCACGGTCAATTCGACTAAGCTCAGCTCGTGCAGCGCGCCTCAGCTTCTTCAAGCGCTGCGGTGAATCCCAGCAGGCTGAACGTGTCACGCGTCGTCGTGCCGCTTCGCTCCGAGACACCTGTTACAACCGCCTGCGCGCCGCGCTTCATGGCAGTGATAATTTTGGCATCATCTGCTGGGGAAGCCGGCCAGGCCCAGTTATTGTCGGTGAACATCTCAAAGGAACTGCCGCTGATCTCGAGCGTGACCGTCGAGCCCTCGCGGAATTCGTATCCCCCTGTGAAGGATACTTCTGCGGCCACGTTCGATCCCGGGCGATAGGCCACAAACATAAGGATGTCTCCGCGGTTCACAGCAACCGGGCGCCCATCGCGAGTGTTCACGGTTTCCTTCGGGCTCGAGACGCTCCAGCATTCAGTCGGGTCGTCTTCAACAAAGACGCTCCAGTCAGTTTTGGCTGCAACGCGATTGTCTGACGACTCCTGTGCCCATGCTGCACTTACCGTTGCTCCTAGTGCCACTGCACAGATTCCTGCCACGAAACGGTTCATATCGATACAGCCTCCAGCTGCCTTGTTCTTTTGCCTTCGCATTGGCTGCCGGTCCCGTCGCTCTGTCAAACGCATCACCGGCGCTGCTCTGCGTGCAGATTAGCTGTACACGTGGCGCAGGCAAAGCCCTTGCAAAGCGCAAATCGGCAAAAGATTGCTAAAACTGGAGCAATCGATGTCTGGTTTCTGGGACCCCTGGTTTTACAGCATCATGAGACCGATGAAATCTGGCGAAACTATGGCTGTTTGCAAACCCACCTCTTGCGGCATCTGGAGCCGAAAGATGAGCTTGCTTCGGGCCTCTGCATCACACGCTTGCCGGATTGACCGGGCAAACGCGGCTTTCGGCACATGGTGGTTCAGGCTGCGACAAATTCAGAACGCGTATAGCCCTGCAGGAACAGAAGTGCGCTCAGATCTCCGAAATTGATCCTGCGCTCGCACTGCGCTGCGACGACAGGTTTGGCATGGAGCGCAACGCCTGCACCTGCGAGTCCAAGCATCCCGAGGTCATTTGCGCCGTCGCCGACGGCCATCACATCATCCTCGGTCAGACCAATACGTGCTGTAATCGTTTGTAGCGCGGACACCTTCGCATCACGCCCAAGGATCGGTTCCGCCACTGCCCCTGTTAGTTTGTCGTCCACCACAATCAGTGTATTGGCCTGGTTTTCGTCAAATCCAAGTTGCTCGGCCACGTGTGATGTGAAAGCCGTAAAACCACCGGAAACAAGCGCGCAATAGGCACCATTTGCTTTCATGGTGGCTAACAATTCCGGGCCTCCGGGCATGAGCGTGATGCGTGTTTGCAAAACCCGGTCGATAACCGCTGCATCCAGACCTTTGAGCAGACCAACCCGTTCCCGCAACGCCCCTTCGAAGTCCAACTCTCCATTCATCGCGCGGGCTGTAATATCGGCGACACGCGCGCCGACACCAGCTTCGTCCGCCAACTCGTCGATGCACTCCTGCTGGATCATGGTGCTGTCCATATCTGCCAGAAGCATCGCTTTGCGGCGGCCGTCCTTGGGTTGCACGACAAGGTCCACTTCAAGGCGCTGCAGGTCCTCCCAGACCTTCCAGAGCGTATCGGGCAAGGCTTCTATCTCGAATTCAGCCGCTTCGTCCGGCGCGAGCCAGGCAGCCTCGCCTCCGCCCCAAGCATTGCGAAGTGACTCGACCAGTGACGCCTCCAGGTTCGGCGCTGCGGGGTTCGTCAAAAGCGTGGCGATATACATGAATGGTCTCCAGCGTGGTCAGCCGCGCGTATACCATCTTCACAACCGGAGACCAGTTGCGTCTGCGGTTTTGTCATTCAAGTCTCACCCGCCGCATACCGAAAGCGTCGACGTTGCGAGGGCAGCACCGCAGCAGTTTCCGATAGGCGACGCAGCTGCATTGGTTTTCAAAAAACAAGCGACCTTCGCGGCTGTTTTCTCGCTTGCCACGCCCGGGTCCTTCCCCTTATACGCGGGGGCGGGACACCCTTCCCCAACGAAGGGCAGATATCTGGAAGGATACCAGCAATGGCTATACAAGCTCCGGCCACGCGGCCGGCCAACCCGCGTTTTTCTTCTGGCCCCTGCGCCAAACCCCCCACATGGACCCTCGACGCGCTCGCCGATGCTGCGCTCGGCCGCTCACACCGGGCTGCTGTGGGCAAGAACAAATTAAAAGACGCTATCGAAATCACACGCGACGTCTTGGGTGTGCCCGCCGAGTACAAGATCGGGATCGTTCCCGCGTCTGACACCGGCGCTTACGAAATGGCGATGTGGAGCCTCCTTGGCGAACGCCCTGTAGAGATGCTGGCTTGGGAAAGCTTTGGCTCTGGCTGGGTCACCGACGCCGTCAAACAACTCAAGCTCGATGCCGTGGTGAAAACCGCTGACTATGGGCAGATTGTCGACCTCTCCTCCATCGATTTCACGAAGGACGTATGCTTCACTTGGAACGGCACCACCTCCGGCGTGCGTGTTCCGAACGGTGACTGGATCCCGGCAGATCGCGAAGGGCTGACGCTCTGCGATGCCACATCTGCGGCCTTCGCGATGGACCTGGCCTGGGACAAGCTCGATGTCACTACATTCTCCTGGCAAAAAGTGCTGGGTGGAGAGGCAGCGCATGGTATCCTGATCCTCAGCCCGCGCGCGGTAGAGCGGTTGGAGACCTACACACCCGCATGGCCGCTTCCAAAAATCTTCCGTCTCACGAAAGGCGGTAAACTGATTGACGGTATCTTCACCGGCGCCACAATCAACACGCCCTCGATGCTCTGCGTTGAAGACTACCTCTTCGCGCTCGACTGGGCGAAATCGGTGGGTGGCCTGCAAGGTCTGATCGCCCGCGCGGACGCAAATACCGCCGCGATCACAGCATTTGTGGACGCCAAACCGTGGGTCGATTTCCTCGCGGTGGACCCGGCCACGCGGTCGAACACCTCTGTCTGTTTGAAGTTTACAGATGATCGCATTCAGGACGGTGCAGCCTTTGCCAAAGCCGTTGCCAAAAGGCTCGAGGCCGAAGGCATCGCGCTCGACATCGGCGCCTATCGCGACGCGCCCGCGGGCTTGCGGATCTGGTGCGGCGGGACGGTGGAAACCTCGGATATCGAGGCGATGCTGCCCTGGCTCAACTGGGCCTTCGAGGCCGAGATCGACGCTCAAAAAGCTGCCGCTTGAACACGGGGTGCGACCCGTCCCGGGCCTGACCCGGGACCTCGCAACTCGACTTCCACGAGGCCCCGGATCAAGTCCGGGGCACCTTCGTCATCCAATATAAAGGAGCCGCACCATGGCCCCCAAAGTACTCGTCTCTGACAAACTGTCGGAAACCGCTGTTCAGATCTTTAGCGATCGCGGCATCGATGTCGATTTCGAGCCCAGCCTCGGCAAGGATAAGGAAAAGCTCGCCGAAGTGATCGGCAAGTACGACGGCCTTGCCATCCGGTCCGCCACCAAAGTCACCGAAAAGCTCTTGCAAAACGCCGACAATCTGAAAGTCGTGGGCCGCGCAGGTATCGGGACTGATAACGTGGACAAAGTCGCTGCGTCCAAAAAAGGTGTGATCGTCATGAACACGCCTTTCGGCAACATGATCACCACCGCCGAGCATGCGATTGCGATGATGTTCGCCGTCGCGCGCCAGATCCCCGAAGCATCTGTTTCCACCCATGCGGGCAAGTGGGAGAAGTCGAAATTCATGGGAGTCGAGCTGACGGCCAAAACCCTCGGTGTTATCGGCGCTGGCAATATCGGCGGAATTGTCTGTGAGCGCGCCGTGGGCCTGAAGATGAAAGTCATCGCCTACGATCCATTCCTGAGCGAAGAACGGGCCGCGAAACTCGGTGTGGAAAAGGTCGAACTTGATGACCTGCTGGCCCGTGCGGACTTCATTACCCTGCACGTCCCGCTTACCGACCAGACCCGAAATATCCTGAGCCGCGAAGCGCTTGAGAAGACCAAAAAGGGTGTGCGGGTCATTAACTGCGCACGCGGTGGGCTTGTTGACGAAATTGCGCTCGCTGACCTTTTGCAGTCAGGCCATGTGGCAGGCGCAGCATTTGACGTGTTCTCTGAAGAACCAGCAACAGAAAACCCGCTCTTTAATCTACCCAATGTCGTGTGCACGCCGCACCTTGGGGCAGCTACGACAGAGGCGCAGGAGAACGTTGCCCTCCAGGTCGCTGAACAGATGTCGAACTACCTGTTGTCCGGAGCTGTGGAGAACGCGCTGAACATGCCGTCCGTGACAGCCGAAGAGGCCAAGGTCATGGGGCCTTGGGTCAAGCTTGCCGGGCACCTGGGCACGTTCGTCGGCCAGCTCACCGATGAGGCGATCGACAGCATTGAGATCCTTTATAACGGTTCAGTTTCGACTATGAATCTTGAGGCGTTGAATTGCGCGGCCATCGCGGGGATCATGCGGGCCACGAACCCGGACGTGAACATGGTTTCCGCTCCGGTTATCGCGAAGGAACGCGGTATTGGGATTTCCACTACGTCACAAGACAAGTCCGGCGTGTTTGATGGCTATATCAAGCTGACCGTGAAAACGCCCGACCGTGTTCGATCTATTGCGGGTACTGTGTTCTCCGACGGCAAGCCGCGTTTCATTCAGATTAAGGGCATCAATATCGATGCCGAGATCGGCCAGCACATGCTCTACACGACCAATCAGGATGTGCCCGGCATCATCGGCACGCTGGGCAATACGCTGGGCCAGAACGATGTAAACATCGCGAACTTTACTTTGGGACGGAGCGAGACCAACGGCGACGCGATCGCGATGCTGTATCTGGATGCCCCGCTACCTGCCACGGTTCAGGACAAACTCAAGGCGACTGGCCTTTTTCAACAGGTGCGCCCGCTCGAGTTTACGGTCTAACTGGATTGATGCGCCTCTCAAAGCCCCGGCGGATGTCGGGGCTTTACTTGCGTGCGAGTTCCAACGCAGCCCTCAGCGCTTCAAGATCGCCCACGTGGTTGGCAAGGATGAGAACCAGGCGCGCATTTAAAGCATGGCTCTCTTCGTCACTCAGACCGCGATGAGCCGCAAGAAGCTCGGCATAGAACGCATCATGTTCGTCCAGGTTGGGGTGCGTTACCAAAGTCATTCTAAATGCCTTTCCAGACACTCGCAGCGGCGTTCTTGATCTCCTCCACCGCGGCATCGACCCAGCGCGCAGCGACAACTTGATCTGGTCTGATTAGATAATACGCGCCCTCAGCCGCTCCCAGGTATCGTGTGCGGATCGCGTCGTTGGTACCTGGCGACAGAACCCGGCATCCACCGACATCAGGTGCAGGTCGGCCCAAAGCCAGCAGAACCATATCGCGCCCAAGCTGAGACAACAGCCAGTCGCCGGCCAGAGGCGCGTCAGGCGCCACGGTTCCGGGGCGTGCGCTTGGCGGAAGTCGCCTGTTATCGGGTGCATCCAGCGGATACGTGCACGGTTTGGAAAGGCGCCCTGAATTTACCCAGCTCCGCGCGAATTCTGCCTTGTCTGCGAGATTTAGCACCTGATCCCTAAACGTACGTTCGATACCGTCTGCCGGTGTCATGAACTTTGTGGACCGGGCTGAAGTGGCAATGTTTTCATCCGCACCGTACACCCGCTCCCGATCATAGCTATCCAGAAGGCGGGAGTCCGCCCGCCCGTCTAAAACAGCCGCCAGCTTCCATCCGAGATTGTCCACGTCCTGCAAGCCGCCATTGCCACCCCGTGCGCCAAATGGGCTGACTATGTGTGCACTGTCGCCGACGAAAATAACGCGACCATGGATGAAACTCTGCAAGCGTCTGCATTGAAACGAGTAAACACTGACCCAATCCAGTCGAAAATCTGAGTGGCCAACAACCTTCTCGATACGGGGAATCACGACCTCGGGCGTCATCTCGTGCTCTGGGTTGGCATCCCACCCAAGTTGAAGATCGATCCGATAGATGCTGTCGGGCTGTTTGTGCAGCAAAGCCGATTGGCCGGCATGAAATTCTGGCTCAAACCAGAAATGACGCTCAGATGGGAACTCAGCTTCCATTTCGATATCGGCGATCAGGAAACGCTCTTCAAAAAATTCGCCCTCGAATTCCAGCCCTAGCATACCCCGGATTGGGGAGCGCGCCCCGTCGCAGGCCAGCACATAATCCGCTTCCAACGCGTACATTCCGTTCGGCGTTTCGATATCAAGGATCGCACCGTTGGGTTCCTGATCCAGTGATACAACCTTGTTCTGGAACCGCAGATCAATCAGGTCGATCTCCTGCGCGCGGTCGATCAGAAATTGCTCCACGTAGTACTGTTGCAAGTTGATGAATGCCGGCATCTTGTGGCCCTCGTCGGGCTGCAAGTCGAAGCTGAACACTTCCTTGTCGCGGTGAAATGTACGTCCGATCTGCCACGTCACACCTTTGTCCAGCGCGCGCTCGGCGATGCCCAGCCGGTCGAAAATCTCCAGACTGCGTTTAGACCAGCAGATTGCCCGGCTGCCGACTGAAACCACATTGTTGTCGTCTAGCACAACGCTGGGCTGCCCGTGATTGGCCAACTCGATCGCCATAGCCAGGCCGATGGGGCCCGCGCCGACAATCACGACCTTTTTCTTGTCTTCTGGCGCGGTCAGTCCCGCAGGCGCAACAAAGTTATAGGGCTTGTACTCATAAGCCATCTTGGCCTCCCCGGGTCCGCCATAAGCGGGTTCCCGTCCAGAGTGCTGTCCCACCGAAGAACGCCGAAGCAATCAACACCACCTCCACCCATGCGATCCCACCGAGTCCTCGATAGACCAGAGCGAACCCCATTAATGCCAACCCAAACAGGCTGAATATCAGGCGAAACCACAACTCCCCACGCGCGGGCCCAAACCGATCCGGCATCGCTTACCCCTGCAGCTCCGTCCACATCTCTTTGTCACGCGCGGCGGTCCATACACGCGGAGTTTCTATCCCGCGCGCTTCGTCATAGGCGCGCGAGACGTTGAACGGCAGGCAGTGTTCATAAATCGCGTAGTCCGAGAACTTCGGATCGCACTCTGCGCGTACCGCTGTCCAAGCATCTTTCAGGCTCCCTCCGCGGGCCGCAACCCGTTCGGCGGGCCGATAGGTGCTGTCCACGAAGTCCCGCGTCGATTCAATCGCCGCTGAGACCATGTCCGGGCCCACCAGCGCGTCACCGCGTCCCGGCGCGATTGCCTGCGGTTCAAACGCGGCGATGTTATCCAGTGTCTGTCCCCACTCAGTCAGGTGCCCGTCCCCGCAATAGCAGGCGGAGTGATACTCTACGATATCGCCCGTGAACATAACCTCAGCGTCCGGGACCCAGATCACGGCATCCCCGGCTGTATGCGCGCGCCCCAAATGCATGATGTCGACCCGTCTTTTGCCGAGATAGACCGTCATGCGGTCCGAAAACGTTGTCGTCGGCCAGGTCAGGCCCGGGATACTTTCATGTCCTTCGAACAGGCGTGGAAAGCGGTCGAACTCGCTATCCCAATCCTCCTGTCCGCGTTCGGCGACCATCGCCCGCGCCGTGTCAGACATGATCACCTGCTCAGCGCCATAGGCGGAGGCCCCCAGAACGCGAACGGCGTGGTAATGGGTTAGGGTCAGATGCGTGATGGGTTTGGGAGTGACCTTCCGGATTTCCGAAATCACCTTCTCGGCCAGTCGAGGCGTCGCCTGCGCCTCCACCACCATGACGCTGTCATCGCCAATGATAACGCCGGAATTCGGGTCCCCCTCGGCTGTGAACGCCCAGAGTCCGTCCCCGATCTCGGTGAAGCTCGTTTCTTTCGCTGTCAAATCTCCGGCCGAGGCAAAAGCACTGCTCATTCCCGATCCTCCCTCCGCGTCGTCTTTGATGCAAAGATACTCAACTTCCCGTCATTTCAAACCGGGTGTGCCGTCGAATTTCTTCTCCAGATCGGACCAGCAGTCCACGTAGTTGTCCTGCAACGGTGCTTCTTTGGCAGCAAATGGTGTGAGGTGCTGCGGAAACCGGGTCTCAAACATGAACGACATGGTGTTGTCGAGTTTGTGTGGCGCAAGCTCGGCGTTTGAGGCGCCTTCGAAGGCGTCGCGATCAGGCCCGTGCGGCAGCATCATGTTGTGCAGGCTCATCCCGCCCGGAACGAAGCCCTGCGGTTTGGCATCGTACTGGCCGTATATGTTTCCCATCAGCTCCGACATGATATTGCGGTGGTACCAGGGCGGTCGGAATGTATTCTCGGCGACCATCCAACGTTCTCGGAACAGCACGAAATCGATATTCGCGGTGCCTTCGACGCCAGAAGGAGCGGTTAGCACCGTGAAAATGGACGGGTCTGGGTGGTCGAACAATACCGCTCCAACCGGACAGTAATCGCGCAGATCGTATTTGCAGGGCGCGTAGTTGCCATGCCACGCCACGACGTCGAGTGGCGAATGTCCGATTTCCGTTTGGTAAAACTGCCCACCCCATTTGACGGTCACCGTCGATGCGACTTCACGGTCTTCAAAAGCAGCGACCGGTGTCTTGAAGTCGCGGCGGTTCGCCATGCAGTTGGCGCCGATCGGACCGCGCCCCGGCAGCGCGAACTTCTGACCATAGTTCTCGCATACAAATCCACGCGCGGGTCCTTCCAGAACCTCCACCCGGTAGGTCAGTCCTCTGGGCAGAATGGCGATCTCTTTGG
Organism: Dinoroseobacter sp.; assembly: GCA_030066795.1. Taxonomy (GTDB): domain Bacteria; phylum Pseudomonadota; class Alphaproteobacteria; order Rhodobacterales; family Rhodobacteraceae; genus Dinoroseobacter. The sequence goes on from JASJAW010000033.1 coordinate 21,437, forward strand.
GTTCGAGGTCAATGATCCCTAGCTCGGTAAGAAACCGCAGCCGACCTTCTTGGGGGACCACAAGCAATTCGCTATCGGCAGAGTAGAAATACGCGTCCTCCATCGAACGCGTCACAAGGTAGATATGCGCTGCCATACCGACCTGCGTGTTGACGTCTCCGGCGGTCGTCATTGTCCGCATGCCAGTAAGCCAAGTCAGTGGCGCGTCCTGATGAGGAACTGGGTCCCAACGGAACTGACCCAAGCTGATTAGGTTAGGGTCGATCAGGGGCGCACTCGTCCAGTAGGGCAGATCGAGGGGTTTGAACCGACCAGAGTGCCTTACCGACGGTCGAATACGATAGCACCAGGTGCGTTCGTTTTGATGACTCGGTGCTGTAAAAGCCGTGCCAGAGAGTTGTTCGCCATAAAGGCCATAGTTGCACTTCTGCGGGCTGTTCATGCCTTGCGGCAAGGCATCCGGCAGAGCTTCGGTTTCAAAATCGTTTCCAAATCCAGGCATGTAGCCGGGATGGGACGCAGACGAGCGCGGGTCTTGCACCATCTCTCGCGAGGGTCCGGACGTATTCAAAATCGGGTCCTCCCAGACACTAAACTCGTTGCAAACGCAACGGTTATAGTAAATCTGCCATGAAAGTGCTTCTCACGCCAGTGGCGTCTTTCAGAAAGAAACCCGGTCCTAGACGGTCCGCATCGTCTCGCCAGGATCCAGAGATGGCGTTAAAGACACCGTTTCAGCGGGCAAGGATCCGTCTGCACGCGCCATCACCATCTTCGCGGCTTCGCGCCCAATCTCTTTGCGGCAACTGTCAATGGTTGCCAGCTTGGTGGGAAGGCCTTGCAACAACTCCACACCGTTGAAACCCGCCATGCCAAGGCGGCCCGGGATATCAAGCCCGCGCTCCTGCGCCAGAAGCAATCCACCGGCACCAATCAGATCATTGGAAAAATAAAGAAAGTCTAGGTCTGGCGTACGATCCAGTATGGCGGCGGTCAACTCGCGCCCTTTGCCAAGGGCCGATCCGCCTTCGTAGAACTCCCAGTCCGCCAGTTCGACACCGCCCTTGGCGAGCCCTTCGACGAAGCCCTCGTAGCGTTTCCGTGCCCGGTGATCGAGCGCCATTTTGGTGCCCATGAACCCGATCCGGCGATAGCCAGCGGCCAGAATGGCTTCGGCCATCTCGCGCCCTGCGCGGCGATGTGAAATGCCAACACAGCAATCCACCGGTGTGCCGTCCGTATCCATAATCTCGACCACAGGGATGCCGGAGTTTTGTAGCATCGCCCGCGCGGCATCAGTGTGTTCGAGACCCGCAATGATGATGCCCGAGGGACGCCAGGAGAGCATCTCGTAAAGGACCTTCTCTTCCTTCTCAGGAAGGTAGTCTGTGATGCCCACGACCGGCTGCAGCTCGGTTTCTTCCAGCTGCGCGTTGATCCCCCCCATGACCTCTGGAAAGACCATGTTCGACATCGAGGGGATAATCACGGCCACAAGGTTCACGCGGTTCGACGCCAGAGCCCCGGCAATCTTGTTCGGCACGTAGCCGAGGGCCCGCGCAGCTTCCCGAACCTTCTCGCGTGTCGCTTCCGAGACGTCCCCCCGATTGCGGAGAACACGGCTCACTGTCATCTCGCTCACCCCGGAAGCTTCCGACACATCCCGTAGAGTAAGCGTGCGCCGGGCGGGAGGATCAGAGATATCGGACATGGACGCTCCTGGGTCAGGCAAAACAAGTGGCCGAGCAAATCAGCTAGGCTGTATGCTACGTTAGCGCCATCATGCAGTGCAAGCGTGTCGGCGTCGCGGACTTATCCGTCGACGCGCTCTTTGAGCGCCGCAAACTTGTTCATTAGATGCTCTGACAGGATCTGCCCAAGTTTTACGCCGTCTCTCGCTTCCAGTGCGGCGATGATATCTTCATGCTCATCGACCGCCTGGCTCCAGCGCGCGTCAGATATATTGGCCAGGAACCGGGCGCGCTTTGCACGTGATGCAAGTACACGATGGTGCTGGCTGAGGACGGGATTGGCCGCAGCGCGCAGTATCCCATCATGGATATCCTGGTTCGCTTTGAAGTAGGGCTGGCGATCCCGCGCCTTGAAGTGGCGGACCATGTCGTCATGACGCTCGCGCACAAAAGCGATCTGTGTGTCGGTGCCGTTGACGCAGGCGAGCTCACCGCCCAATCGTTCCAAAGCCGCCAGAACGGGAAAGGTCTCTTCCAGTTCTTCCATCGTGACTGTGGACACCCACGCGCCACGGTTCGGCTCCAGAACGGCGAGGCCTTCATTGGCCAGAACTTTGAGAGCCTCCCGCATTGGCGTGCGCGATACTCCGAAATTCTCGCAAAGTTCCTTCTCGGGGATCTTTGTTCCCGGCTCCAACTCACCCTCGATGATCAGCTCGCGAACGCGGTCTACGAGTTCCTCATGAAGCGAAGGGCGGGCGATCGGTTTAGACAGGTTCATATCAGCTTCCTTTCGCCACCAGTGCCATTTCCAGAACCCGTGCGACATGAAGGGCCGCGCGTTCTGTTCCGTCCTTGATTTGGTGACGACAGGACGTCCCGTCCGCCACGATGATCGCGTTCTCGGGTGCTTTGCGCACTGCCGGTAAAAGGTCCAACTCCGCCATCTTAAGCGAGGTTTCTAGCGTATCTTTGCCGTATCCAAAAGCCCCGGCCATTCCGCAGCAGCTTGTCTCAACCATCTCAAGCTCTTGGTCCGGAATCGTTCTGAGCGCTTTTTGGACCGCGCCCATCACGTTGTGGGCTTTCTGATGGCAATGGCCGTGGAGCAAAACCGGACGCTCCAGCGCCATGAGGGCAGGGGGTGTTTCGAGGGTCACAAAATACTCCTCAAACATCTTGGCATGCTCCGCCACAAGCTGAGCGTCCGCGCCGGGAACCAGCGCGGGAATCTCATCGCGAAGTGTCAGCAGAGACGACGGCTCCAGCCCAACAATCGGCACGCCTTTCGCGGCGTAAGGCGTCAGTGCGGCCAAAAGGCGCCTGGCCTCAATACGCGCTTCCTCGACCAGCCCAACCGCCAGCATGGTTCGCCCGCATTCAAGCGATCGGCCACCGTCGACGGGCGTGGCCACCTTCACCTTGAGCCCGGCGGCTTTCAGAACCCGGCCCGCCGCGCGCAGGTTCTCCGGCTCGAAGTAGCGGTTGAACACATCGGCAAAGAGCACGACATCCGGATCGGTGTCAGTGAATTCAGTGTCTTTGAAAGGCTTCGATGCCCATTCCGGCAGTTTCCGGCTGGCTGCAAATCCAGTCATACCTTCGGTCAGTTTCGCTGCGCCGGGTACCCAGTTCCGCATATTGGCAAGCCACGGAACCTTTGCCACATAGGGCGCATAGCGGGGCATGTAGCCCACAAGCTTGTCATGAAGGCTCAGCCCGTTCTTCTCCGCTCGCGCTGCCAGAACCTCGATCTTCATCCGGGCCATATCCACGCCGGTCGGACATTCGCGCTTGCACCCTTTGCAGGAGACACAGAGCTTCATCGTCTCCGCCATGTCATCGGAGGCCAGCGCATCCGGCCCCAACTGACCTGTGATTGCCAACCGAAGGGAGTTCGCGCGCCCCCGAACGACGTCCCGCTCGTTCCGCGTCACGCGGTAGGACGGGCACATCACCCCGCCTTTCAGCTTCCGGCACGCGCCGTTGTTGTTACACATCTCGATGGCGCCCTGAAATCCGCCACCCTTGCCGGGCCAGTCGGACCAATCTAGCTTGGTCTTGAGATCCTTCGCCTCGTAATCGGGGCCATAGCGGAACAGGCGCCGGTCATCCATTTTCGGCGGCTGTACGATTTTATTGGGGTTGAATACGCGGTTCGGATCAAATCGATCCTTCACTTCGTTGAACGACGCGACCATCTGCGGGCCGAACATCTTTTCGTGGAACTCCGACCGCACGATCCCGTCGCCATGCTCCCCCGAATGGGAGCCTTTGTACTTTGCAACGAGGTCAAAGCATTCCTCCGCAATCGCCCGCATGGTTTTGACGTCTTTGTCGAGCTTCATGTTCAGCACGGGACGGACATGCAAACAGCCGACGGAGGCGTGCGCATACCAAGTCCCCTTCGTGCCATGTTTCTCGAAGATATCTGTGAGCCCGGAGGTGTATTCGGCGAGATCGGGCAGTTCGACCGCGCAATCCTCCACGAAAGAGACAGGTTTCCCCTCCTGCTTCATCGACATCATGATGTTGAGGCCGGATTTCCGCAGCTCGCCGATATCCGCCTGCAAGCGCGCATCGGTCACGCCCACCGCGCCGCCCCAGGCCTCGCCCTCGCCTTTGAAGGAAAAGCCTATATCGCCCATCGCCTCTTCCAACTCTCGTAGCTTGGCAGCGTTCGCGGCGCCGGACCCTTCATCGAATTCTACGAGCAGCAAAGCCGCTGGTTCGCCGACAACGAATTCTTCGATGGTCTTGCGGAACAGCGGAATATCGCGCGCGAGCGCAATCATCGTGTCATCGACCAGTTCCACGGCGGCGGGTTTCAGCTTCACCAGATGCTGTGATGCGTCCATCGCCTTGTAGAAGGTCGGGAAATGGCAGACGCCCATCACCTTCGTGCCCTGCACCGGCGACAGCTTCAGCTCGATCGCAGTAAAGTAGGACAGCGTGCCTTCCGAACCAACCAGCAGGTGGGACATGTTATTGACGGTATGGTCGGGTGTCAGCGCGTCGATGTTATACCCGCCCACACGTCGTATGATGTTGGGGAATCGCGCGGCAATCTCCGCCTGTTCCCGCTCCCCCAGTGCCAACATTTCAGCAATCAGGGCGGAGGTCGAATCGTTCGCGGGCGCCGTGTTTCGGTCCGTTGGGCCGAAGGAGGCCTTGGTGCCATCGGCCATGATCGCGTCGATCGACAGTACGTTGTCGCGCATCGTGCCATAGCGCAGGGACCGCCCGCCGCAGGAGTTGTTGCCCGCCATCCCGCCGATGGTTGCGCGCGATGACGTAGAGACATCGACCGGGAACCACAGTCCATGCGGCTTTAGCGCTCTGTTCAGTTCGTCCAAGACGATGCCCGGCTGAACAACACAGCGCCGGTTCTCTACATCCAGTTCCAGTATCTTGTTGAAATACTTGGAGTTGTCGATGACGAGCGAGTGGTTCACTGTCTGCCCGCATTGCGACGTGCCGCCCCCGCGCGGCAGGATCGAGGCTCCGATTTCTCGCGCGGTACCGATGGAAGTTTCGATGTCAGCGATCGTTTTTGGGATCACCACGCCAGTGGGCGTCATCTGGTAAATCGAGGCATCGGTCGAATAACGGCCACGCGAAAACGCATCAAACAGCAGCTCGCCTTCGATGTTTCCACGCAGCCGATCGGCGATCGGCGACTTCTCCATCAAACCCATGCACCACTCCCAAATTTTTTGTTGACTGGATTATGAATTCATAATTCTTTATACGCAACATCCAATACGCCCTCGGTTGCATTGCGTTCTGCCTAACAGCGCCATGTCAGCCAAGCGGCAGACATATAGTGGGGGGAGTGAACCACGATGCGTAAAGCCGGACGCCATTTCTTGCAGATCCCGGGGCCAAGTGCAGTGCCAGATCGCATTTTGCGTGCGATCAGCATGCAGACGATCGACCATCGTGGACCTGATTTTGCGGAGGTGGGCCAAAAGTCACTCGCGGGCATGAAGTCAATCTTCAAGACTGAGCAGAACGTCTTCATCTTCCCGTCCTCCGGAACCGGCGCTTGGGAAGCAGCGCTCGTAAATACCACATCGCCCGGCGACAAAGTGCTCATGTATGAAACGGGTCACTTCGCAACGCTTTGGCAGAAGATGGCGAAGAAAATTGGCCTGAACCCTGAATTCATCGAAGGCGACTGGCGCGGCGGAGCAGATCCGCAAGCCATTGAAGATCGCCTTCGTGCCGACACCACTCACGAGATTAAAGCCGTCTGTGTTGTTCATAACGAAACGTCGACTGGCTCCGTTTCTCCGATTGCGGAGGTGCGCAAGGCAATTGATGCCGCGGGTCACCCGGCGCTTTTGATGGTGGACTCGATATCCGGCCTCGCCTCCGTCGATTTCAGATTTGACGAGTGGGGCGTGGATGTCTGCGTCTCTGGATCACAAAAGGGTCTGATGCTTCCGCCGGGCCTGAGCTTCAACGCCGCCAGCGATCGGGCGCTGGAAGTGTCGAAAACGGCCACCATGCAACGGTCTTACTGGGATTGGCAGGATATGCTCGGCCCCAACTCGACCGGTTACTTTCCGTACACCCCCGGGACAAACCTCCTCTACGGCCTAAATGAAGCGATAGACATGCTTCATGAGGAGGGGCTGGAGAATGTCTTCGAACGCCATCAACGGCACGGGCGCGCTACACGCGCGACTGTCCGGGCTTGGGGGCTTGAAGTTCTTTGCGCGCAGCAAGGCCAGGAGAGCGGCGTTTTGACGGCGGTGATGATGCCGGAAGGTCATTCAGCCGATGCATTCCGTGCCACCACGCTGGAGCATTACGACATCTCGCTTGGTAACGGGCTGAGCAAAGTTGCCGACAAAGTGTTCCGCATCGGTCACTTGGGAGACTTCAACGACCTGATGCTGATGGCCACGCTTTCGGGAGTGGAAATGGGCCTCGCCAAAGCGGGTGTTCCGCATAACGAGGGCGGCATCATGGCCGCCATGGAACACCTTAAGACGACCGAGGCGCCACGCCTCGCTGCTGAATAACCAAAGAAGAAATCGGACATAAACCAGGGAGGAATATCCGATGAAAGTGAAGACCATGCTTCTGGGCGCAACCGTAGCGGCCACGCTGCCGCTGTCGGCAATGGCCGCAGATCTGACATTGCGTTTTGGCCATGTCGGCGCACCCGGCTCGCTGTTTGAAGCCTCTGTGAATGCGTTCGCAGAGTGCGCAAACGGCAAGCTTGGTGATGCCGCCGAAGTGCAGACATTTGGCGCGAGCCAGCTTGGTAACGACCGCGAGATGCTTCAGAAACTGAAGCTGGGTCAGGTGCATATGTCCCTGCCGTCGTCCGTGATGTCCTCGGTCGCGCCCGAGTTCGGTATCTTCGAGATGCCCTACATCATCCGTGACCGCGAGCACATGAAGCGCGTACAAGGCGCTCTGGGCGACAAGTTCCAGGAAGCTGCGCTCAGCCAAGGCTACCGCATCATTGGTTACATGGAAAACGGCTTCCGCCATATCACCAACAACGTGCGTCCGATCAATACACCTGAAGATCTTGCAGGCGTGAAGCTGCGGACGCCGAATGGCGAGTGGCGCGTCAAGATGTTCCAGCAGTACGGTGCGAACCCGACCCCGATGTCTTTCTCGGAAGTGTTCACCGCGCTGCAGACCAAGGTCATCGACGGTCAGGAAAATCCTTACGCTCAGATCGCGTCGGCGAAGTTCCAGGAAGTGCAGGAGTATCTGTCGATCACCGGGCACGTGTACACGCCGGCTTATGTCGTGGTGGCAGAGAACCAGTGGCAGGGTTGGCCTGAAGACGTGCGCGCAGCGCTGGAAGCTTGCGGCACTGAAACGCAGGACACTGTCTATGAGATCGCAGCGAACCTCGAAACCGAGCTTCTCGGTGTAATCAAAGACGCGGGCGTAAACGTGAACGAGGCGGACAAAGCGGCTTTCGTCGCAGCCTCCGGACCGATCTATGAAGAATTCGCCGCCACCGTCGATGGCGCCGCGGAAATGATCGAAACCGTTCAGTCCCTGGCTGAAGGGTCATAATCTACCTCCCTGGGGGGCTGCCCGGCTCGCGGGCGGCCCTTCCGGGCTTCCCGGACAATCCAGAAACAGATTGTTGGCGTTCCTCAACGCCGCAGATCATTGATGCCTAAAGACTACGGATCCTCTATGCTCTCCCAGCTAAAAGCAGTCCTTGAGACTCTTCTGGAATGGTTCGTCATCTTCCTGATGGTGCTCCTGACCTTCGTTGTAATCGTTGCCGTTTTGTGGCGGCTCGCAGGCTCCAGCTTCAGCTGGTATGACGAGGTGGCCGCCATCCTGCTGGCATGGATTACATATTATGGAGCAGCTCTCGCGGCGCTGCGTCGCCGCCATATCGGCTTCGACAGCGTTCTGCTGTCGATCCCCATGCCAGCGCGCATGTGGGCTGTAGCGTTTGCCGAAGCCGTCACCGCTGGGTTCTTCATCCTACTCGCATGGTCAGGGTTCACAGTCCTGAAGGTCATGACAGGAATGAGCCTGATTTCACTAACCTGGGTGCCTGTCACCTTTACCCAATCAGTGATCCCCATCGGTGCGGTGCTCTTCCTCATCTGCCAGGCGCTTAGCCTTCCCGATTACTGGCGAACGACGGCGTCCGGAGTTTCGCTGGAGCACGCTGAGATCGAGGAAGAGGTTGAGCATGAAATGAAAAAAGCGGGGAACGCCTGATGCTGATGTTCGGAATATTCGTGGCAATGGTGGCAATGATTTGCCTGAACATCCCAATTGCCGTGGCGCTGGCCGTATCCGCTATCTTCGGCCTGATCGTGATGGAAGGGACCGGCGCACTCGTGACCGTTGCGCTGGATATGTACAACGGATCGACCAAGTTCTCCCTGATCGCGATCCCGATGTTTGTACTGGCAGGCGCTATCATGAACGCGGGCGGTATCACGGACCGACTGATCAACTTCGTTTCGGCCATTATTGGTTTTGTGCGCGGTGGTCTGGCGATGGTGAACATCGGCGTGTCGCTGTTCTTCGCTGAGATTTCTGGTTCCGCTGTTGCAGACGTGGCTGCGATGGGTTCCGTTCTTATTCCTCAGATGAAGAAGCGTGGCTATGGCGGGCCGCTGTCTGCAGCCGTAACGTCATCATCGGCATCACTGGCGATCATCATTCCGCCCTCGATACCGATGATCCTCTACGCAACGTCCGCCAATGTCTCGGTGGAGCAATTGTTCGTCGCTGGTGTTGTACCGGGTCTGATGGGGGCCGCGGGTCTGATGCTTGTCGCGCATATCTTCGCGCGTCGCTACAACCTCCCAACCGAAGAGGCCTTCAACTTCAAGCGCCTGCGCGAGACCTTTGTTGACGCGCTGCCTGCTTTCGCACTGCCGGTTATTATTCTTGGCGGTATCTTCGGTGGGTTCGTCACGGCAACGGAAGCGGCCGGTCTCGCAGTGCTCGCCGCCATCGCCGTGAGCCTCTACTACCGCCAGGTGGACCTGAGGCACCTTAAGAACGCGATGTTAGACGGTGGTATGCAGACCGCGGTTGTGATGGTGCTGGTTGCGGCTTCGGTTGTGATGGGCGGTTTCCTGACCCGGGCTCAGGTCCCACAGGACATTGCGCAGGGCATCCTGAACATCACCGATAACAAGTGGATCATCCTGTTGATCCTGAACTTCTTCTTCCTGATCATCGGCTTCTTTCTGCACTCGGCAGCCGCCATCATTCTGGTTGTTCCGATCGTTATCCCATTGATCGTAGCAGCCGATATCAACCCGATCCACTTTGGTCTGGTCGTGACGCTGAACCTCGCAATTGGTCAGCAAACGCCGCCGGTGGCTTCGGTTCTGATCACGGCCTGTGCAGTGGCGCGTGCCAATATCTGGGAGGTGTCCAAGGTCAACATCTGGTTCATTCTGGTCCTGCTGACTGTGCTCCTGATGTGTACCTACATACCGTCGATCCCGCTCTTCCTTGTTGAGTACTTCTACGGATGACAGACGAGCTTCTGAGTGAAGAGAAAAACGGCACCCTTTGGGTGTCGTTCAACCGTCCTCAAGCCCGCAACGCACTGACCTTCGCCATGTATGAAGGACTGGCCGAGACCTGCGCGACGGCCCATGAGCGAGAGGGCATCCGCGCTATTGTCGTGAAGGGCGAGGGTGGCAAGGCCTTCGCTGCGGGCACCGACATGACCCAGTTTCGCAGCTTCAACAAACCGCAGGATGCGTTGGATTACGAGGCACGGATCGAAGCCGTTCTGACCGCGATAGAAACCTGCAGACTACCCACTATTGCAGCAATTCACGGGGCGTGTACGGGTGGTGGTGCCTCGATCGCGGCGGTCTGCGATCTGCGCATCGCAAGCGATAGTCTGAAGTTCGGATTTCCCATCGCCCGGACACTTGGTAATTGCCTTTCTGCTGGGAACCTCGCCCGCCTGTCCGAACTACTGGGCGCGGGCCGTGTTCGCGAGATGCTTTTTACGGCACGCCTCATACGGTCGGACGAAGCGCTGCAGGTGGGGCTAATCAGCCAGCGCCTCGAAGGCGAAGAGGCACTTCTTTCGCGGGCCGCTGACCTAGCAGCGCAAGTTGGCGCAATGGCGCCGCTGACCTTGCGAGCGACGAAAGAAGCTCTGCGCCGGAACCGGGCATCCACGCAGGTTGAGGACGCCGACCTGATCGAAATGACCTATATGAGCGCGGATTTTAAGGAAGGCATGGAGGCGTTTCTCGCAAAAAGGCCCCCCAGCTGGACGGGGCGCTGATCCCATTCCGTCCCGTTCGTAAAACACCAGTTCTGTGGGCCAAGAACGGCGTAGAAGCCAGACCGCCTTTGAGGGCTTGGAGTCCAAATTAGAGCCGTGACAGCCTGCGACGCTGCAGATATGACTCGGTCGACAAACTGGCCCCGTGGCTCAACTGGATAGAGCAGCCCCCTCCTAAGGGGCAGGTTGCAGGTTCGAATCCTGCCGGGGTCGCCATTCTACTTTTCCACGTAATTATATCCTTTTTTACAGTGACTTGCAGATGTGTGTCCCTTTTGGGGGATCTTGTGTCCCATCATTTGTTCCCCGCGATAGCCTGTATTATGCGTTTGCGGTCCACATCTTTAGTGTATCGCTCGATCTCCGAAAGGGTCAGGTGCCCGGACATTGCTGCGATCTGGTGCGGCGTATAACCGTTCTCTGCCCAGTACACACAGAACGCTTTGCGCAGTCCGTGCAGGCGTGACTCTACCCCTGCTGCCTTGGCCGCGTTACCGTACAGATTGCCAAGGCTCTCCTTGGTAAACGGCCGTCCCTGGCTGTTTAGAATGAGTGAAGGAGCTATGTCCTTCGTACCGGCAATCACTGCGCGCAGGTCCGGCGTCATAGGCACTAATGCTTCAGCTCCGGTCTTGTGACGGCGGAAGGTAAGAATATCTCCCTGGATATTCTTGCGACCCAATACACAAAGGTCCACACGAGCTGCGCCGGTGAGTAGGGCTAGGTCGAACACCAGCCGCTCGACTGTTCCGACCTGCCAGTGCTTTTTGAAACGTTCGATTTCTTCAGGAGTCGCCGTTGGGAAGCCCTTGGTTTCAGGCTTATCGATCTGCACCGTTGTATATGGGTTCTTCGGAATGATCCGCAGCTTGCGCAGGTGCTCGAAGACGGGCTTCAGTGCCTTGTATTCGTTCCATGCGCCGTGCCCGCCCTTAGCATATAGAGCGGTTTCGATAGCTTCCGCAGTAATAGAGGACAGCGCGCGATCCATACGCCTTGCGGTAGCGGTTAAAGATGGCCAAGCGGGATTTTTTTGTGTCTTCGGAGTAAGTTTTCCACTTGTGGTCGCCAGACGTGTATATGTCCAAAGCCCAAGCAAAAGAGCCGGATTTGGGTGTTTCCGTGTCCGGAGGCATATCCTGCCAGCGAGCGTGTTCGGCCCAGTATGCAGCCTTAACCTTTGGGTCGTCAGGCGGTAGGCCATGAACGCCAAGGGACGCCTCCTTGCCGCCGCGGCGGTTGTAATGAAACCACCGTCCCCGGCGCTAGCGCGAGCGAAGATAGGCTTCGGGGTTCATCAAGCGCCCCCAATCGGCTGGACGGCTTCATGAGTCGCGCCTGCCTAGTCGGGATAGGAGAAGACAACGCCTTCTAGCGCTACAGCCTTAATCCGTGCGCCAGGATAAAGTTCGGAGACAAATGCCTGCGTTTCTTTGATCTGATACGCGGTAGGCATAGAAGGGGCGCGGGGTTTAGACATCTTGTGGGTAAGCCTCGTCCAATACACTGTTCCGGTGAAGGTCAAGCCGGGCACAGACGCCGTCAAAGACCTCCAGCACCTCATCGATTATTCAAAAGACCAGTGTAAATCGCAGTTCATAGTCTTCGTAGACGAGGGACCTTTGGAGGGGTACTAATCCGCCCCGCTGTTTCTTACGAAATACGCCTCACTATTCCACCGCAAGCGCTGTAGTCGTTGCCCCGTAGCTGCCAAAGTCTGCTTGAAAGACCGGACTGGGATGATTGTGTTGAAGAAGTCGGTCTTGAGATCGCTTTACTGGTCCGGCCGTGCGGGTTCCGGCCGGGCTTTCAGGCGGGAGCCGACACGCCAGGGATCAACTTCGCGAGTTTCCGGAGGTTTTGGGCGG
>JASJAW010000034.1 GCA_030066795.1 Dinoroseobacter sp.
CCCGAGAAACGCGGCACCTATCACTTTGCGGGCTCCCCGGATGTGAGCTGGGCCGATGTTGCCCGCGAGATTTTCACGCAAGCTGGCCTGTCCTGCACGGTGAGTGATATTCCCAGCAGCGACTACCCGTTGCCCGCCCCGCGCCCGAAGAACTCGCGCATGGACTGTGCGAGCCTTGCGGCGGTCTTTGGGATCGCCCGGCCCGACTGGCGCGAGAGCCTGCGCGGCATCCTGCAAGAGCTTGGGGCTTTACCCCCAAAAACACCATAAAAAGAGACTGTTTTTATGACTTCACGCAAAGGTATCATTCTGGCGGGCGGCTCCGGCACGCGGCTCTATCCGATCACGATCGGGGTCTCCAAGCAGTTGCTGCCGATCTATGACAAACCAATGATCTATTATCCGCTCAGCGTTCTGATGCTCGCGGGCATCCGCGAGATCGCGATCATCACCACGCCGGAAGACCAGGCCCAGTTCCAGCGCACACTGGGCGATGGCAGCCAGTGGGGTGTATCCTTCACCTGGATCGTCCAGCCAAGCCCGGACGGGCTGGCCCAGGCCTATATCCTGGCGGAAGATTTCCTTGCGGGCAGCCCGTCCGCGATGGTTCTGGGAGACAATATTTTCTTTGGCCACGGGTTGCCCGACCTGATGGCCGAGGTGCCCGCGGACGGCGGAACGGTCTTTGGCTACCATGTCTCCGATCCCGAGCGTTATGGCGTGGTGGATTTCGATGCGGATGGCAGCGTGAAGTCGATCATCGAGAAACCGGAGAGGCCGCCGTCGAACTACGCGGTGACCGGGCTCTATTTCCTCGATGGGACCGCACCGGAGCGCGCGCGCAAGGTGACACCCTCGGACCGCGGCGAGCTGGAGATCACCACGCTTCTGGAGATGTATCTGGCTGACGGTGCGCTCCAGGTGCAGCGGATGGGGCGTGGCTATGCCTGGCTCGACACCGGCACCCATGCGAGCTTGCTGGACGCAGGGAATTTCGTGCGCACGCTGTCCACGCGGCAGGGATTGCAATCAGGAAGCCCCGACGAGATCGCCTATCAGCAGGACTGGATCACGGGCGAGGCGTTACAGGCGCGGGCCGAGAAGTTTCGCAAGAACAGCTATGGCGCGTATCTGTTGCGGCTGCTCGACTAAGGATTTCGGGCCTCCGGCGGGGATATTTGCAGACTTGAATGCAGGGGTTTAGACCTCCCCGGAGGCGGCTCATACAGGCTGTTTTACGGGATATTTACCCCTTCTTGGCACCACGGGCAGAGACGCCCGCAGGCTGCGGGCTACTGATGCCGGAGCGCCCTGACGGTGGCGAAACGCCTGTTCGACCTGACCTTTGCCGTGATCCTGTCCGGACTTCTGATGCCGGTTCTGGCCGGGATCGCGCTGTGGCTGCGCGTGGCGCAGGGCAGGGGGGTGTTCTATGCCTCCGAGCGGGTTGGGCTGGGGGGGCGGCCGTTCACGATCTGGAAGTTTCGCACCATGGTGCCTGCGGCGGAGGATAGCGGAGCGTCGGGTGGGCATCAGGCCAGGCGCATCACCGCCCCGGGCCGGGTGCTGCGGCGGACCCGGCTTGATGAGCTACCCCAGCTTTGGAACATCCTGCGCGGGGACATGAGCTTTGTCGGCCCGCGCCCGCCGCTCAGGACCTATGTAGAAAGGTTCCCGGAGCTGTATGGTCAGGTTTTGCAAAGCCGCCCCGGTGTGACGGGGCTGGCGACACTGGTGTTCCACAGTTACGAGGCGCGCCTTTTGGCAGGCTGCGTTAAGGCGGCGGAAACCGATGCGCTCTATGCCCGGAGATGCGTGCTGCGCAAAGCACGGCTGGATCTGATCTATGCAGATCATGCCTCGCTCTGTTTCGACCTTGTCCTGATGGGACGGACGCTCATCCGGATGGCGATGGAGTAGGGGGCTGCCCGGCTTCTTTGCGGACCATTTCGGCGGCACGCGGTGCTGTGCTGGCTTGGAAGGATCCCCGTGCTGTCCCGTCTCAGAGGTCTGTTTCACCGCTATGCCACCCGCCATCTGCATCTGGAAACCGGGGGCGGCCCTCTGGCGGCAGACCATCCGTGGCAATCCCCGGCCGGGTATGTCGACCGGGTGGTTGTTGCTGGCACCCGCATCAAAGTGAGCGGCTGGACTCTCGCCGATTCGGTGCGTCTGCGCTGGGAGGACGGGCAGGTCTGTGCGGCCCCCGACATTGCGCGGGAGGATGTCGTGGCAGCCCATAGCGCGCCGCGCTGCACCGGGTTCGAACTGGAAGGTCCGCTCGACGGGCTCCCGTTCGATCTGGCGGTGCACAAGGACGGTGTGACCTGGACGGTACCGCTGCCGGGTCTGACGCAGCCCGCGCTGCAGCGTGCGCTGTGGCGGCTCAAACTGCGGTTTGCCCACGCTCTGCTATGCGCGAGCCCGGCGCTTCTGTGTTATCTGCTACGGCCCGGTCTCATACAGCGAGAACGTGTAAAACAGTGTCTTCAACTGGAAAATATAGTTGTATCTGGCCCGCTGGAGACCCGACTTTTCACCTTCGACCCGGCTGAGACCCTGATCTATCCAACCACGTGCCCGATCACCATCGTGATGCCGGTCTATAACGCCCTGGCGGTGACGCAGCAGGCGCTGGACCATGTCGCGCGCCACACCGACACGCCATGGCATCTCGTGCTGGTCGAGGATTGTTCGACTGACCCGGAGGTCCGGCCCTGGCTGCGGAACTGGGCCGAGGCGCAGACCCGCGGTCGGGTCACACTGATCGAGAACGCGCACAATCTAGGCTTCACCGGATCGGTAAATGCCGGGCTGGCCATTGCCTTGGCGCGGGGGCACACCACGGTGCTCCTGAATTCCGACGCGCTGGTACCGGCGGGCTGGGCGAGCCGCCTGATCCGGCCGATCTTTGAACATGACAACATCGCCAGTGTGACGCCGATGTCCAACGATGCGGAGATCCTTTCGGTGCCGCTGATCTGCCAGCGCCAGCCGCTCGCGGACGGGGAGGGGGCGGCGCTCGACGCGCTGGCGGCGCAGTTTCACCCCGAAGCGCTCCTGAGCATACTGCCCACGGGCGTCGGGTTCTGTATGGCCATGGGGATCGACTGGCTGCGCCGGGTGCCCCGGCTCGACCCCGCTTTCGGCCGCGGCTATGGCGAAGAGGTGGACTGGTGCCAGCGCGTGGCGGCGATGGGCGGGCGGCATCTGGGCCTGCCGGGTCTGTTTGTCGAGCATCGCGGAGGCGAAAGCTTTGGGGCAGTCCAAAAACAGGCTCTTATAAAGGCCAATAACCAGATTATCTCGGACCGCTATCCGGGTTTTGACGCCTCTGTGCAGACCTTCATTGCCAATGATCCGCTGCGCACGGCCCGGCTGGCGCTGGCGATCCGCCTGCAGGCGCTGCGGTCGGGGGACGCGCCGGTCGCACTTGCGCTGGCCCATAGCCTGGGTGGTGGCGCCGAGCAGTACCTGCAGCATCGTCTGGCCCGCGCGGTGGCCCGGGATGGCTGCGCGGTGATCCTGCGGGTGGGCGGGCCGCAGCGCTGGCAGCTGGAACTACGCACCCCGCAGGGGGTGATCGCGGGCGGGACCGATGATCTGGCCTTCGTGGCACGGCTTCTGGCGCCACTGACGCGGCGGCATCTGATCTATTCCTGCGGGGTCGGGGACGCCGATCCCGTGACATTGCCGGAGGCGCTTCTGGCGTTGCGGCGTGATACGGAAGACCGGGTGGAGGTGCTGTTTCATGACTATTTCCCAATTTCCCCGTCCTATTGCCTGCTCGATGGGAGCGGGCGCTATCACGGTCCGCCCGACCCGGAAGATGCGGGCCCAGCCCATCGGCATTACCGGCCCGACGGGCGGGTCGTAACGCTGGCTGACTGGCAGGCGGCCTGGGGGCAGCTTTTGGCTGCGGCAGATGACATTGTCGTTTTCTCACAGGACAGCCGCCGCCTTGTGGCGCAGACCTATCCGGATCAGGCGAGGCGGATCACCCTGCGCCCGCATGCGCTGGCCTCGCGGGTGCCGCGGGTGGAGGCGCCGGGGGCGGGCGGCGTGATCGGTGTGCTGGGGAATATCGGGTATCAGAAGGGCGCGCGGGTGCTGCAGTCCATGGGCGCGCGGGCCCGGATTGTTGTCATCGGCACAGTTGATCCGACCTTTGCGCTCCCGGACACGATCCAGGTCCACGGGCCCTACCGTGTGGCAGAGCTCGACCGGATCGCGATGCGCTATGGGATCACTTGCTGGCTCATCCCCTCGATCTGGCCAGAGACGTTTTCCTACACCACCCACGAAGCGCTGGCGACGGGCCTGCCGGTCTGGGGGTTTGATCTGGGCGCGCAAGGGGAGGCGCTGGCGGCGGCGGCAAACGGCCATGTCATCCCGTTTGATGCGGAGGCGGATCTGGCAGCGCGCGCGCTGGCCTATATCACCGGTGAGGATGGTGCAAACACTCAGACATGCCCGGTCAGCGCCATCACCGACACAGCAAGCTGACCGGCGCGGTCGTGGCGCCGTGCCCCGGCGCGGTGCAGGCTGCTCAGCCGGGCCACGCCACCTGTGCCTTGCGTGGCGCATAGCCGCTTGACACAAGCCCGGTGCGGGGCGGTCAGATGTACCCGCACGCTGTCGAGCGCGGCCAGATTGGACGCGATCCAATCGCGATAGGTTCCATCCCGCAGACAGGCGACCCGCCGCAAGGCGGCGCGGAGCCCGCGATGGGCGCCGAGCGTGTTTGCCCCATGCTGACGGTAGAAGACCCGTGGCACCGGATCATAGGCCACGCGCCCCCCGGCGCCAGTGATCAGGAGATAGAGCCACCAATCGTGACAGGGCACCGGGGTTGCCGGCTGCGCCCGGCGCACAAGCGCGAGCCCCGCCGGCGATAACGCCATGGTATTGCCCGCGACCATGTTCTGCAGCAGCGCGTTGGGGAACCCGGGCTGCCATTTATAACGCCGTGTGCGCCCGAGCGGGCGCAACGCGGCATCGGTCACAATTGTGTCGCTGCCATAGAGCATCGGCGCCCCCCGGCGCCCTGGCCCCAGATGGGCCGCCACCGCCGCCAGACGGTCGGGCGCCCAGACATCGTCCTGATCCGACAGCGCGATCAGGCTATCGCCGGGCAGGTCGTGATGGGTCAGCAGTGACAGGAAATTGGCGCAAATCCCCTTTTTAGACCCTGTATAAAGCCTGATCTCGCGATCCGGATGGGCCTCAGCAAAGCGCCTCAGAATCCCCGGCGTGGCATCGGTTGACCCGTCATCAGACACCCAGAGCGACCAGTTGTCATGGGTCTGGGCTGTAAAGCTGTCGAGCTGCGCCTGCAGGTAGTCCGCGCCCTGATACGTGCCCATCAGGATGCGGATATGGGGCCCGCGGTCACCCATGGATCAGATCGCGGTGACTGCGTTGCAGGCACGCGAGCCCCAGCAGTATCATCCCCATACTCAGGCTGAAGATGTAAAACGGGCTCGCGTAGCTGGCCTCATAGCCCGGATAGAACCCCGCCCGCATCACCCCGATCGGATGAATGGTTGGCAGCCACCATAAGATCGACCGCAGCTCCGCCGGAGCGGCCTCAAACGTAAAAAAGATGCAGGAGATGATGAAGAGCGGCCGGTTCAGGATCGCCCAGATACGCTGCCAGAGCGGGAAGCGTGACATCAGGAAGCAGTTGAGCGTGCCGACGCCCGCCGCCAGCGCCAGCGTCATGGCAAAGGCCAGCGCGATGCGACCGGGGTCGAGCACCGTGCGTGTCTCGAACACCCACAGGAGGCCAAAAAACAGCATACAGCCCACCATCAGCTGGGTCACAGCGTTCAGGAGGAACCGTGCGACCAGCGCATCGAGATAGCGCACCGCGGGATAGGCCAGCAGTGGCTTGGAAAACATCACGGCAGTGCCGAGCTTGCCCGAGATGTCGAGATACATCAGGAACGGCACGATACCGGTGGCGTAAAACAGCGGGAAGTTCGTCCCCAGTGGCGGGGATTTGAACCCCAGCGCAAAAACCAGGGTCAGAAGAGCGATCCCGGCCGCCGGTTCCAGCACGGCCCAGAGATACCCCCCCGCCGAGCGGCCATAGCTCGTCGACATCTCCCTCAGGATGAGTGCGCCGATCACCCGCAGCGATGCAAAGCGGCGCCGGGAGCGGGCCGGCAAGGGGGCAGGGCAGGGCAGGGGGTGCATTATACCGCTCCTCGAAACGAGATCTCACCTGCCTTATGCGCGCGGGGGCGTTTCGGAACGGTTTATCAGTCTGTTTATCCCTCTGTTTACTACGGTCTGGTTTTCTGGCGTCTGCAAAGACCACAGCAAGGACAGGCGATGGCAAACCAGAAGGTTCTGATCCCCCGGTTGCAGCAGGCCGGGATCGAGGTGCTGCCGCGCGGGCGCGCGCAGCATGTGATGCTGCCCGCCAATACTGTGCTGGAGGTACCGGCGAGCCTGAAATGGACCACATATGAGCATTCGCTGCATCTGGGCGCGTTTTCCTATCAGGTCTCGGGCACCTGCTTTGGCGCGCGGATCGGGCGCTATGCCTCGCTGGGGGAGGAGGTTCAGATCGGCCGGCAGAACCACCCCATGAGCTGGGCCTCCTCCAGCCCGGCCTTTTATCTCGGCGATCGGCTCTTTGAGCTGGGAGTGGGGTTTCGCGATGCTGGGGCCTACCACGCTTATAGGTTTGACGCGCAGACCCCGGCGACAAGAGCGCAACTCACCACCATCGGGAATGATGTCTGGGTGGGGCACGGCGCCTATATCGCGGCCGGGGTCACGATCGGGGATGGCGCGGTGGTGGCCGCGCGCGCTGTGGTTGCGCGCGATGTGCCCCCCTATGCGGTGGTGGCGGGCAATCCGGCGGTGATCAAGAAATGGCGCCTGCCGCCGGATCTGATCTCGCCCATGTTGCGCTGCCGGTGGTGGGAGTTCGCGCCCTGGCAGATGACCCATCTCGACCCGTCGGACCCGGCGCGCTTCATCGCGGGCATCTTCGAGCTGCGCAAATCTGAAGCCCCGTTCGCGCCCGAGGTCTTCACACCGGAGGCGCTCGTAGCATGAGCCCGATTGTCTTTTTGCATATCCCCAAAACCGCCGGTCAGACGATCCATGGGGAGCTGAGCCGCATCGTGGGTCAAGACGCGGTCAGCCCGGTCCGGGTGCACACTCAGACCGAGAACGGATCCAGACAGTTTCCGCCTGGATACAGGCTCTATTCGGGGCATATTGACTGGTCAGGGCTGGAAACGTTGCCCGAGGACCGCTTTGTGTTCACCGTGCTGCGCGACCCGCGCGAGCGCATCGCATCCTTCTATTTCTATCTGTTAAAAGAGGCGCGGGCGCTGACGCCAGACGTGCTGGTCACCCCGCAGCGCTACGGCATGGCCCGCATCCTGGAATGGCCCGCCGCGCGGTATTTTTTCGGCGGCGATGCGCGCTGGAGGCGCTTCATCCGAGACCATTACGACAATGTCTACACCCGCTACTTCGCGACCCGCCAGATACGCGGCTGGGGCGCGGTGGCGGAGGCCGAGCGTACCCCGCCAGCGCTCTTGCGCCGCGCGCTCGACAATCTGGCGCTGGTCGACCGGGTCTATACCACCACAACTCTCGGCGCGCTGGAGGCGGATATCGCCGCGCGCTTCGGCGCGCAGATCACGGTCGCGGGACAGTATCGGAATGCAGGGGACATGCCGCAGGGAACAGCACGATGGCCGCGGCTGATGGACCTGATCGACGACCCGATGGACCGCGCCCGGCTGAGCCGCTTCTGCGCCACCGACGACGCGCTGCTGGCGGCGCTGAAGCTGGACGGCGCGGCCTCATGAACGCCCCCATGAATGCGCCCCACACGATCCCGGCCGCTGACATCGTGATCCGCGCTCCGGTGGGCCCGGCCCGCCCGCGCGCGCGCCACGGGCTGGTGCTCGCGAGCTTCTGCGCAATGGTGCTGGCGCCGGTTCTGATCTCGGCCTGGTACCTCTGGACCCGGGCGGCGGATCAATACGCCTCCCATGTCGGGTTCTCGGTCCGTACCGAGGAGGTGGGGTCGGCCATCGAATTGCTGGGGGGGGTGACGGAACTGTCGGGATCATCCAGTTCGGATGCGGATATCCTTTACAAGTTTCTGCACAGCCAGGAGCTTGTCGCGGCAGTGGACGCAAACCTCGACCTGCGGAGTATCTGGTCGCAGGAAAACCTCATAAAAGACCCTGTTTTTGCCTATCATCCGCCGGGCACGATCGAGGACCTGCTGTCGCATTGGAAACGGATGGTCGCCATCGCCTATGACAGCGGCTCGGGGCTGATCGACCTGCGGGTACTGGCCTTCACGCCGGAAGACGCACAGGCAATCGCGCAGGACATCTTCGCCCGCAGCAGCGCGATGATCAACGCACTCTCGGCGTTGGCTCGAGAAGATGCCATCGGTTATGCGCAGGCTGAACTCGCGCAGGCCGAAGCGCGCCTGAGCGCGGCGCAAACCGAACTCAGCGCCTTTCGCCACCGCACGCAGATCGTGGACCCCAGCATCGATGCGCAGGGGCAGATGGGACTTCTGACCAACTTGCAGGCACAACTGGCCGACGCGCTGATCGAGCTTGATCTGCTGCGCGAGACCACGCGTGCCGATGATGCGAGGGTGGTTCAGGGAGCGCGCCGGATCGCAGTGATCGAGGCGCGCATCGCCGAGGAACGCCACAAGCTGGGCTTTGGCAGCCGCGCTGGCGCGACCGGGGCCACCGGAGACTGGCAGGGTCGCGTTTTTGCCGATCTGGTCGGGGAGTATGAGGCCCTGATCCTGGAGCTGGAGTTCGCCCGGGAGAGTTATACCGCCGCCCGCGCCGCGTTCGAGGCCGCGCGCAACGAGGCCCGCCGCCAGAGCCGCTATCTGGCCGCCCATGTGCGCCCGACGCGCGCGGAGCGCGCCGAATACCCGCGCCGCGCCCTGCTTCTGGCCGGGATTGCGCTTCTGAGCGGGATCGGCTGGGCGATCACTGTTCTGGTGGGCTATGCGCTGCGCGACCGGCGCTGAGTGCAGGGGGGGCGGCCGTGATCCGGTTTGAAGACCTTTCCAAGCGGTTTTGCCTGCATGGCCGGGTAAAAACCGTGATGCGGAATGTCTCGCTCACCATCCCATCAGGCCATTCGGTGGGGCTTCTGGGGCGCAACGGCGCAGGCAAGACCAGTTTGCTGCGCCTGATCGCCGGCACGCTGGAGCCGACGGCAGGCTCGGTGTGGAGCAGCGGCTCGGTCTCCTGGCCGGTGGGCTTTGCCGGGGCGTTTCATCCCGATCTGAGCGGGGCGCAGAACACGCGCTTTCTGGCCCGCGTCTATGGGGTAGATACCGGGGGTTTGAGCGATTTCGTCGAAGACTTCGCCGAGCTCGGGGCCCATTACCACCTGCCGCTGCGCAGCTACTCGGCGGGGATGAAAAGCCGGCTGGCCTTCGGCGTGTCCATGGGCATCCCCTTCGACACCTACCTGGTGGACGAGGTTACTGCGACCGGCGACGCGCGCTTTCGCGCCAAGGCCAAGGCGGTGTTCCGGGCGCGCATGGCGGCGGCGGATGCGATTGTCGTCTCCCACTCGATGGCGCAGATCCGCGCCTATTGCGACATGGGGCTCGTGCTCGACAACGGGTCCCTGACGGTCTTCGACGATATCGAGGCCGCGATTGCCCATCACGAAGCTCAAATGCGGCTCTAAATAAGGAAACTGTATGTTTTTCTCCCCTGCGCAGGATATCCCCGAAACCGCCACCATGGTCTTCGGGATCGGCGCCCAGAAAGCCGGCACCACCTGGCTTTACGAGACCTTGCGTGCCAGCCCGGAGGTCCATGTCTCGCCGTTCAAGGAGGTGCATTATTTCGACGAGATCGGGGATGGGGTTGGCCCCGTGCAGGCCAGCCGGATCGACCTGCTGCAACATTTCGCGCAGAAGCTAACCGAGGCCACCGCGCCGGAGCGGGCGCGCGTGCTCCAGACAATCCGGAACCTGACGCATGTGCTTGGCACCTACGCGGCCCCGGATCCGACGCATCGCGCCTATCGCGCCTTCATGGCCGACGGATATGCCGGGCAGAAGCTCATCTGCGATATCACCCCGGCCTATGCGACGCTGGGGCGGGCGCGGTTTGCACAGATGGGCGCGATCGGGCAGGCGCGGTTCCTGTTCATCCTGCGCGATCCGGTCAGCCGTATGTGGTCGCAGATCCGCATGGCCGTGGCCGCCCGGCTGGGGACCGGGGCCGACACCGCGACGTTCGAGGCCGCCTGCCGCGCCCGCGCACTGGAGCTGGCCGCAACCGGGCAGCTGCCCAAGGTCACGCGCGCCAATTACCGCCGCACGATCGCAGAACTGGAGGCCACCGTGCAGCGCGACCGGATTCACTACATGTTTTACGAAACCCTGTTCCGGCAGGAGAGCGCGGATAAGATGTGTAGCTTCCTGGGGATCCCGTCCGTTGCGATCGATCCGGCCCGCCGCGCCAATCCAGGCCGCCCGTCGCAAATGCCGGGGATGGTGGCCGACACGCTGCGCGCAGGGCTGGCGGCGCAATACACCTTTATTTCCGACCGCTTCGGGGCGGAGATGCCCGCAGCATGGCGTGAAAATCACCCTGAATACGCTTGAAAAGAGCCTAGTTCAGAAGAAATCGATAGCGGCCTCAAAAAAGGGGCCCGTGGGCCGGTCCTCCACCGTCAGGACATTGCCGTCGCCGAAATCGAAGACAGAATCGCCATCCTGCGTTGTGCGGTACTGGTCGATCACCTCTTGCGGGCTCATCCCGACGATCCCAAGCGCCACCGCATCGAGCAGGATCTGGTCCACGGTGCCGAAATCCTCGATCACGTCATGGCCGCTGGCGAAAACGAAGGTGTCGGCGCCGGTGAACCCGATGAGCAGATCGTCGCCCTCCCCGCCGTCGAGCCAGTCGGACCCGTCCCCACCGGCCACCGTATCGTTGCCCGCGCCCCCGAAAATCTGGTCGGCACCGGTTTCCCCCCGCAGCACATCCGCGCCGTCGCGCCCGTAGAGCACGTCATTGCCCTGTCCGCCGCGCAGATCATCGGCGCCTGCCCCCCCATCGAGCGTATCGTTCCCGGAATTGCCCTGCAGGATATCCGCGCCCTCCCCGCCTTGCAGATCGTCGAACCCCTCCGCACCGCTCAGCGTGTCGTTGCCCGCGCCCCCGAGCAGGGTATCGGCGCCAATCCCGCCATAAAGCGCGTCATCGCCCGCGCCGCCGTCAAGCCGGTCATTGCCTGCATTGCCATAGAGCCAATCCGCGCCGGCCGATCCGATCAGAAGGTCATAGCCCCCATCGCCGCGCAGAATGTCATCGCCCGCGCCCCCATCGAGCAGGTCCGCGCCGATCCCGCCCCCCATTGTGTCGTCCCCCTCAGCCCCGAGCAGCGTGTCGCTGCCCGCACCGCCGGAGACGGTGTTGTCGAAATGGTTCCCTTCGAGAAAGTCGCTGCCGCCCGTGCCAAACAGGCTTTCCGGGGCGGTCGTGGACAGAAATGGCGCGCGGCTCAGCGGCAGCAGGTCGAGCGCCAGCAGGCTTTGCACGGAGATCGCGCCCCCGTCAGCACTGGTCAGGATCAGGGATTCCGCACCATAGCTGATCGCGGCTCCCGTCGCGGTGGTGGTGATTTGAAGCTGGGCCGGGTCGCGCAGAAACGCCCAGCCCGAGAGGTCAAGCGCATCCTGGGTCGGGTCGAAATCGAAGATATGATCTTCTGCCCCATCGGCCACGAGCACGAAGAGATCGCGCCCGGTGCCCCCGCTGAGCGTATCGGCGCCCGCGCCATCAAGCAGCGTGTCGCGGCCTGCATGCCCGTGCAACATATCCGCATCCGGCCCGCCGATCAGACGGTCGTCGCCTGATCCACCGTTCAGGTTCTCCCCACGGGTGCCGGCGATCAGCGTGACCCCCGCCACCCCGAGCGAGGCGGAAAACTGGGTGATCCCCGCCTCGGATTCGGAGCCGGCAAAGACCTGCAGCACGTAGTCGGTGGCCACCATCGCAAGGGCTGCGGGATCGTCGAGCGTCAGCGCGGCCGCGTCTTCCACGGTATCGCGCAAAAGAAGCTGCCCGTTGGGCAGAAGCTCAAACAGGGTGAGACCGTCATCCGCCCCGCCCGCGCCCAAGAAAACGCGGTCGCCCGCGACGGTGCTGGTCAGGGCCGTTACCCCCGAAAACCGGCTCTCCATATCGTCAAACACGTGATCGCGGGGCACCAGCGCGCCTGCTTGTGTCACCTCCACCACCGTGACAGAAGACGACCCGGCGGACCCGACAATTGCATAGGTTTTGCCCCAGGCTTCGATCAGTTCAAGCCCGGTCGGAGCCTGAATGCCAAGCCCATCACCTGCACCCACGCGCGTGATCTCAATCTCTGGGGTGCCATCGCCTGCATCGGTTGACAGGATCAGCGCGTGGGTGTCTGTCGACAGGTGCAGCAGAAGGGGTTGCCCGCCAAGGCTCACCGGCAGGGCAGGGGGCGGGGCGAACAGGATAGGCATCTCCGGGGGGCGCGGGCCTTCAGACTGGAAACTGGCCTGCCCGGCGGCAGGCACGGCAAAGACCGACACCGTGTCGCCTGCCGGGCTGTCGGCATAGAGCAGCATATCGCCGCCCAGCTCCTGAGCCCAAAGCCCTGTCACCGTGGCGAGCGCCCCTGACGGCGTGTGCGTCAGCGTTCCGATATGAACGAGATCCGTCATCCATTGCCCCTTTGCTGCGCATTTCCAACAATCCGGTCGGGCGCTGGTGGGGGAGGGGACGGGCAAAAGCTGGGCGTGTCGTGCAAATTCAACACAAATGCACCGAGACGCACGCCCGCGCCTTGCGAAAGCCAAAGTCCACATGTTCTCTGAGGGCCAACTCTACAGCGCACGAGGGGGTGCGATGATCTATCCTGTCATTCTGTGCGGGGGCTCCGGGACCCGGTTGTGGCCCTCGTCCCGCAAGGCTTATCCGAAGCAGTTTGCCCCGCTTCTGGGGGCAGAAAGCCTGTTTCAGATGACGCTTGCGCGCTTCGCTGCACCGCAATTTGCCGCCCCGATGGTGGTTACCGGCGAGGAGTTCCGCTTTCTGGCCACAGATCAGGCCGTGGCCGCCGGGCTGACCGACCCGCGTGTCGTGGTGGAACCGGAGGCGCGCGACACGGCCGCCGCCGTGCTGACCGCGGCCCTTCTGCTGTCCGAGGACGACCCCGACGCGATGATGCTTGTCGCCCCCTCGGATCACGTTATCGCCGACACCGACGCCTTCCACAGCGCCATCAATATCGCCGCGCAAGCCGCGGGGCAGGGCGTTCTGGTCACCTTCGGCGTCACCCCGGACCGCCCCGAGACGGGGTACGGGTATCTGGAACTGCCCGAAGCGCCCGACGGGTCAGGCGCTGCAATCCGACTCGAAAGCTTCCGCGAAAAGCCTGATCTGGCCACCGCCGAGCGCTTTCTGGAGGCTGGCCGCTATCTGTGGAATGCCGGTCTTTTCCTGTTCCGGGCGCGCGATGCGGTCGCCGCCTTTGAAACCCATGCGCCGGATCTGCTCGCCCCCTGCCGGGAGGCCATCGCCACCGGTGCGCAGGATCTGGGCTTCTTCCGGCTGGGCGCAGAGGCCTATGGATCGGCCCGCGCGATCTCGTTCGATTTTGCGGTGATGGAGAAGGCCGCCCATGTCATGGCAGTCCCGCTCAGCGTGGGCTGGTCCGATCTGGGGTCCTGGGATGCGCTGTGGCAGGCGGCGGGGCCGGATGCAGACGGGGTGGCGACCTCGGGCCCGGTTACGGCGCTGGACTGCACCGACAGCTACCTGCGCTCGGAAAGCGCAGGGTTGCAGCTGGTGGGGATGGGGCTTGAGGGCATCGTTGCCGTCGCCATGCCCGACGCAGTGCTGGTCGCCGCCAAGGACCGCGCACAGGACATCAAGGCAGTGGTCAGCGCCTTGCGGCAGTCGCAAACCCCGCAGGCCGATCACTATCCACGCTTTCACCGGCCCTGGGGCTGGTATGAAACGCTGTGTCTGGACGACCGGTTTCAGGTAAAGCGGATCATGGTGAAACCAGGTGGCATCCTGAGCCTGCAAAGCCATGTGCACCGGTCCGAGCACTGGATCGTGGTTGCAGGTACCGCCGAGGTCACCATCGGCGAAGAAGTCCGGCTGGTGACCGAAAACGAGAGTGTCTACATCCCGCTTGGCGCCAGACATCGGATGGCCAACCCCGGGAAACTGCCGATGTACCTGATCGAGGTGCAGACCGGCAGCTATTTCGGTGAGGACGACATTACCCGCTACGAGGACATCTACAACCGCCCCGAACACGACGAGGCAGAGGCGTAAAAACCCGAAAATAGGCTCTAAATAAGGCTATTTGCCTTCTGGGTTGGATCTTTCATCCGCAGGAGCTTAGCCGGGACGCCGCCGACAATCGCGCCTGCCGGCACAGATTTCACCACGACTGCATTGGCGCCGACCACCGCGCCATCGCCGACATGGACCGGTCCGACGATCACCGCGCCGGCACCGATCTCGACACCGTTGCCGATCACCGGTCGCGCGTGGAGATCGCCAAGACTGGCAATGCCAAAAGTGGTGTTCTGGCGGATGATGACATCATCCCCGATGGTCTGAGCCACGAGGATCATGCCACCAAAATGTTCCAGCCGGACCCGGCGGCCCACACGCACCGTGTAGGGCAAATCGATACCGCAGACCCACTGGCAGATTTTATACATGACCCGATAGAGGATCGTCAGCGGCAACCTGAGAATCTTGGGGCCAACCCCCATGCGCCAGTTGCCGAACCGGTGCCAGAAGAGCGCCCAGAAGCCTTGACAGAAAAGCTCCCGGTCGGAGGTGCGCCAATCCTCGGCCACAAGCGCCCAGAACCCGATATCCGCGGGATTGCAGTTCTGTGTTCCGGGGTTTTTTACGAACAGGGCGGGGTCTGGCGCTGCGTCAGTCATGAGGGACTTCCTTGAGCCCTAGCAGCGGCCGCCCCACCATGCGCCAGAAGTCAGGGAGGAATTTCTCGGGCAAGGCGCTGTGACGCCCCGGCAGCAGGGACAGTGCCAGATTCCCTATGGCCCCCAGGCCGGCACAGAGCGCTGCAAAACGAACCCCCAGCGCGCCATAATTATCCGAGAAGTATTTGCGCCAGGACCGGTACCAATAGGCCGGCCTGCGCGGCGGCCTGTCGTAGCCACTTTTCACATTGGTCGCCGCCCCCTCTACATGGATGGCGCGGGCGGCAGGCAGATAGACTGTTTTCCAGCCGTTTTTGGCCGCCCGGTGCATCAGATCGACCTCTTCGAAATACAAAAAATACTCGGGGTCGAAGAAATCGAGCGCCGCCAATGCCTCGAACCGGCACAACACTGCGGCGCCGGCCACCCAGTCGACCTCCCCCTGCGGCTGGTCCGGTGATAAGGGTACCACTTTGTGCTTCAGAAGCCGTGTGACAGGCCCGAACGCCAACCGGCTTTGCAACTCGCTCCAGGCGCTTGGAAAACGGAATGCCGCGGTGGCTGCGCCCGCGTCCGGATTTGAGATGCCGGCGCCAGCGAAGGCGACCTTCGGGTGCGCCTCCATGTAATCGGCGAGAATCTGGAGCGCGTTGTTGGCGAGACACGCGTCGGGGTTCAGCAGGAAAACGTATCTGGGCGGCGTCTCGCTTTGGGCGAGCTGCTGCAGGACAAGATTGTTGCCTCGCCCGAACCCGTGGTTCTCGGCCTCCAGGTGGAGCGTGACGCGGTCCTGCCAGGCGGGCTGGGCGGCGGCCGCACGCAACAGCGGGGCCTCGGTGGCGTCCGGGGAGGCGTTGTCGACCAAGTGTACGGACACACGGTAGGGTCCACCGCCCCGTTCGAGCACGCTGTCCACGGCTTTAATCGCCAGGGCGGCGGTGCCGTAATTGATGACGATCACTGCAATACTGGCCGCCTGCGTATGCTGCGTATCTGGGGACGTGGGGTCCGCGGAGAGATCCAGCATGATGCGTCCGGTCATAGGCTAGGGGATTGAGAATAAAGAGATCTAATGAGGCTGGAATGGCTATATCATACAAGCCGGGCCCGGTGAAAGCACGACCGTTAAATCCCACGCCTCTCCCGGCCTGCGGCGCGACAAACATATCCGATCATGGCCCTACTGTTTCAGGATCGGCAATGGCACCGACCCGGTTTCGGCCTGAGCGTTGAGATGAATCCCTGCAGGTACTACGAAAGGCGCGACAGAGAGCCAGATGAAGGGTGCTCGTGACCAAGACCGCAGCCATCGCGATCGGACGCAACGAGGGCGCGCGCCTGCACGCCAGCCTCGACAGCCTGAAGGGTGTCGTGGATGACATTGTCTATGTCGACAGCGGGTCGACCGATGGCAGCCTCGCAGCGGCCACGGACCGGGGTGCGCTGGTGGTGAAGCTGGACACGTCCGTGCCGTTCACCGCAGCGCGGGCGCGCAATGCCGGGATCGCCCGTCTGTCCGAGGGGGTGGCGCCGGAGTTTGTGCAGGTGCTCGATGGCGACTGCATCCTGCAGCCCGGATGGCTCGAGACGGCCCGGTCCTTTCTGACAGAGAACCCCACTGTCGCCGTGGCCTGCGGCCGCCGCCGCGAACGCTTTCCCGAGGCGTCCGTGTGGAACCGGCTGATCGATGCCGAATGGGACACGCCCGTGGGCGAGGCGAAAGCCTGTGGTGGGGACGCGCTGATCCGCTGGAGCGCCTTGCAGGAGGTCGGCGGCTACCGCGATGACCTGATCGCCGGGGAAGAGCCGGAAATGTGCGTCCGACTGCGCGCGAAGGGTTGGAAGATCTGGCGTCTGGATGCGGAAATGACGCTGCATGACGCCGCCATGACCCGCTTCGGGCAATGGTGGAAACGGTCAAAACGGGCCGGCCATGCTTTCGCGGAAGGCGCTGCGCTGCACGGCAGCCCGCCGGAGCGGCATTATGTGCGGGAGACGCGCCGGGCGCTGGTCTGGGGCGCAGTTCTGCCAGCGGCGACGGTTCTGGCCGCGTTTGTGTCCCCCGGGATCGCTTTGGGCCTGCTGCTGCTTTGGCCGCTGCAGGCGATGCGGCTGCGCGCTCGCGGGCTGGACTGGGCGCAGGCTATTTTCATGACGCTTTGCAAACTGCCCGAGGCCCAGGGCGTGCTGCTCTATCACTGGCGACACCGGCGTGGGATCAAGACGCAACTGATTGAATATAAATGACCTCATCAAGAGACCTGTTCAGGATCATTCGATGCGCCAGCACCGATTTTGGGATAAAAATATGCGTGTAACTTTTCTCAGGCGGAGGCCGTAACACCCGTGGCGTTATTTGCACTGTGCCTTTGGCCGCTCATTGCGCTTGTGATCGCCGCCCGCATGCCGCGGCCGGCGGCGCTGGTCTGGATGACCATTCTGCCGTATATGTTCCTGCCCGAGAATTACAATATCGACCTTCCCGGCCTGCCACCGCTTGAAAAAAGCACCGTGATTGCAGGATCCCTGATCCTGGCGTTTGCGCTCATTCACCCTCCTGAGCGCGGCCCGCGGCCCAAGCTGATACGCATGGAAAACGCCCGCCCCTGGCTCCAGGGCCTGCTTTGGGTCGCGATCGCAGGGGTGTTTATCGGTGCGTTTCTCACCATTCGCTCCAACTCCGATCCCATTATTCTGTTCGACAAGATTATTCCCTCCACCGGCATGCGCGACCTGCTCAGGATCAGTATCAACACTGTGGCCAGGCTGACACCGTTCTTGCTGGCGATCATGTATCTGCGGACGGAGGAAGATCGGACCAACCTGCTGCGCGCCTGCGTCATAGCAGGGCTGATCTACACGCTCTTTATGCTCTTGGAGATGCGGCTCAGTCCGCAGCTTCACAACTGGGTCTACGGCTTTCATCAGCACTCGTTCAGCCAACATGTTCGCGGCGGATTCCGGCCCAAGGTGTTTCTGGGTCACGGTCTGCAGGTCGGATTTTTCATTCTGACAGCGGTGGTGTCCGCCTTGGCACTTTGGAAACAAACCGGGAAGGCCCGATGGGGGGTCGCGATGCTGTGGCTGGTCTTCATGCTGCTTTTGAGCCGCAATCTTGGCGCGGTCCTGATCGCGATAGTGCTGTGCGGGCTGCTGATCCTCAATATCCAGAAACTGACCCGCGCCGTGGTCATTACCGTCTGTATCATGCTGTTGGCCTACCCATCGATCCGGGTCTCGCCGATCTCGCCGGTCGGTCCGGTCCTGGCCCTGGCCGAAAGTATTTCCGCGGACCGGGCCCAATCTTTTGGATTCCGGCTTAAAAACGAAGACCAGCTGCTCGAAAAGGCCATGGAGCGGCCGCTCTTCGGCTGGGGAGGATGGGGCCGCAACCTGATTTACAACGAGCGCGGTCGCGATATTTCGATCACCGATGGACTATGGATTATTGTGGTCGGCTCATGGGGATGGGTGGGCTATCTGAGCTTTTTCACAATCTTATGTCTGCCCCTTCTGGCCGTGGCCTGGCAGACGAGGCGGGTGCGCCTGACCCCGGTGACGACCGGCATGCTGCTGATCACCACCGGAAACCTAGTCGATGTTATTCCAAACGCATTTATCTCTCCGATCTCCTGGCTGATGTTTGGTGGTCTCTTTGGCTATGCATTGACCCTGGGCCGCGCGCCCGAGACCGAAGCCAACCCGGTGCACCCGCCTCCCCCACAGGCGGACAGACGCTTCTCGCGCTTTCCGACGAAGCCCCGCCAGAACGCCGGTCTGAGCAGCCGGTAAACGGCCGCTCTCGTCGCGGGCCGGGTGGACCGCGCACAGGGTGGACAACGCGGGGCGGAAACAATTGATTTGATCCCGGAGCAGCGTTTCATTTCGCAGACACCCGCCCTCATATTTTGGCTGCTGGGCGCGGCATATATGGCGCAGGCCCTGAAAAACTGCCAATCTCGGTGTACGTTTTTAAGCGTTTAGGTTCGCGTGGAGTAAAAGCAGACCATGGCTGTTTCGCTGTCGAACTTTAGCCTGTCCAATATCAGGGCGGGGCTCTCCAGTTTTATGACCTGGGGCATGTTCTGGTTGGTCCTGGCCGTGCTCGGGGCTCTGGTCTTCTTTTCCAATGGCATCAACGCGCTGTTGGTGGCCTGGCAACTCCCCGAGTACAGCCACGGCCCCCTGATCCCGGTGCTCTCAGCGTTTCTGTTCCTCAAACAGCTGAATGACTATCCGGTAAATCCGGATATCCGGCGCACGCGCTGGCCCGGCGTGGCCGTGATCGCGCTGGCGCTGATCATGGGGACGCTCGGCATTCTCGCCAATATCGACGACATCGTCGCCTACGCGCTCATTGTCTGGGTGGCGGGCATCCTGCTGGTCAGCTGGGGCTGGCACACGGGCCGGCACTTCTGGCCCGGTGTGGTCCATCTGGTCTTCATGCTGCCCTTGCCGGGTTTGATCTATTACAAGGCAACCACGTCTTTGCAGTTCGTCTCTTCGGAACTGGGCGTGACGCTGTTACGCCTGATGGATATCCCGGTGTTCCTCGACGGAAATATCATCGATCTGGGCGTACTGAAGTTGCATGTGGCTGAGGCCTGCTCCGGCCTGCGTTACATGTTCCCGATCATGAGTTTCTCCTATATTTTCGCGACGCTCTATCGTGGACCTGCCTGGCACAAGGTGGCCCTGTTGCTGGCCGCAGTCCCGATTGCAATCATGATGAACTCGGTGCGGATCGCGGTCGCCGGGATTATCGTGCAGCATTATGGCGCCGACTGGCTGGAAGGGTTCACGCATTTCTTCGAAGGCTGGGTGATCTTTCTGGCCTGTATCATCGTGCTGTTCGGGATTGCCTGGCTCTTGATGAAGATGAACGGGACCTACGACAGCCTGACCGACGCGCTGGATCTTGAAACTGACGGTCTGGGCACGCAGATCATGCGCCTGCAATATGTGCAGGCGTCCCGGGCAATGGTCGTCGCCGCCCTGCTCGGGGTCTCGGCCGCGATGGCGCTGCAGGCCCTGCCGGAGCGGGGCACAACCGCACCAGAGCGGGACAGTTTCGCCCTGTTTCCCCGCACTCTGGGCGACTGGCGCCAGGTCGGCCCCCGCGAGGTGCTCGCCCCGGCGATCCTCCGGTCGCTGGGCGCAGATGACTATCACCAGGTCAATCTGGTGCATACCAGCGACGCAGCGCATCCGGTGGGTCTGTTCATGGCCTGGTATGACGACCAGAGCCAGGGTGGGGTCCACAGCCCCGAGGTGTGTCTGCCCGGGGCCGGATGGGAGATCGCCTGGTTGGAACGCTCGGACCTGACCGCTCAGATGGGCAGCGACACCCCGTTCCTGGTGAACCGGGCCATTATCCAGAAAGGGGAGGTCAGAATGATGGTCTTTTACTGGTTCCAGCAAAAAGACCGCCGGATTGCCTGGGACTTCGCCGCGAAATTCTGGTTGATGGTCGATGGGATTCAGACCGGCCGGACCGACGGTGCTCTGGTCCGTCTGACAACCCTGATCGACCCTGAAGAAGGAGAAGCGGCAGCCGAAGGGCGCCTGATGAATGTCCTGGAGGCGCTGGATAGGCAGCTTCCGCGCTTCATCCCGGAAGGATAGGCCGGGCCGCGCCATGA
This sequence comes from Dinoroseobacter sp., assembly GCA_030066795.1. Classification (GTDB taxonomy): domain Bacteria; phylum Pseudomonadota; class Alphaproteobacteria; order Rhodobacterales; family Rhodobacteraceae; genus Dinoroseobacter. The sequence continues at coordinate 20,638 of JASJAW010000034.1, forward strand.
CAGGATCTCCGATATGCTGAAAATCTTGCGCGGCGACGGCCTGGGCGCACGGGCCCTGCGCGCCTCGGCTTTTACGGTTTTCCAGACAGGTGCGGGCACCTTTCTGCGCTTGCTCTCGAACCTTATTCTGACCCGTCTGCTGTTTCCCGAAGCCTTCGGCCTGATGGGGCTGGTGATGATCTTCGTAATGGGACTCGGCATGTTCTCGGATATTGGCCTGCGCGACGCCATTATCCGGCAAACGCCTGGCGATCGTGTCGCGCTCAATACGCTCTGGACCATGCAGGTGATCCGGGGCCTGATCCTGTGGGTGATCGCCTGCGCGATTGCCTGGCCGGTCTCGGTGATTTACAATGAACCGCTTCTGCAAATGATGCTGCCGGTCGTCGCGATCACCGTCGTAATCAACGGCTTCCAGTCCACCAAAGAGCCTTGCGCGATCCGCGATCTGCAGATCGGACAGCTCACCTGGCTGACCCTTCTGGCGCAACTGATCGGCCTCGTGATCATGGCGCTTCTGGCCTGGTGGCTACAGTCGGTCTGGGCCCTGGTCTTTGGCACGGTCATCAGCGCGCTTCTGAAAGTCCTTTTCATCCAGTTCGGACTTCCTGGCCCGCACGACCGGTTCGGCTGGAACTGGCCGGTGGTCCGCAGCACGCTGAGTTTCGGAATTTTTATCTTCTTCAGCACCATCGCGACCTTCCTTGTCACCAATGGCAGCCAGATGATTTTGGGCGCCTATGTCAGCCTGGCGGTCTTCGGCATTATCAGCATCTCCAACAACCTCGCGATCCTGCCAAGGATGGTGTCGAACACTCTGGCCATGAATGTACTGATGCCGCTCTACCGGATGAAACCTCCGGTAGAGGACATCGAAAATCAGCCAAAGATCTTCAAGGCGCGCCGCCTGGTCGGCTTGCTGAGCGTAGGGATCACGGCCTGCCTCGCACTGATCGGCGACTACCTGGTCGAGCTGCTCTATGACCCACGCTATTATCTGGCCGGCCCCATTCTTGTCCTGACCGCGCTCTGCAGCATGCCCATCTTTGCCTTTTGGGGCATACAGAAAGCCCTGATCGCCTATGGTGACAGCCGCAGCCACCTGATCGTCACCGCCTTGACCGCGACGATACAGCTGACAGTCCTGTTCTTTTTGCTACCTGTCGCCAGTGTCGGAGCCGCAGCCCTTGCACCGATGATCGCGGCGCTTATCACTTATCCCCTGCTGGCGTTCTACACTGCACGGTACAAGACCTGGGATGCCAAAGGCGATATCGGGCTGATCCTGTTGGCGTTTTTGCTCATTGGGCTGATCGGGTGGCTCAAGGCGGACGCCATTGTGCAGGTCTTCGAGATTCCGCTCTCCGTGGACTGAGACCACCGTTCCCTACGGTTAGTCAGACGTCTCCGTGCCCCCAAACGGCACGGGACGAAGATCTGCGCTCGGGCCCTCGGCAAAAAGCCGGCCGATGCGCCCGGCTTCCACGCGGATGTCGAACTCGGCCCGCACCCGGGCCTGACCATGGCGGCCCATCTCGGCGCCCCGCGCCGGATCGGCGGCCAGGGTCAGGATACGGTCCGTCAGAGTCGCAACATCGCCCGCCGGGATGACAAAGCCCGACCGGCCGTCCTCGACAAGCTCCGCCACACCGGCCACCTGGCTGCAGATCACCGGCGTGGCCGCGGCCAGGGCCTCCATCAACACCACGGGCAAGCCTTCAGCAAAGCTCGGCAGGACAAGCACATCGGCAGTGGAGAGCGCCTCGGCGACCTCCTCCTGCGAGCGATAGCCGAGGAAACGGACTTTGGCCCCAAGGGGCGCGGCCAGGGCTTCCAGATGGGCGCGGTCCTCGCCATCGCCGATGATATCGAGCGTGATATCCTCCCGCACCGCGCTGGCCTGCGTGAGCGCCTCGAGCAGAAGCCGCACACCCTTGACCGGTGTCAGGCGCCCCACGAACAAGAGCCGGGTCCCGTCATGGTCTGTCCTAGGACGGTCGTAGCGCTCCGGCACCACGCCGCAATGCACGATACGCAGCTTGTCCCAATGGACGGGGTCGGAAAAATACATCACCTGCGAGCGGGCGAAATGGCTGATACAGGCGACGAACGCCGCCCGCGCGGTCTTTTCGTCAAACCGCCACTTGTATGGCTCATAGAGATCGTTCGGCCCATGCAGCGTGTAGGAAAACGGGATTCCCGAGAGCGCTGATGTCAGCATCGAGACCGTGGCGCTCTGATCACCGAAATGATTGTGGATATGATCGATCCCCTCGGCGCGGAGATGGCGCGCAAGGATCAGGGCCTCGGCAACATAAAAGCTCTGCCAGAGCGCCCCCTTGAGCCCCGGCGGGGTGGTGCGCACAGCGAGCCCCAGGGTTTTCAGGAACCGCCCCGGCTGCTTCAACGCAGCCAGCAGCGCGCGCGGAAGGGTCGGGAGTTTGCGCGCGGCATTCAGAACATAGAAGGTTTTTGCGTGCGCGGCGGCTTCCTCGGGCCCGATCAGGTTGTCCGGCGCGGGCTCCCGGACCGCACAGGGCAGGATCTGGAAGCCCAGGGCTTCCAGCTCGGTCACTTCGCGCAGGATGAAGGTGTGGGACGCGGCCGGGTAGGTGGAAGTGACATAGGCCAGCCGGGGCAGGGAAGGGGAGGTCGCAGGCATTTCGCACCGTCATCAGGAGGGCCAACAGAGCGGCGCGCGCGCCGGCACTGCCTGCAGCCCTACGCGGCCCGCCGCATCGAGTCCATGCGCGGCTTCGGGGAGCCGCAAGATGGGGCACGGCGCGCATCGTTCTGGCAACGGTCCGGCCGGAGAGGGCCGGACTGTTCCGCACCCCGCGCCGGTGCGTACGTAGGGGCAGGGCGAAATTAACCGGCGTCCCGGACCCTGCGATGCGAAATGTGACAGAGGCGCAGGGGCTGGCAATTGCGCTGGCATATCCCCCGTGCCCCGGACCAGAGGATCTGCAGATGAGCGACACTTTCGAGGACTTCGCCAGCGGGCTGGAAAGCCCCGCCACCCATATCGCCGCCGTGACACCGGATGACGGCGCGGATCTGGCTGTCTGCAGCCGGGCGCTGAATGTCTCGGGCGCCGGCAGCGTCCGGCTGACGACGGTCACAGGCGCCACCGACACGGTCTATATCGCCGCCGGCCTTGCCTTCCCAGTACGGGCGCGCCGGATCTGGGCGACCGGAACCACCGCCACCGGTATCGTCGCGCTGAGCTGACGCCCCGCGCGCGCCGTATCCCTGCCAACCGCCAGAGGCCTGTCCCATGACCATCTCGATCGCTCTGAGCCTCACGCTCCCGCTGCCGGAGACAGGGGCTCCCGCTCCCCAGGCGCCCGCCGCCATCACTTCCACAGGCTTCGATGCGGCCAGCGCCATCTGGGACGTGACCACAGACAGAGCCTATAGCGGGACATGGACATGGGCCCGCGTCGCGGCCACGGCGGCCGATCCGGTCCCGGACGGCGCCGGAGGCTGGGCCGGGGCCGTCGATGACAGCGGGTCAGAGGCGGTCGGGGCGCCGCTCGCTGCGCTGGCGCTGGGAGACACCGCAAGCCCCGGGGGCAGCTATAAACTGGCCCTCTATCAACGCACCGCAGCGGGCGACAGCAATGTGCTGATCCAGCCCTATGCGGCCCCTGCGCTGGCCCCGGACGCGTTTGCCGCCAGCGACTGGTCTGCGGCCAGTGCAGGCGGCGGAGCCGGGCTCGAGATCACCATCGCCGCTTTGCCCGCCGCCAATGGCAGCCCGGTGAGCGACATTGCCTACCGGATCGATGGCGGATCGTGGGTCTCCAGCGGGGGAACCGCCGACTTTTCCATCGCTGGGGTGACGCCAGGCTTGCGCACCATCGCGCTGCGCGCAGTCAACGCGCGCGGGGCCAGTCCAACCTCTGACATCAAAACCGTCCTCGTGAGCGGCACCGGCCCGGCGCCCGTGATCGCCTCGGACAGCTTCGATGACCTGACAGACACCTGGCAGATCACCACCACCCGGGAAAACGATGGCAGCTATGTCTGGGCGCGGCTGGCCGCCGGGGCTGCTGATCCGAGCCCGGATGGCGACGGGGGCTGGAGCACGCCGGTGCAGGAAAGCGGGGCGTTTGCTGTCGCCCCCAACGGTACCGGTTACGCGATTGCCGAGACCGGCAGTGCCGGGCAGAGCTACAAACTGGCTCTTTACCAGCGCAGCGCGGGCGGGCAGGACAGCAATGTTCTGACTCAGCTCTACACCGCGACGGGCTCTGGGGCGGATGTTGCGGTGGCCACCGCCTCGGCGCTTGTTCTGAACGACAGCACACCGGCCACAAGCTTCGCGTCCGCTGGCTATACGGCCGCGGGCGGGGCCAACAACTGTCTCGTGATACGTGGGTGCATCGTGCACAACCAGTCCGCCAGTACGATTGATTTCAGCCATGTCACGGTGATGTATGATGGGCAGGCCTGCACCATTGCACGCGGCGCGGCGGACAATATCACCCCAAATGTGAACAGCGCGTCTTTTATCGCCTACCTTATGGATCCCCCGACAACGCCGGAGGCGACCGCGATCCTGACGCTGCGCAACAGCGCAAACACAGAGGTCGAGGCCCTGGCCGCGGCCGTATCGGTCGTGGAACTGTCGGGCGTCGACGCGACAGCCCCGATCGGGGTCACAGAGGCGAAGATCTGCACGGCCTCAAGCGATACGATTCAGACCGAGATCACACCGGCCCATGAGGGCAGCTGGGTGGCAACGGTCGCCTCCGTCATTCGGGCCAATACACCCAGCATGACACCAACCAGTGACACCACCAGCGACCATAATGATGTCACGGGAACACTTAACTTTTCGGATATGCGCTTCGTCATGGGCCACAATGAAGTGGACACCGCCGCAACACTCGCTTTGGGTGTGACGGAAGCAAACAAGAATGCGTCAACCGTTGCCGTGGAGTTTAAACCCTCATGACCGTGACCTTGATCCAGGCAAGCACACTCCCCCCGGCCGCAACCTCCGGAGCGGCCGCGCTGAACCTTGAACCCGTCCAAGACTACGCGGCGCTTATGCCGTTTACTGACATTGTAAATGCGGCCCGAATTTGGGTGCAGCAGGCCGGGCAATTTCCGGGCTCGGGGCTGGAAAACAATCAGTATCCCAGAGATCCGGTCACCTGGCTTCCAAGCAGGATTCCGACCGGTTACACGAAAATCACCTTCTTCTGGGCATGGAGCGACCAACAATCGGGAAGCCCGGTTTACGGCGACTATGTGCTGCGCCACAACCTGCCCGGTCCCTACACCTTCAATCTGAGGCACGTGAACAACGTAACCTCTGTCTCAGGGTCACGCATCGCCTTCACTGTGCCGGATGGGGCAGAGGATTGGTATTTTGAAATCTCGGGGCCGGAAGGGAATCTGCCTGACGGGTGGTTTGTTGAGGTAATCCGCACGGACCAGGAGGCGCATTATGACAACGGCAGCCTGCCCTTGGCACAGCGGCGCTATACGACCGAGTATCTGGATGCGTTACGCCGCGTTGGCCCGTCATGCCTACGCAATATAAATACGCTGAAAATAAACAGTAATCTAAGCCTTCGGGAAATCGCCGATTTCGCGCCCGATACGGCGCGCAATTTCTCTCAGAATGCCGCACCGCTCAACCTGATCTGCGCGCTCAGCAACGAGTTGCAGGCAGATTGCTGGTTCAATGTCCACGTCCGCGCAAGCGATGCGCTGATACAGCATTGCGCAGAGTACCTGCGGGATAATTTGGACAGCAATCTCAACGTCTATGCCGAATACGGCAACGAAAACTGGAACACCCAATTTTCTCAAACGCGCGTGTCATCGGCCACAGGCTTGCAGCTTCTGGGCACGCAAGGGGGGGGCACGGTTTCAATTGCACAAGGCAGTAAGACGATCACCGCGACCGGCGTGGACCTGCGCACCATCATGGGCAATGGCGGCAGCGCGGGCAGCGACCAGATCGCAATCAACGGCGTGGCCTACACCGTTAACCGATCCGCTGTGACAGCTACCACAGCACAGATCACGGACGGCAACGCCATTGACACGGCCTCGGGGGTAAACTGGTGGTATTCTCAGGACGGTGCGCATCGTCGGCAAGAGGGTTACCGGATCGATGCGACGAACGTGATGGAAATCTTCAAGGCCGCCTTTGCGGCCACGCCTGACAGGCTGATACGGGTTGCGGGCGGCGTTCTCGCAAACAACAACACTGCGACGACGATCCTCGATGATAGCTGGTGGGCAGGCCAACCGGGCTATGTCCCGGCTGCGGATAACTTTGATGCCGTCGCAATCAACCTCTATTTTGGGTCGTCGTTCTTTAGCGACGGAGCGCTCAAAACTGACGTTACAAACCTGTGGAACGCGAACAATGCGCAAGCGACCCGCGAACGGTATGCAGACGTGATTTTCCGCCGCGATGGGTCATTCACCACGTCGCGGGACTTCCCCCGCATTGAGTCAGACCTGGCGGCACATCGCGCGATCACAGAACCGCTTGGGCTGCGCCTGATTTCGTATGAAGGCGGCACGCATATCATTCACGGTGGCACGATCCAGAAGGCCGACACGGCAATCATGGACAGTTTCCGCGATTTCCTGACCAGCCCCGAGGCTTCGGAGGTCTTTGAATACTGGCGCGACCTGCATATCCGCTATCTGGATGGTCCGGTCATGCAATATCGTTTCTCGTCCAACTGGAACCGCTTTGGCTTTTTCGGCATGTTTGACCGCTTCAACATGGACGATGACAGCCGCACGCTCGTGGTGCAGGGGGAGAAGACCAAGGAACCGTGGTGGCTAGCCGAGCACCCGCCCCATTGGGCGCAGATCCCTGCTCAATCCTGGACGAGCGGGCAATTCCCCGGCTTCGACTTGTCCGAGTGGTCGTCGGTCAACACCATGGCGTGGGAAGGAACGCCCCCACCAGGTACCAGCCTCGACCCGATGACCGGGATCATCACCGGCACGCCGCAATCGGGAGCGGGCAGCTACACATTTACTGCGTTGAACGCATCCGGATCGGTGGACATCACGGTCCCGGTCAATGTGAGCTGACGCGGGCACAGGGTGCTTTGCAGGGCGCGGGGATGTTGGTAAGGGGCTCGCAGCAGGACCCCTGCACACACCCCGAACCTTCGATTAAAGAGACTTGATTATGAGAATTTTGATTACCGGCGGAGCAGGCTATGTAGGCAGTGCCTGCCTGCGTTTCATTGCCGGGCAAGGGCATGAGGTCTTGGCCTATGACAACCTGGCCATGGGACATGGCGCAGCGGTGGACGGGCACCCGCTGGTCGAGGGCGATCTGGCCGATACCGCGCGGCTTGCGGAGACCTTGCGGGATTTCGGCGCCGAGGCAGTCATGCATTTCGCCGCCGCGTCTTATGTGGGTGAATCGGTCGAGAACCCAGAATACTACTACCGCAACAATGTTGGCGGCACGCTGAGCCTGTTGAACGCGATGCGGCAGGCCGGCACTGAGCGGCTACTGTTTTCCTCGACCTGCGCCACTTACGGGATGGCCTCATCCAAACCAATGGCCGAGACGACCCCCCAGGATCCGGTGTCTCCTTACGGACGAACCAAGATGGCCGTCGAATGGATGATCGGGGACTTCGCCCATGCCTATGGCATGGGCTACACGCTGCTGCGATACTTCAACGCCAGCGGCGCCGATGCAGACGGGCGGCATGGGGAAGACCACAACCCGGAAAGCCACCTGATCCCGCTGGTGTTGCAGGTAGCCCAAGGCCAGCGTGACCAAATCAGTGTCTTCGGCAGTGATTACCCGACCCCGGACGGCACCTGTATCCGAGATTACGTCCATGTAGAGGATCTGGCCTCGGCCCATCTTCTGGCGATCGAGGCCACAACCTCTGGAACCGGCGAGGTGTTCAATATCGGTACTGGGCAGGGGTACTCGGTCCTCGAGGTCATTCAGACATGCGAGGCCGTTACGGGCAAAACGATCCCGCAGCATCTCACAGACCGCCGCCCCGGGGACCCTCCGCAGCTGGTGGCGGACCCCGCGAAGTTGAAAACCGCTTTGGGATGGACGCCGGTCTACACTGATATCAGACAGATCATCGAGACGGCATGGGCCTGGCACAGCGCACATCCACAGGGATACGCGACGTCATAAATTAACATAATATTGCTTACCGGACCGCCCTGTGGCTGGAGAACGCAGGCCCCTAGTGCACCTGCCGCTTATCATCGTCGGTGCCGCTATACGGAGCTCCGTACCCTTCGACCCAGCTGTACAGAACGGCACGTGCCCGCTGCGGAGCCCCCTCCGTGACAACGTCCTGCAGGCTCCTCAGAAAGCCTGCAACCTCTAGCTCGGACAGTGAAGGCTCCTCCACACGGAAGATTTTGGGATGTTCCGTCGCGATATAGACGCCTGACAAGCTCAGCGCTTCGCGCAGTTTCTCTCCGGGGTGCAGCCCGGTAAAGACGATGGATATGGTGCCCTTCGGGGTCTCGGCTGTACGCAACCTGTGACCGGCGGCCGCGATCATGCGGCGCGCAAGATCCAGAATGGACACCGGCTTGCCCATATCCAGCACGCAGACCTCCCCGCCCCGGGCCATGGCGCCGGCACGCAGAACCAATCCCGCGGCTTCTTCCACTGTCATGAAATACCGGTGCGCCCGCGGATCCGTAACCGTCACCGGCCCCCCCGCCCGGATCTGATTTTGAAAACGCGGCACGACAGACCCCGACGAGCCAAACACATTGCCGAAGCGCACGATGCTAAACACCGTCGCGGACGGACGATTGGCCAGGTCCTGCACGACAAGCTCTGCCAGGCGTTTGGTGGCCCCCATGACATTAGCCGGCCGCACCGCCTTGTCTGACGAGATCAGGGTGAACCGTTCCACCTGCTGGGCGAGCGCCGCACGGGCCAGAACATGGGTGCCCAGAACATTGTTGCTGATACCCGCCAGAGGATTGGCCTCCACCAGAGAGACATGCTTGTAGGCGGCCGTATGGATCACCGCCTGCACTCCGTGGCGCACCATGACACGTGCCACCAGACCCGCATTCATGACCGACCCAAGCACCGGCACCAGTGCCACCCCGGCCTGTACTGCCAGCGGGCGCAGCTGCATCTCTACCGTATAAAGGGCAAATTCGCTGAGCTCGAACAGCACCAGCCGCGCCGGACGGCAAGTCAGAATCTGGCGGCACAGCTCCGAACCGATGGACCCGCCTGCCCCGGTGACCAAAACGGTCTTACCCGAATACTCCGTGACATCTTCGGCCAGGTCGTCTTTGACCTCGGCGCGGCCCAGGAAGGGTTCCGGCAACGGAAGCATCACAGACCGCTCTGCGCGCGCCTCCCTGCCCCGGGACAAACTTTTCACGGCAGTCAGAACAGATTGAGAGATCATAAATAGAAAGCGCCCTGAACACATGGGCCCAGCCAGCCCCGTCGGGACGATGCAGCAGTGTCGGTAAACACCGGGTTAAAGCCCCAGCGTTTCGCATGCGAAACGCTGATTGCGCTTCAGGGCTTTTGCATGAATCCCTGCTCCATCAACCAGTGGCGCAGCCGCGTTTCAAGATCTGCCGAGACCCCTGCCCCGCTCAGTACAAGCCGCTGACCCTTGCGGGTGACCGCAACGCCCGGGGCCTCGGGGTCAGTCGCAAGCTCCGATGCCGTCGCAGCCGTAGATGGCTGTGGCACGCGCAACACCTGCTCCAGCACCGCAGCCTCTGCCTCCGCGCTTTGCGGGTCCGCTTCGCGCAACGCGGTCTGCAGGCGCACAGCGGTCTCCGGATCGGCATCAAGCGCCTTGGCCAACCGCAATCCAAGCCGTTCGCCAATGGCACCGGGGAACCGCAAAACCCCATCGAGCGCGCCCACAACCCGAATAAAAGAGCCTATTTTTGACCGTTTTGCACGCGAGGCGGAGGCAAAGAGCGCGCGCAACGCTGTCTGGGTGTCGGAGAAGACCCCCTGCTCCACCGCCTTGGCGACGATGCGGCCGCGTTCAAACGGACTGAGGCCGACGCGGATCTCGTTCTCCTCCACCATTGCGGTATAGGCGTCACCGGCTGTCTCGGGTTGCCGCAGCAGCGCCTGCACGTGGGCGAACCGGTCCTCGCCGGTCTCGTCCAGCAGCGCCTCAAGCGCGGCCAGCCGCCGCCACCCGGAGATGAGTCCATAGGCCCCCTGCCCCAGATCGACGAGCTCCACCGGGGTTTGCTGACCCCGCGCGGCCAGCGAGGCTTTCAGCGCCGTCATCTCCTCATCCTCGGCCACGATCCGGTCGCGCACCAGATAGTCCCGCTCGATCGCCGCAAGCGGTACGGTCTGGATCAACCGCCCCTCGGCCCGGGCACTGGCAAGTTCTGCCGTGACCTCCTCCAATGCTGCACTGGCTGAGGCCTCGCGGGCGACCTGGGCAATCGGGGGCGCCGTGGAGCCGGTCTCCCCGCGCAGGATCTCATGCCCGTTCAGGCGCAGAAGCGATCCGTCATCGACCAGTACAGACGGGCTGAGGCGTTTGCGTTTTGCCATGGGGGTCCCTTTGCGAATAAGGCTCTTTACAAGGGTTTTGAGCCGGTGCCTGTTACAGAAGCTGGCCGTCAGCCTGCCGTTCCTCGCGCCGCCAAACCCCCAGAAGAAGACGTTTGAAGGCGGCATAGGTTTCATCGAATGTCTGGCGGCCGCGGGCATAGGTCTCGCGGTTGAAGTCGCGATAGTCCGCCTCGTAGATGCCGCTCACCTGTTCGCCCGCCTGCCCGATCAGGGCCGTGAAATCCTGCCGGTGCGGGGACAGCGTGCGGCCCAGATAGGCCTGCATCAGTGCGGCCAACTCTGCCTGCTGAGTACTGTCATATCGTGTCACCACCGCGCGCACCGCGTCCCATTCGAACGCCAGCTCCTCGCGCCCGAGCGCCCGGGCAGCCATATTCTCTCCTTCCTCGATCGAGGCAAAGGTCGAATGCAGCATGTCGAAGAAGCGCCCTGTGCTGTCGAACTCCAGAAAGGACGCGCCGAGCGGGACCAGCAGGATATCGGCAGCCGCCAGACCGTTGATGGTCAGGTAGCCAAGCGCCGGCGGTGTATCGATGAAGACGATGTCGTAATCGTCCAGCACTCCGTCCGCTTCGAGGCTTTCGGTGAGCGCATCCCACAGTTTCCAGGACCGCGCCTGCATCCGCCAGACCGGGATCTGGAACTCCGCCCAGTACAGATTCAGCTGCGCGCCGATCAGGTCGATATTGGGCCAGTGCGTCGGCTGGATGAGGTCCTTTGCGGTGACCTCCAGCGCCTCAGACAGTGTGTCATCAAGGGGAATGGGCGCTTCATTGCGATCCAGACGCCGCTGGTTTTCGGCCCGCAGATGGCTGGCGTAGTGACGGGCCAGAAGCGGAAACACCGTTTTCCATTCGTCCTCGACCCGTCCGCCGAAGATCGAGGTCATCGAGCCCTGGCTATCGAGATCGAGTACCAGAACCTTGTAGCCATCAAGCGCCGCCGACATCGCCAGATGCGCCGCGGTGGAGGTCTTGCCCACCCCGCCCTTGAAGTTGGCAACGGCCACCAGCTTGGCAGGCACACCGTCGGGCCGGTAGGGCTGGTATTCTTTCGCTTTTGATCCGCCTTCCGCGAAATGCGCGCGCAGTCGCAACACCTCATCGAGTGTGAACCACTTGGCCCCGCCCTCGGTCTCGCTGCGCCCCTGGGGCAGGTCCGGGTTCTGTTTCAACACGCGGCGGAAATGGGCCTGGGCCACTGGAATGAGGTAGCGGGTGATCTCCCAGGTCGAAAACAGACGGAGCGTTTTCTCCCCTTCCTCGTTCATACCGCGAGAGGCCAGGTCCGCCCTGCCCCGCGCGCAGGCCTCGGCAATAGCTGCAAACCCGGCCGTGTCGGTCGCGGGTCCGAGGTCCCCTAACGCCTGTTCGGGATCGATGTTGAAGTACGGTGGCTGCTCGTCGGGCAGGTCCTTTGCCATGAAAACCGCCTCATGTGTTGTGTTTTCGCCAATATACCCAAAAACACCGCACATGGAAGGAAAAGCACGACTTTAAGCGATTTTTCTTAGCAAAATCCCGGAGTCTTCCATCTGATCCGGGGGTTTGCCGGGACGTGCTGGATTTTTTCCGTCTGTTAGAGTCGTGTTATATATGTGTTAAACGCTTCGGCGGTTTTTCCAAAGCTTTGTTTTGACAGTGGGAATTTGCCTTTCTATCGGACAGGGTGACTCTGAACCCCCGAAAAAGCGACTCCGATCCCACGCTGGAGTGACTCCGATCCCCCGATGACTGCGCTTGCCCGGGCCTGTGGATAACCCTAGGCTCGGCGTCAATAAAACCACGATAAACCGAGTCGGGCAGTGACATCGGATCTGACAGTTTCCCAACCCGGTCTTGCGCCGGATCGCTATGCGCAGCGGGATTTTTTCGTCTGCGATATTTTTGATGCCATTCCCAAGGATGATCTGGCGACGATGGAGCACCCTGTCTTCTCGCTCGCCACGCGTCCGGACCGACGGGTGCTGGACTATGCCCATAACGGCGTGGAGATTACCGTGACGCCGAGCGTGCGGGGGCTCGCGACCATCCATGACAAGGACATCCTGATTTTCTGCATCAGCCAGCTGATGTCTGCGCTCAATGCGGGTCGGGCCGTCTCGCGCACGTTGCAGATCAAGGCCCATGACCTGTTGATCGCCACCAACCGGGAAACGTCTGGGGATGCCTACCGGCGGCTGCGCGAAGGCTTCGAGCGGCTGGCGGGCACGCGCATCACCACCAACCTGACCACCGGCGGTGAGGAGATCACCCGTGGCTTTGGTCTGATCGAGAGCTGGGAGATTGTGCGCCGGGCGCGCGGTGGCCGCATGGTGTCGGTCAGCGTGACGCTGTCAGAATGGCTCTTCAACGCGGTTCTCAGCCAGTCGGTGCTGACGCTGAGCCGCGACTATTTCCGGCTCAGGAAGCCGCTGGAGCGGCGCATCTACGAGATCGCGCGCAAGCATTGCGGGCGGCAGGCGCGCTGGGTCGTCTCGGTCGATCTGCTCTTGAAGAAATCCGGCTCTGCCTCCCCGCGCCGGGTGTTCCGGAAGATGCTGCGCGACATGATTGCGGCCGATCACCTGCCCGATTACGAGATGGCGGAACTGCCCGGCGACAAGATCGAATTTACCCTGCGCGGCGGGCTGGTCGAAGACCCAGCCGCCCTGCCCTCCCCCGGCCCGCTGGACCCGCAGACACTGGAGGACGCCCGCGCGCTGGCACCGGGCTGGGATGTCTATGCGCTGGAGGCCGAGTGGCGCGCCTATTGGGCCAGCTCTGGTCGCCCCCGCCTGCGTAGCGCGGACAAGGCGTTCCTGGGGTTTGTGAAGGCGCGCCGTGCGCAGGAGGACGGATGAGCGCCTCCTTGTTTCGCGCGCGAAACATCCCCCTCCCCTGCCCTGTGATTGTTGTGCGATTGCGGCAGGTTTGGCGCGCTCTTGCGCGGTCTGCGGCCTCTGCCGTGACTTGCCCTACGGGCATTGATACCGTCGCCGCGAATGTGCCCTCCAGCGCTGTGGCCGAAGACCCAAGGAGACCCCGTGCAGATCGAAGATACTCCGCTTGAGGGCGTAAAGCTCCTCACCCCCGCCCGGTTCGGCGATGACCGGGGGTTCTTTTCAGAAAGCTACTCCAAACGGGTTCTGGCGGCGCATGGGATCACCCTGGACTTCGTGCAGGACAACCATTCGCTCTCGGCGCAGGCCGGCACGGTCCGGGGGCTGCATTTTCAGGCCCCGCCCCATGCGCAGGACAAACTGGTGCGCTGCGGGCGCGGCAGCTTGTTCGACGTGGCCGTGGATATTCGCAAAGGCAGCCCGACCTATGGCCAATGGTACGGGGCGGAGTTGAGTTTCGACAACGGTCGGCAATTGCTGGTCCCCAAGGGCTTCCTCCATGGGTTTGTGACCCGCGAACCCGATACAGAGATTGTCTATAAATGTTCGGATTTCTACGACCGTGACGCCGACGGCGCCGTGCATTGGAACAGTTGCGGGATCGACTGGGGCTTCGAGGGCGACCCGATCCTGAGCCCCAAGGATGCGACCGCCCCGGCGCTGGCAGACTTCGACAGCCCGTTCACCTACGAAGGACACGCCTGATGAAACTGCTTGTAACCGGCGGGGCCGGGTTTATCGGATCAGCCGTGGTGCGCCAGGCGGTGCGCGATGGGCATCAGGTGGTCAATCTCGACGCGCTGACCTATGCCGCGTGCCTCGACAATGTCGCGTCAGTCTCCAATCATCCGAATTACGCTTTCGAACAGGCTGATATCCGCGACCGCGCGGCGCTCGACCGGATCTTCGCAGCACATGCGCCGGATGCTGTGATGCATCTGGCCGCCGAATCCCATGTCGATCGGTCCATCGACGGGCCCGGCGATTTCATCGAGACCAACATCACCGGCACCTACAACATGCTGGAGGCCGCGCGCAGCCACTGGGTGGGGCAGGGCCGGCCCGAGAGCTTCCGTTTCCACCATATCTCTACCGACGAGGTGTTCGGCTCCCTGCCCGCCGACCCGTCGGTGCAGTTCACTGAAGAGACGCCATACGATCCACGCTCGCCCTACTCGGCTTCCAAGGCCAGCTCCGATCACCTGGTCCGCGCCTGGCACGAAACTTACGGGCTGCCCGTGGTGATGACGAACTGTTCCAACAATTACGGGCCGTTTCACTTCCCCGAGAAACTGATCCCCGTGGTGATCCTCAAGGCGCTGGCCGGGGAGCCGCTGCCCATTTATGGCGACGGCTCCAATATCCGCGACTGGCTTTATGTCGAGGATCACGCCGATGCGCTGCTGCTGGTGGTGCAGAAGGGCGCGGTGGGGCGCAGCTATAATATCGGGGGGGAGAACGAGCGGACCAATCTGGAGCTTGTGAAGACCCTGTGCAGCATTCTCGATGACCTGAAACCGCGCGCCGATGGCAAGCCTTATGCCGATCAGATCAGCTTTGTCACCGACCGCCCGGGCCATGACGCGCGGTATGCGATCGACCCGACCCGCATCCGTGAAGAACTGGGCTGGCGCCCCTCGGTGACCGTCGAGGAAGGTCTGCGCAAGACAGTGCAGTGGTATCTGGCCAACGAGGCCTGGTGGCGGGCCCTGCAGGACCGCGACGGGGTGGGTGCCCGGCTGGGGGTCAAGGCATGAGCCTGCTGGTGTTCGGCGAGACCGGGCAGGTGGCCCGGGAACTGGCGCGGCGCGCCCCGGAGGCGACCTGTCTGGGCCGTGCGGTGGCAGATTTGTCGGATCCGGCCGCCTGTGCGGCGCAGATCGCGGCACGGCGCCCGTCTGCGGTGATCAATGCCGCCGCCTATACGGCGGTGGATCGCGCCGAGGAGGAAGAGGCGCTGGCCACCACCGTGAACGGCACCGCGCCCACGGCCATGGCGCGGGCCTGTGCGGCGCTGGGGGTGCCGTTTGTCCATATCTCCACCGATTACGTCTTTGACGGCTCGGGCACGGCCCCCTGGGTCCCGGACGCGCCCACAGCGCCGCTGGGGGCCTATGGCCGCTCCAAGCTGGCCGGCGAAGAGGGCGTGCGCGCTGCCGACGGGACCTACGCGATCCTGCGCACCTCCTGGGTGGTGTCGGCCCATGGCGGCAACTTCGTGAAAACCATGCTGCGGCTCGGGGCAGAGCGTGACGGCGTCCGGGTGGTCGACGATCAGATCGGCGCCCCCACGGCCGCAGGCGACATCGCGGCGGCCTGTCTGGAGATCGCCGCACAACTGCAAGCCGCACCCGAGAAACGCGGCACCTATCACTTTGCGGGCTCCCCGGATGTGAGCTGGGCCGATGTTGCCCGCGAGATTTTCACGCAAGCTGGCCTGTCCTGCACGGTGAGTGATATTCCCAGCAG
>JASJAW010000035.1 GCA_030066795.1 Dinoroseobacter sp.
GCGAAAGGAGGGGAACCCGGTGCAATTGGTCATATATGTAACTCATATTGACCTAAATTTTGCTTTATGGAGCTCACTCACCCTTTGGTCGCGCGAGATTTTTCTATTTAGGTCAGAATAAGTGACTTTTATTCTGATGAACTCCGCTTTATAGCGGGCGGACGCAAGTTGGAGGCGGAGATGGCCAAGCAGCCGATGCTCAAATTCGTGACCGTGGAACAGGCGACGCCGGAAAAGCGCCCGCCAAGTCTGCGCAAGGAAGATTTCAATGAGATCTACGCCGAGTATGCGACTGAGAAAGCGGCGGAGCAGGCGGGGCGCTGCAGCCAGTGCGGCGTGCCTTATTGTCAGAGCCATTGCCCATTGCACAACAATATCCCCGATTGGCTGAAATTGACTGCGGAAGGCCGCCTAAAGGAAGCGTATGAAATCAGCCAAGCGACGAATACGTTCCCTGAGATTTGCGGTCGTATCTGCCCGCAGGACCGTTTGTGCGAAGGCAACTGCGTGATCGAACAATCGGGCCACGGCACCGTCACAATCGGCTCGGTGGAGAAGTACATCACTGACACAGCTTGGGAAGAAGGCTGGGTACAACCCATTACACCCCATACTGAGCGTGAGGAAAGCGTTGGTATCATCGGAGCAGGCCCTGGCGGCCTCGCGGCAGCGGATATGCTTCGTCGTCAGGGCGTGCAAGTTACCGTATACGATCGCTACGACCGGGCGGGGGGTCTTCTCACATATGGCATCCCCGGCTTCAAACTGGAAAAAGACGTGGTCATGCGCCGCAACGAGCAGCTTGAAAAGGGCGGTGTCGATTTTGTTCTGAACTGCGATGTAGGCACCGACATCTCTTTCCAGAAAATTCAGGAAAAACACGACGCAGTACTGATTGCTACCGGTGTTTATAAGTCCCGCGATCTGGGCGGACCCGGCGCCGGTCTTTCCGGGATCGAGCGTGCGATCGACTACCTGACTGCGTCGAACCGAAAGAGCTTTGGCGACGCAGTGCCGGAATTTGACAGCGGTGAACTGAACGCCGAAGGCAAGCGTGTGGTGGTCATCGGCGGTGGTGATACGGCGATGGACTGCGTCCGCACGGCTGTCCGTCAGGGCGCGACAAGCGTGAAATGCCTTTACCGGCGTGATCGGGCAAATATGCCAGGTTCGCAGCGCGAGGTGGCAAATGCCGAGGAAGAAGGTGTTGAGTTCGTCTGGCTGACTGCGCCTAAAGGCTTCACCGGTGACGATGCGGTGAACGGTGTAATGGTGCAGAAGATGCGCCTTGGCGCTCCGGACGCGACGGGTCGCCAATCGCCCGAAATTATTGAGGGCGCAGATTACGTCGAAGAGGCGGAATTGGTGATCAAGGCATTGGGGTTTGAGCCTGAATCCCTGCCCACCCTGTGGGGCGAAGAAGCCTTGGAAGTGACCCGCTGGGGCACGATCAAAGCCGATTTCCGCACACACGAAACGGCAATCCCGAATGTCTATGCAGTTGGCGATATTGTGCGGGGCGCATCGCTGGTGGTTTGGGCCATCCGCGACGGCCGCGAAGCCGCAGAAGCCATTCTGGAGCGCTTCAACGCGAAAGCCTCTGCCGTCGCAGCGGAATGATCCTCTGCTGTTAAGACCCTGAGACTCTAGGGCCATGCACGCAGAATGCGTGGTTCCTCTGCAACCACGGAACGCGGCGCAAGCCCTTCCCCGCCAGGAGCGCGAGAAATGACCGGAGCACAAACCGCAGTCCCCGCGATGACCGGCGGGTGTTTGTGCGGCGCAGTACGCTACAAACTCACCACGCCACCCAAGGGGATCGGCGCCTGCCATTGCGGCATGTGTCGCAAATTCTCCGGCGGTATTGAACTTGGCATTGAGGTGCCCGCCGAGGGGGTCGAGTTCATCGCGGATGACAGTTTGCGTATTTTCAGCTCGTCCGACTGGGCGGAGCGCGGGTTCTGTTCAATCTGCGGAAGCTCGCTGTTCTGGCGGCTGACCGCACCGGGGCCAATGCACGGGCTTTTTTCCCTGAGCGCCGGGTCGCTTGACAGCCTCGAGGGACTGGCGCTGACCCAGGAAGTTTACATCGACATGAAACCGGCGGGCTACGCCCTGGCCGGAGAGCATAAACGCCTGACCGAGGCCGATATAATGGCAATGGTTGCGGCTGCCGAAAAAGGAGAGACCCAATGACCAAGTTTGATCAGAACTGGGCCGCTGCCGAGGAAGAAAAGCGCAAATGGATGGCTGAGAACAGCCTTTGGCGGGAAGAGGATGAGCACTCTTCCTGTGGTGTTGGGCTTGTTGTGAGTGTGGACGGAGAAAAGTCCCGCGCCGTCGTTGAAGCCGGGATTACAGCGCTGAAGGCCATCTGGCATCGGGGCGCTGTGGATGCAGATGGCAAAACCGGTGATGGCGCAGGCATCCATGTGCAGATTCCGGCCGAGTTTTTCTATGATCAGGTGCGCCACACCGGCCACGAGCCGAAGTTGGATGAGCTGATGGCAGTGGGACAGGTCTTCCTCCCACGCTCGGACCATGGCGCACAGGAAACCTGCCGTACGATAGTCGAAACCGAAGTACTGCGCTTGGGCTATTCCATTTATGGCTGGCGCCACGTGCCTGTGGATGTGAACTGTCTTGGCGAGAAGGCTAACGCGACGCGGCCCGAGATCGAGCAGATTATCATCTCCAACTCGAAGCACGTGGACGAAGAAACTTTCGAGCGGGAGCTGTACGTAATCCGTCGCCGGATCGAGAAAGCTGCCATCGCGGCGCAAGTCTCGGACCTTTATATCTGTTCGCTGTCCTGCCGCTCGATCATCTACAAGGGCATGATGTTGGCGGAGCAGGTGGGCGAATTCTATCCCGACCTGATGGACAAGCGCTTCAAGTCAGCCTTTGCGATTTATCACCAACGCTACTCGACCAACACTTTCCCGCAGTGGTGGTTGGCGCAGCCGTTCCGCATGTTGGCCCACAACGGCGAGATCAATACCTTGAAGGGTAACATCAACTGGATGAAGAGCCACGAGATCCGTATGGCTTCGGGTGCCTTCGGAGAGCTCGCGGAGGACATCAAACCGATTATTCCGGGCGGGTCGTCGGACTCAGCGGCTCTGGACGCGGTGTTCGAAGTTCTGGTCCGCTCAGGGCGGAATGCGCCGATGGCCAAGACCTTGCTGGTGCCTGAATCCTGGTCCAAACAGGCGGTGGAGCTCCCGCAGGCGTGGCGGGATATGTACTCCTACTGCAACTCGGTGATGGAACCGTGGGACGGTCCGGCGGCTTTGGCAATGACCGATGGCCGCTGGGTCTGCGCCGGTCTTGACAGGAACGGCTTGCGCCCGATGCGGTACGTGGTGACCGGTGACGGATTGCTGATCGCGGGATCCGAGGCCGGCATGGTACCGGTGGACGAGCACACCGTGGTCGAGAAAGGCGCCCTGGGCCCTGGCCAATTGATTGCCGTGGACATGCAGGAGGGCAAACTCTTCCACGACATCGAGATCAAGGACCGTCTCGCCGCTTCGCAGCCTTTCGGAGAGTGGGTGGAAAAGATCGCCGATCTGGACGAAGAGCTTTCGGGCCTGACGGAGAAGGCGCTTTACGCGGGTGCAGAACTACGCAAGCGGCAGATCGCGGCGGGCTATTCAATAGAAGAGCTGGAGCAGATCCTTGCGCCGATGGCAGAGGATGGGAAAGAAACGCTGGCGTCGATGGGCGATGACACGCCATCGGCCGTTCTGTCGAAGAAGTATCGCCCGCTGAGCCACTTCTTCCGCCAGAACTTCAGCCAGGTAACCAACCCGCCGATCGATTCTTTGCGCGAGTACCGGGTGATGAGTCTGAAGACCCGGTTCGGAAACCTGAAGAACGTTCTCGACGAGACTTCCGAGCAAACAGAGATTCTGTGTCTGGAAAGCCCCTTTGTTGGCAACGCGCAGTTCGACAAGTTGGTAGAGCAATTTCAGTCCGCGGTTTGCTACATCGACTGTACCTTCCCGGCGGGCGGGACAGATGACGCGCTGCGGCAGGAGCTTGCGCGCATCCGGTCCGAAGCCGAAGAGGCCGTAAGGTCGGGTGCAGCCCATATCGTGTTGAGCGACCGCGCGCAGGGTGAGAACATGATCGGAATGCCGATGATCCTCGCGACCTCGGCGGTGCATAGCTGGCTGACCAAGCAGGGACTGCGGACTTTCTGCTCGCTCAATGTGCGCTCGGCGGAATGCGTGGACCCGCACTATTTCGCAGTTCTGATCGGTTGCGGTGCAACCGTTGTAAACGCGTATCTGGCTGAAGACTCGCTGGCGGACCGTATTGAGCGGGGCCTTTTGGATTGCACTCTGACCGAGGCTGTGCAGCGCTATCGTAACGCGATTGATCAGGGTCTTCTCAAGATCATGGCGAAGATGGGGATTTCAGTCATCTCGTCCTATCGTGGTGGCCTGAACTTCGAGGCTGTAGGACTGAGCCGCGCGATGGTTGCGGAGTATTTCCCGGGGATGATCAGCCGGATTTCGGGCATCGGGATCAAGGGTATTCAGGCCAAGCTAGAAGAGGTGCACGCACTGGGCTGGCGTGGAGGTCAGGACGTACTGCCGATTGGGGGCTTCTACAAGGCGCGCCGCTCAGGTGAGAAGCACGCTTGGGAAGCACAGACGATGCATATGATGCAGGCGGCGTGCAATCGGTCTTCCTATGAGCTTTGGAAGCAGTATTCCAAAGCGATGCAGGCAAATCCGCCGATCCATCTGCGTGACCTGCTTGCGATTGATCCAATTGGTAAGCCGGTCCCGATCGAAGAAGTTGAAAGCGTGACATCTATCCGGAAGCGGTTTGTAACGCCGGGCATGTCACTTGGGGCGCTGAGCCCGGAGGCGCACAAGACTCTGAACGTTGCGATGAATCGGATCGGCGCACGCTCCGATTCCGGTGAGGGCGGAGAAGATCCGGCGCATTTTGTGCCAGAGCCGAATGGCGACAACCCGTCGGCCAAGATCAAGCAGGTGGCGTCGGGCCGCTTTGGTGTGACCGCCGAATATCTGAACCACTGCGAAGAACTGGAAATCAAAGTCGCGCAGGGCGCCAAGCCCGGTGAGGGCGGCCAGCTACCGGGTATGAAGGTTACCGACCTGATCGCGCGGCTGCGGCACTCCACAAAGGGTGTGACGCTGATCTCGCCGCCACCGCACCACGACATCTATTCCATCGAAGACCTCGCCCAGCTGATTTACGATCTCAAGCAGATCAACCCACGCTGCAAGGTGACGGTGAAGCTGGTCGCAAGCTCAGGCGTTGGCACCATTGCTGCCGGTGTGGCGAAGGCCAAGGCGGATGTTATCCTGATCTCCGGCCATAACGGTGGTACCGGGGCCTCGCCTGCGACCTCGATCAAATATGCCGGCCTGCCGTGGGAAATGGGCCTCACCGAGGCGCATCAGGTTCTCGCGATGAACAACCTGCGCGAGCGGGTGACGCTGCGAACCGATGGCGGTCTGCGCACGGGACGCGATATTGTCATGGCCGCGATGATGGGGGCGGAAGAATACGGCATCGGCACCGCCGCGCTGATCGCGATGGGCTGCATCATGGTGCGCCAGTGCCAGTCGAACACCTGCCCGGTCGGCGTGTGTACGCAGGACGAGCGCTTGCGTGAGAAGTTCACTGGTAATGCCGACAAGGTGGTGAACCTGATCACCTTCTACGCACAGGAAGTTCGCGAAATTCTGGCCGAGATCGGCGCACGCTCGCTCGATGAAGTGATCGGACGGGTCGATCTGCTCAAGCAGGTCAGCCGTGGGTCGGCGCATCTGGATGATCTGGATTTGAACCCGCTTCTGATCACCGTCGACGGGTCTGCAAGCATCGACTACGACCGCAATCGTCCGCGTAATGCTGTGCCGGATACGCTGGACGCGCAAATCGTCTCGGACGCGGCGCGCTTCCTGAAGGATGGCGAGAAGATGCAGCTGAGCTACGCGGTGCAGAACACGCTGCGGACCATTGGCACGCGGACATCGAGCCATATCGTGACCAATTTCGGGATGCGCAACGCGCTGCAGCCTGACCACCTGACGCTGAAGCTCGAAGGCTCTGCAGGACAGTCATTGGGGGCCTTCGGGGCACCCGGTCTGAAGATCGAGGTTGCGGGCGACGCCAACGACTATGTGGGCAAGGGTCTGTCCGGCGCGACGGTGGTGGTGAAACCGCCGCTGGGCTCCCCGCTGAAAGCGGATGAGAACACAATCATCGGAAACACCGTTCTTTATGGCGCAACGGATGGGCATCTATTTGCAGCAGGCCGCGCGGGCGAACGCTTCGCGGTGCGGAACTCCGGCGCGAAAGTGGTGATCGAGGGCTGCGGTTCCAACGGATGTGAGTACATGACCGGTGGTGTTGCGGTGATCCTTGGCGGGATCGGTGCAAACTTCGGCGCAGGTATGACCGGTGGGATGGCCTATCTCTATGATCCCGAGGGCCTTGCGCTTGATAGGATGAATATGGAGACCTTGGTGAGTTGTCCGGTGACAATGGCGCATTGGGAGGCCCAGTTGAAAGGTCTGATCGAACGCCACGCTGCTGAGACAGGAAGCCGGAAGGCGGCCGACATCCTGCAGCACTGGGATATCGAGAAAGCCAACTTCATTCAGGTGTGCCCAAAAGAGATGCTGGTGCATCTTCCCGTACCGCTCAGCATCGAAGAAGGCGCGATCCCGGCGGAGTAATGCCAAACAGCTTCAAACAAGGAAAAACCGCCCTTCTGGGCGGTTTTTTGTTTTCGAGAGCACGATCACTAGATCGCGCCTAAAGCGCCTGATAGAACGCCTGTAAAACAAAGGGCACGAGCAGGTGGCCACAAAGAAGAAAACAACTAGGAAACGCGCGGCGTCTAAGAAGGCAGCGACAGGGTTCGACGCCTGGGTCAGGCGTGTCCGGCGCTGGGCGTTGCGGGCTGCCCTTCTAGTGATGGCGTTTTTCGTAGCCTGGATCGCGCTTTACTCCGTCGTGCCGGTCTTCGCGACGCCTTACATGGTTGCGGAGCGCGTGCGGTATGGTCCGCTAGAGAAAGACTGGGTTTCCATAGAGGAGATCGCTCCGGTCATGCCCCGTTCGATCGTCGCAGCCGAAGACGCCAATTTCTGCACCCACTGGGGCTTCGATATGTCCGCCATACGCGATGCGATCGCCGATGGTGCAACGCGCGGCGGTTCGACCATCTCCCAGCAAGTGACGAAGAACGCCTTTCTCTGGCAGGGCCGCTCCTGGCCGCGCAAGGCACTGGAGGCGGGGCTGACGCCTGTTGTGGAGCTTGTGTGGTCCAAAAAACGTATCCTTGAGGTCTATCTGAACGTCGCCGAATTTGACGCCGGTGTTTTCGGAGTGGAGGCCGCGGCACAGCATTACTATGGAACATCAGCGGCCGCACTTGATCCCGGACAGGCTGCACGTCTTGCCGTTTTGCTCCCTAACCCCAAAGCGCGGGCGCCGGATAATCTGAGCGTGGGTTTGCAGCAACATGCGGCTCGGATCGCAGATGGAGCGGAAACCATCCGCCGAGACGGACGCTCTGCCTGTTTCGAGGATTGAATGCACGTCTCACGGGGTGCACATTACTGCGCAAATCAGATGGTGAGGCAGATTAACAGATGAACCGACTTTATCACGTTCCGCTTTCTCCCTTCTGTCGAAAAGTGCGGCTGGTGATGGCGGAGAAAAAGATCGAGGTCGATCTGGTGGAGGAGAAATACTGGGAACCCTCCACGGACTTTCTGCGCCGCAATCCGGCGGGCAAGGTGCCAGTTCTGAAGATGGGGGGTAAGTACCTCTCGGAGAGCAGCGCCATCTGCGAATACCTTGAAGAAACGTACCCCAAGCCCGCTTTGCTGCCGACCAAACCCGAAGACCGGTTCGAAGCCCGGCGTCTTGCGGCGTGGTTCGACGACAAGTTCTTCAATGAGGTGACCCGCAATCTCCTTTACGAGCGGGTCAACCGCAAGATCATGGGGACCGGCTATCCCGAAAGCCGCGCTATCAAAACCGGCGCCCAGAAAATCAAGTACCACATCGATTACATGGCCTGGCTGCTGGATCAGCGGCGCTGGTTGGCTGGCGATCAAATGACCATCGCAGATTTCGCGGCAGCGGCGCATTTCTCCTGTCTAGACTATATTCGTGACGTGGATTGGAACCGCTCGGCCGTGGTGAAAGACTGGTATGCCAAGATTAAATCGCGGCCTGCTTTCAGGTCGATCCTCGCCGATCAGATTCCTGGGTTTATTCAGCCGCCGCATTACGCGGATCTGGATTTTTGAGTGCCGAGCTCAAAGCGGAGTTAAAGACAGAAGCGGAGACGCTGGGGCTTGTGGGCTTTGGCGTGTGTCGGCCGGACGCAATCCCTGACGCGCCTGCCCAGTTGGCGGCTTTTGTCGCGGCCCGCCGCCATGGACAAATGGCTTGGCTGGCGGAACGCATGATTTGGCGCGGTAGTCCTGAAGCCCTGTGGCCGGAGGCCCGCTCTGTGGTCATGCTGGCCGAAAGTTATGCGCCCGAGCATAATCCGCTGGAGGTTCTGGATTGCCGCGACCGTGCAGCGATAAGCGTTTATGCGCAGAACCGCGACTACCACGATGTTCTGAAGAAGAAACTCAAACGGTTGGGCCGCTGGCTGATCCACAAAGCAGGCGGTGAGATCAAAGTGTTTGTCGATACCGCGCCGGTGATGGAGAAACCGCTGGCGCAGGCTGCGGGTCTTGGTTGGCAGGGCAAACACACTAACCTGCTCGGCCGCGATTTCGGTAACTGGGTGTTTCTAGGTGCCTTGTTCACGACGCTCGATCTGCCTGCCGATGCCCCGGCGGTTGACCATTGCGGGTCCTGTCGATCTTGCCTCGATGTCTGCCCGACAGATGCGTTTCCTGCGCCTTATCAACTCGACGCGCGTCGCTGCATTTCGTACCTGACGATCGAACATAAAGGACCGATTGACGATGAGTTGCGCGCAGGGCTCGGCAACCGGATCTATGGCTGCGATGATTGCCTGGCGGTCTGTCCCTGGAACAAGTTCGCGGTTGAGGCGCGAGAAGTGAAGTATCACGCCCGCGATGAACTAAGCGCACCAAAACTGGCGGAGCTTGCAGCGCTTGATGACGGTGGGTTTCGCCAGAAATTCTCGGGCTCTCCGATCAAGCGGATCGGGCGGAACAGGTTTGTGCGCAATGTCTGTTACGCAATTGGTAACTCGCACGATCAAGCCCTGCGACCCGTGGTCTCGGCCCTCACTGCCGACGAGGACCCTGTGGTCGCGGATGCTGCGCGCTGGGCAGTCGCACAGCTGCCCTGACGGCTCCTAGTTCAGAAGTGGTTTGGCATTTTTAGCGTGGCGCGCAACCAGATGCTTTTGGTGTTTACCTGACGGAATTGGCCGCGCTGGTGAAGGCTTTTGACACGCCTGACCGAGCTCCGGGAACAGTATTTCGATCTCGGCGCGAGCCTCTGCGTTAAGGCAGCGCAAGGCCTCAGCTCCGGTCAACAAACTCTCCGTCGGTGTGTCTTCCGCCAGGATGACCTCATGTTCATCAAACAGCAGATGGATGTACTCGACAGTCTCGACAGTCGGGTCAACGAAGATTCCCGGCAGTTCCGTCAGCTTGATTGCAGCAACCAGCACTTCCGGGGTTCCAAACATGCGTTCGGCGATCTTCGAGCGCACAAGCATCCTGTGCTGGCGTGATACCAACAGATCGCGCGTGGGCAGGTCGTCGCCCAGCGCGCCCTGCGAGATCCGAACCGGGCGCAAGCCCTCTGTGCGCGCGAGGTCGGTCGCGTTCAAGGCGCGGCGCCCAATCCACCTGATTTCGCGCGCTGCGCCACCGGCGGTGAGCACAACATCCCCAACTGACAGATCTTCGATCGGGCAATCTCCGCACGGAGTAGAAATGCGGGTGCCCTTTGTGAGGCAGGGGATCGGCCCTTCTTCGAACGCCACAACCCCAACGACTTCGGTGGTGTGGTTCGTCTCGGAGTCGTTAGATTGCTCTTCGCGAATGAAGACGCCCACATTGCTGTTTGACTGCCCGTCTATGGCAACCGTTGCGGTGTCGGGGCCGTCCAGTGTTTGCGTCTCCGCCAACACGACGCTGCTTGTAAACGTCGCGTCGAGGTCGAGCGTGCTGGTGATATGGGTCACCGAGTTCGAAGAATTGTTGGCCGTACCGCTGGTGCCGTTCCCTCCGGATTGGAATGCGATCCACCCGATGGTTTCGGTGCTGTGAACGCTGTCGAGGGCTTCCTCTTCCTGAAGAGTCAGGTTGAAGCCGCTTGCCGTGACATTCCATGGGTCGCTGTCGACCGTGGTCGTGTCGTTGTTGGACATAATCGACGTAAGTACCACCGGCGGGTCGGTAAACCCGGCGCTGAAGGTTTCGGTCGTGCCGGTGTTGCGGGCGGTACTGAAAACCTCGGTCGTGCCCGCTTCGATAATCCTGCCGTCGGGCAGGGTGTGCACGCCTTCTTCAATGGCGAGCCAGTTGATGGTCTCGGTTGCGGGATGTGGCCCGTCCAAATACTCCCATTCCTCAATAATGAAGGTGAAGGAAGTGGTGTTGCCCTCGCTGTCGAGTGTCTGGCCGATCAGGCGGATATTGTAAGGGTCTCCCCCATTGCTTGTTCCGGTGAAAGCAAAAACCGGATTGGTCAAGGGCTCCGACAGGGTAACCGTGATCGGATCGTTCGCGCCCGGCGAGGATGTGGTTATCTTTCCTGCTTCACCGATTGCCATGGCTTGCCGTGTGGGACGCTGTGTCCAGATCCCTATTCTTGACCGGGTTGAGGGCCGGTCCGCTTTGTCCTTGCATGCGCAGCGGGTGCTGGCTTTTGTGGCTCCCAGAGTTACACGAAATCAGGCAGCCTGACTACGCTGGATACACCCGGCGATAAGGCGTTGAGGTGCACCGGAAATGGAAGAAAGAATTATCAGTGTCCCAGAGCCGCCGTTCTCGCCTTTTACCAGCGAAGGTCCCCTCCGCTTGCCCGGGCTTTCCCCGCTCAAGGACCAAAGTTGGATTACCAGCTTACCAGATCTACCGGCGCAACTTTCGTTTCGAGCGCATCTGATCGAGACGCGGCGGGACGAGGTGATCGGATCGCTTCCAGAGGCCCATCGCGCAACACAAGAGTTGCTGGAGACATGCGTAGAGCATCTGGTGTCACAGGACGGCTGGGACGTCGGGGCAAACGCAGTGCGATGCCCCGGCGGCGCCAAGGTTCCGCTGAACAGTATTGATCCGCTCGCCACGCTTGGTCGGCTGGTGTCGGAAGATTTCTGCATCCTCCAGAAGACCGCTCACACAACGGAATATCGATTGACGGCCGCCGTGCTGTGTTTTCCGGCCTACTGGCGACTGGCTGACAAACTGGGACAACCCCTGACGGGCATTCACGCGCCGGTTCCGGTGTATCAAGATGATCTTGCGCGCCGTGTGAACCGCGTGTTCGAAGCCTTACGACCCGAAAATCCGGTGATGCGCTACAATTGGGGACTGGCGCCGATTGCGGACCTCCACACGCCGCCACAGGCGAAAGCAACCTGGCCAGAGATAAAGCAAAGCACGCCGCTTTTTCTGCGTACTGAACGTCAGACCCTACGCCGTTTGTCCGGCTCTGACGCGGTTGTTTTTGGTATTCGCTCCAGCGTGTCGCCGCTTTCTGGTCTATCGCCCAAAGGGGCAAGGGCTATGCTGGAAGCCCTCGACGCGCAAAGCGTTGAGATGGCGGATTACAAGGGCGGAGCGGCCCTTTTCGCAGTTGCGCGGGCACAGCTTAAAATGCGGGCGCGCGATGCGGCTGATCCGAGTTGAACGGCGAGCCTAGGCGCTTGGTCGAACTTGTGATACGGTCAGGTCCCGTTCATGGAAGGAGGAGCCCATGAAACACGTGACTGACACAGACCACCCGCGGCAGACCCCGATGCGCATGGCGCGTTACACCGCACAGGAACGGCGGGAAGAACCGCATCCGAACAGTAAGGCACTGCACCAGCGTCCGCGCTCGGTCAAAGCCAGTCAGGTACCTCAATACTTGCGGATCGATCGCGGAATCGAAGCCTAGTCACCCGAACCCAATTGGGGTAGGCGCGGGGCATGGTTTCGCTCCGCGCCATCCTGCTCAAACTTTGCGCCGTGACCCTGTTTCTGGTCATGGCTTCGCTGATCAAGGCGGCCTCTGAAACGGTTCCGCCAGGCCAGACGGTATTCTTCAGGTCTTTTTTTGCATTCCCGATTCTGATCGGCTGGCTCGCGATGCGAGGACAGCTTCGCACCGGATTTCAGGTCTCGCGCCCCAGCGCGCACGTCCTGCGCGGGGTTATCGGCACAGGAGCGATGGCGTTCAGTTTTGCGGGACTTGGCCTGCTGCCCTTGCCGGAAGTTACAGCAATTCGTTTTGCCGGCCCCTTATTCATCGTGGTGTTTGCCGCGCTTTTGTTAGGGGAACGGGTCCGGCTATTCCGTTCCACTGCGGTATTGGTCGGGTTCGCAGGCGTACTGATCGTGATGTATCCGCGATTGTCCGGCGGCGCAGCTTGGGCGATGGATGGCGCCGCCCTTGGCGCGATTTATTGCCTGATCGGCGCGGCGCTCGCGGCCCTGGCCCATGTCCAGATTCGTAACATGACCAAGACCGAACAAACGAGCGCGATCGTCTTCTGGTTTACCATCACTTCGATGAGCTTGTCGCTGCTTACCATTCCTTTTGGGTGGGTGAAGCCGGACTGGTCCGTGGCCTTGATGCTTGTATGTGCGGGGCTTTGCGGAGGAGCTGGGCAAATTCTGATGACAACGGCGTATTCCAAGGCAGATGTCTCCTTGCTTGCCCCGTTTGACTACGCTTCGATCGTTATGGCGATCGCCGTCGGATATTTCGTGTTTGATGAGGTGCCAACAGGGAACATGATCCTGGGCGCAGCAATTGTGACGGCTGCTGGCGGTGCAATCATATGGCGTGAACGACAGCTGGCCTTGAAGACCCGCGCGCGCCAGCCCGAGGCTTGAGCCTCAGGACGGCGTCCGAAAGCTGAGCGACGCCCAGAGTGAATGCCAGACCGGGTCTCCTTCGTTGGTGCCGCTGCGTTCCTCGATGAAAACCGCGTCGACGAGGTATTCTGTGTCAGGGTCCATCGGTAATGTGACCTGGCCGGCTGCGTCGGTTCGGTGAAGGGTCACGGTCACCTCGCCTTCGGAGGACCTGGCAAAAAGCTCAACCTGGGCATCAGCCCGCGGCGCTCCGTAGGCAAGAACCTGGACCGGAAGTCCCTCCGACAGCGAGCTTGTATACGGGTTGCGCAGCGCGATGATCTCAGTCAGGAGGCCCACTTCCGTGTCAGTGCCCGCACCGTCGCCGACCGCTACAAGTGATTTCCCATATCGACGATAGCTTTCGCGAAACCCGGTCTCAGGCAAACCACGCGCGGCATGGGCCTGCAACGCCCAGGTGAGATCCTTGTGTTGAGTGAACGCGCGAAACTTTTCCCAGTCACGGTAGGTCAAAAGGCTGTTGGATGTCTCGTGTACGATGATCGCAAGGCCGGGGGACGCGAGTTCAATGTTTAAAGCCGGACGGTCCCCAAGCCTCGAATTCGGCTCGATCTTTTCTCCGTTTTGCAGAACAAAATGCTGTTGTGCACGCAACGGGATGTAGGGATAGCCAGCCCCCGACAAGTTTTCCCCGACCCGCAATTCAGCAAGGATGGCTTCGCCCGGCGCGATCTGGTAGCGCTCGGGGGAAATCCAGAACTCATGCGCCGCGAGCGGGGCGCTGAGGGAGAAAACACTGGCCGCGAGAATGGCGAAATAACGAGAGAGGCGCATGGGGTATTCCGGCGAGATCACACTGGGCCTGAGAGTGGTGCTTGTGGCGCTGGTGTCAACGCTTTGGTGTGCACTCAGCGCCTTGGCGCACGAAGTGCGGCCAGCCGTTGCAGATGTGACGGTCGGTGCCAATCAACTGGAAGCGCAGATTCAATTGACGGCCGAGGCGCTGGTCGCTGGCATCGACTTGTCCCAGATCACCGACACCAATGACGCCCCGGAAGCCGGGCTCTATGACCGTTTGCGGTCATTGCCGCCCGAAGAGCTGGCGGCTCAATTCGAAGCTGTTTGGTCGGCCGTTTCTGCAGGTTTGATTGCCGAGGTTGGTGGATCAAGGCTCGCATGGGATTTTGTTGGTATCGAAGTGCGTCCGGAATCCGATTTCGAGCTGCCCCGTGACAGCTTGCTCACCGCCACTGTAATCCTTCCGGAGGGCGACGCTCCGGTTAGTGTCGGGTGGTCTGCATCCTATGGCCCCCTTATTGTAAGGCAAGTTGCGGAGGACGGAGGGTATTCCGATTTTCTTACAGGCGGTGCGCTGAGCGCGCCTTTGCCGCGCGATCGTGCGGCAGCGGTCGGGTTTTGGGACACTTTTGCAGACTACGTAAGCATCGGCTTCGAGCATATTGTTCCAAAGGGTTTGGATCATATCCTCTTTGTGTTGGGGCTGTTCTTCTTCAGCCTTTCTCTGCGACCGCTGGTGTTCCAGGTGACCGCCTTTACGATTGCGCACACGGTCACACTGGCCCTTGCGACCCTTGGCATTGTCAACTTGCCGGCTCAGGTTGTGGAACCTCTGATCGCAGCTTCCATTGTCTATATCGCCATCGAGAACGTTATAGGCGGGCAGATTGGCTGGCGGCGGGTGGCGATCGTGTTTGCCTTCGGTCTGCTGCATGGGCTCGGGTTTGCTTCGGTTCTTGGCGATGTAGGCCTGGATCCGGCGCGGTTTGTGACCGGTTTGATCGGGTTCAATTTGGGAGTTGAGATTGGCCAGCTGGCGGTCATTCTGGCCGCGTTTGTTCTGATCGGATTGCCCTTTGGGAGTAAGCCTTGGTACCGGCAGGCTATTGCTGTTCCCGCATCCATCGCGATTGGGGCTGTGGGAGCATACTGGTTTATTGAGCGAGTTTTCCTGTAGCGGAGCATCGCCAACTCATTGGGGTGTCAACGTAGCGGCGTTGGAGTGTTACATACCCAGCGTACCGCGCAGGATCGGCAATATGGCTGCTGCTACCACACCAACGCCCGCTCCGATTATTACCCTCTGCAGGCGCCCGCCAAAGTTGGGGGCAAGCAAGCTAAGCAGTCCGCACACCAATGCATAAAAAGTCAGGGCCACGATATCCATATCGCGACCCTGCCATGTTCGAGCCTTTGCGCCAAGCGCGCGATGTCAGCTGCGCACCAGTGTTTCGTAGGCGTCCGAGATCTCTCGGGTCAGGGCGCCGACTTCGAAGTTGTAATCTCCGATCTGGCCTACGGGCGTCACTTCGGCAGCGGTGCCTGTCAGCCAGCACTGTTCGAAGCTTTCCAGCTCTTCCGGCATGATATGACGCTCATGAACTTTAACCTGACGGTCGTTAAGCATCCCGATCACTGTCTGGCGTGTGATCCCGTTCAGAAAGCAGTCGGGGTCGGGCGTATGCACTTCGCCGTCCTTCACGAAGAAGATATTCGCGCCGGTCGCCTCAGCCACATAGCCGCGGTAGTCCATAAACAGCGCATCCGAACAGCCTTTGGCTTCTGCTGCATGTTTTGATGTCGTGCAAATCATATAAAGACCTGCCGCTTTTGCATGTACCGGGATTGTCTCAGGGCTCGGACGCTTCCATTTCGCGATGTCGAGCTTGGCCCCTTTGAACTTCGCGTCGCCATAGTAGCTTCCCCATTCCCAGCAGGCGATGGCCAGATGGACAGGGTTACGTGCCGATGCGACCCCCATGTCTTCGCCTGCGCCGCGCCATGCGACCGCGCGGACATATGCATCCGACAGGTTGTTGGATTTCATGACCTCGTATTTCGCGGCTTCGATCTCGTCCACTGTGTACGGGATCTCGATATCCAGTTCTCCGGCCGAGAAATGCAATCGCTCGGAATGGCGGCGGGACTCGAAGATCTTGCCGTTATAGGCGCGCTCGCCCTCAAACACGCTGGATGCGTAATGCATTGCGTGGGTTAAGATATGGATATTCGCATCCCGCCAGGGCACGAGTTTGCCATCCATCCAGATGGTGCCATCGCGATCATCATATGCGCCTGCCATGGTTCTTCCCCTCTGTAAAACCTTCGGCCTAATTTTCGAATATTGCGCAAAATAGGTCCGCTCCGGACATTATATTGCGTCAAGGCTTCGATTCGATACCAATCAGGGGTTGGAAAGTCAACAAGGCTGACATAAAACTCCGATAGGCAACGAGAGGCCCGGACCATGGCAGAGTCGAGCGCGCGCACCCATCAGGGCGAGAACCTGTTGTTTTTGACTGATGAACAGTTGCGTAAGGGGATCGAAGCCATGTTCTTTGCCTACCGCGGCTTCACGGCGGACCCGGATCGCATTCTTGTACAATACGGATATGGCCGTGCGCACCATCGTGCCATCCATTTCATTAACCGCGCTCCCGGTACAACGGTGAACAACCTGCTCGAGATACTGGGCGTGACTAAGCAAAGCTTGAATCGAGTCCTGCGCGCGCTCATCGAGGATGGCCTTGTTGAAAGTCGTGTCGGAACGCGCGACAAGCGGGAGCGGCATCTGTTTCTGACCGAGACAGGCGCCGCGCTGGAACGGGAGGTCTCTGAGGCGCAGCGGACCCGTATGCGTGCCGCGTTTCGCGATGCTGGGCCCGAAGCGGTGGCAGGCTTTCGACAGGTGCTCGAACAAATGATGGACGCCGAGAGCCGCAGGTTGTTCAATGCGCTCAAGGAGGGCGCATAATGCAGGAAGACGACACGCATCTGCTGATCGTGGATGATGATGAGCGTATTAGAACGCTCTTGCAGAAGTTTCTGATGCGGAATGGATTTCTGGTTTCGGCAGCAAGGGATGCAGCGCACGCGCGCCGACTTCTGAGTGGGCTTGAGTTCGACCTGATCGTGCTCGATGTGATGATGCCCGGAGAGGACGGTCTTTCCCTGACGCGAGCCGTGCGCGAAACCCATGACACGCCGGTGCTTCTGCTGACCGCGAAGGGTGAGGCCAACGACCGGATCGAAGGGCTTGAGGCTGGCGCGGATGACTACCTCCCCAAGCCGTTCGAGCCAAAAGAACTGCTGCTACGGATCAACGCGATCCTCCGCCGGGTTCCGAAAGTGGATGAGGGGGGCGAGCGTCCGAAGATCCTGAACCTCGGTGCTGTCCGCTATGATGTGGAACGGGGCGAGATGTGGCGCGGGGAAGAACAGGTCCGCCTGACCGCGACCGAGTCTGCCCTGATGCGCATTTTTTCGGCTTGCCCCGGGGAAGCCCTGAGCCGGACTAAGCTTGTGGAAGATCTGGGCCGCGGGGCGGGCAAGGACGGCGCACAGGCGCAGGAACGTGCGGTGGACGTACAGATCACCCGACTTCGGCGCAAGATCGAGACAGATCCCAAACAGCCTCGGTACCTCCAAACTGTTCGCGGCGCGGGCTACATGCTGGCTGTAGAGAACGGGGCCTGACACCAGCGCCCAACTGAAGCGCGGGCAAGGATTGCTTGGCCGCCTGCGATAGACTAGCCCTGTGCCATGACAACCGCGCTCTATACCCATCCTGATTTCCTCGAACACGTCACGCCCTCCGGCCACCCGGAACAGGTCGCTCGGCTGCAAGCGATCGGAGCAGCGCTGTCTACGCCGGAGTTTGGCGCGTTGGACCGCGTAGCGGCGCCCCTTGGCGCGGAGGCCGATATCCTACGGTGTCATCCACAAAGCCATATCGATCGAGTAAAAAACGCGATCCCGGAAGAAGGCTGGGTCAGCCTGGATCCCGACACCCATGTCACGACCGGCTCGCTTAATGCAGCGCTGCGTGGGGTGGGCGCAATCTGCGAGGCCGTGGACCGCGTGATCGCGGGCGAGTTTGACAATGCTTTCATCGCCTGCCGACCGCCCGGACATCATGCGGAGCGTGAGACACCGATGGGGTTTTGCTTGTTTGGCAATGTTGCGATTGCTGCAAAGCGCGCGTTGGATCACCATGGGCTGGCGCGGGTCGCGGTCGTGGATTTCGATGTTCATCACGGCAACGGCACACAGGACCTTCTTTGGGACGAGGCGCGAACGCTCTTTATCTCGTCGCATCAGATGCCACTCTATCCCGGGTCCG
The DNA here is from genome assembly GCA_030066795.1 of Dinoroseobacter sp. Taxonomy (GTDB): domain Bacteria; phylum Pseudomonadota; class Alphaproteobacteria; order Rhodobacterales; family Rhodobacteraceae; genus Dinoroseobacter. The sequence goes on from JASJAW010000035.1 coordinate 18,175, forward strand.
GTGGGCAGCACGAAACCGGCGCGCATGGCAATGTTTTCAATTTGCCCTTTCCACCTGAGACGGCAGGCCCCGCATTCCGGCGGCACTACGAGGCAGAGGTGTTTCCAGCATTGGAGAACTTCCGGCCAGATTTGCTACTGGTCTCGGCGGGGTTCGACGCGCACCGGGCCGATCCGCTGGCGCAAATGGCTTTGGTGGAGGAGGATTTCGCATGGGTGACGGAGCGGCTTTGCGAAGTGGCGGCGGACCAGTGCGACGGGCGCGTGGTCTCCACACTTGAGGGGGGCTACGATCTTGAGGCGCTGGCCGCGAGCACTGCGGCGCATGTGAGAGTTTTAATGGAGCAGGGTGGATGAGCGAGAAAGCAGTCGAAGAGATGAGCTTCGAGGAAGCGATGGGCGAGCTTGAGCAGGTTGTGCGCAAGCTCGAGATGGGGGAAGTGCCGTTGGACGACTCCATTAAGCTCTACGAGCGCGGTGCTGCGTTAAAAGCGCGGTGCGAAGCAAAACTGCAGCAAGCGGAAGAAAAGGTCGCCCAGATCACGCTCGATGCAACCGGCGCGCCGACAGGGACGAAACCGGCGGAAGATTTGTGAGTTTCAAGGATAGTCTGAGTGCGGGCGCTGCACGGATCGCAATTTGTCTGGAGGCCGAGACAGGACGGTTTGACAGCGTGGTCGGGGACGGCATGCGTTATGCTACGTCTGGCGGCAAACGACTGCGCGGCTTTCTGGTGCTGGAGACGGCGCGCTTGCATGGCATCCCGACAGATCGCGCCGTGTTTGCGGCGGCGGCGATCGAATGTCTTCACGCATATTCGCTGGTCCATGACGACCTTCCGGCAATGGACGACGACGACCTGAGGCGCGGACAGCCCACGGTTCACATCAAATGGGACGAAGCGACCGCGATCCTTGTTGGTGATGCGCTTCAGACACTCGCATTTGAGCTCTTGGCTGACGCGCGCCTTACAGACGATCCAAGCGTATCGGTGGCTCTGGTGCGGTCCCTCGCGCAAGCCTCGGGAGCGGAAGGGATGGTGCTCGGCCAGGCGCTTGATATCGCGGCGGAGACCGCCGAAATGCCACTCACACTCGCGGAAATCACGCGGCTTCAGGCGGGCAAGACCGGCGCATTGATCCGCTGGTCGGCGGAAGCCGGTGCCGTTCTGGGAAAGGCGGATCCGGCGCCCCTGCGACGGTATGCCGAGGCACTTGGTCTTGCCTTCCAGATCGCCGACGACATCTTGGACGTTACTGGCGATGCTGAAAAGGCGGGCAAACGGTTGCAGAAAGATGCCGAGGCTGGCAAGGCCACCTTCGTTTCCCTGCTGGGTTTGGAAGATGCGCGGGCCCAGGCCGCGGCTCTGGTGGGCGAGGCAGAAGAGGCGCTGGCTTGCTATGGGTCCGAGGCAGAGACCTTGCGCGATCTGGCCCGGTTCGTTATCGCACGCGACACCTGATCTAATCCGGAGGCTCACCTGATGAGCGACCGCCCGCATACTCCTGTTCTGGACCGTGTTCAGACCCCGTCCGATATGAAACACCTGTCGGATCGGGAATTGGTGGCGCTTGCGCGCGATCTGCGGGCCGAGACGATCAGTGCCGTGTCGGAAACCGGCGGACATCTCGGCGCGGGTCTGGGCGTGGTGGAACTGACCGTGGCGCTGCATGCGGTGTTTGATGCACCGAAGGACCGGATCATCTGGGATGTGTCGCATCAATGCTATCCGCACAAAATCCTGACCGGGCGGCGGGACCGTATTCGGACGCTGCGCATGAAGGACGGGCTCAGCGGCTTTACCAAGCGCTCGGAGTCTCCGTATGACCCGTTTGGAGCGGCCCATAGCTCGACCTCGATCTCGGCTGCGCTGGGCTTTGCGGTGGCGCGCGATCTCGGCGGTGCCCCCGAGCATGGGATTGGTGATGCGATCGCGGTGATCGGCGACGGCGCGATCAGCGCAGGGATGGCGTTTGAGGCGCTCAATAACGCGGGCCATCTGAACAAGCGCCTGATAGTGATCCTCAACGACAACGAGATGTCCATTGCGCCGCCCACGGGCGCGATGTCGTCCTATCTCTCCCGGCTCTATGCAGGCGCGCCATTTCAGGAATTCAAGGCGGCTGCGAAAGGCGCGGTGAGCCTGCTGCCGCCACCGCTTCAGGAAGGTGCAAAACGCGCCAAGGACATGCTCAAGCATATGACCGTCGGCGGCACCTTGTTCGAGGAGTTGGGCTTTTCTTATCTCGGGCCAATCGATGGGCACGACATGGAACAGCTTCTGGGTGTGCTGCGCACGGTGAAGGAGCGCGCGACCGGTCCTATCCTGATCCATGCGATTACGAAGAAGGGCAAGGGTTATGCACCGGCCGAGTCTGCGGATGATAAGGGACACGCGACTGCGAAGTTCGACGTCATCTCGGGCAAGCAGAAGAAAAGCCCCTCTAACGCACCGAGCTACACCAACGTCTTTGCGGAGACCCTGATCTCGGAGGCGGAACACGACCCCAAGATCGTTGCGGTGACGGCGGCGATGCCGTCAGGCACCGGGCTCGATAAGTTCGCCAAGCGTTTTGGCAACCGATGCTTTGATGTTGCGATTGCCGAGCAGCATGGCGTGACCTTTTGCGCTGGGCTCGCGGCTGGGGGTATGAAGCCATTTTGTACCATGTATTCGACCTTCCTGCAGCGTGGCTACGACCAGGTCGTTCATGATGTCGCCCTTCAGAACCTCCCGGTTCGCTTCGCGATAGACCGAGCCGGGCTTGTGGGTGCGGACGGTGCGACCCATGCCGGTGCATTTGACACCGCCTATCTGGCGAACCTGCCCAATATGGTTGTGATGGCGGCGGCGGATGAGGCCGAATTGCGCCACATGGTGGCGACGGCCGTGGCCCATGATGCCGGACCGATCGCCTTCCGCTTCCCGCGCGGTGAAGGCGTGGGGGTCGAGATGCCTGATCGCGGAGAGGAGCTTGCGCTCGGCAAAGGGCGGATGATCCAGAAGGGCAGCCGCGTGGCGCTTTTGTCCTTCGGGGCGCGGTTACAAGAGGTCCTGGAGGCCTGCGAAAAGCTGGAAGCGCGTGGTGTCACTCCGACTGTTGCGGATGCACGCTTCGCTAAGCCTCTGGACCGGGATCTTATCCTCCAACTCGCAGCAGAGCACGAGGCGCTGATCACCATAGAGGAAGGCGCGGTCGGAGGGTTTGGCAGCCATGTGGCGCAGCTTCTGGCCGAGGAGGCCGTGTTCGACAGCGGGCTTAAGTTCCGGTCGATGGTGCTGCCGGATAGTTTCATCGATCAAGCGAGCCCAAAGGATATGTACGACCTCGCCGGGTTAAACGCACCGGATATCGAAGCCAAGGTGCTTGAAGTTCTGGGCGTTGCACAGCTGTCCGAAAAACGCGCCTGAAAAACTGTACCGGTGGCTTGTAAACTTCCGGACTTGAGTTGAGCCTTCACTCTTCCGCCTGAAGGAGTGCAGGCAGGCCATTTCGATAGCTCGGATAGAGCAATTTGACCCCAAGTTCGTCTTTGATGCGGTCGTTTCGCACGCGTTTGCTTTCGGCGTAGAAACTGCGGGCCATCGGTGTCATGTCCGCGGTCTCGTAATCCACGGCTGGTGGGATGGGCAGACCGAGAAGTTCCGCAGCATGGGCGATCACATCCTCGGGCGGGGCAGGATCGTCATCGCAGACATTATACGCAGCCCCCGGGTTAGGTTGCTGGATCGAAGCTTCCAAGACCTGCGCGATGTCTTCCACATGGGTGCGTGAAAAGACCTGACCGGGTTTAATGATCCGGCGTGCCGTGCCGTTGCGGACTTTCGCAAAGGGACCGCGACCGGGACCGTATATTCCGGCTAGGCGGAAGATATGAAGGGGCAGTCCGGTCTCCGCCGCCAGCGCGCGCCACGCTGTTTCGGCCTCCACCCGGGCCAGCCCGCGTTTTGTCGCCGGTGTCAGGGCTGTGTCCTCGTCGACCCAACCGCCCTGGTGGTCGCCGTAGACCCCGGTCGTTGAGAGATACCCAACCCAGTCGAGACCAGGGGCCGTAGCAGCGATGTCGTCACGCAGCTTCGCCAGAACCGGATCGCCGTCCGGACCTGGAGCTGCGGACAAAAGCAGATGCGTGGCGCTGCGTAGTGCATCGGACAGATCCGTGCCGGGCCAGATGCGCGCCTCGGTGCCTTCTGCGCGCAGAATAGCGGCTTTTTCCGCGCTGCGGGTGGTTCCGATAATGCGCCAGCCCTGCGGGATCAGCCGACGGGCCAGTGCGCGCGCGGAATAGCCATGGCCAAACGAGAGGAGGGTCTTTGTCATGGGGCGACCTTGTGCGGGTCGGTTTCCGGGGGCAAGCCGATTTAGTGTTACCAAAACAGCTAACTCATGCTATTTTGTAACGCGTCAAAGCAAGATCGCTGCGGGAGGTTTGGCATGTATGCGCAAGGGCTCATCGGGAAACCGGGGGGATCGGTGTCCGACGAGACAGAAGAATTCCTCGCTGCTTTTCAGGCGCGCATCGACGCTGAAGAGAAGATCGAGCCGAAAGATGCGATGCCGGCGGCCTATCGCAGAACGCTGGTCCGGCAGATCGGGCAACATGCCCATTCCGAGATTGTGGGGATGTTGCCCGAGGGCAATTGGATCACCCGCGCCCCCAGTCTCAAGCGGAAGGCTGCACTTCTGGCCAAGGTGCAGGATGAAGGCGGGCACGGACTATATCTTTACGCGGCGGCGGAGACGCTTGGGGTGAGCCGGGAGGAAATGACCGAAGAGCTGCTCGACGGGCGGGCCAAGTATTCCTCGATCTTCAATTACCCGACGCTCAGCTGGGCAGATATCGGGATCATCGGATGGCTGGTCGACGGGGCCGCGATCATGAACCAGATCCCGCTGTGCCGGTGTTCTTTCGGGCCCTATGCGCGGGCGATGATCCGGGTCTGCAAGGAGGAGAGCTTCCACCAGCGGCAGGGCTACGAGATTGTGATGACCCTGGCGCGCGGAAGCGAGGCGCAGCGCGAGATGGTACAGGATGCGCTGAACCGCTGGTGGTGGCCCAGCCTGATGATGTTCGGGCCCCATGATGCTGACAGCACCCATTCGGATCAGTCGATGAAGTGGAAGATCAAGCGCTTTACCAATGACGATCTGCGCCAGAAGTTTATCGATGCGACCGTGCCGCAGGCAGAGTTCCTGGGTCTGTCGGTGCCCGATCCGGATCTGCGCTGGAACCCCGACAAGAATGGCGGCAAGGGCGGGTATGATCACGGGGCCATTGATTGGGATGAGTTCTGGCGCGTGGTCAAAGGCCACGGGCCAATGGCGCGGGACCGGATCAAGGCCCGGCGCAAAGCCTGGGAGGATGGCGCATGGGTGCGGGATGCCGCGCGGGCCCATGCTAAAAAGCGCGCCGCTCGGAAGGCAGTTTTGGCAGCCGAGTGATCTGTTCCAGAGGTCGGCGTTTCGCGCGTCCCGGAGTGTTTTGTAGAGAGGACAGTTAGGGCGATGGCACAAACCACCCGGCGCGCAATGCCTGTTTTGCAGGTGCGGGACGTGGACGCGTCGCGCGTATTCTACGAAAAGTTGGAGTTTGGATCGCACGGTGTCTGGACCGAGGAAAGCAGCGGGGAGGCACAGTTTTGTATTGTGCAGCGGGGCGACGTGACGCTTGCCTTGCAGCTGTCGCGTGCGCCGGAGCTGGCACGGAACACCCATTGGGCAGCGTATATCTATGTGGAGGACGTGGAGGCGCTGGCGGTTGAATTTGCCGGAGCCGGGATCGCGCTAGCCCGTGCCGTGGAGGAGGCGCCCTATGGATGCCGGGATTTCGATCTGGTCGATATCGATGGGCATCTGATTGCCTTTGGGCAGGACCTGAATGTCGATGAGCATGGCCCGGGGCTGGGCGCGGAGAAAGGGAAAGGCTGATGACCGAGACAACGCCACTTTGGGAAGTGTTCATCCGGCCCCGCAACGGGCTTGCGCACAAGCATGTGGGCTCCCTTCATGCAGCCGACGAGGTGCTTGCGTTGCAGGCCGCACGCGACGTCTATACACGGCGCGGGGAGGGCAGCTCGATCTGGGTGGTCCCATCAAGTGCGATCACTGCCTCGGACCCGGCGGCAGCGGAGGAGTTGTTCGACCCGACCGCGGACAAGCCTTACAGGCATCCGACTTTCTACGACATTCCGGATGATGTGGGGCATATGTGATGGCGCATCTCGCGTTGATTGAATTGGCGGATGACCACCTGATCCTCGGGCATCGTTTGTCGGAATGGTGCGGCCATGCACCGATGCTGGAGGAGGATCTCGCCCTGCCGAACATGGCGCTTGATCTGATCGGGACGGCGCGGACGCTTTACGACCATGCGGCAACGCTTGAGGACGCGGGGCGCAGCGAGGATGATCTGGCGTTTCTGCGGGTCGAGCGGGAGTACCGGAACCTGCTACTGGTCGAGCGCCCCAACGGGGATTTCGCGCAGACCATGCTGCGGCAGCTCTATTTCGCGGCGTTCATGGCGCCCTTCTGGCACGCCGCTCAGGACAGTTCGGATGAGGTTGTGCGCGGGGTCGCGGGCAAAGCGTCCAAGGAAATGGCGTATCACATCCGCCATGCCGGCGAGTGGGTCATCCGGCTGGGGGACGGAACCGAAGAAAGCGCGGAACGCATGGCAGAGGCGGTGGAAGAGTTGCATCGGTTTACGGACGAGCTGTTTGAAAGCTCGCCTGAGGCTGAGGCCACCGAGACCGCCGGCGTGTTGCCGTCGCGCGACAGGATCCGGGCCGCGTGGGACGCCACCATCGCAGAGGTCTTTTCTCAGGCTGCCCTCGAGGTGCCGGAAGTTTATCCCCAAACGGGTGGGCGCGCGGGACTTCATGGCGAATGCCTCGGGCATCTGCTGGCCGAGATGCAGTATCTTCAGCGCGCCTATCCGGGGGCGACATGGTAGCGGTGCTGGATCAGGCGCGCGCGTGGGACGCCGCTGCTGCTGTCCCGGACCCGGAAGTGCCTTGCGTGACCGTGGCTGACCTTGGGATTCTGCGTTGGGTGAAGTTGCGCAACGGGGTGGCTGTGGCGGGTGTGTCCCCCACCTATTCCGGGTGCCCGGCGGTTCTGGCGATAGAAATGGCAATCGAGGCCGCCTTGCGGGAGGCGGGGTTCGACGCTGAAATCGAACGGCTTCTCTCGCCCCCCTGGACCACAGACTGGATCACGGATGAGGGGCGCGAGAAATTGCGCGCCTATGGCATTGCGCCACCGGTCGGGGCGGCGGGCAAGGGCGCGTTGTTTTCCGATCCCGTCGTGCCCTGTCCGAAATGCGGCAGCACCTCCACCGAGAAGCTCAGCGAATTCGGCTCCACAGCGTGCAAGGCACAGTATCGCTGTACCGCCTGCGCAGAGCCGTTCGACTATTTCAAATGTATCTGAGGGTGCGATGTTTCATGATCTGACCATTGCCGAGGTGCGGCCGGAGGGGCGGGACGCGGTCGCCCTGCGCTTCGATCTGCCGGACGACCTGGCCGCGGAATTCGCCTTTCGACCCGGGCAGTTCCTGACCCTGCGCACGGAGATCAACGGGGCCGAGGTGCGCCGCAGTTACTCGCTCGCGAGCCCGCCGGGGGAGGAGCTCACAGTAGGTATCCGCCATGTCGACGGCGGCGCGTTTTCCAGGTTTGCGCAGGGGCTAAAATCCGGGGATCACCTTCAGGTCATGCCGCCGGAGGGCCGGTTCGTCTGGAACGGGGAGCGGGACATTCTGCTGATCGCGGCGGGCTCCGGCATCACGCCGATGGTGTCCATTGCCAGCACTGCGCTGGCTGCCGGGGCTGAGGTGACACTGGTCTTCGGCAACCGGCAGATGGACACGATCATGTTCCGGTCTGCGCTGGAATCTCTGAAAGACCTCTATCTGGAGCGGTTCAGCCTGATCCATATCCTGAGCCGAGAGTCGCAGGATGTCCCGCTGTTCGAGGGCCGGATCGACGCGATAAAGATCGCGGCTCTGGCGGATGCGGGTCTGATCGCCCCGGAGGCTGTCGATGCCGTATTTCTGTGCGGACCGGAGGGCATGATCGCCGGGGCGGAACAGGCGCTGAGCGATCTGGGTGTGGCACCGGAAAAACTGCGCAAGGAATTGTTTGTCACCCTGGGTGGGTTCGTGCTGCCCCCGTCGCCGAAGGTGGAGGCCGCTGTCGCTGGGGGCGTGGAGGTTGTTCTGCGCCTTGATGGCGCGGAGCGGCGCATCAGGATGCAGGAGGGCGACGCCTCGGTGCTGGACGCGGCCGAGCGGCAGGGTCTTGAGTTGCCCTATTCCTGTAGGGGGGGCATGTGTTGTACCTGCCGCTGCAGGATCACTGAAGGCGGTGCCGAGATGGCGATGAATTACTCGCTGGAGCCTTGGGAGGTCGAGGCCGGGTTCACGCTGGCCTGTCAGACGCGTCCGACTTCGGCGCGGCTTGCGCTCGACTTCGACGCGGTCTGAGCGCATTTGCGGTTGCACCATGCGCGCGCCTGTTCTCATGTGGGGCGGAAGTAAGGAAATCGCGCAATGACGATGAAAATCGAAACCCCGCCTGTCGGCGCCCCCCAGATTCTGACCGATGCCGAGGCCACTGTAGCCCGGCTTCAGGAGCTTTATTCAGAAGCAACGGCGTTTTTGCGTGCGCGCTTCTTGGAAGCTGTAAATGGCAAAACACCCACCGGCCGGTACCGCGCGTTCTATCCAGAGATCCGCGTGACCACGACGTCCTTTGGACAAGTGGACAGTCGCTTGTCCTACGGACATGTCGCCGAGCCTGGGAATTACACAACGACGGTCACGCGCCCCGATCTGTTTGCGAATTACCTTCGAAAGCAAATCGATCTTCTCATCAGAAACCATGGTATCGCAGTGGAGGTCGGCCCCTCTACAACACCGATCCCTTTGCACTTCGCGATGGGCGTCGGGGCGGAGGTCGCGGTGCCACACGAAGGCGTGCTGAGTTTCACACTACGTGATGTTTTCGATGTGCCGGACCTTGCAACCACAAATGATGCAATCGTCAACGGCTACGACTTCCGGCACGAGGACGGCTCCGGTCCCTTGGCACCCTTTACCGCGCAGCGCATCGACTACTCGCTCGCTCGGCTTCAGCACTACACAGCCACGGCGGCGGAGCATTTTCAGAACTATGTGCTTTTCACCAACTACCAGTTCTATGTCGATGAATTCGTGACCTTCGCGCGGCAGGCGTTAGCAGACCCGCAAAGCGGCTACACGTCCTTCGTGGCGCCGGGCAATCAGGTGATTACTAATCCCGAAGCACCCATTGGGGAACTGCCCAAGCCGCCGCAAATGCCAACCTATCATCTAACGCGCGAGAAGGGCGCCGGTATCACGCTTGTGAATATCGGTGTAGGGCCCTCTAACGCGAAAACGGCCACCGACCATATTGCAGTTCTGCGGCCGCATGCATGGCTGATGCTGGGTCACTGCGCGGGGTTGCGGAACACCCAGAGCCTTGGCGATTTCGTGCTGGCGCACGCCTATTTGCGTGAGGACCATGTGCTCGACGACGATCTGCCGGTCTGGGTGCCGATCCCAGCCCTTGCCGAGATCCAAATTGCTCTGGAGCAGGCCGTGGAGGAGGTCAGCGAGCTTTCCGGCTATGACCTCAAACGGATCATGCGCACTGGAACAGTCGCTACAATCGACAACCGCAACTGGGAATTGCGCGACCAGTCCGGTCCGGTGCAGCGCCTGAGCCAGTCGCGCGCGATCGCATTGGATATGGAAAGCGCAACGATAGCTGCGAATGGCTTCAGGTTCAGGGTGCCGTATGGGACTTTGCTGTGTGTGTCGGACAAGCCTTTGCACGGCGAATTGAAGCTGCCGGGTATGGCCAGCGCCTTCTACACGACCCAAGTTCAGCGCCACCTCAAGATCGGGATCCGCGCGATGGAGGCCCTGCGCGAGACCCCTCTGGAGCGCATCCATTCCCGCAAACTGCGCAGTTTCACCGAAACTGCATTCCTTTGACCCCGCGTTATCTGTGGAAAACCGCTATTTTCTTGAGCTTTTTGCTGTTTGAGGCCTTGTTTCGCTGGCCAATCGATTGTTTAGCTATGGCACGAGCTTCTGCCAAAGAAGCATACGGTACAGGGAGAGACTAATGGCACAAAAACCGCTCACAAAAACGCAGCTCGTGGCCGCACTGGCCGAGGGCGCAGACATGGACAAGAAATCCGCGGGTGCAGCGCTGGAAGCACTGACCAAGATCATCACGGATGAAGTGTCCGGAGGCGGTGCTGTGACCCTGCCGGGGATTGGCAAGGTATATTGCCGTGAACGCCCAGAGCGTATGGTGCGCAACCCGGCGACAGGCGAGCAGATCAAAAAGGATGCCGACAAGGTGGTCAAAGTGACTATTGCCAAGGCATTGAAAGACAGCGTCAACGGCTGATAAAGCCCACGACATCACGACAAAAGGGCCGCCTTCGTGCGGCCCGTTTTTTTGGGAAGATGGCGATGGATCTGCGCGCGATCGGGATGGGCCTGGCCTTTGCGCTGATGTGGTCGAGCGCCTTTACTTCCGCGCGCATCATCGTCGCCGCGGCGCCACCACTGACGACGTTGTCTTTACGCTTCTTTTTGTCGGGTCTGCTGGCCGTTCTGATCGCGCTGGCGCTGAAGCAGAGCTTTCGTCTGACCCGCGCGCAATGGGCGGCAACGGTTCTGTTTGGGATTTGCCAGAACGCGCTCTATCTGGGTTTGAATTTCGTCGCGATGCAAACCGTCGAGGCCTCGCTTGCCGCGATAATCGCATCGACCATGCCGCTTGTCGTCGGACTCTTTGGCTGGCTTGTCCTGCGCGAGAAGATCGGTCCGATGGGACAGTTGGGCCTTATGCTCGGCCTCGCTGGCGTCGTGGTCATCATGGGTGCGCGCCTGCAGACCGGCGTGGATCTTTGGGGCGTTTTGCTCTGCGTCATTGGCGTGCTGGCTCTGGCCTTTGCCACGCTTGCTCTCCGCAGCGCGTCTTCGGGCGGGAATGTCATGGCCGTGGTTGGTCTCCAAATGCTGATCGGCGGCGCGGTGCTCGCCGTGGTTGGCGCGCCGTTCGAAACGTGGGACGTGACATGGAGCTGGCAGCTGGTTGCCGCCTTCATCTATACAACCCTCGTTCCGGGGCTAGCTGCCACTTTTGTTTGGTTTTTGTTGGTCGAGCGCATCGGCGCCGTCCGGGCCGCGACCTTCCATTTCCTCAATCCGGTCTTTGGCGTCGCGATCGCGGCCGCGCTCTTGGGGGAGGCGCTCACTCCGCGGGATGTGGTCGGCGTTCTAATCGTGACGCTTGGCATCCTGCTGGTGCAGCTTGCCCGAGGCGAAGCGAAGTCACCTCAATCGTCGAGCGATCCATGAATGGCGAACTGGTCGAGCCCTGCGGCTTCGGCCTTAATCACGCGATAGCTTTCGCGCACGCCGCTCTCGGTCAATTCGCGGGCGACGGTCAATAGCGTGTTAGGGTCGTGATCTTCACAAAGCTCGATCATCTGCCCTAACTCATCCCTGGCAACATCCATGGCCGCCTCGACGGAGGGCGCGCCGTAGAGGTCAACAAAGTGCTGCGCCAACGCTTGCTGCAGCCAGTCGACCTCGGCCTGTTCGACCTGAGTGACTGCAACAAAGGTGACGCGTCCGAACGTTTCCAGCCCAAGCCATCCGTTCGCGAACGCCTGCCGCGCTTTGCCGGTCAGATCTGCTTCTGACCAGTTGGAGAATTCGAAACCGCCGGAGATGCACCATTCCCCGGTTCTTGCCGGACTATGGAAAATTCGTTGATCGCTTTCGTCGAAATGAATGGCGCGCGCCAGTTTCATATTTCGTCTCCTGTCTCGAGGATGAGGCGTAAGGGCAGTACCTGCGTTTTGTCTTCGGCACGAAGAAGCATGCCAAAATGCTCATCCACGCCCATAAATGTACCGGTATAAGTGGTGCCCTGCAGGGTGAGTTTGACGCCCTCGCCCATATTCCGTGCCAGCCCTCGCCATTCGGCGTGTAACGCGCGAGGGCCCTCACTCTCCAGCCGGCTGATCCACATCAGCGTATGACGCACCCAGGCTTCCAGAAGATGGACGGTATCGACCTCGGCGCAGCCTTCCTCATAGAGGCACGTATCCTCCGGGGTAAGACCGGGTGTATCCGGGTCCTGCGGCAAGATCGGCAGTTCCAGTCCGACCACGATCCAGTCCGGCTCCGTCGCACCGTCGGTCTCCGAGGCAGCCACGCGCAGCCTTCCGCAGCGCGCGCCGTTCACGAACACCTCTCCGTCCCAGCTTAGATGCACGCCAACCTCCGGCGGGGCGAGCGCACCGAGCGCGTTCTGAAACCCTACGCCGCAGGCCTTGAATACCGCCATTGCCTCATCCAATGGCTGTTCTGGCGCAAACACGATCGCAGCCTGCATTTCTGTGCCTGCGGGGGCATAGACCACAAGCCCGGCATCGCAGCCAAGCGCCGCCTCGGCGCAGGCCTTGCTGAAAGGGTCGATGCCGACCGCGACCTCCAGCCCCGAAAAGAGGGGTGGGAACTGCGGTTCTGTTGGCTTGAGGTCCAGATCGCTCATGCGTTGCCGTCGACGATCAGTTGCTTGGCGATCTTCCGGAACGCGTCCGCCTGCGCAGATTGAGGCTGACTGACGACAACCGGTGCTCCACCATCTGCAGCCATGCGAATTTTGATGTCGAGCGGGATCTCCGCCATCACTGGAACGCCCAGCTTCGCAGCTTCGTCTTTCACGCCGCCATGGCCAAAGACATGCTCTTCATGCCCGCAATTGGAACAGATATGCGTCGACATGTTTTCGATCATGCCGAGGATCGGTGTGCCGAGTTTGTTGAACATGTCGATCCCCTTGCGCGCATCCAGCAAAGCGATGTCCTGCGGTGTGGATACGATGATCGCACCCGTAACATCGGCTTTTTGGGCCAGCGTCATTTGCACGTCGCCGGTTCCCGGTGGCAGGTCCACCAGCAGGATATCGAGCGCCCCCCACTGCACCTGACTCAGCATCTGCTGCAGCGCGCCCATCAGCATCGGACCCCGCCAGACCACGGCCTCGTTCTCGCCCGTCATCAGGCCGAGCGACATCATTGTCACTCCGTGGTTCCGCATGGGAAGGATGGTCTTGCCATCCGGGCTTGCCGGACGGCCGGAAATCCCCAGCATCCGAGGCTGGCTCGGGCCATATACGTCTGCGTCCAGAAGGCCTACTCGGCGCCCTTCCGCGGCCAAAGCGGTTGCGAGGTTTGCAGTGACGGTCGACTTGCCAACGCCACCCTTACCCGACGCGATGGCGACGATCCGGTCGATGCCCGGAATCTTCTGCGGGCCTTTCGGTTCGGCGGCTTTCGCAGATTTTGACTTCAGATCGGGCGGCGCGGCGGGCTTCGAATGTGCGGTCATCACTGCAGACACCGACGCGACCCCGGCCATTGCTTTTAGTTTTTCCTCTGCTTCGGCCCGTGCGGGCTCGATCTCTTTCGCGCGGGTGGGGTCAATCTCGATCACAAATCGGACCGCACCACCGTCGACAGTCAGGGCCCGGACCATCCCGGCAGAGACCAGATCGCCGCCACCGAGCGGATCTTTTACCTGTTTAAGCGTTTCCAGAACGTCTTCCCGCGTAATGCTCATGCCTCCGGCCCCTCAATTTTTCCTGTGACGACATGCTCAAGATCCAGTCCGTCGACTGTCAGCACCACCTTGGCTTCAAACGTCTGGCCTGCTGTGGCGCCTGAAGAGCGCATGGCGTCTTCAATTGCTTGTTGGGATGTCACACCCACCTGCTTGAGAAACTTGCGCATGCTCATGTTAAACTCGTCGCTCATCCCATTCTCCCTTCTTTCGCATCAGTTGACGCGTCTTTGATCCGGCGTCTAGTCTGGAAGAACGCATCCACGGAACGGGAGGTCCTTGATGCCAACGCCCCGAATTCTTCGAGCTTTTGCCGTTACTTGCTTTTCGCTTGCTCTCAGCCAGCCTGTCGCCGCGCAAGACAAAGAATTCACCTTGCAGGCGTCGCCAGACCTTATCGACAGCGGCCTTGTGAAATTCCTGGTGCCACGCTTCTCGATGAAAACCGGCGTCCGGGTTACGGTTGTCCCGCTTGAAGCAGAGGATCCCACTTCTGCGCAACTCGCCGCAGGTGGAGACCAACTTGCGCTCGCCCGGGACGGCAATGATTACCTGCTGACACTGCCCGAGGGCGACCCCGATGCCGCGCGGTTCGGCGACTGGTTGTTGGGCGAGGTGGGGCAACGAACAATCGCGTCTTTTACGCCGCAAAGCGGTGCTGCCTTTGAAGCGGTAGCGAACCGTCCGCCGCCCAAAGCCGAACTCGACATGAGTGTCGATGTCAGCAAGGGTATCGAGTTGTCGCTCTTGCATTGCGGAAGGTGCCACGTGATCGGCCCTCAAAATCGTATGAACGATATCGGGTCGACGCCGTCGTTTGGCGTGCTTCGGAACCTGTCGGACTGGGAGCGGCGGTTCGAGACGTTTTACGTCCTGAATCCGCATCCGTCCTTCACTCAGATCGCAGAAGTGACGCCCGCGTTCGACCCCGAGCGACCTTCGCCGATCGTACCCGTGGAACTGACGCTCGAGGATCTCGAAGAAATCCTCGCCTACGTTGCGCGTATGGACCCTGCCGATCTTGGAGCGCCAATCCGGCATCAATGATCCTTGCGCTCGCTGTAATAGTCATCGGTGGTGCGCACACGGGGACGTTCGCCGCCCGCAAACGGGTTGTTTGTGCTGTGGTACTGGGCCTGAACCCGGCAGTTGTCACACATGCGGATCATCTTCGCAGCATCAGAATTCGCAAACATATGGTGCTTGCCTTCGAGCTGCGCGACGATCCGCTCGATCGTGGATTTCACGCCAAACAGGGCGCCGCACTCGATGCAGGCGGCGGGCTCTTCTTCATTTTTGACGACTTCGGAGAGCGCGCTGTCGTCCAGATTGAACTGCGGTACCAACTCTATCGCGTCCTCGGGGCAAATATTGGCGCACAGTCCACATTGCAGACAGGCCGCTTCCTGGAACTTTAGTTGCGGCATATCCTCGTTGTCGGTCAAAGCGCCCGAGGGGCAGAGCGATACGCAGGACAGGCACAGTGTGCAGCTGTCCTGGTTGACCAATACCGCGCCGTAGGGCGCTGTTTCGGGCAACGGTAGCGTTTCATCCGAGCCGGGATGCAACGCTTTTGCCGCGAGCCGCGTGATCTGACGGCGGTCGCCCATCGGCAGCACCGGCGATACCGGGTTGTGCACAGGCGCGAGCTCATAAAGCGCGTCGGACATGGCGTCGGGATCGGCCACGTCCAGAAGTGCCATCCGCGGCTGGTCGCTCAACGCGTTGGTCAGCTCGGTTTCCCGCTCCAGCGCTTCGCGTTCGGTGGTTGGTGACAAAAGCACACGGACCGCTGCAAACCCCGACGCGAGTGCGCCCAAAGCCTCCGCATGTCCAAACCCCGACACTTTTTCGAGGGCCATGGGGATCACATGCGCCGGCAACCCACGCCCAAAGCGGGCAGCGAGGCGGATCATTTCGTCGCCGTGGCCAGTATCGTGCACAAGCAATACCGGGTCGGTCCCGCCTGCTTTGGCGAAAGTCCCAGCCAGCGTCTGGACCCGCTGCATCAGGAACGAGACCGGTGGGTCCTGGGCTGTGATTGCGCCGGATGGGCATAAGGCGGCACATGCGCCGCAACCGGCGCAGACCATTGGGTCAATGGCAACATGCTCACCGGCGGAGGTAATCGCGCCCGTCGGGCAGATGTCGAGGCAATTTCGGCAGGCTTCTTTCTCCGCCCGGGAATGCGCGCAAAGGTGTTCCGCCAACCCGACATAGAGGGGTTTTTCAAAGGTACCGACCAGATGGCTTGCGGCCAGCACAACACCCGATACAGCATTTGGGCTGCCGGGATCGGCGCGCAGATACCCCTCGCGCTTTTCGGGTGCCGGAAAGAGCGGGATGTCTCCGCGCAGGTCGAGGATCAGGTCACAGTCGGAACTGGCACCGTCGCGCGGTTCAGAAAGCTGCAGCGCGCCGCGTCCACCGGGTTGAACTTGCTGTAACGCATCAAGGCGTACAGAAAACCCACCAAGCGCTCCTGTTGCGGATTTCAATCGCGCAACGATCACGTCAAAGCCGCGGGTCAGCGGCAAGTCTTCGGTGGCTTCCGATAACAACACAGTGACGCTCAGGTGGTCTTTAAGCTGGTCCGCCGCAGCAAAGGCCACATCGGGCGCGCCAAGGATCAGGCAAACACCTTCGCTGGTCACATCGACCGCAGGTGTTAACGGCGCCGGAAGCGCCGCCTCCGCCGCGAGTGCCGCCATCTTGGCAGTGGACTTGTCTCCGTCCTCAGACCAACCGGCCCGGTCGCGCAGATCGACAATGGCAGGCGCGTCCACCCCAATCTCATCGGCGATTTCGGTGAACAGAGCGCTCTCCTGCGCGCAGGCAACAATTGCGTCCCCGGATTGCAGCTCGGTCGCAAGCGCGTCGGTTTGGTGCATGCACAGGCCGGTATGAATACGCGTACATTCAAGACCTGAGGCTTTGGATATATCCTCTGCGTTCAGTGACTGACTGCCAAGGCAGTCACACAGCACCAATTTCTTAGCCATTTTTTCCCCCTGGGCCGGCCGTTCTCGCACTCCGGCGCCTCGCTGGATGTCACGGTATCCACGAATTTCACGTGGGGTAAAGCCGAAATTCAGTATCCTCGAATCAGGTTCTGCGGCGCAGCGGATTTTGCTGCAATGCAGAGGCGCATCTTAAAGCAATATACAGAATGCAGGTTTTTTCAGCAAAACCAAAAGATTGAGCGCATACAGTGGTCTACATTTCTGACCTAAAAAGTCAACTAATTGATCTATATGAAAAATTCTTCTTTACCTTCCGGCTTTTGCCGGGGCATGCTGTATCTGGGCGAGCTACGACAAAAACAGAAAAGCTCGAATCGGAGGGAGAAAAGCTGGATAAGTCGGCGAGATGCGTGGTCATTCCCGTAGGCGTTGTGCTGCGCCGTATCCCGGGCGTGACGCGTTGGGCCAAGTGGTCTTGGCGCGCTGTAGCTGTGCTTCCGGGCGCGGCTGAGGCCGATTGGGTTGAGCTGCGCCGCGAGGGCGAGACGGTCGAGTATCATGCAGCAACGGTCGGGCTTGAGTTGTGGCGCACGGATACCGAAGCGTATCAGACCGCGCTAAACACGGATGTCCCCTCTGTCTATGTCGTTCTGCGCGAGGATGATCACGCGCCGGAAGGGCGAGAATTGTCTGTTCTGCTGGTCACGGCGTCTCCTTATGATGCCCAGGATTACACTGACAGCGGCGAGGAGATTGTGGAGCGTGTTCCGATGCCTCCGCAATTGGTTGCGTTTCTCCGCGACTTCATTGCAGAGCATCACGAGGACGAAGCGTTCGTGAAGCGCCGCCGCGATAAAAAGCGGGTCGACCTGACCGAGGACGGAAAAGGCGATGCGCGCATCTCCCAGATGTCGGATGTGTATCGCGCGCCACGTCGCAAAGTTGGGGGGCTCCATTGACCGAGACCCGTTCAGATTTCTGGTCCCGCAGAAAAGCGCGTGTGCAAGCCGAGCAGGAAGCGGAACAGCGCGCGGAAGCCGCTGCCGAGGTAGCAGAGCGCGAAGCGACACTTGCCGAGAAAACCGACGAGGAAATTCTCGCAGAGCTCGAACTGCCCGACCCTGACACGCTTCAGAAGGGCGATGATTTTTCGGTCTTCATGAAACAAGCCGTGCCTGAGCGCATCCGCCGCCGTGCACTGCGTAAACTTTGGCTGTCGAACCCTGTCCTTGCCAACCTCGATTCATTGGTCGAGTACGGCGAAGACTACACTGACGCCGCCACCGTGGTCGAAAACCTGTCGACCGCCTATCAGGTCGGTAAGGGTATGATGGCGCATGTGCTGGAGCTGGAGCGCCAGAAAGCCGAGGCGGAGGCTGACGCGGAGGGCGCGCCGGCAGAGGATGCGCCGC
>JASJAW010000036.1 GCA_030066795.1 Dinoroseobacter sp.
GCGAAGCGCCCGCCCTGGGGGGCGGGTCGGGCGCTGCCCGGGTTGACACCCGGGCGGGGCAATTGGTCGGCGCGCTACACTACACCAGCCAAAGCGCCTAACCGCAAAAAGGGCGAAAGCGCCCGCGTCACGCCTTTTTCGTGCCTCCGGCATCCGTATCAAATGCGCGCCTCAGGCATGACGGGGCGGGTCGGGGGCTGCCCGGCGTTTCCGCCGGGCGGGATGGTTGGCGACGTGGCCGTCCTTAACGCACATTCTCGCCTCTACAGAAAGCGCATTGCCAGGGCCGCCGCGCGATCGCCGAGCCGCGGGGCGGCGGTCCGACCGTGGTTCGATGCGCTTTATGGTGGCCAAGTCATTGCTACGAACAAACGACGCACTGAAACCCACCCAATCGCCGCCCCGGGGGGCGGGTCGGCGATCGGACGTTTCGAAGGCCGGTTCCAGGGGACGAGAGATGGGAAGGGAAAACTGTGTTCTCTGGGGGCGCTAAAGCCAATGGCGGGGCGCTGGGAAAAGTCAGACGAATTCTCTGCGCGGTTTACCTCTGCCCGGTCATTGCAAAGACTATGCGGTGCGCCCAGACACGCCCAATTCCAGCCCGAAGGCGCGCGACGAGATCGCCGATTGGAGCCGAACCAATCGCGCTTCAACGGACAACCTTGCCGACTTGAGGCCTTAGTTCCGCACGGATCGCGCGCGTTGCGCGGACGCGCTCGCGCTCTCCTCCCTCAACACCCGATATCGCCCATCCAGATGGCGCGGGTTTCGGGCTCTGTCTGGAAGGTGCGCATCATCTCGACCGTGGGGGTATGGGGCGCGATGCGGACGTCGACGCCCTCGCTGCGCAGCAGTGCAATCCCGGAGGTGAAATCGGCGGTGTTCTCGTCATCCAGAATGACCACGGTCGGGATCTGGTAGAGCAGGATCGCGCCGGTGCACATCTGGCAGGGGCTGAGCGTGGTGAAGAGGACCGCCTGGCGCAGGTCGAAGGCGTGGCCCGCGTTCTCGATACAGTCCGTCTCGCCATGCCGGATGTTGCTGCCCATCTGGACGCGGCGGTTGTGGCCCAGCGCCACGACAACGCCGTCGATCATCAGCGCGGCGCCCACGGGGATGCCGCCTTCGCGCAGGCTTTTTTCGGCCTGGGCATGGGCGGCCTTGGTCCCGATCCGCAGGGTTGTGTCGTCCACTGAGGCTGCTCCACCTGATTGCGTCACGGGCAGGCTAGGAGGCACCGGCGCGGCCCGCAAGCTTTGCGCGGTCTGGGTTACGTGGCGCTGGCGGGACTGCCGCGCGCCGCGGAGTGATCCGGTGACGACAGGTTTTCAATGGACTCCCGGGCCGCCAGCGGCCCCGTGACGTCCAGGTCTCGCCCCTCGCGCGCGACGGTGCGGCGACTTCCCTCGAAACAATCCCTGACCGGAAAATCTGTTTGTTTCCCGGGCTCGCACACCGACACCGCGCGTGTGCGCGCAGCCGGTCGCGCCCGGATCCTCTCCACCTCCGTCCCAACACGCTGACGCCCTTGTTTTTCTGGTCCACACGGCCCAAACGCCGTTTTTTTAGGCAGTTTTCGCACCGAAAACCGCGGCCTCTGCGCAACGGTCCGCGACCTCCGCGCAACAGTTGCACAATCCCCTAAAATTAAACGGATATTTCATACCTCTCGTGCTTGAAGCGGTTGGTGGGAAACCCATTTCCTATGCTACACTTTTGGTCACGCCCCCCGGGAGGGACCTGTATGTCTGCCACTGCGCGCCTTTTTGCGCTTTGCCTGCTCCTGCCCCCTGCGCAGGCGCTCGCTCAGGCGGCCCCGCGCGAGGACCGCAGTGATGGCTGGACGCTGGGGCTGAGCGTTCTGGGCGACACCAATCCCTATCTCGGACAAGGCAACGAAATCATTCCCCTGCCCCTTGTGAGCTACCGGCAGGGCCCGTTCGAGATCAGCACGCTCGGGATCGAATACGATTTTCTGGAGAGCGGTCCGTGGAGCCTGACCGCGGCGGCGCGACCGCGCTTTTCGGGACTGATCTCCACCGATGGACCGGAGCTTGACGGGATTGACCGGGAGGTGACAGGCGACCTGTCGCTTGAGGCGCAATACGACATCGGACGGTTCTATACGCGCTTTGCGCTCCGGCAGGAGTTTACCGGGGAGCATGATGGCAACGAAGCCCGCCTGCGTTTTGGCGCGCGGCAACGGCTTGGCACCGTGGGGCTGGACTTCAGTGCCGGGGCTGCGTGGCAAAGCAGCGACCTGAGCCAGTACATCTATGGGGTGGATAGTGTCGAAGCCCGCCCGGGCCGCCCGCAATACAGCCCGGGCGACGTCGTTGTCCCGTTCCTGTCGCTGTCGGCCCGCTACCAGATCAACGAGAACTGGAGCATGCTGGGCTCGCTGCGGGGTGATTTCTTTTCCGACGACATCACCGACAGCCCGATCATAGAGGATGACGCGCTGATCTCGGGCGGTGTCGGGTTCGTATTCCGGTTCTGAGACATGCTAGCCCGTACAACGCATTGCGCCTTGCCAAGCGCAGGCCCTGCGGTTAGACGCCCCGTCGAACGCATAGATCCCACGGGCCGGCCATGACTGACCTTTGCCATTTCCGACGAGACCTGCACCGCAGTTAAGTCTGCGCGCCCGTTCCCCTGCGCGGCTGGCGCAGAAATCCCGTTAAATCGATCCTGAACAAATTGACATGGCCCCATGCCCTTGGCACCAATGGGCCTCCTTGCATCCCGAGAGGACAGAAAGATGGTCTCTGCGATCCTGCCGACCTATACCCGTGCGCCCCTGACCTTTGTCAAAGGCGAAGGCTCTTGGCTGATCGAGGCAGATGGTCGACGTTTTCTGGACCTCGGCGCGGGGATCGCTGTGAACGCCCTCGGTCATGCAAATCCAGCGCTGGTGTCCGCACTGACCCGGCAGGCGGAGACGTTGTGGCATGTCTCCAACCTCTACCATATCGGTCCGCAGGAAACGCTGGCTGAGATGCTGGTCGATGCAACCTTTGCCGATACGGTTTTTTTTACGAATTCCGGCACCGAAAGCTGCGAGCTGGCAGTCAAGATGGCGCGCAAGCATTTCTTCGACGCCGGCGATCCGGATCGGGTGGAGATTCTGACCTTCTCCGGCAGCTTCCACGGCCGCTCCAGCGCCGGGATTTCGGCGGCCGGATCAGAGAAGATGACCCGCGGCTTCGGCCCGCTTCTGCCCGGGTTCCGGCACCTGCCATTTGGCAATCACGAAGCGCTTCAGGGGGCGATTGACGAGCGCACCGCCGCCATTCTTGTCGAGCCTATTCAGGGCGAAGGTGGCATTCGCCCGCTGCCGGACGTCTGTCTGAAAGGCCTGCGCGATCTTTGCGACACCCACGGCATTCTGCTGATCCTCGACGAGGTGCAATGTGGTGTTGGCCGCACGGGCAAGCTCTTTGCTCATGAGTGGGCAGGCATCACGCCAGATATCATGATGGTCGCCAAGGGCATTGGCGGGGGTTTTCCGCTGGGAGCCGTACTGGCGACCGAGGACGCGGCTTCCGGCATGACCGCAGGGACCCATGGCTCCACTTATGGTGGCAACCCGCTGGCCTGTGCGGTTGGCTGCGCTGTCCTGGAAGCGGTCACGGCGGACGGTTTTCTGGACGACGTCGCCGCCCGGGCCGGGCAATTCCGGCAAGGGCTGGAAAGCCTGGTGGCAACCTATCCGGATGTTTTCGAAGCTGTGCGCGGCACCGGCCTGATGCTGGGTCTGGTCTGTAAAGCGGCCAATACGGACGTGGTCAAATCTGGCTATAATGCAGAAGTTCTACTGGTGCCGGCCGCGGAGAATGTCGTGCGCATTCTGCCGCCGCTGAACATCACAGAGCCAGAAGTGACCGAAGCCCTTGCCCGGCTAACGACCTGTGCCGAACAGGTGCGCGCGAGCGTATCTGAGGAGGCCTGAGATGCCGCATTTTCTCGATATTCACAAAACTGATCCGGCGGAGTTGCGAGGCATGCTCACGCAAGCCTCGGCGATGAAAGCCGCCCGCGCGGGGCGTTCGAAGGGTGCGCTCGATGAAACGATGCCGCTTGTCGGTAAAATGGTTGCGCTGATCTTTGAAAAGCCCTCGACCCGGACGCGCGTCAGTTTCGATGTCGGCGTGCGCCAGATGGGCGGGCAAACCATGGTCTTGTCCGGCAACGATATGCAGTTGGGCCATGGAGAGACCATTGCTGATACCGCCCGGGTGCTGAGCCGCTATGTCGATCTGATCATGATCCGCACCTTCGAGGAGACCACGCTGCAGGAGATGGCCGACAACGCCACCGTTCCGGTGATCAATGGCCTGACCAACCGCACCCATCCCTGCCAGATAATGGCGGATATCCTGACGATCGAAGAACACCGCGGGCCGGTCGCTGGCAAGAAGGTCGTGTGGTGCGGAGATGGCAATAATGTATGCGCCTCCTTCCTGCATGCAGCGGGGCAGTTTGGCTTTGACCTCGTTTTCACCGGGCCTGAGACGCTGGACCCAGAAGCAGAGTTCGTTGAAGGCGCCCGCGCAAAAGGCGTCTCGATCGAGATAGAGCGGGATCCCGAGCGCGGAGTTGCCGACGCCGATGTGGTCGTCGCGGATACCTGGGTGTCCATGCATGATAGCCAGACAACCAAGGAGCGGCGCCATAACCAGTTGCGCCCGTATCAGGTCAACGCCGCATTGATGGCGCGGGCAAAGCCCGATGCTCTTTTCATGCACTGCCTGCCCGCCCATCGCGGGGAGGAGGTGACTTCCGAGGTCATGGACGGTCCCAACTCGGTGATCTTCGACGAAGCTGAAAACCGACTGCACGCTCAGAAGGCGATCATGCGCTGGTGCCTCGGGGTGTGAGCCTGCCACTCGGCACTGCTATGAGCTCCATTGCGCCTCGCGAAATCAGCAAGAGACGCCTTTTGGCCTTAACATGAGAGCCGTCCCTCAGCCCCGGCGCTTGGCGCGCAGCGTCGGGTCAGAGACGCTGGGATCCTCGGGCCATGGATGTTTCGGATACCGACCGCGCATGTCCTTGCGCAGGTCAACATAACCTCCCGTCCAAAAGCCCGGCAGGTCGGATGTTACCGCCACCGGGCGTTGCGCCGGCGAGAGCAGCGTCAATTTCACCGGAACTCTTGCGGGGCCAACCACCGGGTGCTGTGTCGTGCCGAAGAATTCCTGCACGCGTGCCTCGGCCTCCGGTTCTGCGGCGCTGTAATCGATAATCAGTTTGCGCCCCAAAGGTGTGGTGATATGCGGTGGTGCAAGCCGGTCAATCTCGGCGAGTTTCTCGTATCCGATCCACGCCTTCAGCGCATCAAGCGGCGCGACAGCTGCGAAATCGGAAACATTACGAACACCGCCTAGCAGCGGCAGGAGCCACGCCTCGGCGCTCTCCAGCAGACCACTCTCGCTGACGTCAGGCAGGTCCATTCCGCCGGCGCGACAGAGGGCGACACGCGCCAGAAACAGGCGGGTGGCGGCTGACAGATCCAACACAGACAGCCCCAAGTCCCGGATCCCTTCCAGAGCCGCAGCAGACCGTGCTTCGGGCGGCGCGTCTTGCCAGACACGGCTGTCGAGCACAAGCGCGCCCAAGCGTTCTTCCGAGCGTGCCTCAATCCGGCGGTGCCGTCGGGACCAGTCACACCGGTTTTCCCAGACAATCTGATCCCCAAAAAGAGCGCGCAGGTCGGTTTCCCGCAATTCAGCCGCTTGCCGGATCGTTGCCTCGCGCGTGTCCCCGTCGAGGTCTGTCGCGACCAGAAGTCTGGATCCCGCCAGAGCCGCGCCGGGGGCCATGGCCGCGCCTTTGCCACCCGACAGCAACCACCGTGGCGCCTCCCCCTTTCGGCGTAGGCCAATACGGTCCGGGTATGCCAGAGCGGCCTGGGCTCCAAGCGCAAGCGGCGCGGCTTCAGGCACCCCCTTGGCCAGCCTTTTGGCCTCGGCCCGGACCCTGTCCCGCGCGCCCCTGTTCGGTGCAGGGAGCGCACCGCGCAGGATTTCCAGCCGCCGCTCCAGTTGGACGCCGGCCTGTCGATCCAGATCCCGCTCGGACAGAAGCGCGGCAAGCTCGGCCGCCTGCCGCCCGGCGGTCAGCAGCATATGGGCGAGGCGTGGATGCAACGGGCGGGCCGCCATCGCGCGGCCATGCTCGGTGATCCGGCCCGCTGGGTCGAGGGCGCCGAGCATTTGCCCGAGCTTGACCGCCTCGGCCCAGGCGCCGTCCGGGGGCTGGGTCAGAAACGGCAGATCGCCCGGGGCGGCGCCCCAAAGCGCCAGTTCCAGCGCCAGTACGCTGAGGTCGGTCACCTCAATTTCGGCTGGAGGGAAAGCTACAAGCGCGCCCTCTTCTCCGCGCGTCCAGAGCCGGTAACAGACACCGGACGCGACCCGTCCTGCCCGGCCCCGCCGCTGATCGGCTTCCGCCCGCGAGACCTTTTCCGTCACCAGCCGCGCCATACCCGAGGCCGGATCAAAGCGGGCCCGGCGCGCGCGTCCCCCGTCGATCACCACGCGCACGTCTTCAATGGTCAATGACGTCTCGGCAATGGAGGTGGCGAGCACCAGTTTGCGCCCCCGGGCGACCGGCGCGATCGCGGCGCGCTGCTCGGCAAGTGGCATGGCTCCGAACAGGGGACGGATCACCATATGTGTGGGCAGGCGCCCCTCCAGAAGCGCCGCCACACGTCGGATCTCCCCTTCCCCCGGGCAAAAGACGAGAGCACTTCCGGTCTCGTCGTGGACGGCCTGCGCCACCAGATCGCTCAAAGCTGGCTCGAACCGCACCTTCGACCCAAGCGGCCGCGGCAAGTGCCGGGTTTCCACCGGATAGCTGCGGCCCTGCGACGTGATCACCGGGACATCGCCCATAATCCGCGCCACAGGCGCCGCATCGAGGGTCGCCGACATCACCACCAGCCATAGATCGTCCCGCAGGGCCGATTGCACTTCCAGGGCAAGCGCGAGACCAAGATCGGCATTGAGCGAGCGCTCGTGAAACTCGTCAAAAATCACCGCGCCGATGCCGGGCAGGTCCGGGTCAGACTGGAGCATCCGGGTGAGGATGCCTTCGGTGACGACTTCCACCCGCGTGCCTTTGCCGACTTTCGCCTCCCCACGGATGCGATAGCCGACCGTGTGTCCAACCTCTTCGCCAAGCGTCTCCGCCATCCGCTCTGCCGCGGCCCGCGCTGCAAGCCGTCGTGGCTCCAGCATCACGATCCGCCCTGCAACGCCCCCCTCAAGCAGAGACAGCGGGACGCGTGTCGTTTTCCCTGCACCGGGTGGCGCTTGCAAAACAGCGCCGCCGCGCGCCGCCAGTGCCGACACCAGATCAGGCAGTACGGCGTCAACCGGCAGGGATCCGTCCAGAACGCTCATACGCCCTTAATGACCGCTATTTTCGGCGGGTCAACTCCGCGGTGCCGTAGCGTGTCTCGCTGACGGCGCGCGCGACCTGCCAGATCCCATCCGCCTTTTTTGTATATGTCATCGTGAACGGGAAGCTCTTCCGTTCCGCGAGTTTTTCAGGCGACCATCCGGCGATGCGGCGGTACTCGGCCTGACAGGTAATGGTCCCATCCGCATTTTCGCGAGGATTCCGAAGACGAATACCACTGCGCTTGTCCCCATCGAAGACAACAAGATCGAGCGCGCACACCTGATCGCGTGGGCGATCGCGCAACGCCGCCCAGATCGCTGTCATTGGATCAACAGTGCCCGCCTGTTTGGCAGGATCCACAGCGAATGGTCCCGGATCTTCGGGCGGGCTGACCGAGACCACCTTGGGCACGCCACTGTTATAGCGGATCGACGCGGTGGCCGTCTCGCCACGTCCAACGCGTTTCTCGGTGAACGAGAAGCTGCGGTATCCGTTTTCTCCACGCAATCGGCCATAGGCGCTGCCGTCGTATCCGGCGCGTACGAGTGTGCCAACCAATCCGGTGGTCCGCATCTTCCCCGAAACTGCGTAATCCTGGCCAGACACGTTCGCCGCGAAAGTAGCGGATGCGGCCGTGATCCCGCGGATCTTCAGATCGAAGGTCGCGGTTTCGCTTTGGGCCCAGACCGGCAGGCAGATTAGACCAGTCGCGAGCGCGAGAGCACATTTTGCAACGCGTAGTGCAGTCATGGGACGATCGGTCCTCCGTGTGCGGTAAGCATGGTCTGGACAAGCCCTGCCCTGCCAATGCAAGTAGAACCCGCCCGATCCTCTGACAGATGGCGCGTGCGGGCTTGCTAGTCTATAGCAGCGCCTGAGCAAAGGTTGTGAATTCTCTGTGACTGCGCCTGCACGCACCCCAGATCTGGAGACGCTGGCCGCGCGGATTGCGGCTGGCGAACGGCGCGCGCTGGCCCGTGCGATCACTCTGGTAGAAAGCACCAAGCCCGAGGACCGCGCCAAGGCGACCGCCCTTCTCCAGCGCCTTGCCGAGACCGGGCGAGAGGCCTTGCGGATCGGGCTGTCGGGCACCCCCGGTGTTGGGAAGTCAACTTTCATCGAAGCCTTTGGCATGTTTCTGACCGCGCAGGGACTGAAGGTGGCGGTGTTGGCTGTGGATCCGAGCTCCACGCGCACGGGTGGCTCCATTCTCGGCGACAAAACCCGGATGGAGCGGTTGTCGCGCGATCCGAACGCCTTTATCCGCCCGTCGCCTTCGCTTTCGGAACTGGGCGGCGTGTCCCGACGCACGCGGGAGGCCGTGGCGCTGGTAGAAGCCGCCGGGTTTGACGTCGTTCTGATCGAAACTGTCGGGGTCGGACAATCCGAAACCATGGTGGCCGAGATGTCTGACCTGTTCATCCTGCTGCTGGCCCCTGCGGGCGGCGATGAGTTGCAGGGCGTCAAACGCGGGATCATGGAAACAGCCGACCTGATCCTTGTGAACAAGGCCGATGGCGATTTGAAACCCGTCGCCACGCGGACCTGCGCGGATTATGCCGGGGCGCTGCGGCTGTTACGCAAGCGTACGGAGGATCCGGAGGGGTTCCCCAAGGCTATGATGGTCTCGGCCATCGAGGAGCACGGGCTCGATGCGGCGTGGCAGGAGATGACAGCGCTGGCAGAATGGCGCAAGGCCGAGGGTCATTGGGCCGCGCAGCGCGCACGACAGGCACGTGGCTGGTTTGAAGCTGAGGTCCGGCAAGGACTTCTGGCCCGGCTGACCGAAGATGCCGACATGCGCGCGCAAATGGCGACCCTTGGGGGAGAGGTCGCTGAAGGCAGGCTGTCGGCCAGTCAGGCGGCGGCGGATATCCTTGCGGCATTGGAAAGCCCTGAGAAAAAGCCATGATGAATCGCTTGACCTGCCCCGGCATCCATCGTATCCGGCACGCCTGAGATTCACGGGCAGCCTGTGCGCAGCCCTCCGGAGCCTGAGATTTCACCGGAAATCCACGTCTCCGGCGATGAGACCGAAACTTGTAAGACGAGGAGCGAGCCGATGTCGCGCCGCTGCGAATTGACTGGAAAAGGCGTCATGGTTGGGAACAACGTGAGCCACGCCAACAACAAGACCAAGCGGCGTTTCCTGCCGAACCTGAACGACGTGACACTGCAGTCCGAAACTTTGGGTCAGGGCTTCAAGCTGCGCATCTCTGCCGCGGCTCTGCGCACTGTCGATCACCGTGGTGGTCTGGACGCGTTTCTGGCCAAGGCGAAAGACAACGAGCTTTCCCCTAAGGCTCTGAAAATCAAGAAAGACATTGCGAAGGCACAGGCAGCAGCCTAAGCCAGTCGCAGACTGTTTTCTGAAAACCTCGCCGGCCCGCCGCGCGAGGTTTTTTCTTGGTTGCGCCACAGTGCAGCCAGAAAGGTGGTGTTAACCGGGTGTGAGTACCGATGGCCCAACTCCGTAGGCCACCCAGCGTAAGAGTTTAGAACCGATGCCCACTCGCCTGATCGCCCTGTTGATCGCGCTTGCCGCCTCCGCCACCGGAGCAAGTGCTGCAACAACCCAGATCTTCTCCGACGCAGGCGAGATGCAGGCCGCGCTCGCCGGGTTTTCGGAGGAGACGTTTTCGAACCAGGTTGGCAAGGGACGCCAGAGCAAGAGCAATCCGCATGGCACGCCAGAGGTTTTCGACTACGGCACGTTCACGATAACGAAAACCTACAGTCGCAACGGCTACGGCTCAGATCGCGGCAGCTGGCGCGGCAAACCGACCTCAACCGCCGGGGATATCATCACCTTTGACAGTGCCATCAGAGCCTGGGGAGCCGATATTCTGACGGGCGATGGTGGCGGCGGGGTCGGTATCCGTGTCTTTGCCGACGATGTCTATATGGGGTCAGTCGGCACCGGCTCGGATCCGAACAACGCCTTTTTCGGGTTTATCAGCAACACGCCGGTCACGTCCCTCCGACTGGTCTCGGGCTTCCGAAACAATGGCAGAGGCGGGGCAGACGGGTATCGCCTGGACAACATGACCTATGGCAATGTGGCTGTGATGCCGTTGCCTGCAGGGGCCTGGCTGATCCTGACAGGAATGGGCGGCCTTGCGCTGGCGCGGCGGCGAAAAAAGCGGACGCTCTGAGCACCCGCATCGTCAGGCACGGCGATTGGCATCCATGATTTCGCGCAGTTTTTCGAGCTCCGGCGCGAGGCGGCGCAGCGTCTCCTCGGGCACAACTGTCGACAGGTGTGCAATATCCGGGGCCAGCGCGGCGATCGCGTCGTTCCGAAAGGCACGGCCCGCAGCCGTGAGCCAGACCTGTTTGGACCGTTTGTCTTCCGGGTTGGGCCGCATTTCCACCAATCCTGCCTTGTCCAGCCCCGCGAGTGTATGGGTCATCGTGGTCTTGGGCACCTGAAACGCGCGCGCAAGGACCAGCGGGGTCTGGCCGTCTTTCACGCGGATAAGATGGTTCAGGACGGAAAAATGCGAGATCAGCATACCCGGCGGCAGACGTGCCTCCAAGAGTGCACGGCTGAGTTGCTCAAGAATACCGATCTCGTTGAAAACCTTGAAATACAGCGCATTCAGGTCGTCAGGCATTGCGCAGTCGCGTCTCCAGCGGCCAACGCGGTGTGCGTGGCGTCCGGTCAGCGTAGCCCAGAAGGCCCAGCATTTGAACCGTCTCGCCGGGACCGGCAAACTCGGCATGGATTGCCTGATAGAGCGGCGCCATCTCCGGGTATTCCTGAAGCACCTGGCTCACCGGGCGCAGCGCCATGCCCCCTGCGGTGGTGGTCAGGTTCAGCCGCACCCAGCGCCGCCCGGCCGCGATTTGATCGGCGCGCGTGTTGCCGGCTGTTTTCTGCAGGATCATTGCGGGCGCGCTGTCGACGGCAGCCAGCATCGCGTCGATCGACTGGCGGGTGCCCGGGTTATCGATATCGCCTGCCGCCTCGCGCGTCAGCAGGCCCGCCAGTTTCAGCGCATCCATCATCGGGCCCCCGACATCGATACCGTCAGGGTTCGCGTTGATCTGGCCCTTGCCAATGCGCAGCAGATCCACGCTTTCCTGCCAGGTGGCCGGGGTTGTGACCTCCACCATCCACGCGTCTTTGGCGAGCGTCTTCAGGCGCGCAAGCTGTGCCGGGGCCGTGACCACCTCGCCAAGCAACTCAAGAAGAGGCACTGCGTCAACCGGACGGTCAGAAAACAACTCCTTGTGCGAGCGGCGGTTGAGCACATGGGCAAACAGCGGGTCGGGTGACGCCGCCTTGGGGACAAACCGGCACTGCGCCACGGGTCCGTCCTCTCCGTCCGGAAAGAGCGTTGTCTCCACCGCGAACCCTTCTTCGGCGGCGGCGATGTCCATCAGTTCCAAAAAGCACCCCATCCCGATGGTCAGTTGCCGGGCATAGGGATCGGTTGCGGGCAGATCACGGGCTGGGTCACGCCAGATCGTCACCGCATCTGCGCCGACCAGCTCCGCCTCCCAAGGCTGGCGGTTATGTGGATTGGGCGCAAGCAGTGCAAAGGACAGCGCGCGCAAGCGCGGGTCCGGGTACTGGCCTGCCATGTCCCATGGGGCGAGCGCCTTGGTGGGCGTGCGCGTGGCCAGAAAAGCCGCGGAGGGCACGGCCGCAGCGACAACCACGCCACCTCCGATCAGGGTTAAGAATTTGCGTCGAGTGGTAGGCACTTCAAATCTCCTTTTAGTACGATATCGCACCAATATAGTACGATATCGTACTTGTAAAGGGCGCGATGAAATGTCTCTGGCGTTTCCGGAAAGCCGCTCTTAAGTGGGAGCCATGACCGTGCGCCGCCTGATCGCCGCGATGCTGACACTGGTCCTGCTGATCACCAGCGGGACCATGGCTGTTGCGCGCGGACACATGGCGAGCACGGCAGTGTTGCATGTGTTGTGCATCGACGGGGACACGCAAGTCGTGGCCCTTGGCCCGGACGGGGCCCCTGTGGAAGACCGCGTTGCCTGCCCCGACTGCGTTATGGGTGCGCTTCTTGCGCTCGGCAGCTCCGCCCAATGGAGAGATCTTTCCGAGGCGAGCCGCGCGGCAGATCCGGCCCTGCCCCCTCGCTTCCTCCTACAATGTCGTGTTTTCCAAGCGGCGCTGGCGCGCGCGCCCCCACGTTCTGTCTGAGTTCCAAACAAACGACACTCAAACAGACGGAGACGTTCATGTCTTTCAAATCCCTATTTCTTGGCAGCGCCGCTGCTTTCCTGACCCTTCCTGCCTTTGCGGGCGACATCACTGTGACCGATGCCTATGCACGCGCCGCGTCTCCTGTGGCTAAGACAGGTGCCGCATTCATGGTGATTGAGAATGCCGGCCCTGAAGAGGACCGGCTGATCGAAGCCCGCTCCGACATCGCCGTCCGCGTCGAACTGCATACGCATCTCAGCGATGGGAACGGCGTGATGCGGATGATCGAAGTGAAGGATGGCTTTGCCGTTCCTGCCGGTGGAAAGCATATGCTGCAACGGGGTGGCGACCACGTGATGTTCATGGGGCTGAACGGACCGCTCGAAGATGGCGACAGTATCGCGGTCACGCTGGTTTTCGAGCGCGCCGGTGAGGTTGAAGTGGAAATCCCGGTAGACCTTAAGCGCATGCCCAAAGGCCATGGTGGGCACGGCGGTCATCACGGCCACAAGATGAACTGAGGCTTTGCAGCCACGGGGCGCGGCTCTAGCTTGCGCCCCATGGACGTTCTGACTTTCACGGATCGGGGCATTTATTGCCCGGCGGGGGATTTCTTCATTGACCCCTGGCGCCCGGTTGAGCGCGCGCTGATCACGCACGGACACGCCGATCACGCGCGGCCGGGGCACGCCCATTACCTGTCAACTGAAAGTGCCGCCCCGGTCATGCGTCACCGGCTGGGGGATATCACGCTGGACACAATTGGCTATGGCGAAACGCGCCAGATCGGCAGCGCGCGCGTCAGCTTTCACCCGGCAGGCCATGTGCCGGGCTCGGCCCAGATCCGGATCGAGGTTGGCGGCGAGGTCTGGGTCGTCTCCGGCGACTACAAGATCGAAGACGACGGGCTGTGCGAAGCGTTTGAACCAGTGCGCTGCCACGCTTTCATCTCCGAATGCACGTTTGGCCTTCCGGTGTTCAGGTGGGACGCGCAGGACGATGTGATGGCCGCGATCAACGCGTGGTGGGCCAGTTGCGCCGCTGCCGGGAAAACGGCGGTGCTGGGGGCTTATGCACTTGGCAAAGCGCAGCGGCTTCTGGCGCATCTCGACCCCGGGCAGGGCCCAATCCTGACCCATGGCGCGGTCGAGGCCACCAACGCTGTTCTGCGCGGACAGGGCCTAAAGCTGCCCGATACGGTGCAGGTCACGGCCGAGATCACGGCCAAAACCCATCCCGGGGCAATCGTGCTGGCGCCGCCCTCGGCCTTAGGGACACCGTGGATGAAGCGGTTCGGGGCGGTTGAAACCGGGTTTGCGTCGGGATGGATGCGGCTGCGCGGTGTGCGCCGCCGCCGCGCGGCGGACCGCGGGTTCATTATGTCGGATCATGCAGATTGGGCAGGTCTGAACGCGGCGATATCCCAAACCGGTGCCGAGCGGATCTTCGTCACACATGGCTATACATCGGTGTTTCGCCGCTGGCTGGAAACGCAGGGCTACGATGCGCGCATCGTGGAGACCGAGTTCGAGGGGGAGAGCGTGGATACGCAGGACCCCCAGGTGGCAGAGACATGACTTCGCTGAGCCCGGTCGATCAGATGCTGCGGTTTTCAGCCCGTTGGGTCAGCAAACCCCTGATGGCAAGCCTGCCGCCGCGCCTTCTGCGCAGCGTTGCCGAGACCTCCGCCACGATCGCATCGCGCCCGCCTCGCGGCACGAGTACGGCATGGCGAGATGGCTGCCTGTGGGTTACGCCCCCCGGTATTGCCGAAGACGCGGGCCTTTTGGTTCATATTCACGGCGGGGGGTTCGTGCTTGGCAGCCCGCGCACGCATATGGCGCTCGCCGCGCATCTGGCCCAAGCAGCCGGGCTGCGGGCGGTGTTGCCCAGCTATCCGCTGTCGCCCGAGGCAACTTTTCCTGCGGCGCGCGACGCCTGTGTCGCCGCGTGGGCGCGGATCACTGCCACGGCAGGTACACCCAAGGCGCTCTCGGGCGACAGCGCGGGCGCCTGCCTTGCGCTGCAGGTCGCGCTGTCCTTGCGCGACGATGGTAGAGAGCTTCCGAGGCGCATGGGGCTTATCTCGCCGCTCGCCGATCTGACAGGAACAGCGCCCGAACTTGTCTCAAACCTCCGCAGCGAGCATTTGATCCCGGAAGGCTGGGCACGCGCGTCCATTGCAGCCTATCTGGGAAAGGCCGACGCGTCAGACCCCGACGTATCCCCGTTATTTGCAGACCTCTCAGGACTGCCCAAGACCCATATCCAGTACTCCGAAACAGAGGTGCTGGCCGGGGATGCCCGCCGGCTGGCCGCGCGATTGGACGCAGAATTGACCGCACTGCCGGACCTGCCGCACGTGTTCCACATCTATGCCGGGTTCAGCCCGGCGGCGGAGGCCGCTCTTGCGGAACTCGGGCGCTTTCTCGGGGGGGCGGCGTGATGCAGCGTTTCGCGACCCTTTTCACCAAGCTCGACCAGACCACCAAAACTAACCGCAAGGTGGCCGCGCTGGCGTCCTACTTCCGGGACGCCCCGGATGACGACAAGCTCTGGACCATCGCGCTTTTGTCCGGGCGCCGCCCGAAACGCGCGGTGAACACGACCCGGTTGCGGGAATGGGGCGCGGAGGCGGCAGGTATTCCGCTTTGGTTGTTCGAGGAGGCGTATCCGATTGTCGGCGATCTGGCCGAAACCATTGCACTTGTGCTGCCGGAAGGATCGGGGAGTTCCGATCGCAGCTTGTCGGAGTGGATCATGGAGTTGCGCGGGCTGGCCAAGGTGGAGGAGCCGCAGCGCAAGGAGGCTGTGCTTGCGGCCTGGGCAGGGCTCGGCCCGGTGGAGCGCTTCGTCTTCAACAAACTGCTGACCGGCGGGTTTCGCATGGGCGTCTCGGCCAAACTGATGACCCGCGCACTGAGCCAGGCCACTGGCGTGGAGGAAACGGAGCTTGCCCATCGACTGATGGGCGACTGGAGCCCCGATACGGTCAGCTTCGAAAGCCTCGTGCTTACCCGGGACCCGGACGCCGATCTGTCGAAGCCCTACCCGTTCTACCTCGCCTATCAACTCGACGCGGCGCCGGACAACCTTGGCGCGCCGGGGGACTGGCTGGCCGAGCACAAATGGGACGGCATTCGCGGCCAGTTGATCCTGCGCGGCGGCCAGCACTATGTCTGGTCGCGCGGCGAAGAGCTGATGACCGACCGCTTCCCGGAGTTGGCCCGCGCGGTCGATTTCCTGCCTTCCGGCACCGTTCTGGATGGTGAAATTCTAGCGTGGCGGGAAGAGGCCCCCCTGCCCTTCAACGCGCTGCAGAA
Source organism: Dinoroseobacter sp. (assembly GCA_030066795.1). GTDB lineage: Bacteria > Pseudomonadota > Alphaproteobacteria > Rhodobacterales > Rhodobacteraceae > Dinoroseobacter. The sequence continues at coordinate 15,913 of JASJAW010000036.1, forward strand.
ACGGATCGGGCGCAAGACCGTGCCGAAGAAGCTGCTTGCAGAGGCCCCGGTCATCCTGCGGGCGTACGATTTACTGGAGGTGAATGGCACAGACCTTCGCAGCGCGCCGATGGCGACGCGTCGCGCACAGCTCGACACGCTCTTTGCGGACCTGCCCCCGGATGCGCCGCTGCGCCTGTCGCCGAAACTGTCCTTTAAAAGCTGGGACGCGCTGGCGGATATCCGCGAGACGTCCCGCGCGCTTGGGGCCGAAGGGCTGATGCTGAAGCGGCTGACCTCCCCCTACGGCACCGGGCGCAAAAAGGGCGATTGGTGGAAGTGGAAAGTGGATCCGCTGACCATTGATGCGGTGATGATTTACGCGCAGGCGGGACACGGGCGGCGCGCAAACCTTTACACCGATTTCACCTTCGCGGTCTGGAAGGGCAACGAGCTGGTGCCCTTCACCAAGGCTTATTCCGGTCTGACCGACAAGGAGTTTCGCGAGATCACGGCATGGGTCCGCAAGAACACGCTGGAACGCTTCGGCCCGGTGCGCCGCGTCACCCCTGAGCATGTCTTTGAAATTGCGTTCGAAGGCATTCAGGAAAGCCCGCGCCACAAATCCGGCGTTGCCCTGCGCTTTCCGCGTATGAGCCGGTGGCGCCACGACAAACCGGTCTCGGAGGCCAACACGCTTGAGGATCTGAAAGACATGCTCGCGCTTTACGGGTAACCCCTGCATAGCTCGCAAATCGAACCGTTTACCAGAAAGGGGCCCTGCATGCTCAGAAGGATAATGTGGCTTGCGCCGCTGATGGTTGGCCTTGGCGCGTGTGACACCCCGGACCTCAGTGGTTCGGACACAACTCTCCGGGAGAGTTTATCCGGCAAGACCCTGGTGAACGACCGCGCACGCTTTGAGCTCAGCGCGGACGGCACGGCGCGGGGGTCGCTCGAGGGCGAGGACTATGAGGGCACGTGGCGGATCACACGCGGGCAGTTTTGCGGCTTTGCGACCAAGCCGGAGAGGTTCAAAAACCTTGGGGCTTGCAGTGATATCGACTTCGTCGACAACACCACGGTCGTCCTGACGCGCGCCGGACAAAGGGCTGTTTTCACGCTCCTCTAGCGTGGCTGGCCGGTGCGAAGCGGGATTACCGGAATTTCTTCCGCACCACGGTCTTTCAACCTCCGGACCGACGGCCTAGATGTTGAAGGATTTCAGCTCTCCCGGAGGTATCCCGATGTTCCACCTGCCCTATCCCGCCCGCGACGTGGCCACCGATGCTGGCGCCGCACCTTTGGGAGACCTGCCGGACTGGGACCTGAGCGATCTTTACGCAGCACCGGATGCGACCGAATTCGGCCGCGACATGGAGTGGCTGGAGCGCGCTTGCAGCGATTTCGCCGCCGACTACGAAGGCAAGCTGGGTGAACTCGATGCAGCGGGTCTTCTGGACTGCGTGCAGCGCTACGAGCGGATCGACATTGTGGCCGGGCGGATCATGTCTTTTGCCGGGTTGCGGTATTACCAGAACACCACAGACGCGGAACGCGCGCAGTTCATGGCGAACGCGCAGGACAAGATCACGACTTTTACCACGCCGCTGGTGTTCTACAGCCTCGAGATCAACCGCATTCCGGACGACCAGCTGGACGCGATGTTTGCCGAGAACGCCGATCTGGGCCGTTACAAGCCCGTATTCGACCGCTTGCGGGCGATGAAGCCCCATCAGCTGAGCGACGAACTGGAGAAGTTCCTCCACGACAACTCGACCGTCGGCGCCGCCGCGTGGAACCGCTTGTTTGATGAGACCATTGCCGGGTTAGAGTTCACGGTAGACGGCGAAAGCTACAACATCGAGGGCTGTCTGAATTTCCTATCAGAGCCGGAGCGCGACAAACGGGAAGCAGCCGCGAAGGAACTCGTCCGCGTTTTCGGGTCGAATATCAAACTCTTTTCGCGGGTGCATAACACGCTCGCGAAGGAAAAAGAGATCACCGACCGCTGGCGGAAGTTGCCCACCCCGCAATCAGGCCGGCATCTGGCCAATCACGTGGAACCTGAGGTGGTCGAAGCACTGCGCAATGCGGTTGTCGCCGCCTATCCGAAACTCAGCCACCGGTATTACAAGCTCAAGGCGAAATGGATGGGCCTTGAGACGATGGAAGTCTGGGACCGCAATGCGCCACTGCCCATGGAAGAAACACGGCTTGTGAACTGGGACGAGGCCCGCTCCACGGTGCTGGACGCCTATGCCGGGTTCGACCCCGAAATGGCAAAAATTGCCGAGCCGTTTTTTGACAAAGGCTGGATCGATGCTGGCGTGAAGCCAGGCAAGGCGCCGGGCGCCTTCGCGCACCCCACCGTGTCTGAGGTGCATCCCTACGTCATGCTGAACTATCTCGGAAAACCGCGCGATGTGATGACGCTCGCCCATGAGCTGGGCCACGGCGTGCATCAGGTGCTCGCGGCCGGACAAGGCGAACTTCTGAGCTCTACCCCGCTGACACTGGCCGAGACCGCAAGCGTCTTTGGTGAGATGCTCACCTTCCAAAAACTGCTGGATGGCGCGCAGGACCAAACGCAGCGCAAGGTTCTGCTGGCCGGCAAGGTCGAGGACATGATCAATACGGTTGTGCGCCAGATCGCGTTTTACGATTTCGAATGCAAACTGCACGACGCCCGCCGAGAAGGGGAGCTGACGCCTGAAGATATAGGCGCGTTGTGGATGTCGGTGCAGGGCGAAAGCCTCGGGCCCGCGTTCAATTTCATGGACGGGTACGAGACCTTCTGGGCCTACATCCCGCATTTCGTGCATTCGCCCTTCTATGTCTATGCATATGCCTTCGGCGATGGTCTGGTAAATGCGCTGTATGCGGTCTACGCGGAAGGCGATCCGGACTTCCAGAGCAAGTATTTCGACATGCTCAAGGCCGGTGGATCCAAGCACCACAAGGAGCTTCTGGCGCCGTTTGGACTGGATGCCTCGGACCCTGCCTTCTGGGACAAGGGATTGTCGATGATCTCGGGCATGATCGACGAGTTGGAAGCGATGGACTGAAGACCGCTTTCCACTAGGGCGGACAGGTCAGGACCATCATTTTTTAAGCAAGGACGAAAGGAGGCGGCATCTTGGACCAAAGCCCGCCTCCGGATCGCACGGCGCAACTGAAAGACCTCGTGCAGCGCTGGAGGGACAGGGTGGCCAAGGTGGTACCGCCCGGGTTCCGGTGGCTCGCGGGGCTTTTGTTGATCCTTGGCGGCGTCCTCGGTTTTCTGCCCGTGCTTGGGTTCTGGATGATCCCGCTCGGGCTTGCCGTGGCGGCCCTTGATGTCGCGCCGCTCAGGCGGTGGTGGCGCGCGCGGCGACGGTCGCGTTAGTCGCCGAACACATCCAGCCAGCGGATCACCACCGGAGTCAGGGTGATCATGAACAAGGTCGGCATCATCAGCGCCGCCATCACACCCGACATCTGCACAGGCAGCTTGTTTGCACGTTCCTGCGCGCGCAACTCTCGCGCCATCCGCATTTCTTCGGCATAAGTGGCAAGCGCTTCGCCTACGCTGGTGCCGAATTGCTGTGATTGCAGAACCACATGGGTGAACGACGCCATTTCCTCGACGCCTGTGCGTTCTGCCATGTCGATAAAGGCACGGTCGCGATCTTTGCCGGCGTTCACTTCCATTTGGATTATCGCAAATTCCTGAGCCAGGGCGGGACTTACTTCGACCAGTTCGCGGGAGACGCGATCCATCGCAGTGTCAAATCCGAGGCCGGCTTCGACGGCAACTTGCAGAAGGTCGAGCGCATTGGGAAGCCCATGCTCGATGGCGGTCTTGCGCGCTTTGACCCGTCGGTGCAGCCAGATGGTCGGACCATAGAACCCCACGAAAGCTAGTGCAGCGGCGATCTTGAGTTGCTGCGCAAAAGTAAGTTGTAAAACCGCATCCGGCAAAGGCAACCAGCCTTGGATTGATGCCGGCGCATAGATCGTCGCGATAAAGGCAAGCGGCAGACCGATCGCAAGCAGGCTACGCGCCAGATAGTAGTTCCAAACACCGTCGGGATTATAGAGACCCGCCCGCTTCAGTTTAAGCGCTGTGCGACTACGTTCCTTCTTCGATGAGGGAATAAACGCCTTCAAAAGCCCTTCCGGATCACGTTCTTTGGGCCGCACCAGCAACCCGTTGGATCCGGCGCCCACACTGGGCACGGCGATCGCCTTCATCCGGCGCGCTTCGGCGGAAGGGCCCGCGAACACTGACGACACACCGACAACAGCAATGAAAACACCCAACCCCAGCGCGAACAAAACGAGCGTCTGTTCGGTTAACCCAAAAGCCTGAATTTTCGCAATCAAATCAGCCATCATGCCCTCGCGTCAGAATTTGAAGTTAACCAGGCGGTAGAGCACAAAGGCCTGTAACATGACCAAAGACACACTCAGAATTGCAGCTTTGTGGAACAGCGGCTCATGCCATACATCGCCATAGAATGTGGGCGCGGTCGTGTGCACAGACAAGAAGATCCCAATCGGCAGGACCGACAGGATAAACGCACTCAAGCGCCCCTCGGCGGAGATCGCCGAAATCTTTTTTCGCATGGTCGCGCGGTCCCGCATAACCTTGGCAAGAACCTGTAGAACGCGTGCCAGGTTGCCGCCGCTGCCGTGCTGTATTCCGACGCAAACCGCCATATAGCGCGCGTCGTCTGATCCGGTGCGGTCCGCGAAGTCGTCGAAGGCCGAAACCAGTTCATCCCCGAAGGCGATCTGGTCTTCGATCAGTCCGAACTCGGTGCCCACAGGGTCCGCCATTTCCGCGGCGACATTGGACACCGTAACGTTCAAGGGATGGCCCACCTTCAGGCCGCGTGCCATCTGATCAAGCGCTTCGGGCAACTGCCGTTCAAGCTTCTCTTGCCGCCGCCGCCGGGCTTCGTGCACGAACAAGAAGGGGAAAGCGAAAGCGCTGGCCACGGCAAGAATGGCCGATGGCTGCTGGTCAAAGCGCATTTGCGCCAGCAGGTAGACCACCACACCAAAGGCGCCGGACAGGACCAGAAAGCCGGGTATACCATAGGTGAACCCAGACTGCTTCAGCGCACTCGACAGCGCAGACGGTGAGAACTTCGATCCGCGCTTTGCGGTTCCGGCGTCTTTCAGCAGCAGGGAATATGTCTCTTCCGGGCTTTTCCCGCTTCGCAGCATCGACATGCGACGGTTGCGGGCTTCGGCGTCTGTCTCGCGTGGAGACAAAAGGTGACGCAGCCCCTCAAACGCGAGAAGAGCGCCCACAAACACCGCAATGTAAAGGACAATCATGGCCGCGTCGGCTTCAAGCTGAGGGATCATGCCGTCACCTCGTCACGCTGGAAGATATCCGCCGGCAAGTCTATGCCGGCCGCTGTGAGGTGACCTGCACACCGCGGGCGAATGCCAGTTACCTGGTTCTGACCAAGGATTTCACCGGCTTCCGTCCGTCCGGTGCGGCGGAACACCATAATGTCCTGCATTGTAACGACGTCGCCCTCCATCCCGGTGATCTCCGAGATGCTCATCACGCGTCGCTTGCCATCACTTAACCGGCTGAGCTGCACAACAACGTGGATACCGGCTGCGATTTGCCCCCGGATCGTCCGCGCTGGCAGATCCGAGCCCATCATGGTCACCATCTGTTCAAGCCGGCCCAGCGCATCGCGCGCGGTGTTTGCGTGCACGGTGGTCATCGACCCGTCATGGCCTGTGTTCATCGCTTGCAGCATGTCGAAGCATTCTGGGCCGCGAACCTCGCCCACGATGATCCGGTCCGGTCGCATTCGCAGGGCGTTTCGGACAAGATCCCGCTGCGAAATCGCGCCGCTGCCCTCCACATTCGCCGGCCGGGTTTCCAGCCGGACAACGTGCTCCTGCTGGAGTTGCAGCTCGGCCGCGTCCTCGATCGTTACGATCCGCTCACGCCCATCGATCTGGGACGACATCGCGTTCAGCAAGGTGGTCTTGCCCGAACCGGTCCCGCCCGAAATCAACACGTTCAGGCGTGCAGAAACCAAGGCTTCCAGAAGCATCGCTGCTTTCGGTGTCATCGTGCCCTGATCGACCAAGCTCTGCATGGTGAACGGGTTGCGGGCGAATTTCCGGATCGACAATGCAGGTCCGTCAACCGAACAGGGCCGGATGATCGCGTTTACGCGGCTGCCATCCTCCAAACGCGCATCGACCCAAGGCTGAGACTCATCGATCCGCCGACCGACGCGCGACACTATACGGTCGATAATCCGGAGCAAGTGACGTTCATTGCGAAACCGAACGCCCGTGGCTTCGAGCACACCATGACGTTCCACGTAAACCTGCTTGTGAGAGTTGACGAGGATATCGTTGACAGTCGGATCGGCCAGAAGCGGCTCCAGCGGCCCAAGGCCCAACACTTCATCGATCAGTTCGTCGACAAGTTCCTGAAATGCATCCGACCGTATCGGCGTGTTCTCCGCCTCCAGCATCTGGGACACAAGCGCCGCGATCTGGCGCCGCAGCTCGGCCTGCTCGACCTTGTCGATCATCGACAGGTTCAGACGGTCCAGAAGCGCCTCATGCATACGGCTTTTGAGCTCGAGATGATCCTGCAAGGCGCGATCGATTTTAATACGGTGATCGGCAGCAGGGGCCACGTTTTCACGTCCGTTGAGATGAAGGACGTTAGATGTGTCCTCTTTGGACCGATTTCTGAAGTCCCTGAACATCAGACCCTCTCCTCATTCTTTGTCTTTGGTGCGTTCGGTGCGCCTTGCTGCACGGTTTTGGCCATCCGGACGAAACTGCGTCCAAGCCCACTCCCTGGTTTTGACGCAACTGCGGGGCGGCCAAGGTCAACAGCTTTGCGCGCAATATCGGGAGCATCCGGCAGCCAGTGTTCGATATCGCGACCCAGAATGGTTTGCGCTTGCTTCAAGGCTTCAGACCGAAACATCGGTTTGCTTTCGCGGTTCACGATGAGATCAACCCGAGGACGAAAGTGCTCATACTCGAGGAAATCAAGCAGTCGGCGCACCTGCCGCACGCAGGGCACACTGGTATCCATCACCACCTCAAGCCGCGCCGCGCGCGACAGAACAGGTTCAACCCAATCCACCAGCGCTTGCGGCAAATCGAAGACGACGTACTCGTACTCCGCACTCAGCAGATTGATCAGGTGCTCCACCATCTCGGCGGAAAAGGATTGAAGCGGCATGATCGATGCCGGTGCGCACAAGACGTCCAGACCCGACGCGTGACGCTGCAAAATACCGTGCATGAAATGCGCATCGGGGAGCTCTGTGGCTTCAGCCAATTGCTGCATCCCACCATTGTCCTCAAGATCAAGGAAGACACCGGCGTTTCCGAACTGCATATCCAGGTCGACCAGGGCAACACGCGGCGTTCCCGGCAATTTGGCAAGCCCCAGAGCGAGGTTCACCGCAACAGTTGTCGCGCCTACGCCACCGCGGGACTTCGTGACCGCGATCACGGAACTGCGCGGCGCCGTCTCCGCCTCGGGCACCGGCGCCGGAGGCGTTGTCTCCTGCAGTTCTTTCCTTAGCAAGGCCCGGAATTTGTCACCCTTGATAGAGAAGGGCAGAACGTGATCCACGCCAACGTCCAGCAAATCGCGGGCTTTTTGCAGGGACAGGTCGTTTTTCGTGAGCGCCACGACCACGTTATCCTCGGACCTGTCGGACAGGATCTCTTTGAGCTTGTGCAACTCCAGCTCGTCTTCCGGGTTAGCCTCGAACACGACGACGCGGTTTGTCACAAAAAGCCCGCCCGCCTCCCCGATCTCGGCGAGAGACAGGGTTTCGGAAGCGACTGACAGTTCCGGCGACTGGATCAGTGCGCGTTCAATCGCGTCTACCAGTTTGGGGTTGCGCGACAATACAAGAACGGACGCTTGGGCGGTTGTATCCATCTCGCGGGCAAACATGTTCATTCGCACTCTCCGGTTCGGTTGGCGCCGTCAGTCAGACACACTCGGTCTGTGCACCTCGAGGGATGCCTGGCGCTCCACGCAGTAATAAATTTCAGATGAGCTGCCGAACGGCCGCTCAGTTCAGTTCAACTTCCTGCACATCCGCACCGCGGCGTACCGTGACGATCGACTTCAGATCTGGCGTCTCGACAGGGCCTTCTTCGCTCAGAATGTCCTTTAGCCGGATCATCGCCATCGGCTCGTCAACAACCGCATCAAGCGTGCGTAGGGTCAGGCTCAGCTTGCCAGCGCTTTGCGCCAACGCGATTTTCTGACTGTCCTCCGGGGTAACCTCGACCGTGACTGTGCGTGCGACCGTCGGCGAGTCCTGGTCCTCAGCAGAAACCTGGTCGACACCAATTATCTTTACGTTTTGCAGGATGGTCACAGTTCGCAGGTCTGAGCCCCCACCCCGTGTCAGCACCAGATCAACACGGTCGCCTGGCGTTACAAACCCACCGACCGCCGTCACTGCGTCCACGCGGATCGCGACAGCGCGCATGTTTGGACCCAGTTTCTGAACCAAAGTAACCTTTTCGCCAAACTCGGATAATTTCGCCTCGAGCAGCAGTTCACCTGCAAACAGTCTTGCCCGCGCGCGACGCGGCTCGCCATCGCTTTGGGGCAGCACGTCTGACCGGTCGAGATAGACACCGTCAGGAACGGCATTCTTAGGCCAAGCCTGAGTGGTAATATGGGACGCTTCGATCGGGTCGCCGTACGGAACATCGGCACGCGCGACGAGCACTTCGACCATTTCAGGTCCCTGCGTCGGCGTAACGACCACACGCTCTTCCTGCAAATTCTCTTGTGCAAAGTACACGGCACCGGCTGCGACGCCGACTCCGAGAATCGTGACCAGTAAAGATTTGATACGCATGAGACGCCCTCGACTTACTTGCTATACTCGTAGGGAGGCATGAAGTGGCCCCGGTCCTTTGGGCCTGCGCGCGCTTTGGAACGCGCAGGCCGAACTCTTAGCGGTAGGAACAGCCCGATTACTGGACAGTTCCGACATCGGAAGCACCAGCGCAGGTGCCAGCCGAGATACCGTTACATGCATCCTGAACGTTCTGTTCAACCTCTGCGCCGAGGTTAGACATCAGTGCGGTGCCAACTGCGGTCACAACCAACAGAGCCACGCCGTACTCGACCATGGCCGCGCCGCAGTCGTCTTTGATGAAGTGCTTTGCACGCTTGAGAAGCTTAAGTGCCATTACTCGTAACCCTCCATAGGGATTTCAATTGTTACTCAGAACTGAGGCTGAACTACCCCCACTCCGGTCCCACACAACTCGGGAGACAGGGAAAGTGTATCGGCGGCCAAAACCGTCCGCGTCCGCCATACCTCGCAAAAATACAACCTTTACGTGTGGAAAACGGCAAATTTGGCTAGATTTTGGTAAGATTTTGACGCGCACTGCCTTGGTTTTGACGTGAATCGCTCCGATTCGAGCCAGAATCACGGCTTTCGAGCGCTCTTTGGGTAAACAATTTTGGGACCACAGGGGAATTATTGCCGACTGTTGAACAGTTTGGCCGTTTTTGGGCACACCCAGACAGGCATAAAAACAAATATACTCAATTAATTCAGTGCTCTACAGGGATATTGCTGAAGCGGCATCATTCCCACCAAGCGAATGCGCCCGGTAGTATCAGTCGGGTTAAACTATCGTAGCCGAGTGCCGAGTGTTTTGTTTTGGCGCGTTGTGGTGAATGTAATGAGTAATCGACTATCAGACGGTATCGGTGTTCGCGCCGAGGAAGAGCATGTGCCCGCGGAAGCGCCTCAGTCGCGCATGGCGCGAACGATATCAATAGCAGTCAGCTGGGCAAAAGCGCTTCAGGATGAACCCGATCTTGCACCGGTGCTGTCGGACTTCGCGGCGCTCGTCGATGCAGCCTCGGTTCGTCTCCTGCGCTACGAAGGCGACAAAGCTGCCTGGAGAACCGCATGTTCAGCGGTTTCCGCGGCTGGCGCACATAGTCAGCGAACAAAGAACCACTCTGCGCAACTTCTGGCCGACCACCGCGACGCGGCAGCGGTTGGAACGGTGTGGAGCTTCTCTCGCATGCATGCGGACGCCGACCCAGCCCAGTTAAGCCATATAGAAGAACGACTGGACGCAGATGGTCTTGCCGATGTGGCCGTCGTGATCCTTGAACGCCAAGGACCGCTACTGGATGTTCTGGAGTTTCATTTCAGCCACCGCTTGCTGTCGCCGAACGAAGATTTGCTCGTTTCGCTCACCCCGGAAGTGGCGCGCAGTTGGCGCGCACGGCGCAGCGGTACCTTTGATCGGATTATTGCCCGATACTCGTGGGGTCGCGGGGCCGCGCGGCAATGCCCGACCAGTTTCGATATTCTCGGAGCCCAGAACCCCTGCGCGCTGAGCCGCTCGGAATTCCGGGTTTGCGTTCTATTGTCCCAAGGCTTGCTGCCCAAGCAGATCGCTGAGCAACTGCAGATCAGACTGTGCACCGTGCGCTCGCATCTGACCTCGATCTACGCCAAGACCGAAACCAGCGGACAGCTTGACCTGATGCACCGGCTCTACGCGGCAACAGCGCAATCCAACACCACTGGCACCCTCGGCCTTAGCTCAACCCGCCTGCGCGGCTAGAGCGCTCGGAGCACTAAAGTTTATTATGAGATCCATCGCACAGTGGCGCGTTGGTGGTTGCCTTGCATCCGCAAAAGAACAGGCGCGTATCCTCCGTCGCCTCATACTTCATCGGTGACAGGCCCGTATCCTTGTGGGACCCATCGCAAAAAGGCTGGTTACCGGAGCGTCCGCAGGTGCACCAGAAGTAAGTTTTGCCGGCGGTCACTTCGACCGGGTATGGGGCTTTCTGTGCAATAATTGGCGAGTCTGACATCTCGGGCTCCTGATTGGCTGTCGCCGAGAAATAGCGCCACTCTGCGTTTAGTCGAGCTCGGTCCAGGGCCAAGGCTTCACCTCGGACGCGGCTGTCTGGTATCGCGCGGCTTTGGCGATCCAGATACCGAGATCTGTGCCGAACTCGGCGAGCCGTTTATTGGGATCCCCCCTGTTTACCAGCATGATAACAAACTGGATCACGGTCAGCATTGTAAGAACAGTCTGGGCGAGGCTGAGCATAAACCAGATGAGAACCATGTGGATGAAGCGCATACCAATACTGTCTTTTTCACCGGGGTCGGGTTGCTCGCCGTGGATCCGGCCTGCGATCTTGTCTTCTTCACTCGGTGCCATGGTCGCCTCCGTACTGCAGGAGCACTCTAACCCGGCGAATTGGCGGCTGAATAGACCGCATCGATAGCTACTTGCGTGCCCTGCGCATCCGCTAGTGACCAGGGGTAGCGCGCGCCCGCATGCAGCGACCGCCCAAAGGCCTCGACCTGCAGAACGTAGTGATCGATCCCGGGAAACCTCTCGATATGCCGGATACCGTCAGCGTCGGTGATGTGCACCTGCGCCTCCGCGAAACTGCCGGGGTTGAACGGGGCCGGCATATGGATCTGTCCTTCCGTGCCGTGGAAGGTCATGTGCTGCCGCTTGGCCATCCGCATAGACACCATCACGTTCAGGCGCGCGCCTGCAATGATGCCGGTCATTTGCGCTGTGGCATCAACACCGTTTTCCCAAGCGATCCGCGCATCGATCACCGAGTGCTCGGCTCCGGTTACAAAGCGCGCGGCGCCGATGGGATAAACGCCGATATCTGGCAATGCTCCGCCCCCCGTCTCCGCGCGGTTGCGGATATTTCCGGGGTCGGATCGGTTGTCATAGGTGAACGTCCCGTCGATCTGGATGAGATCGCCGATCGTACCTTCAGACACCAGAGCACGCACGCGCTGCCACTGCGGGTGATGCACAATCATATATGCTTCCGCCGCAAGCAGTCCCGTGTCCGCCTGCGCCGCAATAAGGGGGTCAATGTCAGCAGCTTTGAGCGCCAGCGGCTTTTCCACCAGTACAGGCTTGCCCGCCTCCAGCGCTTTAACGCCCCATGGCACATGCAACGTGTGTGGCAGGGGAATGTAGACGGCATCGATCGCGGGATCGGCGAGCAAGGCGTCGTAGCTATCATGGACCTTGAGGCCCGGACAGAAATCGAAAATCGCCGCCTTGGTGGGATTACGCGTCGCCACGGCGGCCAACTCGGCGCCACGCGCGGCGTGGATTGCAGGCCCCATTGTGCTGCTGGCGAATTTCGAGGCACCCAGAATGCCCCAACGGGTAATAGTCATTTCGGTCCTTTTGTCTGAAACCTTCCAAAATGTTTGCGCTAACAATGCCGCGCGATTGCGTCGGGTTCAAGCCCGGATACAACTCACAAATGGCTGGTGGGCACTCCGGGGGACAGCTTCACGGTTTCCATCGAGATATGTGCCGCCATATCAAACAGTTCGATCCGGCGCAGCAAGTCTTTGTAGACCGTGTCATAATACTCAACATTCGGCAGCACGAGTTTCAGGATATAATCGAAATTGCCGGTCAACCGGTGTACTTCGACGATCTCGGGGATATCGTTTACGGCCTTGTGAAAGTGCTCCAGCCAATCTTCGGCATGTCGCCCGGTGCGCACCAATAAGAAGATCGTGGTCGGTATATTCAGTTTGTTTCGATCCAGCAGAGCCATCGTGCCGGTGATGTACCCCGCTGCACGCAGGCGCGTGATCCGCCGCGAACAGGCCGAGGGAGAAAGGGCCGTTCGTTCCGCCAACTCGGCGACGGAGGTTTCCGCATTCTCCTGAAGGAGCGTTAGCAGGCGGCGGTCACGGTCGTCTAACATGACCGGAGAATGCACGCGCCAAAGCTTGGACGCAATAGAGATGCGCATTTTTAAACTATTACGCGCTTAAAGTGCAGTCTTATCGACTTTATCGCCTAATTATGCACCCCAAATGCATCAAACTTGCACGAGAATGGCGACAGAAATCACACTCACGGATCTAAGAGATGAAAACCATTGGACTGATTGGCGGAATGAGCTGGGAATCCACCGCCGTCTACTATCGCCTTCTCAACGAAACCATCCGCGACACATGCGGCGGCCTTGCCTCAGCAAAGGTGCTGATGCACTCGCTAGATTTCTCGGAGGTTGTGACGCTGCAAAAGGCAGATCGTTGGGACGCGGCGGGCGAGATGCTCGGAACCGCCGGCGCCGGGTTGGTTAGCGCGGGCGCAGACTGTCTGCTGATCTGCACCAACACCATGCATTTGGTGGCGGATCACGTGGCCCGGATGGGACGTGTGCCGCTGATAGACATCATTGACGAGACCGCATTGGCCCTGAAGACCGCAGGCAAGTCGCGCCCGCTCTTGCTGGCAACCCGCTACACGATGGAGCATGGGTTCTACACGACCCAGATGCAGCGTCATGGCATCGATGTCCTTGTGCCCGAGGCCGAGGACCGGCAGCGGGTTCACAATGTGATCTTCGACGAAATTTGTCAGGGTCAGATTAACGAAAGCTCACGCGCTGAGTACAAGCGGATCGTGGCTGAAGCCAAGGCGCGCGGAGCGGATTCTGTCATTCTGGGATGCACCGAAATCTCATTGCTGGTTGATCCGAATGATTTGACATTGCCCGGTTTCGACTCGACACGGATACATGCGGCCGCCGCGGTGCAGTTCGCGTTGAGCGCACCCGAAACCGCTGAAGCGGCGTAAAAAAGCTAAAAAACCGGGTGCCCCGCCGGAAGTCTTTTCTGGCGGGGCTTTTTCATCATGCGCTCAGGAGGCCTTTTTCACGGGCCAGGTCCCGCATGGCTTTCTGGAGCTTCTCGAAAGCCCGCACTTCGATCTGCCGGATACGTTCACGGCTGACGCCATAAACCTCGGACAGGTCCTCAAGTGTCACGGCCTTTTCCTGCAAACGACGCTGGGTCAGGATGTCCTTCTCCCGATCGTTCAGCACATCCATGGCTTCGGCCAGAAGTTCGCGACGCACATTTAACTCGTCGCGTTCGGCCAGATCACCGGCCTGGTCCGCGTCTTCATCCTCGAGCCAGTCCTGCCATTCGGTGGCACCATCGCCATCGGACCCGATCATCGCGTTGAGGGACGCGTCCCCGCCCGACAAGCGTCGGTTCATGGAGATCACTTCGTCCTCGGTCACGTTGAGATCATGGGCGATCTTGGCCACGTTTTCAGGACGCAGGTCGCCTTCTTCCAGCGCGCCGATACGGGCTTTTGCCTTGCGCAGGTTGAAGAACAGTTTCTTCTGCGCCGAGGTCGTGCCCAGTTTCACCAGTGACCAGGACCTCAGGATGTACTCCTGAATCGAAGCGCGGATCCACCACATCGCATAGGTCGCGAGGCGGAAGCCCTTTTCAGGATCAAACCGTTTGACCGCTTGCATCAGGCCGACATTGGCCTCGGAGATTACTTCGGCCTGTGGCAAGCCATACCCGCGGTAGCCCATCGCAATCTTGGCCGCGAGACGCAGGTGCGACGTTACCATCTTGTGGGCCGCCTCAGTATCCTCGTGGTCCACCCAGCGCTTTGCCAGCATGTATTCTTCTTCTGGCTCCAACATTGGGAAGGTCCGGATTTCCTGTAGATACCGGTTGAGACCTTGCTCCGGCGACGGGGCCGGGAGGTTGGTGTAATTTGCCATGTGTCACCTCCGCTGTTTGTGCCTTGGGGGATGTGAGGCACAAGTCTTACCCAAATGTTAATCCAATGCACATACTTCAAGTCCCCACTGGGCATTTCCTGTGCTGGGCCTCCATATAGACGGAGTCTCCTCCCTCCGTCAGGTATATGTCAGCGCTATCACGTGCATGTGCTGCCTGTTACAACTTGGCCGCCAGATCTTGTCGAAGAGCCGCCATGTCCTCGGGCAGTGGCGCTTGGAACGACAGGCTCTCCCCGGTCACGGGATGGACAAAACCAAGCGTGCGAGCATGCAAGGCCTGGCGCGGAAAACTCCGTACGGCCTCTACCGTCGTGGACGGAAATGTCTTTGCAGACAATTGCTTATGGCCGCCATACACCGGGTCACCGATAAGGGCATGACCTATATGGGCGAGATGGACGCGGATCTGGTGGGTACGACCCGTTTCAAGCCGACAGGACAAATGAGATGCGCCCGGGGGCGTCCCAAACACCGCTTCCCGTGTGGCCCGGGTGACAGCATGACGCCCCTGCCCCGGAGGACAAACCGCCATCTTCTGGCGATCTGTGCGATGACGCGCAAGCGGTGCGCGCACCACCAGAACACTACCCGGTTCAAAGGATACAACCGGAAGCCCGTTGAGCCGCGGATCGGCCGCATCCGGTACGCCATAGACGAAAGCGTCATAGACCCGCTCCACGCTGTGATCGGCGAATTGCATTGCGAGCCCTTGATGCGCGACATCTGACTTGGCCGCGACCAGCAATCCCGAGGTGTCCTTGTCGATGCGGTGGACGATGCCGGGCCGGGCTTCCCCACCGATGCCTGAAAGACTGCCCGCACAATGGAACATCAGCGCATTGGCCAGCGTTCCGCGTGGGCTACCGGGGGCAGGATGGACGACCATACCCGCGGGTTTGTTGACCACGATCAGGTCATCATCCTCAAAAACGATGTCGAGCGGGATATCCTCGGGGACAAGATCGGTGGGTTCGGGTTCAGACAAAGACAACGTCAGCGCGTCGCCTTCCGCCACCCGCGCCTTGGGAGACGTGAGGATCTCATCCCCCCGTGCCACCGCGCCCTCGGCGATCAGTTTCG
The DNA here is from genome assembly GCA_030066795.1 of Dinoroseobacter sp. Taxonomy (GTDB): domain Bacteria; phylum Pseudomonadota; class Alphaproteobacteria; order Rhodobacterales; family Rhodobacteraceae; genus Dinoroseobacter. The sequence continues at coordinate 31,610 of JASJAW010000036.1, forward strand.
CCAACCGGGACCGGCTTAACCCCATCCCCTCTGGCACATCGCGGGCCAGCGCCTTATCAAGACGCGGCGGCGGATCAGCGGCGATCGTAACCGTCAGCGTGTGCGCAAAGGTGTCCGACATGGGCGAGATGGATCCTGACGAAGACTACGGACCGGAACCGGCGAACCTGCGGTTCCTGCGCCGCTTGGTGACGTTGCTGACCGCGGTGATGATTGCAGGGCTTGTAACGGTGATCGCGCTACTTGTCATCCGCTTGCAGGCCCCGGCGCCTGTCCTTCCCGCTTTGCCCGAAACGATTGTGCTGCCAGAGGGTGTCACGGCTGATGCGGTGACCTTCGGCGAAGGATGGATTGCCGTGGTCGCGGGTGACCGCATTCTCATCTTCGACGCGGAGACCGGTGCGCTACGCAAGGAGGTTGCGGTCGAGTGACCATGAAGCCGCGCAACGCCTGCGGCGCGACTTTTTGTTGAACCAGAAAGGTCAGATCAACGTATCGACCCAGTGAGGCACGATCTCCGTGGCCGGACCGTGGAGTGCCCGATCGAAATAGCCCGACCCATCGGACGCTTCGAGATTGATCTCCAGCGTCTCGATCCCGGCGGCGCGGGCTTCCTGCACAAAACCGGCAGCGGGGTAGACCTGACCGGAGGTACCAATGGCGACGAACAAGCCGCATTGAGCAAGGGCTGTGTAAATCTCTTCCATTTGGTAGGGAAACTCACCGAACCAGACGATATCGGGCCGCGTACTGGGTGCCGTGCATTTCGGGCAGCGATCCTCCGGGGACATAACTCGTGGAGCCGTCCAGCGGTGATTGCAGGTCGCGCACAGCGCGCCGGTCAGTGCCCCGTGCATATGGATCACATCGCGCGTGCTGCCGGCACGTTCGTGCAGGTCGTCAACATTTTGGGTCACCAGAAGCACCTCCCCCGGGCGCGCGGCCTGCAGGCGCGCAAGAGCGTCATGTGCCGCGTTCGGCGCGGCATCAAGTGCATTAGCCCGGCGAGCATTATAGAAGTCGTGGACTTTGGCCGGATCAGTCGCGAAGCCCTCGGGTGTGGCCACTTCCGAAAGGTCGTACTTGGTCCACAGACCATCCTTGTCGCGAAAGGTACCAAGACCGCTTTCAGCAGACACACCCGCACCGGTCAGGATCACGATGTCATAGATTGGCTTGTCCTCCCGCGCGCGGTAACTTGAGCAAAACTATGCCAGAGGACCCGCTCGTGACCACCCGTATCCTGTTTGTCTGCCTCGGAAACATCTGCCGCTCCCCCACGGCGGAAGGGGTGTTCCGAGCTCTGTCCGGGGACGCGGATGTGGAAGTGGACAGTGCCGGGACCAGCAACTGGCATGTGGGCGGTCCGCCAGACAAGCGCGCAACCGAAGAAGCCGCACGACGAGGGGTTGATTTGTCGGGATTACGCGCGCGTCAGGCGGTTCCAGAGGACTTCGAGCGCTTTGATTTGATCGTGGCGATGGACCACAGCAATGCTGCGAAGCTCGAAACGATACGACCTTCAGACAATTCGACACCTGTGGCACTGTTCCTGAGCTATCGCTCCGAGCCCGGCCCGGTTGAGGTGCCGGACCCCTACTACGAGGATAATTTCCCCGAGGTCTTTGACATGCTGGAGGAGGCCAGTCGCGGCCTCCTCTCCCGTATTCGAAACGGTCAGGAGCTTGCGCAGTAGGCGCGCGCGGCGTTCCCGAACTCCTGGTAGCGATCCCAGAATCGTTCATCCGAACGGCGGTCGGACATGCGTACATCCTGGGCCCGCTGCGGGTTATCGAAGAACTTTGCAGCCTTGCGCTGATCCGACCGGCTGAGCGTTATGTCGGCGACGTCCTGTATACAGCCGCACAGTGTCCGCGTGCCGGAACGGTCCGATTGCAAACAAGCCTGTTCAATCGTGCCGGCGTGCGCCTTCCAAGGGGTGACGGGGCCGATCAAAAGCGATGCTGCGCCCGCCAGAATCGTAATAGAATATAGAATAATCCGCATGTCAGCTTCCTTGCGCTGATGTTGATACCTGCCTCAAAGCGTGTGCCCCTGTTCCCGGAACTACACGTCTGGTCTTAACAATAGCTTGGAACGCGGATTTTTTCAAACCCAATCAAGGCTTAAGTCGGTATCCTGTGCGTAACATCTGCCAACAGATTCCCATCACGACAATCGCCGATAGCCCGCAGACCGCAAGCCCGAGCAGCGGCGGGCTGTCGGACACGCCGATCACCCCGTAGCGCACGCCATCGATCATGTAAAACATCGGATTGATATGGCTGAGCGTTTGCATCACCGGTGGAAGAGACTCCAGCGAGTAGAACGTGCCGGACAGAAAGCTCAGGGGTGTGATCACAAAATTGGTGATCGCAGCCATTTGATCGAACTTGTTGGCAAAGATCCCGGCGATTATTCCCAGCCCGCCCAGCACGATCGCACCCGTCAGAACGAATAAGATCAGCCAGACGGGATGTGCCACACCAATACCCAGCGCGACCACCATGGCGATGAGTGTCACGATGGCGACGAGCAGTCCGCGCGCGATCCCACCGAGCAAATACCCCGTCAGGATCTCAGCTGCGTTCAAGGGGGGCATCAACGTGTCCACGATATTGCCCTGAACCTTCGACACCATGATGGAAGATGACGTGTTCGCGAACACATTCTGGATGACGGTCATCATCAGAATCCCGGGGGCGAGAAACTCAATAAACGGGACGCCCATTACCTCGCCCCGACGCGGACCGATCGCAAGATTGAATATCAGGATGAACAAGCCGGCCGTAACCAAGGGACCCGCCACCGTCTGGCTCCAGACCGCCATAAAGCGTCTTGTTTCACGTTCGGCAAGGGTTGCGACGCCCAACCAATTGACGCGGCCAAACCTTCGTGTGCCCATCTGAGGCAACTGTGACATGGGACCTCCTGACATGCGCTTGTCGACGAGCGCTTGTATCCTGCCTACGGTCGGCTAAAATAGCGAGTGAACTTAAAACTCCAAGGGGCGGGGTTGGGTCCGATGCGGCCCGACCCCGTCCTTTATGCTAGCCCGAGGTGGCCATGTCCTGGACTGACGAGCGCGTAGAAATTCTGAAAACCATGTGGGGCGAAGGCAAAAGCGCCAGCCAGATAGCCAAGGAACTTGGAGGCGTTACCCGCAATGCGGTGATCGGCAAGGTTCATCGTCTTGGCCTGTCCAATCGTAACGGTGGCGCCGGTTCTGCAAAGGCCGCCCCAAAAGAGACCACACGCGCCAAACCAAGCCCGGCCGCGAAACCGGCTGCGGCTTCAAAAGCGGCCGCCAAACCGGCACGGGTCCAAGAACCGATACCTGAAGTGGCCTCCGCCGTGGCTGCTGCGCCAACACCGCTGCGAAAGCCGATTGTACCTGCTGGCCAGCCGCTGCCGCCACAGCCCTCGGCCAATGAGATCAGTCCGGAAGCCCTGGCTTCCGTCCGCGAAGTTGAAAAGAAAGCTAAGAAACTGACGCTGATGGAATTGACCGAGCGAACCTGCAAGTGGCCCATCGGCGATCCGGCAACGGAAGAATTCTGGTTCTGTGGCCTACCGGTTCAGGCGGGAAAACCCTACTGCGAGGCCCATGTAGGCGTTGCGTTCCAGCCGATGTCCAGCCGCCGCGACAGACGCCGCTGACCCGAGGAGGGGCCGCGCTCGGCGCGGGGTACAGCCATGAGCACCAATCCTCCGACCCTGCGCCCCGATCTGGCGCCTGCTGCGCGAATTGAGGACCACCCGCGAGCAGGTCAACCGCGGATCGGTATGGTCAGCCTCGGCTGTCCCAAAGCGCTCGTGGACAGTGAGCGCATCCTTACACGCCTGCGGGCCGAGGGCTATGCGATCAGCCCTGACTACGGCGGCGCAGACGCGGTCATCGTCAACACCTGCGGATTTCTGGACAGCGCGAAGGCTGAAAGCCTAGAGGCGATTGGCGAGGCTCTGGACGAAAACGGACGGGTGATCGTGACCGGGTGTCTTGGAGCCGAGCCTGAGTATATCACCGGCGCGCATCCGAGCGTTCTGGCCGTAACGGGTCCACATCAATACGAACAGGTTCTGGATGCAGTCCATGCTGCTGTGCCCCCTGCACCTGATCCGTATGTTGACCTTATCCCCGCGCAAAATGTCAGTCTGACCCCGCGCCACTACAGCTATCTGAAGATTTCGGAAGGCTGTAATCACAAGTGCAAGTTCTGCGTTATCCCCGACATGCGGGGGCGGTTGGTGAGCCGCCCGGCCGCTGCGATCGTCAGAGAAGCCGAGAAACTGGTTGAGGCTGGCGTGAAGGAACTGCTTGTCATCAGTCAGGATACCTCCGCCTACGGGGTTGATATCAAGCACGCGGAGGAGCGCGGGCATCGCGCCCATATCACCGATCTTGCCCGCGATCTCGGGCAGCTCGGCGCCTGGATCCGGCTGCACTATGTCTACCCCTACCCCTTTGTACGCGACCTGATCCCGTTGATGGCGGACGGGTTGGTGCTGCCCTATCTCGACATCCCGTTCCAACACGCCCATCCGGACACCTTGCGGCGCATGGCGCGGCCGGCTGCAGCGGAACGCACGCTCGACCGCATCGCCGAGTGGCGCGACATTTGCCCGGACATCACGCTGCGGTCCACCTTCATCGTTGGCTACCCGGGCGAGACAGAGGCGGAGTTCCAAACACTGCTCGACTGGCTGGACGAGGCGCAACTCGATCGCGTTGGCTGTTTTCAGTACGAAAATGTCGCCGGCGCGCGCGCAAATGATCTGCCCGACCATGTCGCACCCGAGGTCAAACAAGACCGGTGGGAGCGCTTCATGGAAAAAGCGCAAGCCATTTCCGCAGCGAAGCTCGCGGCTAAAGTGGGTCAGCGCATAGAGGTCATCGTGGACGAGATCGACGCCGACGCCGCAACCTGCCGCACCAAGGCCGATGCGCCCGAGATTGATGGCAACCTCTTCATCGACGAGGGGCACGACGCGTTGCTGCCCGGACAGATCCTTACCGTCGAAGTAGACGAGGCCTCCGAATACGACCTCTGGGGCCGGGTGGTCTAGGCAGACGCGGCTGCCAGAGGTCGCAACTTTAACGCAAGTGGGTTTCCGTCGCTGACATCGAGATACAGCAGGCCCTTGCTCGTGCTGGTCAGCGACAACTTGAGTGCGGTTTTCAGCTCAACCGAACAGCTGAGCGACAGGCCTTTGGCATCTTCCTCATCGCCAAGCGATCCAAGAGTAGCCGTCGCTTCAAGCCCTCCGCTTTGCTCAAGAATAAGTACTTGTGTGAAAGGGTTTATCGTGCTGCCAATCTTGCGCGGCGCCCAGTCCTGAATGGCATCCAGAGGCGTAAACTCCGGATCCCCTTGACGACACTGAAAAACGGGTGAGCGCGCCTCGTATAATGTAACTACATGGGCAACTTCACGGGTCGTTGCATGTATCCACCGCTCCACCTCGAAAATGGCGGTGCAGGCCAGCTGATAGGCACCGTTGGCTTTGAAGTCTATTGCGGCAGACAATGTCTTCGAAGCGCTGCCACCGCCGCCAAAACCAGAAAAATTCAAGATAAAACTGCCGGAAACGCTGCCCTCGGCTTCATAGGTAATCTGGCTTTCGATCTTGCTTTCAAGTCCCGGGTCCATTGCCAGGTCAAAGACGGGAACATGCCCTTCAACGAAATAGACCTTATCGAGGTGGAACCGGCTGAAGACTTTGCCCGGATCCGGTATCCCCCACATGCCAACGCCTCCGGCGCCGTACCCCGAAATGCGAGGGTCCAATGTCATCATCTTGGGCGAAACAAGTTCGATACTCTCTGACGGCAGACCGGTCATATCGGTAGTTATCTGCTGAAAAATGGTTTCCCTGGGTTCCAGCCGAGGGCTGGGCTGCGCAAGAGCTTCGTTGATGGCCTTCAAAAATGCGTTCGGGTCTTCCATCATGAGCATATCGATCTCGTGCGGGTTTCGACCGAACACGCGTAGGCTTTTTGGTAATTTCGGATCAGACATAGCGATTTCCTGAAAAAATTAACGGCGTGGAACAGAAAACAAGACAGTGCCCTGTGTGCGACCGACGGGACGCGCGCCTGTTTCGGAAACGAACGCCGCCAATTCCTCCATATCCTCCGGGCAGCCCACGAAATCTGCGGCATCGTCAAGGAACTGGTTGGTATAGGCATTCTCGCCGATCCGGCGACACGGGTCGCCAGAACCCCGGTAGCCGTCGCCAAAAAACGGCAAGGGCTCCGATGTCACGGTTTCCGGGGGCAACTCAAACGCAGGGTCCGGGGGCGTTTGCGCACAGGCTGCCAGACCAAAAAGGATGGGCAAAAAGGCGTACCGCATCGCAATCTCCTTTGCGTAATATGCGCCCAGCCTATCCGCTATATACCGATTTCCAAAGCGAGGACGTCCGATGCCGCTTTCTGTATCCGTAACCTGCCCTGATATCGAAACCGCCCGCTCGATCGCCCGGTCAGCGTTGGAAAGAAAGCTGGTGGCCTGTGCCAACGTCCTGCCCGGGGTGGAGAGTCATTTCTGGTGGGAGGGACAGGTGAGCCATGAGATCGAGGTTCTGCTGGTACTCAAAACAACAGACGCACATCGCGCACATCTTGTGGCTCTTGTCGCGCAGGAGCATCCTTACGATCTTCCAGCCCTGACATGGTCTGCAGACGGAGCGCCGGATGCAGTTACGGACTGGATTGCGGCTGAGACGAAATCAGGCGGCTGAGACATCCTCGGCCACATCCGCAAACATGCGCAACGCCGCCATGCGGGCACGGTTCAAGCAGCTTTCGGGGGGCACTTCGGCAGATTGATCTGGCACCGAAAGCCACTCGCCGCAGCCTTCCGCCCATCCACACCCGCGGCAGCTCTCAATCATCGCGGCCCAGTCTTCCTGCGTGAGATCCCCGGCCTCGTAGGCCGCGACAAGGTCAACCTGCGCGGTTTTCGCCATACGCTGCACAAGCCATATGTGGTCGACCTCGTTCCCGAGCTTCTTGGGACAGGGCGAAGCCTGTGTGGAAATGGCGTTGGTCATGGCAGTCTCCCTCGTCGCAGGTCTTCCTTTTGGCGCAGAAGACCGCGACCTGCTTTGATTTGAGTCAACGCGAGTGCCCGTTCGGGGAAATCACAGCGGTTATTTCGCGAGCGCTGCGAGCGTGTCCCGATTCACGCAATAAGACGGCGCTTCATCAAACCGCTCGGTTGCGGAAAGCAGACGTGCGCATCCTTCCGGGTCCGTGCAATTTGTGCAGCGCAACACAAGATCAGGGATCAAACCGGGATCCATCGCCCCGCGCATCACCTGTTCTTCAAGATCGAGACCCAGATGGTCAGCCATGGAGTCCACAAGGGCGGCATGTTTCGCGAGCGTCTTGGCATTTTGCATGAGAGCTTCTCCGTATGTCTTTCAGCCAAAGACTAAGAGGGTTCGGAAAAGCGTCCTTGCGCCAGATCAAGGCCGCCTCAAAGACCGGCGGCAACCTGCCTTACGACCTGAATTCGCGCCGCATTCGGCGGGTGCGTGCCCAAGAATTGATCACCTGGGTCTGGTATTCGCGAAAAGAAGGCGGCACCGCGGACCGGATCATAACCAGCACGTGCTGTAATCACCGTGCCCAGCGCATCCGCTTCCAGCTCCTTGTCTTTCGAGTACGCCCGCGCGCCCACGAATGCTCCGGCCTGCATGGCTTGATCAATGATTTCGCCGCCCGCCGCACTGCTTCCGGACGTTAGAATCGAGGCCAATATCCCACCAGCCATTGCCCCCAATTGGGCTTCTTGCTGTCGCTCCGCCAGGTGCCCCTCCACATGATGGGCCGCCTCATGTCCCAAAACAAAGGCCAACTCATCCCGGTTCCGCGCATCCGCAATCAAAGCCACAGTAAAAACAATTAGCGGCTGGCCCTCTTTCGACAGGGTTTGAAAGGCATTGATCGGCTGGCCCTTGCGGGTATCGACCAAAATCTTGAAGTCGCAGTTCACCCCCTTTGTCCGCGCGCGGCATTCGCGCTCGGCCACCGGTTCTACCCGCGCCACTACAGCCTCAAAATTGGACACCGCCTGCTGGGACGCTACCCGGGGCTCTTGTCGCTCCACTTGCTGCGGCGCGGACGTTTGGCTAGGGCGCTGGGAGGGCGTCACAGTACAACCGGCTACGGCAATCGCTGCGCTCAAAGCCCAGAAGATTCTGGCATTTCTCATGATCCACTCGCGAAAGTCTTAGCGTCGATCTGCAGATAGGACTGGGCGCACCGCTATGCCATAGCACTAAGGGTTGGCGGCGCAACATCCCGCCTTATTTGGACAGATATGACCCAGACCGACCACGTTCAAACCGAGACCTCCGTCCTTTTCAACGGCGCATGCCCCGTGTGCAGCGCGGAGATCAAACACTATGAGACCTATGCCCGAAAACAGGCCCTGCCGCTGAGATTTGAGGATTTGGGAACTACCGATCTGAATATTTGGGGGGTTACTCAGGATGAGGCTGCCCGCCGGCTCCACGTCCGGCAAGGCGCCACGATCCTGTCCGGGTTGCCCGCATTTCAGGCCCTCTGGAAGGAAATGCCACGCTACCGGTGGTTGGCAAAAACGACCGGATTGCCTGTTATTCGGCAAGTTGCCGCCGCCACCTACGACTATGTTCTTGCACCATTATTGTATCGCTGGCACCGCAGTCGTTTTGCAGGTGCAGAAAAAACTGGTAAAAACCGTCAATCTTCGTAATGTCACACTATGTTTACGATCGAGCATGAGTTCGATTCGACGGTGGTCACACTGATCGACGAAGGCTCTGAACGCCTTAATGAGGACGTGATCATCAACGCCTTCGAAGAATGCGTCACCCTAGAACAAGTCGACCCCAGAACTGATCAAGTCGTCACAGTCACCCTGTCTATTTCACAACTTACCGATTTAGCCGCAGCGCTGGACTTGCCTGAGGGGGTCTATCGTCTCCGCCGTGACACGGCGCCGGCCGCCGAGTAGGGATTGCGGTTTCTGGCCTTGAAGCCGGGCGTGAAAACACCGACGTAACACGCCAAGGCTCATTCACCAAAGGCTCTCAATATGCCAGATATCCCTCCGCTTGCTCCGCAACCGCAGGTTTTGGAGTTTCTTAAGACGCGCCGGTCACGCCCAGCGAAGACCTTGCGAGCGCCCTATCCAGACCGGGCAGCGCTTGAGCCTCTTCTGGAACTGGCAGCGCGGACACCAGATCATGGCAAACTGGAGCCGTGGCGGTTTATCGTACTCACCGGCACCGCCTTATCCCGTCTGGCAATCATGACACAAACGCGTGGCGTCGCCCTGGGGATCTCTCCCGAAAAGATCGAAAAAGCGCGGGCCAGCTTCGAGCAGGCCGGCTGCGTGGTGGCCGTGATAGCGTCCCCAAAGCCATCCGAGAAAATCCCCAAAATCGAGCAGCAACACTCTGCGGGCGCGGTTTGTCTGGCACTGGTCAACGCGGCCCTTGCGGCGGGTTGGGGCGCCAACTGGTTGACCGGCTATACTGCACATGACGCCGATTTCGGGGCGGAAGGACTCGGGCTTTCAAATTCGGAAACTGTCGCTGGTTTCATTCATATCGGAACCGAGGGCGCTGTCCCGCCGGAGCGCCCGCGCCCGGACCTGAGCGCGATCACGCAGTGGGTCAGCGAATGATTTTCACCTGTTTCTCGCGCGCTTTGGCCCAACTGCCCGAGGCTGCATTCCGACGGGTCCTTCTGATTGGCATCGGTGCGACCATCGCCCTCCTGGCCGCCATTACATGGGCTTTTTCGCTTTTGTTGGGATGGTTGGTGCCAGAGACTCTCACCCTGCCCTGGATCGGGGATATCGGATGGGTGGACAACGTAGCGTCTGGCCTCGGCATCGTGACGATGCTGGTTCTGTCCGTCTTCCTGATGGTCCCTGTGGCTTCGGCGTTTACGTCCCTCTTTCTTGAGGACATCGCGGACGCTGTAGAGGCACGCTACTACCCCGCTCTGACCCCGGCACCGCATACACCTTTTATGGAAGGTCTGAGGGACACCCTGTCATTTCTTGGTGTTATCATTGTCGCAAACCTAGCAGCGCTGGTGCTTTATCTGGTCTTTGCGCCCCTTGCTCCAGTGATTTTCTGGGCATTGAACGGCTTCCTGCTTGGGCGAGAGTACTTTCAGGTCACCGCCATGCGTCGGTTGGGCCGCAAGGGTGCAGCGCGCATGCGCAAAAAGCACATCGCGACAATCTGGGCGGCGGGCGTGCTGATGGCCGTCCCCCTCACCATTCCGGTTATCAACTTGCTTGTTCCGGTCTTGGGCGCCGCCACGTTCACGCACCTCTACCACGCGCTTGAACGAAAGGAGAGCGCCTGAGAGGACGCCGGGACCCGTCAGTCCAGCGGAGCCAAGCCGCCACCAAAGCGGTGGAACAGATCAAAATCATCCACGGTGATCACGCCAGACAGGATGATCGCGCAAAGCGGCACCCACAGTGCGAAGGCTACGATCGAGGTGATCTTGATCTTACGCCTCATGTTGATCTTGCTCGGTGCCCCCGCTGGCGTACCGAGGGTCACCTTGCCGGTGTCGCCTTGCGTTTCCATGCGGATAGGCAAGACGATAAACAGCGTCATGAACCAACACACCGCCAGCAGAACGAGCGCGGAAGTAATCTGCATTGCCCTCAGACCTCCTCAAGCTCGACCAGCGTGCCGTTGAAATCCTTGGGATGCAGAAACAGCACCGGTTTGCCATGGGCGCCGATCTTTGGCTCGCCTGTGCCGAGGACGCGCGCGCCTTCCGCCTTAAGCTTGTCGCGCGCGGTCAGGATATCGTCCACCTCATAGCAAATATGGTGGATGCCGCCTGATGGGTTCTTTTCGAGGAACCCGGCAATTGGGGAGTCGTCACCAAGCGGATAAAGAAGTTCGACCTTGGTGTTCGGCAGTTCGATGAACACCACGGTCACGCCGTGATCCGGTTCATCCTGTGGCGCACCAACCTTGGCGCCCAGAGTGTTCGCATATTGCCTGCAGGCCGCCTCGAGATCGGGGACAGCAATGGCAACATGGTTCAAACGGCCGATCATCAAATCTCTCCTGCAAGGTCTGCATTTTCGCAGCGGTTATGACGGCTTGGGGCAGGACAGGCAAGCGACCAGACGACGCGCGCCACGTGACGTTTACCGGCTGTTCACCAATTCTGCGCCAATCTGGTCAGGTTGAACAAAGGACCCCTTGTCATGGACGATAGGCCCGACCCACTTGCTCCCCATCTGCGCCCGACTGCCGCGCGCCCACTGCTGGGTGTAACCATCCTTCTTGTCGAAGACAGCCGTTATGCTTCCGAAGGGATGCGGCTACTGTGTTTGCGATCCGGTGCGCGTTTGCGCCGCGCCGACTGCCTGAAATCGGCGCGGCGGCATCTCAAAACCTATCGTCCAACAGTCGCAATCGTCGATCTGGGGCTTCCGGACGGGGCCGGGGTGGACCTGATAAGGGAGCTTGCCAGCAGCCTCCCGCGTCTGCCGGTTATCCTGGGTTTCTCGGGCGCTCTGGAAGGGGAGGAAGCCGCTCTCGCCGCCGGGGCTGACGGCTTTCTCGCCAAACCTCTGACCCGACTGGCAGAGTTCCAACAGGCCATTCTTATGCATCTACCCGACCAGAGGGTTCAAACGGGCCCCCGCCCCGTTCCAGACGGGGAAGTGACCCCCGACGCGCTCGCACTGCAGGACGATCTGGCTCATGTCCGCAGCCTACTGACATCAGAAGAAGATCCAGTGGCCCAAGCCTACACGGCGCAGTTCCTGCATGCCCTTGCCGTGTCATCTTCCGACGCCGCGCTGGCCGAGGCCGCCCGCTCCCTGTCGCGCGACAGCGCACCAGCGACGCTGACCCGCGTGCAGATGCTGATCGATGCCAGGATGGAACCCAGGCGTGCAATCTGACGGTCAGACCAGCGTTTCGGCGGAAACCCGCGCGACCTCATTTCCGCCATATTTCGGACATTCCCAAGACACAGCGACGACCGAAAACCTGCACATAACAAAAATGACAAAGGGTCTCGGTCCAAAGCCAATGCGTTGGAGCGACCCATGAAAAACAGAGCAGTAACAAAAGGATGTTCCCAAATGCGGAGCCTCAAGACCCCCTACCCGACAGGCCCCAATCCGCCGGTCACCTCAATCGCAGCCCATATCATTCTGGGCCTCGCCATGCTTGGCGCCGTGGTCCTCGGCGCCAAAGATTTCTCGGTGCAGACGCTCGCCTACGACATCGGAGAGACCATGGAATTGCCAGGCGTTCGCCCCCTGCAACGCCCAGCTTCGTATTGATCGCCTTAGTCCTGCGGGATGACCCGCAGGCCAAGCTCACGCAGCTGTTCACCGCTCGGATCTGACGGCGCATTCATCATCAGGTCCTCGGCGCGCTGGTTCATCGGGAACATGATGATCTCGCGAATGTTGGCTGTGTCAGCCAGAAGCATCACGATCCGGTCGATCCCTGCCGCGCAGCCGCCATGGGGTGGTGGTCCGTATTTGAACGCACTGACCATGCCGCCAAAACGGCGTTCGACCTCCTCAGGGCCATACCCGGCGATCCCGAAAGCCTTGTACATGATGTCGAGCTTGTGGTTCCGGATCGCGCCGGACACCAGCTCATACCCGTTGCAGGCAAGGTCGTACTGGTATCCCAGCACATCGAGCGGATCTCCGTCGAGGGCTTCCATCCCGCCTTGAGGCATCGAAAACGGGTTGTGCGAGAAGTCGATCACGCCCTCGTCGTCTTTTTCGTACATCGGGAAATCTACGATCCACGCAAAGGCGAAGCGGTCGTTTTCGACCAGCCCCAACTCCTCGCCGATCACCACACGGGCGCGACCCGCAACACCCTCAAAGCTCTCGGGTTTTCCGCCGAGGAAGAAGGCCGCGTCACCGATTCCAAGGCCTAACTGCTGGCGGAGCGCCTCGGTCCGCTCGGGCCCGATGTTTTTGGCGAGCGGACCAGCGGCCTCGATCCACTCGTCTGCCGTTTTATCGTAGTAGATTCCCTCTTTGAGCAACGCTTCGAGCTCGGAAGGATCGTTCTTAGCAGCGTCACCAAATCCAAAGCCGGTGCCGTCGCCTTCCCCACGACCGTTTGGATCGATCTTTCGCCAGAAGATATAGCCCATGCCCGGCAGGCCTTGCTCCTGCGCGAACTTGTTCATGCGATCGCAGAACTTGCGGCTCCCGCCGCTCGGCGCCGGAATGGCGCGAATTTCGGTGCCTTCTTGCTCCAGAAGTTTGGCAAAGATTGCAAAACCGGAGCCTTCAAAATGCTCGGAGACAATCTGCATCTTGATCGGGTTGCGCAGGTCCGGCTTATCGGTACCGTACCACAGCGCCGCATCACGGAAGCTGATCTGCGGCCAGTCCTGATCGACCTTGCGCCCACCGCCGAACTCCTCAAAGAGTCCCTTCATCACCGGCTCGATCGTGTCGAACACGTCCTGCTGATTCACAAAACTCATCTCCAGATCGAGCTGGTAGAAATCCGTGGGCGACCGGTCGGCGCGTGGGTCCTCGTCCCGGAAGCAGGGCGCGATCTGATAATACTTGTCGAAGCCGCCGACCATGATCAGCTGCTTGAATTGCTGCGGCGCCTGCGGCAGCGCGTAGAACTTGCCCGGATGCAGGCGTGAAGGCACGAGGAAGTCGCGCGCGCCTTCCGGGCTGGACGCCGTGATGATCGGGGTTTGGAATTCCGTAAAGTCGATGTCCCACATACGTTTGCGGATCGACTGCACCACTTTCGACCGCAGCATGATGTTGTCATGCAGGCTTTCGCGGCGCAGGTCGAGGAAGCGATATTTCAGGCGCGTTTCTTCGGGATACTCCTGATCCCCAAAGACCGGCAGCGGCAGTTCCTCGGCTGTGCCCAGAATTTCCATGTCGCGGATGAAAACTTCGATCTCGCCGGTTGGAATCTTTGGGTTGATCAGGCTTTCGTCTCGCGCTTTCACCGTTCCATCAATGCGGATACACCATTCCGAGCGAACCTTCTCGACCTCTGTAAAAACGGGGCTGTCCGGATCGCACAGAACCTGGGTCATCCCGTAGTGATCACGCAGATCAATGAACAGAACCCCGCCATGATCGCGCACGCGGTGCACCCACCCGGACAGACGGACGGTATCGCCCACGGCGTCTTTCGTCAGATCGGCGCAGGAATGGGTGCGATAGGCATGCATGGGGATCCCCGAAACTCAGATGCAAAGTCTCGGGCCATACATACGACCGCGCCTTGAGTGTCAAGGCACGGGAGGCTCAGAAGGCGGTACGTGTCAACTCAAACCGGCAGGCCGCGTCTCCGCAGGCACAACACCGGGTTTCGCGCGCGGTGTAATCAGGCGCCACGAGACGGCGAAAAAGGGTTTCAAAGACCGCCGTATGCCAGAAGCAAATTGGTTTTTTGGCATGTTCGCCCCGCACCACCGGGTTATCGATGATCTCAAATGTCAGCGGGCGGATCGAAACAACCCGAAATTCACCCGAGCCCATGAAAGTCCAGGCATGCTTGCGGATCGCTTTCGTCAGCATCCGCGCGGACGGTCCCGGGGGAAGGGCGCGCAGCAGCCAGCGGACCGGTGCAGGAATGCGGTTTGCAATAATGTAATTCGCGGTCGCCTCGCCTGCGGCCCACGCCAGCCGTGGCGCACGGTTGGGCATATCCTGACGCAGCGCTTGATGGATGCGGGCCACTGGGCGTTCGTCGATCATGCCGCTTTCCGGAGGCAGGTCGAACATGCCCGCAGAGGCAAGAATATGGGCCGCCAAGCGCGGCCCACCCTCTTCTTCCAGTACATTCAGAAGTTGCAGAACGGCGTTGGGGCCGATGCGCGCATGCGTATCAGGAGGCGCCCAGACATTTTCTGAACCGCCGTCGAGGGGCATCAGACATCCTCCATCTGCTGCGTTCCGCCCCCACAGGCCTTGATCGGCTCCCGCTTTTCGAGATGTTCGGGCAGCTTGAACGAGGTATCCAGCGCCTTGCGCCGCGCAGCCGCCTGAGATGCACGATCGGCTGCCGCTTCCCAATCGTCCATCTGGGCCTTCGCTATTTTGCGAGTCCGGTCGAAATTGAAGTTCACCTTGTCCTTGGACTGCGGCCCCCAGTAGTTGGCCTTCCCCAGATCATAGAACTTCCGCTCAAACCCAGCCTTCAGGAAGGCTTTCAAGCACCCAAGCAGGTATTTCCTCCGATAGCCTGTGCCACGCCAAGGGTAGTGGAAGAGTGCTTTCTGCATGTAGAAGCGGCGATAGTTCTTCATCACGCCGTTCAACAACTCGCCCCGCGTCATCGCCTCAGGCGCCATGATCGGGGTCACAAAATTGTACTTGGAGAAGTCGAAGATCTCGACCTTGTCGCCCAGTTCCTGAAACAGAGGCGTGAAGGGCCAGGGCGTATACATTGCCCAGTTCGCCAGATCCGGCTGCCAGTCCCACGCCATGCGATAGGTTTCTTCGAGAGTTTCCGGCGTCTCATTGTCGAGCCCGACAATGAACTGCGCTTCGACGAAAATATCGGCTTCGCGCAGAAGGCGGATCGCCTCCTTGTTCTCGGCAACCTTGGTTTCCTTGTTGAACCGGTCGAGCTTCAACTGCGCCGCAGCCTCAGTTCCAAGGCTCACATGGACCAGCCCCGCCTTTCGGTAGAGCGGCAACAGTTCCCGGTCCCGATAAATGTCGGTGACACGGGTGTTGATCCCCCATTGGACCTTATCTGGCAGACCGCGCGCGATCAGTTCTTCACAGAATTTGATGAACTTCTTGCGGTTGATGGTGGGTTCCTCGTCCGCAAGGATAAAGAAACCGACGTCGTGGTCATTCACCAAGCGTTCGATTTCGTCCACGACCTTGATTGGGTCACGCACCCGGTAATCGCGCCAGAACTTCCACTGCGAGCAAAACGAACAGGTGAAGGGACAGCCGCGCGCCATGTTGGGGATTGCAACGCGCCGATTGAGAGGAACGTAAATGTACTTTTCCCACTCCAGCAAGGACCAATCCGGGTCGATCCCGTCGAGGTTCTTCACAGTACTCGCGGCCTGTGTGGCGACGATTTTCTCGCCTTCGCGAAACGCCAGCCCTTTGATCTTGCGACGATCTTCGGGCCACCGGCCCTCGGCAACCGTGCGGGCAAGCTCGGTCATGATCTCTTCGCCCTCGCCGCGGACGACGACATCAACTTCAGGGGCTTCCGAAAAAACCTGCTTGTACATAAACGTGGCGTGGATGCCCCCCAAGACGCGGAGCGCATCCGGCGCTTCTTCAGAGGCGATCTTCAGCACCTTCTCCGCTTCATAGATGGCTGGAGTAATGGCTGTAGTGCCGACGATATCTGGTGCGATCTCGCGAATTCGGGCGCGCAGCGAGTCGTCAGTCAGGTCATTGGTCATGGCGTCGACGAAATGCACGTCGTCGAACCCGGCCGCTTTCAGACTACCGGCAAGGTAAGCAACCCAAGCCGGTGGCCAGTTTCCTGCTATTTCAGCGCCACCGGAATGATAGTTCGGATGAATAAAAAGAATCCGCATGTTGCCCTCCGCTGTTCGCGAAAGGATGACATGCTTTGTGTCAATCTAAATTGACACATGTCAAATTGACAGCGCGATTATTGCTGGGCGGGTTGCTCGCCGCCCTGGAACTCTGTCTTGATCATGTCCGTGCTCAGTTGCCGGTTCAAAGATCCCGATTGCGTCGTCATCGCGGGTTCCAGCGTGAAACGCACCGCAATGCCCAGACCCACCAGAGCGCCCGTTAAAACGACCCAGTCGACCGTTACAGCGCCATCCTCCGGACGCCAGAAGTTTCTCATCCAATACATCATTGTGCGTACCTATCTCACAGCCGGCACCAAACACACGGTGCGCTATCAGAATTAGCGCTTCGCTAGGGCGAAATTGAGGCAAATTTCAGTAAGGACGGGCCACATTGCCGGAATAAAAGTAAAGACCTAGCCCCAAAGCGAAAACAATGTTGCCAGCAATGGCATGAAGGACCACAGCCTCGGGAAAATTGCGACGCGCTTCATAGGCATAGGCAAAGGCCAAGCCACCTGAAAACGTCATCGCCAGAACCACCCAATGCCAGTACATCAGGTGCACCCAAGAAAAGAGTGCGGCATTCAATGTAATCCGCGTCCACAGCCTGCGCGGAAGAACCGCGTCGTAGCGACGAAAGAACAGCGGCCGGAAAACCAACTCCTGCGGCAGGGCAGAAAGAACCGGGTAGAGCAGCAGGATCATCACAAGCAATTCCGGCTGCGTCCGCACAAGGATCAGGAACGCGTCGGGGCGCAGGCTCAGAATGACCGCGCAGGAGATCACTGTGGTCGCAATCGAAAACAGGCCAACAAACCGCCATGACACGCGATGCAGCCCGTCCAGAAGATCGCGCCACTGAAAGCCCGCAGTGATGTGAAGCAACCACAAACCTACAGCCATAGACGCAAACAGCGCCGAAAACATACGCTCAGGCGGCAAAGCAACCGCGATAATGCCCGGGGCAATGACAAAAAACACGACAAACTCGGCGCGTAGGCGCCACAGGACACGAGCGCTATGCGGGTCAGAGAGGAGCGTCACTTGCGTTTCCGTGAATTGGTGTTCTGCGCGAAAGATAGCTGCGGTGTTCAATGTTCCAAGCGCGCGCCATTCACGCTCTTGCGAACAGGGCGCGGGCATGTATAACCCCCAACAATTTGCGCCACTGGAGTCTGCTCGATGCCCAAACGTACCGATATCAAGTCCATTATGATCATCGGCGCGGGGCCTATCGTCATTGGCCAGGCCTGCGAATTTGATTATTCCGGCGCGCAAGCCTGTAAAGCGCTGCGTGAGGAAGGCTACCGGGTCATTCTGGTCAACTCGAACCCGGCAACGATCATGACCGATCCCGAACTGGCCGACGCGACCTATATCGAGCCGATCACACCCGAAGTGGTCGCCAAGATCATCGAGAAGGAGCGCCCCGATGCCCTTTTGCCTACAATGGGCGGGCAGACGGGCCTGAACACTTCACTTGCGCTCGAGGAAATGGGCGTATTGGAGCAATTCGGGGTTGAGATGATCGGCGCCAAGCGTGACGCGATCGAGATGGCCGAGGACCGCAAGCTATTCCGGGAGGCGATGGACCGGCTGGGCCTCGAAAACCCCAAAGCGACAATTGTGACTGCACCAAAGGGCGCAGATGGCAAAGCGGATTTAAATGCCGGGCTCAAGATCGCCACCGAAGCTCTGGAAGAAATCGGCTTGCCGGCGATCATTCGCCCCGCTTTTACACTCGGCGGAACCGGTGGAGGTGTGGCGTACAACCGGGAAGACTATGAATACTACTGCCGTTCGGGGATGGACGCCTCTCCGGTAAACCAAATCCTGATCGACGAAAGCCTGCTCGGCTGGAAAGAGTTCGAGATGGAGGTAGTGCGCGACACGGCCGACAATGCCATCATCGTCTGTTCCATCGAAAACGTCGATCCGATGGGGGTCCATACCGGTGACAGCATCACGGTGGCCCCTGCGCTGACGCTGACGGATAAGGAATACCAGATTATGCGCAACGGCTCGATTGCCGTGTTGCGTGAAATTGGCGTCGAAACCGGCGGCTCCAACGTGCAATGGGCCGTAAACCCGGCAGATGGCCGTATGGTCGTGATCGAAATGAACCCGCGCGTGTCGCGCTCATCCGCCTTGGCATCCAAGGCGACGGGTTTTCCGATCGCCAAGATCGCCGCAAAGCTCGCCGTGGGCTACACGCTCGACGAACTCGACAACGACATCACCAAAGTCACGCCTGCGTCCTTCGAGCCGACCATCGACTACGTGGTCACCAAGATTCCGAAATTCGCGTTCGAAAAGTTTCCCGGCTCCGAACCATTCCTAACCACCGCGATGAAATCGGTCGGTGAAGCGATGTCCATCGGGCGCAGTTTCCATGAATCTGTCCAGAAGGCGCTCGCCTCCATGGAGTCCGGCCTGACTGGCTTTGACGAGATCGAGATTGATGGCGCGCCCGACAAGGCCTCAGTTGTCAAAGCAATCTCCAAGCAGACCCCTGATCGCCTGCGTACAATCGCGCAGGCAATGCGGCACGGACTGACCAATGACGAAATTCAGGCCGCCACTTCGTTCGATCCATGGTTCCTCGAGCGGATCCGCGAGATCGTCGACGCGGAGGCGGCCGTCAAGAAAGACGGTCTGCCCATGGACGAAGCAGGCTTACGCAAGCTCAAGATGATGGGCTTTACAGATGCAAGGCTTGCCACGCTCACAGGCCGGTCCGAAGGTCAGGTGCGCCGCGCACGCCAGAGGCTTGGCGTTGTCGCACAATTCAAGCGAATAGACACCTGTGCCGCCGAGTTTGAAGCGCAGACGCCGTATATGTACTCAACCTACGAGACCCCGGTGATGGACGAGGCGGAATGCGAAGCCCGCCCGACAGACAAGCAAAAGGTGGTCATTCTTGGGGGAGGCCCAAACCGGATTGGACAAGGCATCGAATTTGATTACTGCTGCTGCCATGCCTGCTTTGCACTGACCAAGGCCGGGTATGAAACCATTATGATCAATTGCAACCCGGAGACCGTGTCGACTGACTACGACACTTCGGACCGGCTCTATTTCGAGCCGCTGACCTTTGAACACGTGATGGAGATTCTGCGGGTAGAACAGGAAAACGGCACGCTGCACGGCGTCATCGTGCAGTTCGGCGGGCAAACCCCGCTGAAGCTCGCAAATGCATTGGAAGCAGAGGGCATTCCGATCCTGGGCACGACGCCGGACGCAATCGATCTGGCCGAAGACCGCGAACGCTTTCAGGATCTCGTGAACCGGCTCGGCCTCAAGCAACCCAAAAACGCCATCGCCTCCACTGAGGCAGAAGCTTTCGCCGCCGCAGGCGAGATCGGCTTCCCGCTGGTGATCCGCCCGTCCTACGTTCTGGGTGGCCGCGCCATGGAGATCGTCCGCGATATGGCGCAGCTTGAACGGTACATCAACGAGGCAGTGGTGGTTTCCGGCGACAGCCCGGTGCTGCTGGACAGTTACCTCGCGGGGGCGATCGAACTGGATGTTGATGCGCTGTCGGATGGTACAGATGTCCATGTTTCGGGCATTATGCAGCACATCGAAGAAGCCGGCGTCCATTCCGGGGACAGCGCGTGTTCCCTGCCGCCCTACTCTCTGTCGAAAGATACGCTGGCCGAGATCCAGTCCCAGACCGTTGCGCTTGCGAAGGCGCTTCACGTGGTCGGACTGATGAACGTGCAATACGCGATCAAGGATGATGTGATTTACCTGATCGAGGTGAACCCGCGGGCCTCCCGTACGGTGCCATTTGTGGCCAAGGCGACAGACTCAGCGATTGCCTCCATCGCTGCACGTGTCATGGCCGGTGCGCCGCTCTCGGACTTCCCCAAGCGCCCGCCCCACAAAGAGGGCCAACCCGCTGCCGACCCGATGACACTCGCGGATCCGAACATGCCCTGGTTCTCGGTCAAGGAGGCGGTTATGCCATTTGCGCGCTTCCCGGGCGTAGACACGATCCTCGGTCCTGAAATGCGCTCCACCGGCGAGGTCATGGGATGGGACACATCCTTCCCGCGCGCGTTCCTGAAGGCCCAGATGGGCGCAGGTACACATCTGCCTGAGGCTGGCACGGCCTTTCTGTCGATCAAGGAAGCCGACAAGGGCGAAATGCTGCGCGATCTGGCACAGATGCTCGTTGATCTGGGCCTCGACATCGTGGCGACCCGCGGCACCGCGGCGTTTCTAAAGGAGCACGGCATCACAGCCGAGGTCGTGAACAAAGTCTACGAAGGGCGCCCAGACGTAGTGGACATGCTCAAGGATGGCCGCATCGCGCTGGTTATGAACACCACCGAAGGCGCGCAAGCCGTGGCCGACAGCCGCGAAATCCGCTCCGTCGCTCTTTATGATAAGATCCCGTATTTCACGACACTGGCAGCTTCTCACGCAGCGGCGCAGGCCATGCAGGCCCGTCGGGAAGGCGAAATCGGGGTCCGTGCGCTACAGGCGTAAGCGCCGCGCGCGGCTCTAGCTATGCTTGCCATAGAGTGAGCGATGGCCGAACCGGCCGCCTGCCAACCTGTGCCGCGCGCCTTTCGGCTCAAATTCTCGGTACTTTCCGCCCGAGAAAACCGCGAGATCGAGCGCGAGCCCCCGTTTGATGATTTCGGCACCGATATCCCGACCATCCGGAAGATAGGCTGTGCCCACCTGCCGGTCGTAGGAGGTCTCTCCATGCATGACGACGGTCACCCGTTGACCTTTGCATAAATCGACCATCGCCCATTTCGATTTCTGCCCGAACGGCATGTCAATCTCGGGCGCGTCGATCCCGGCCAGACGGATTTTGGTGCGGCCTATGCAAATTGTATCGCCATCGATAACCCATACACGGCCAGATAGCTTGCTTCCACGTGCAGCGGGTGTGATGGGATGGATACGAGGTCTGCCAAAGTCATCCGCGGCTGCGTGCGTTCTGTGATGATCCTTGGGCTTTTGTGGCGCAGCAGGCTCCGCTGCCCTGAGTGGCTTGGGCGCTTTTTGCGACCGCGGCACGGACGCAGAGTCCGTCGACTTTCGCTGCGGTCGGCTGGACCTATCAGAGCCTTGAGTTGCCGCATACAGAAAAAAGAGTAGCAGACCGAGACCAATAAGAAGCTCCATTATCTTGCCTTTCGTCACTCGGCATAAAATGAAGCAGAACCAGGTCGGACGCGTTGTAGCAAATTCGCCATTTTCTTTCGGATTGTTGCCAAAGGCGCGGAGATTCCAAGCCTTTGCCACAGTTTCTGCATATTCCAAACGGATGCTGGGCAGCGTTCTACGTAAGGAGACACCGATGCCAGAGTCCTCAATTTCTACGTCCTTTTGGGATGTCCTTCTCCAAATGGGTGGCTCAGTGACAATCTTGGCCTTCGTAGCGGTGGGGATCATACTCGCCGGGGTATCCGGCCTGAGATACATGCGCCGCAAAGCCAAAACAGAACCGGTGGTCCAGTCAGACAACCCGATCGTCGCCTCTGACGCATTGCTGGACGCGCTGGAACAAACCACCTTCAAAAAAGCCTCCGTATTGTCCGATGATGAGGCCCGCGTTTTACGCTGTCTGGCCGCCTGGGAACGCCGCCAAACCAAAGGGTACCGCGTTCTGGCAGGCGTTCCGCTCGGCACTCTCGTGACAGCGCAACCGAGCGAGGCGGATCCCGAGGCACTCAAAGCGCTGGCGCAGGTCCGCGTGGATTTTGCAGTTATCGACGCTGCAGGCGAACCGGCATTGATGATCGACATGCCAGGGCGCGCCATCGAAGGAGAAGATGCGGCGCGCGACGCTGCGATCCGACAGATTACCTGTGATAAGGCCCGCCTGCACATGATCGCGCCAGAAGCTGGGACCGGCGCCGCCGCAGTCGTGGCTCAGGTAGACAAAGCGCTGGAAACCGGGTTGATCAAGGAAAAGAAACCGATCATGCCGCGTCGTCCAATGGCGCAAGTCGCCTAGGATCCCGTCGCCTCCAGCCGGAGTTTCATATCCATAAGCACTTTTTGAAGCGCGGCGGTCTCTCTCAACATCCGTCGCGCTTCATTTTCCGAGATGGATCCATCCGCGATGGACTGATGGTATTCGCTCATTAACATCGCGAACCTCTCACAGAGTGCGATCACATCGTCATTCACTGCCCCCTCTTCGGCATTCCGACGGTTCGGATCGTGCGAGAGCACCAGCCCGTTCAACTCCGCCAGCGCCGTCGTGACATGGGGAAAGGTCGCGTTCGCTTCGAGTCTCGCAACCGTATCAATGGGCATGAACCGCTCCGCATGCTCGGGCGCATCCGAGTAATACCGACCCAGCGTGGCCTTGGACTTCCCGCTCAGATCGCACGCTGTTTGTATCCCTAGCGCTTTGACCAAGGCTTCAGTGTGACGGCGCAGATACGCCGCTTTGTCATTCATTTTGCTCGCCTTTTGTTTCAAGTCCACCGGCAGGGGGAAATCAGTTTCGACCTTCCCATTAAGCACGAGCCCTCGACCTGCCACAAGAATACGCCCGGTGAGAAAACCCAGAAATGCAACCGGGAGTGTACGAGTACCGGGTCGATTTTCCCCGGACCCGACGGTTGGGTTGGGGTCTGTCGCGTGCGCGTGGCAGACCCTTTTTTGTTGCGCTTGAACCCAGGTTGGGTTTTGCGGCATCTGGGAGTATGGCGAAGCTCTACTTTCACTACTCCACCATGAATGCCGGGAAATCTACGGCGCTGCTGCAGGCCTCGCACAATTATAACGAGCGGGGGATGGATACGCTGTTGCTGATCGCCTCGTTCGATAATCGCGCCGGAGCTGGAAAGATCGGATCGCGGATCGGGTTGTCCGCACCTGCAACGATTTTCAATAGCTCGACCGACCTCTTCGCGCTGCTGGAGCAGCATCTTGAAACGCACAAAACGTCTTGCGTGTTTGTTGATGAGGCGCAGTTCCTCACTGACACACAGGTCTGGCAACTTGCCCGCGCTGTCGACGACCTGGGCGTACCGGTGATGTGTTACGGGCTGCGTGTCGACTTCCTTGGGAAACTCTTTCCTGGCTCTGCTGCACTTCTAGCGCTGGCCGACGAGATGCGGGAAGTCCGCACGATCTGCCATTGCGGAAAGAAGGCCACGATGGTGATCCGTCAGGACGCGGAGGGGAACGTTCTGACCGAAGGCGCGCAGGTGCAAATTGGCGGCAACGAGACCTATGTCTCTCTGTGCCGCAAGCACTGGCGTGAGGCCGTCGGCGACCGGGAAACTAACCCCGCTAGATAACTGTCGCAAGCAGACCAGTAGCCATTCTTGTGTCAGACCTGATTTGGAAGGCCACGTCCTTCCGCGAAGGCGATCAGGTTATCGACGGCCATCATCCCCATTGCTGTGCGCACCTCCAACGCAGCAGTGCCGAGATGCGGCAGGAGCGTGACGTTTTCCATTTCCTTGAGGGCGTCCGGAACGTGCGGTTCGAACTCATAGACGTCAAGGCCCGCGCCAGCCAGCTGGCCCTGCTGAAGCCCTGCGATCAGGGATGCCTCGTCCACCACGTCGCCGCGCGCGATGTTCACGAATATCGCATGCGGCTGCATCGCCGCGAACACCGAAGTGCCGATCAGGTGATGGGTCTCTGCGCCGCCGGGGACTGCAACAACAAGAACATCCGCCGCCGCCGCGACCTCTTCCATTCGGTCGAGTTGTCGCGCAGGCATCTCCAGCGCCTTGGTGGAGCGGTTCTGGAACACGACATCCATCCCGAACCCGTAATGACAGCGATGCGCGATCGCTTGCCCGATCCGGCCCATACCGATCACGCCGAGCGTTTTGCCCGAAACATGCAAGCCGAGCATTTGTGTTGGATGCCAGCCTTTCCAAGTTCCGGCCCGGACCATCCGCTCACCCTCACCCGCCCGGCGGGCGGTCATCAGGATTAGCGTCATGGCCGTGTCGGCTGTGGCGTCGGTCACCGCGCCGGGTGTGTTCGTCACAGCGACCCCGGCTGCGCGAGCTGCAGCCACATCGATATGGTTGTAGCCCACTCCAAAATTCGCCAACAGCTTTGCACGCGGCGTCGGGACATCACCGAAAACCTGCGCCGAAAACAAATCTCCCAGCGTTGGCAAAACCACATCGTAGTCCGTCAACGCAGCGCGAAGTTCTTCGTCGCTGAGTGGTGTCGTTTCCGGACGCGCTGTCACGTCGAACTTTGCGACGGCAACATCCATCACGGGGGCGGGCAAAGGGCGGGTGATCAAAAGTTTCATCAATAAAGCCTTCCCCCCAGCGGGACATCGAGATCGGGTTTCAACAGGACAACCTCGCCGTCTGCATCAGGAACCCCCAGAACAAGCACCTCGGACATGAACTTGCCGATCTGGCGGGGCGGAAAGTTCACCACCGCCAACACGCGTCGGCCAATCAGGCCTTCAGGCGTATAGTGCTGGGTGATCTGTGCGGATGATTTCTTCTCCCCAATCTCCGAGCCGAAATCGACACGCAGCTTGATCGCGGGTTTTCTGGCCTCTGGGTAGGGTTCGGCGTGGATAATTTGCCCAACGCGCACATCGACTTTCAGGAAGTCGTCAAAGCTGATGAAATCGTGCATGTCAGCCGGCCAGTTCCCGGCCTCGGTCTGCGGCGGCCTTCACCGCGCGATGCAGTAAGCTGGGGAAACCGCGCTCGTCATCCATCAAAACCTCCAGGGCTGCTGCAGTTGTGCCTCCGGGCGAGGTCACATTGATGCGCAGCTGTGCAGGGTCCTCGTCAGCCGCTTCGGCCAACGCACCCGCCCCGGCAACAGTTGCGCGCGCCAAGTGAAGTGCAAGATCGGGCGAGAGACCTTCGGATACGCCTGCGGCCGCAAGTGTTTCGATCAAATGAAACACATAGGCCGGGCCGGACCCAGACACGGCTGTGACCGCGTCCATCTGGTGCTCCCCCTCCAGCCGGACGGTCTGACCAATGGCCGCGAGCAGTGCCTCTGCGAGCGCGAGATCGCCCTCCGACGCAGCAGAGTTGCCCACAATCGCCGTGATGCCTTGTCCAATGGCCGCGGGCGTGTTGGGCATGGCGCGGATGATCGGCGTCGCAGCCCCGAATACATCTTCGAAGAACCGGATCGGGGTTCCGGCTGCAATGGACAGGATCACGGTCTCTCCGCCGCCCAAGGCGGCCACAGGACCGAGCGCATCGCCCATCATTTGCGGCTTTACGGCAACGAGTGCGATGGCCGGGTTTTCCGGGATCCCCTCGTTAATGCGTACACCTGTGCTGTGAAGCCACTCGGAGGGTTTGGGCTCCAGAACCCAAACCGAAGCAGGGGGGATGCCTTGGCTCAGCCAGCCGTTCAACATCGCCGAACCCATTTTTCCGCAGCCAAGAAGGAAAAGCCCCCGGCTGCGGACCGGATCTAATGTCATGGATCGCCCCCCGTTTTACCGGGCGGAGATTAGGCGCGCCCGTAGGCCTCTGCAATGGCGACTTGCAGCGCCTCTTTCGCAGGACGCTCGCCCCAGACTGCAAGCTGGAAGGCGGGATAAAACCGCTCGCAGTTCATCACCGCGTTGCGCATCATGCGGTTGATCTGGTCTGGGCCTGCTGATGCACCACCCGCGAGCACCAGCCCGTAACGGTAGACCATTAGTTTCTGCTCGGCCCAATGGCTGAATGCGCCCGTCCAGCACATATCATTGGCTGAGTTAAGAACTTCATGCAGCGCCGAAAAGCGACCTTCTGGCGGGTCCATTTCGAACGTGACGACCAAACGTAGTGTTTCGTCATACCCCGACCAAGCGAGCGTGACCGAATAGGTCCGCCACTGGCCCTCGACCGCCATGGCGATCTGGTCATCCGCTACGCGGTCAAATTCCCAATCATGGTGCTCTGCCAGTCCTTCGACGATATCGATAGGATGGAGATCTTCTGTCTCAAACTGCTCGACAAGTGACATGCCCGGCCCCGTTTTTTACATTGGCCTGATGTGAGCTTTCACCCACAATAGGCTGGGTGTCGTTACAAGACCCGCGACTGCTCCTCACGCGTCTCACTAGATATGGTGTGGGGGATTGCAGGCGCTGTAAAGCCTAAAGTTCACCGAAAATGACAAATGCCTGCTTTATCCACAAAAAAACTCCGCTACGCGCGCCTGCGCAGCGGAGTTTCTGGATACCAGGAAAACCTGGAGCGCTATTTGGCGACTTTTTCGAGCGCTTCGATCCGCGCTTTCAACGCTTCGTTCTCCTCGCGTGCTTTCTGAGCCATCGCGCGCACTGCATCGAATTCATCGCGCGTGACGAAATCGCGGTCGGCGAGCCAACGATCCATCATGGATTTCATGGCGGTTTCGGCCTCTTCCCGTGCGCCTTGAGCCACGCCCATTGCGTTGGTCATCAGCTGGCCGACATCGTCGAGTAATTTGTTGCGCGTCTGCATGAGGCGGCTCCTTTTTCGGTTTCGTCATATATGGCTCTGGTGCCCCGAAAGCTCAAGGTTGACTTCCCGCGACGAAGCGTCGAGGCATCGGGCAAACCGGAGACCCGCGCATGCCATTTGCCATTCCCTTCCCAACGCTTTCGCCCGAGCTTTTCAGCATCGAGATCGGCGGCTTCACCTTGGCGCTGAGATGGTACGCACTGGCCTATATCGTGGGGCTGATCGTCGGCTGGCGGATCGTTGTGGGGCTGGTCTCGCGCCCTGCGCTCTGGGGGCCGGGCGGCCCGCCAATGACCACAACACAGGTCGAGGCCCTCCTGACATGGGTGATTGTGGCAATCATCCTCGGCGGACGGCTTGGCTACGTTCTGTTTTATCAGCCGGGCTACTACCTGCAGAACCCCGGCGAGATACTCATCCTGTGGCGCGGCGGCATGTCGTTTCATGGCGGTTTTGCGGGCGTTGTGATCGCGGTCGCCCTGTTTTGCAGGTCTGAGAAGATACCGATCCTGAGCGCAGCAGATGCGTTGGCGGTGGCTACGCCGCTTGGGCTGTTCTTGGGCCGCGTCGCGAATTTCATTAATGCCGAGCTTTGGGGGCGCCCCACCGATCTGCCTTGGGGCGTAATTTTTCCGGGGTTTGCAGCGCAGGATTGCGGCCTCCCAATCGGCGAAATCTGTGCGCGCCACCCAAGCCAGCTCTATGAGGCCGGGTTAGAGGGAATGGTACTTGGCATCGCTTTGGTCTGGCTGGTTGCCCGCGGCGCTTTGAAAAAGCGCGGAATGGTCTTTGGCGTATTTCTGGCCGGCTATGGTGCCGCGCGGTTCCTCGTGGAGTTGGTTCGCCAGCCGGACGCCCAGTTTGTTACTGAAACGAACCCGATCGGGTATGCATTGCAGTTCTGGGCAAACGGGCCGGGCCTGACGATGGGACAGATCCTGAGCTTGCCAATGATCGTATTGGGCCTGTGGCTGGTCCTGCGCGCGCGGTCGGAATGACGCCACTGGCAGAAATACTCGCGGCCCGGATCGCCGCGACCGGCCCGATCACGGTTGCAGATTACATGGCGGAATGCCTGCTGCATCCAGTGCATGGCTACTATACGACGCAACCTCCCTTCGGCAAAGACGGCGACTTCACCACCGCACCGGAGATTAGCCAGATGTTTGGCGAACTGGTGGGGCTGGCACTTGGACAGACCTGGCTTGACCAGGGCGCACCGGCGACCGCGGTGCTGGCAGAGGTCGGACCCGGGCGCGGGACCCTTATGCAGGATATCCTGCGGGTCTTGGCCAAACTGCCCGGGGCATCGGCGTTGCGCCCGCATCTGGTTGAGGCATCGCCACGCTTGCGAGACGAGCAGGCGCGGCGCGTGCCGGATGCACTTTGGGTGGACAGCGTGGCAGAACTTCCAAATGGCCCGCTGTTTCTGGTCGCTAACGAATTCTTCGATGCGCTCCCGGTTCGGCAGTTCGTCCGTGCTCCAAACGGGTGGTCCGAGCGGATGGTCGGGCTGACCGAGGGCTCGCTTGCTTTCGGCCTATCCCAGGCAGCTCCGATAACAGCGCTGGAGCACCGGTTGGACAACACCAAAATGGGCGACATTGTCGAAACATGCGCGCCTGCGCAGCGCATCGTGCAGGAGATGGCCGCGCGCGTGACCCGTTACGGCGGAGCGGCGCTGTTGATTGACTATGGCGGCTGGCACAGCCTCGGTGACACGCTTCAGGCGGTTAAGACGCACGCACCGGACAACCCGCTTGCCCATCCCGGCGAGGCCGATCTGACCGCACATGTGGATTTCGAACCCCTCGCTGGCGTGGTGGCTGAGGCTGGGGCGGTTGCAGCGCCCCTGACCACCCAGGGCGTTTTTCTGGAACGCCTCGGCATCACAGCACGCGCACAGGCTCTCGCGCGCGCCATGCCGCCGGCTCAGCTTGAAAACCATATCGCAGCACATCGGCGGTTGACCCACCCAGAGGAAATGGGAAACCTGTTCAAGGTGCTCGGCATTACCCCGCAGGGCACCGCGCCGATCGCCGGAACTGTGCCGTGAACCCCGCTTGAAAGAACCTGACCACCTATGACGCTCGAGATCCTGACCTCAGATGCGATGCCTGTGGCACACGGATTTTTTACGCGCAAAGGCGGTGCGTCTTCAGGGGTCTTTCAGGGATTGAACTGTGGACCGGGCTCGTCCGACCAGCGTCAGGCCGTGTCCATGAACAGAGATCGAGTCGCAAAAGCCATGGGAGTCGACCCCCACGCGCTTGTCACCGTTCACCAGACCCATTCAGCCGACGTCGTGGAGGTTACGGGCAGCTTCACCACACTTCCTGAGGCCGACGCGATGGTGAGCAGAATGCCGGGTGTGGCATTGGGGATTCTGACCGCTGATTGCATGCCGGTCCTGTTTTCAGACTCCGAAGCGGGTGTGATCGGTGCGGCCCATGCCGGCTGGAAAGGCGCGCAAGGCGGCGTATTGGAAGCCACAATTGAGGCCATGGAAGCACTGGGGGCCAATCGCAAACGCATCTCTGCCGTGATCGGGCCAGCCATTTCCCAGCGCGCCTACGAAGTCGGCCCCGAGTTTTTCGAGCGCTTTGTAGACGATGACCCGGAAAACGCGCGCTTCTTCGCAGGTGGCGTCGAAGACCGGATGCAGTTCGATTTAATTGGCTATGGTATGCACCGGCTGCGTGAGGCGGGCGTTGGGCAGGCGGAATGGACGGGGTACTGCACCTACACTGACCCAAAACGATTCTTTTCTTACCGTCGCTCCGTACATGAAAAGCACGCCGATTACGGACGTTTAATTTCGACCGTTCGGCTCTAAGCGCCCACAGTTTTGCCACAGTTTTGCCGTGTTCCTCCGCGGCAGGCCGCCGAAAGTGTTGATTTTAAGTGAAAATAGGCGGATTTCAGCCGTCCTTAGCACAATGGCTACCCGCAATCGCGAAGTACCGTCTTCGTCTTGCCGTCAAATGGCTGCCTCTTTCCTACGGGAAAGTCACCAATGTGACGAGACTGCGGCGAACGAGCAGCCAAACCATAATCCGCGCCGTCACTCTTAATGGGGACCACAAGGAACGCCAAAATGACTGAAACACCAAGATGGCTGCAATCGGTACTGGATGCCGCGGAAGAAAAAACACCACAACTCACCTATGAGCGAGACAACCGTCCGGCGCTCGACATACGCCGCGTTCCCCAGGACGCCTGCGCTCCGATCGCCTGCGCGAATGCCTAGACAAGGGCGGTTTGCCGAATCAAACCATTGTCTGCGAGGCAGAGTTCGCCTGCGCGCGGCACAATCCAAGGATGTGCTCGGGCGCAGTTCCGGAAACAAACCCTCGCCGCAAATTTGTTTGTCTGCGAACGCCGGGGCAATAGAGCGATTTTTTTGACAATTTGAACCAAAACCCGCAGGTTGGTTGGGCTGACACGGTGGGGGCCGTACAGCACCTGTGAGGTAACGAGTATGACCTTTCACGAACGTCCGGCTTTGCCGGCGCTCGGTCCCCACAGCACGGCCTTGTCCGTGCCGACCGCGACCCAGCCTGCCCCGCGCCCCGATACCCGTTCTCTACCCGTTCTGGCCAAGTTCCAGAGCCGGTGTGCAGAATTCGGAACGCGTGGCTATGTTGCCCGCAACACCGAAATCGCACAGCAATTACTGCCTGCTTTCGGTGTATTCGCTCAAGGCTCGCAACTTCGGACCAATGGCGCTTCAATCGCCATAGAAGATGCCGACCTGGGCGACACTATCCTTGATCACCTTGGACGCGAAGTAACCATTACATGGATCGGCGAGGTGACCCTTGCTCCCGGTCTGGATGGTATCCCCTATATGCGTCGCGTCCAGGCAGAGCGGTTTGGCCTCGCGCGGCCGCTGAGCGATGTGATCCTCGGAGCGGGTGCTGAGATTCTGGTCGACCCCTACGGAGATCATACGATGGCGTTGTCTAAGCTCGACGGCGACGAGATGATCTTGCCGGTTCGCCCACCCGCAGCGGTGCGCATGTTCCATATTGCCGTCGACGGACCACAACCGGCTTTCGTCGGTGTCGATGGCATGGGCATTCGCACTCTGGACACCAAGACTTTCATGTCAGGACGTGAAACGCTTTTTGTCCGGAACTTCTCCAAGCTGATGCCGGGTGGCGCAACAACCGCAACAGCCGAACCTTTCGTGACCGCATCCCCTTTCAGGCGCGCGAGGCTCGGTTAACAAAGAGGCCCGCGTTTCGACGCGGGCCTTTTTTCTTCCGGTCGTCAACCTCAGGCTGTCTGGCGCAGTCGCTCTTCCATCACATCGAACGGCACACCGGGCTCATCTTTCGCGCCCCGAATGACCAGTGACGTTTTCACACTGGCGACATTCTCCGCCGCAGTCAGTTCACCAGTCAGAAAGTTTTGAAAGGTTGGCAGATCGGGAGCCACGCACTTCAGAATGAAGTCGATTTCTCCGTTCAGCATGTGGCACTCGCGCACCAGCGGCCAGTCGCGGCAACGCGCCTCGAAAGCGCTGAGGTCCACCTCTGCCTGACTGCTCAGGCCAACCATTGCAAAAACCTGCACTTCAAATCCTAGCGCGCGGGTGTCCACATCCGCATGATAGCCCTTTATGAAACCAGCTTCCTCAAGCGCACGAACGCGTCGCAAGCAGGGCGGTGCGGAAATGCCGACACGTTTGGCCAGTTCCACATTGGTCATGCGCCCGTCGCCCTGAAGCTCAGCCAGGATTTTCCGGTCGATCGGATCAAGCTTGGATGCGTGCATGGGGCTCCCTCATTCCCTCTTGGATTTTCTTACGCCAAGAGGTAGCCCTGCGCAATATTATTTCGCGAATTACCATGAATGCATTTCTGCGATCGGATTAGGATGGGCCTTTTCCTTGTCCGCGTCGCTCTCTATATCGATGGAACACTCGACCCCTACCCTGAAGGAGCGCCCCCAATGTCTAATGCCCAGACGCGCCATTCCAAGGTCTTGATCATTGGCTCTGGCCCGGCAGGATACACGGCTGCGGTTTACGCCAGCCGAGCCATGCTGGAGCCGGTTCTGATTCAGGGTATACAGCCAGGCGGGCAATTGACGATCACAACTGATGTCGAGAACTGGCCGGGCGATACAAGCGTCATGGGTCCGGACCTGATGGTGCGCATGGAAGCCCATGCCCGCGAAATGGGAACCGAAATTATCGCAGACCATATTAACAGACTTGATCTGGGCGTGCGGCCTTTTATGGCCCATGCCGACAGTGGCACCACTTATACCGCCGATGCGCTTATCCTTGCGACAGGCGCACAGGCGAAATGGCTGGGCCTGCCGTCGGAGGAACATTTCAAGGGATTTGGCGTATCAGCTTGCGCGACCTGCGACGGATTTTTCTATCGCGGCAAGGAGGTCGTAGTGATCGGCGGCGGGAATACTGCGGTCGAAGAAGCGCTGTTCCTGACGAACTTTGCCTCCAAAGTGACACTTGTGCATCGTCGTGACAGCCTTCGGGCCGAGAAAATCCTGCAAAATCGTCTGTTCAACAACCCCAAGGTCGAGGTCGTCTGGGACCACACGGTCGAAGAGGTTGTGGGCGCGGATAACCCGCGTGGCGTCGAAGGAGTCGTGGTCAAGCACGTCACCAGCGGCGACACGACGACGATCCCTTGCGCAGGTTTCTTCGTTGCCATCGGGCATGCACCTGCATCTGAGTTGGTGAAGGATCAGCTTGAAACGCATATGGGGGGGTATGTCGTTACGAAAGCCGACAGCACCGAAACCTCCATTCCCGGGGTGTTTGCCGCCGGAGATCTGACCGATCACGAGTACCGGCAAGCGGTTACAAGCGCGGGGATGGGCTGCATGGCCGCACTTGAGGCCGAGCGCTACCTTGCCGCGCAAGAGGCTGAAACCAGCCTGGACGCAGCAGAGTAACCGGTACCTTATTCCAAAAATTTGTTGAAACGGACGTGCTAGAGACACCTCCGCCTGCAGATTGTTTCCGCAGGCGGGAAGATGTCGTCTTCAATTGCGTCACTTAAGCAAAAAATACCTACAAACTCACACAAACCCTTCTCTCAAAACGAGTTTTATGAAATGCGTTCATCATTGAACAAACTTTGAGTCGTTTCCATGACCACGCAGAGCGCGCAGTCACCTATGTCAACAAACAGTCTGCCCGATCAAGATTTGCTGTTCCGGCTGCTCAGGCAATTGGACATTGCACCAGAGGCTGCTCAACGGGCTACAGCTGAGGCACTTGGCATCTCGCTGGGACGGCTGAACGGGGCGCTTAAAGCTTCTGCTGAGGCTGGCCTGATTACGATATCAGATCGCAACAGCCGCGACCGGCGTCAGCGCTTCGCATATGTTTTGACGCCCCGTGGCGCGGCCGAGAAAACGCGGCTCGCGGACCAGTTCCTCGCCAACAAATTTGCCGAATACGAAGCCCTGCATGCCGAACTGACCGGCAAGTCCAGCGGCTTTACCCCTCCGATATCAAGGACCAGAGAAATGCAGAACAACCTGACCCCCATCCCTGAGCTCTACGTCTCGTATGACAGCGCACAGAAACTTAAACTCGAAGCAGCGGAGCTGCCGTCCTGGGATCTGACCGCGCGTCAGGTGTGCGATCTCGAACTTCTGATGAACGGGGGATTTAACCCGCTCAAGGGCTTTCTTGGCAAAGCTGACTACGAGAGCGTGGTCGAAAACATGCGGCTGGCGGACGGCACGCTATGGCCAATGCCTATCACCCTGGATGTCAGCGAAGAATTTGCCAGCCAGATCGAAGAGGGACGCGACATCGCATTGCGCGACCAGGAAGGCGTGATCCTCGCGATCCTGTCCGTGTCGGATATTTACACGCCAGACAAAACCCGCGAGGCCGAAAAGGTTTTTGGCGCGGATGATCTGGCACACCCGGCTGTTAATTATCTTCACCACGTTGCGGGACCTGTCTATCTCGGCGGTGCGATCACCGGCATTCAGCAACCGATCCACTATGATTTTCGTGCCCGGCGCGATACGCCGAATGAGTTGCGCGCCTATTTCCGCAAGCTGGGCTGGCGCAAGGTCGTGGCCTTCCAGACCCGAAACCCGTTGCATCGCGCGCATCAGGAACTGACCTTCCGCGCAGCAAAAGAAGCGCAGGCCAACCTGCTCATCCACCCGGTCGTCGGCATGACCAAGCCCGGTGATGTGGACCATTTCACCCGGGTGCGTTGCTACGAGGCGGTGCTGGACAAGTACCCCGCCGCGACGACGACCATGAGCCTTCTGAACCTTGCCATGCGTATGGCCGGCCCGCGTGAAGCTGTATGGCACGGTATTATTCGCCGTAATCACGGCTGCACTCACATGATCGTCGGACGCGACCATGCCGGGCCGGGCAAGAACTCTGCCGGCGAGGATTTCTATGGCCCTTATGATGCTCAGGACCTCTTCCGCACGCATCAGGAGGAGATTGGAATCGAGATGGTCGACTTCAAACATATGGTCTATGTGCAGGAACGCGCGCAGTACGAGCCCGCCGACGAGATCGAAGAGGGTGTGACCGTTCTCAACATCTCCGGCACAGAACTGCGCCGCCGCCTCGCCGAAGGGATTGATATCCCGGATTGGTTTTCCTTTCCCGAGGTGGTCGCCGAGCTGCGCAAAACGCGGCCACCGCGTGCGCAGCAGGGCTTCACTGTCTTCATGACCGGCCTGTCGGGCTCGGGAAAATCCACCGTCGCAAACGCTCTCATGGTCAAACTCATGGAGATGGGTGGTCGACCGGTGACGCTGCTTGATGGCGATGTGGTGCGCAAGCATCTCTCCTCGGAGCTTGGCTTCTCGAAAGAGCATCGCGACATCAACATCCGACGCATAGGCTATGTTGCTTCCGAAATTACTAAGAACGGTGGCATCGCGATTTGTGCGCCGATCGCGCCTTACACATCCACCCGCCGCGCCGTCCGCGAGATGATCGAGGCCTTCGGCGCATTCGTCGAAGTGCATGTGGCAACCTCGCTTGAAGAGTGCGAACGTCGCGATCGTAAGGGGCTCTACAAGCTCGCCCGAGACGGCAAGATCAAAGAGTTCACCGGCATTTCTGATCCTTATGAAGAACCCCAGTCGCCTGAATTGCGGCTCGACACGGAAGGCACAGAGGTCGACTATTGCGCACAGCAAGTGCTTCTGAAGCTCGAAGCCATGGGGCTGGTCGCCGCCTGACCCGTACTTAAAAGGCATGTCAGTAAGGGGCGCATATGCGCCCCTTACTTTTTTGCAATTACAGACAAAACACTTCGGTCGCTCCCCTCAAAGATTTCCCCCGCCCGGGTTTTCGGACGGGGGTCATTGGTTTGGGGGTGTCTGGTTGCTCAGGCGCCGGAGACGGCGCGGCTGGTGAGCGTTTTGACGAGGCTGGCGCGGTAGGCGCCGGTGCCGTGGAGGTCGGAGATCATGCCGTCGGCGGGCACGCTGAGCCCGGCGATGGCGCCAGCGGAGAAGTCAGCGCTGAGCGCCGCTTCCGCCTCGGACCAGCGGAACACGCCGTCTTCCGAGGCGCCGGTGACCGCCACGCGCACGCCATCGGCGAACTTCGCCACGAACACGCCCACGAGGCTGAAGCGCGAGGCCGGTTGCAGGAATTTCTGCCAGTCGGCCTTCTCCGGCACCGGGAAGCGGACCTCGGTGAGGATCTCGCCTTCCTCCAGGGCGGTGGTGAACATGCCCTGGAAGTAGTCATCCGCCGCGATCTCGCGGGTGTTGGTGACGATCGTGGCGCCCGAGCCCAGCACGCCGGCCGGGTAGCAGGCCGCGGGGTCGTTGTTGGCGAGGCTGCCGCCGATCGTACCGCGGTTGCGCACCGCCGGATCGCCGATCATGCCCGCGAGCTTCGACAGCGCCGGGTAGGACGACGCGGTTTCCCGCGAGACCACCGCATGGGGGGTGCCGCCCCCGACGCAGATCTCACCCGCGTCATTGCTGCAGACACCCTTCATCTCGGCGATGCCGTTCAGGCTGACCAGCGTTTCCGGCGCCGCGAGGCGCTGTTTCATCGTCGGCAGAAGGGTTTGCCCCCCACCCAGCGCCTGCGCCTCCTCGCCGGTCAAAGCGGCAGCGGCCTCCGCGACGGTGCCCGGTTTCACAAACTCAAAATTGTGCATCTTTCTCTCCCAGTTCAGGGAGCCCCGCGCAGGATCCCGCGCGGGGCCCGTCGCTTATTGCCCGTTGATCGCCGCCCAGACGCGGGATGGCGTCAGCGGCATGTCGATATGGGTGACATGGGTGTGACCGCCCCGGTGCAGGGCATCGATCACCGCGTTCACCACCGCCGGCGGCGAGCCGATCGCGCCGGCCTCGCCGCAGCCCTTCACGCCCAATGGGTTGTGGGTGCAGGGCGTGATGCAGGAGTGATCGACCTCGAACATCGGCAGATCGTCGGCCCGCGGCATGGTGTAGTCCATGTAGGAGCCCGACAGCAGCTGGCCGTTCTCATCATAGGCGCAGTTTTCCAGAAGCGCCTGGCCGATGCCCTGTGCAACACCGCCATGGACCTGGCCTTCGACGATCATCGGGTTGATGACATTGCCGAAGTCGTCTGCGGCAGTGAAGCCCAGCACCTCGACCTTGCCGGTGTCGGGATCCACCTCGACCTCGCAGATATAGGCCCCCGAGGGATAGGTGAAGTTCGACGGGTCATAGAACGCCGTCTCCTCCAGCCCCGGTTCGATATCTTCCAGCGGGTAGTTGTGCGGCACGTAAGCGGCCAGCGTCACATCCCCCCAGGCGACCGACTTGTCGGTGCCCGCGACCGAGAACTGCCCGTCCGCCAGCTCGATATCGGCCTCGGAGGCCTCGAGCAGGTGGGCCGCGATCTTCTTGGCCTTGTTGATGATCTTCTCGGTGGCGCGCACCATGGCCGAGCCGCCCACCGCGATCGAGCGGGAGCCATAGGTGCCCATGCCCATCGGCGTGTTGGCGGTGTCGCCATGGACCACCTCGACCATGCCTTCGTCGATGCCCAGCATCTCGGCCACCACCTGCGGGAAGGCGGTCTCATGCCCCTGCCCGTGGCTGTGGCTGCCGGTCATCACGCTGATCGAGCCGGTGGCATTGACCCGCACGGTGGCGGATTCATAGAGACCCGCGCGCGCGCCCAGCTGACCCACGAGGTTCGAGGGTGCGATCCCGCAGGCCTCGATGAAGTGGGCGATGCCGAGGCCCCGCAGCTTGCCGTTGGCCGCGCTCTCGGCGCAACGCGCTTCAAAGGTGTCAACGCCCGCCATCTCGAGGCCCTTGTCGAGCGTCGCGTGGTAGTTGCCGGTGTCATAGACCACCGCAACCGGGGTCTGATACGGGAACTCCTCGGGCTTGATGAAGTTCTTCCGCCGCAACTCGGCCGGGTCGACACCCAGCTCACGCGCCGCCTTGTCGATCACCCGCTCCAGCTGGAACGTGGCTTCCGGGCGTCCTGCCCCGCGGTACGCATCCACTGGCGTCGTGGTGGTGAAGACCGCCTTGACGTTGGTGTAGATGAGCGGTGTGCGGTAGTTGCCCGCCAGCAGCGTGCCGTGCAGCCAGGTCGGGATCGACGGCGCGAAGGTCGACAGATACGCACCCATATTGGCGTAGGTGTCGCAGCGCAGTGCTGTGAAGTTGTGGTCCGCATCCATCGCCAGCTCGATCTTGGTGACGTGGTCGCGCCCATGGGCGTCCGAGATGAACGCCTCGGACCGGGTCGAGGTCCACTTCACCGGGCGCCGCACCTGCGCCGAGGCAAAGGTCACGAACGCCTCTTCGGCGTAGTGGTAGATCTTGGAGCCAAAGCCCCCGCCCACATCCGGCGCGATCACCCGCAGCTTGTGCTCGGGAATGCCCAGCACGAACGCCCCCATCAGAAGCCGGATCACATGCGGGTTCTGCGAGGTGGTGTAGAGCGTGTAGTCTTCCGTGCCCGGGTTGAAGTCCCCGACAGCGACGCGCGGCTCCATCGGGTTCGCGACCAGACGGTTGTTTGTCAGCTCCAGCGTGGTGACATGGGCGGCTTCGGCAATGGCCGCATCCACCGCCTCGCGGTTCTCTTCGACAAAGCCCCAGTCATAGCAGAGGTTGTCATCGAGATCGTCATGCACCTTGGTGGCCCCGTCCGCGAGCGCGGCCTTCATGTCCATGACAGCGGGCAGTTCGGTGATGTCCACCGCGATGGCTTCCGCCGCATCGCGGGCCTGCGCCTCGCTTTCAGCGACGACCACCGCGATCGGGTCGCCCACATGGCGCACCTTGCCTTCGGCCAGCACCGGGTGCTTGGGCTCTTTCATCGGGTTGCCGAACCGGTCGGTCACCTGCCAGCCGCAGGGCACGCCGCCCACGCCTTCGAAGTCCCTGGCGGTGAAGACCTTGACCACGCCGTCCATCGCCTCCGCCGCCGAGGTGTCGATCGCATTGATCGTGCCATGGGCGACCTCGGAGCGCAGGAACCACGCATAGGTCTGGTTGTTGAGATTAATGTCGTCCGTATACCGGCCGCGCCCGGTCAAAAACCGGACGTCTTCACGGCGCTTGGAGCTGGCGCCAATGCCACCATCTTTGGGCATGTCATCCTCCCTCGGAGTATCCTGGGTCTGTGCGTCGGGGCGCGGAATGGCGCCCGTGTACGTCTTGGGGCCTAGTCAGCCGTCCTCATTCAGCCGCCATCGGCGGGGCCACGTCCTGCCCGGAGGCCGCCATGATCGCCTTGACGATGTTGTGGTAGCCCGTGCAGCGGCAGATATTGCCCTCAAGGTAATGGCGCACCTCCGCCTCGGTCGGCTTCGGGTTCTCCTTCAGAAGGGCGGCCGCAGACATCACCATGCCCGGCGTGCAGAACCCGCATTGCAGACCGTGATGGTCCTGGAACGCCTGCTGGATCACACCGAGCGAGCCATCGGCATTGGCCATACCTTCGATCGTCGTGATCTCGGCGCCATCCACATCGGCCGCCAGAACCGAGCAGGCCTTCACCGCCTCGCCATCCACATGCACCACGCAGGCGCCGCACTGGCTGGTATCGCATCCCACATGGGTGCCGGTGAGCGTGAGCTGGTCACGCAGGAAGGTCGACAGCAATGTGCGACCTTCAACGTCTCCGGAACGGGACTGCCCATTCACGGTGATGGTAACGGATGTCATTCATATCCTCCCTTGCTACCTGTAAGCGCTCAAGGGCCCGTTAACTCACGAGCTTCTTGAGCCAACCCTTTTTCTTGGCGCCCGTATCGGCACCCGCTTCAGCCCCCGCATCGGCGCCATCGCCCTCCGGCGCGGGACCCTCAACCGTCTCCTGGAACCGGGCAAAAAACTGGTCCGCCATCTTCTTGGCAAACCCGTCGATGATCCGGCTCCCGAGCTGCGCAAGCTTGCCGCCCACATTCGCTTCCACGTCGTAATGCAGCCGCGTGCCCGGCTGGCCCTCAATCTCGATCGGCTCCAGACGCACCGTGGCGCCGCCCTTGGCAAACCCCGCAGGCCCGCCCTTGCCCTCGCCCACAATCTTCACACTCTCCGGCGCAACCATGTCCTGCAGCGCAACAGCGCCCTTGAACGTCGCCTTCACAGGACCGACCTTCTGCACAACCGTCGCCTCAAACCCATCCTCCGCAGAACCAGACATCTCCTGACACCCGGGAACACAGGCCTTCAAAACATCACGATCAAGAATGGCGGACCAAACAGTCGCCGAATCCGCGCGAATCTCGCGGCTGTCACTCAATTGCATCGGGGCGTCCTCTCTTTGC
>JASJAW010000037.1 GCA_030066795.1 Dinoroseobacter sp.
GAAAAAGCATCAAAGGTTTCCAAGTCCAGAGCGGACCCGGTAGAGCCCGGAGCACTCACATCATTATCATCAAGACTTGTTGCCCCGAATGAGAATGCGAACCGAAACCTTGGCTTGAACTCGGCGTCCGCCCCTTGCTCCGTGTTTCTGGTGACACCCAGTGGCATTGAAAGGTTGAGGCCAACGCGGTCCCGTTCGACAACCGGTATCAGAGTGACCCCATTTTCAAGCGGCTCGGTGAAGTACCAATTCGAGAGGATGGCAATGCTTGCCCCGGCCAGAACATCATCCGAGAAGTGCTTTTCGGCTCGTACGCGTGTGTATCCCACGAACGTTGCGAGGATATACGCCGGAATACCATATCGCGACCCATAACGTGTCTGTAGGAAAGACGCTCCCGTAAACGCGGCGGCTGTGTGGCCTGAAGGAAATGAGTTATCGGCGCTGTAGTTTGGGCGCCATTTGTCCACAAGGTACTTGGTCCCTTGCACAAAACCAAAGGTTACGCCCGCGCTCTTTGCCAGCTGGCTGCGCCCCTCTGGATCATCGAAAGCATACGTCAACCCAAAGCCCGCCAGCGGGATCGCGAGCTGAAGGACATCTCCGATATCCTCCAGATCGCCAGTCGTATCAGCCTGCACGCGGTCCACTCGTGCGCAAGCAACTACAAGGACCAATAAGGGAAGACCGAGGGTCCTTACAAAGATGCGATCGTACATCTTTGTCTATTTGCTACTCTCCAGAGATCGCATCGAGAACCGCTGGAACAAACTGGTGGAATTGCATCGCCGCAAAGCGCGGGGTCTCTGCCATAGGATATGCACCGTTGAGCGCGATTACTGAGTTTGTCTCGCGGTTCATCACGCACATCTGGCCGTTGACGCCAACCATCGCCAGTATGCGGTAACCTCCAACATCGAGAATCCGGAACTGGTCTTTGTAGAAGCCATCGGACAGCGCGGACTCCTTTCCTTTCAACCATGCGCTGCGTACGGCATCGTTGCCTTCCCAGAGGTTCTCTACAAAATCCTTGGGTAGAACCTGCTCGCCATTTTCGTTCTGTCCCTCATTCAGAAAAAGCAAGCCGACCCTCGCGAGATCCTTGGTCGCCATGTTCATGCCGGTGGACCCCATGGCCAGACCATGTTTGTCGGACATAAAATGGGCTTCTGCCGCAACCCCGGCTTTCTGAAGCAGATCCTGCTCAAGTATGGTGGTGAAGGAAGAACCGGTGGCGCGGTCTACGATGAGCCCCAGCAGTTCACTGTTCACGTCCTGATAGTCATACTTCTCACCCATCGCATAGTCTTGGCGTTCGGTGATCAAGGGGAAAAAGTCCATTGTGCCGCCCGGATACGCGGCGGATTTCTCCTGGCCGTAGTATCCCTGAGCTTCGGAAAGGCGCGTGTCCCAGTACTTCTCCGCCGTTCCCGCGGCCAAGACAACCGCCGTACGCATGTCCGACACTTCCTGGACGGTCGCGGATTCAAATGCAGTGCCGGCCAACTCTGGCACATAGTCAATTGCGGCATCTTCCCACGAGAGCGCCCCTTTCCCTACTGCAATTGCGGCAGCCATGGCGGTGAATGATTTGGACACCGACATGTCGAGGTGCGTGGAAAACTCGTTCAGACCATTGCCATAATGTTCATGGACCAGTTCACCATTTCGGATAATGACAGCGTTGTGGTTCTGCATGCGGTTCATGAGGAAGTCCCGCGCGCTCATCGGACCATCAAAATCCTCGACCATAACGCTGTCTAGGTCGAGTAGGGTTTCTCTAGTGGGGATCTCACGCACGTAATCCCCTTTGCGCAGCGTATAGCTGTGAGAGAACTTATAGACATGCGGCATCGCCGACGCGATGAACTCGGGTGTATCCCAGTTTTCACCAGTCAACCCAATGGCGGCTGCGGCCTCGATGAATGCTTGATCTGGTCCTTTGAAAGGCGGGGTCTGATCTGCGAATGCCGGCAGGGCCAAAACAGCGCTTGTGACCGCAACCATGGCGATCCGGCTTTGGTTTGAAAAGTTCATCAATTCGTTCCCTTTGTGGTCAGTCTCCTGACGTCTGGCTATAGGCTCCTAAGCCCCCAGAGCCGCACGTCTTTTCACGGTCGGTTTCTGTCCAACCGCGCCCGTCCACCCTATGCTTATTGGTGCGTTTGGCGGCCGGTGGCGATTGGCGTCGTTTAGAAGCTTACTTTTTCCTCACCCTCGTACACTTTGTCGCCCTCGAACCATGTCTCCAGCACAATGGTCTCGTGGATTTGGTTCGCCGGGATCGCCGTCAGATCCTGATTAAGCACGATAAAGTTCGCGCGTTTGCCCGGTCGGATGCTGCCGATCTCGTTTTCCATGAACATCGCGTAAGCGCCGCCCATGGTGTAGGCGTACAGCACATCATCCAGGTCTGCCGCACTGTCAGCGCCGAGGATCGGGTCGTCCTCTCCCGCGCCAGGTGCACGTCGCGTCACAAGTGTTTCGGTGTTGAGGAAGGGATCGGCTTTCGAGTCCTTGTAGTCCGATCCTATCGCCACGTTTATGCCAGCCCGCTGGACGGGTCCAAACGGCCAAACCTCCTGCAGCCGCTCTGGTCCGAGGTCGTCCGCTGCCGCGTTGGTGATTGGGCTTGGATACCAGTGGGCCGGCGAAAACTCGACCACGACGTTCGCGTATTTCATGCGATCGTAGTCGGCCGGATCAACGACCATGCTGTGCGCGATCTGGTTGCGCAGGGCGCGCACTTTTTCAGCGCCATGCTCCGCCATCGCCATCTCGGTGCCTTCCAGCACGATCTCGCCCCCGCGGTCACCGGTCGAATGCACCATCACATGCAGGCCCATGCCGTTGTATTTCACGATCTTATCGCGCAGCACGTCCGGCGGGGTGGCGGGCAGACCGAAATTGTCAGTACCTGGATACGCCTCTTTGACCAGCATGGTCTGGCCGAAAACCACACCGTCGATGAAGAGCTTGACGCCATCGATCCGGAAGTTGTCGGACTCATACAGTTTGTGGTTCCGGATTACCTCCGCGTTGGAATACTGGCGGTAGAAATCGACCTCATAGATGGTCATCGAAACCTGCGCGTCGAGCGCCCCGCGTCGATCCAGGGTTTGCAGCGCTTCAGCCCAGAGGTGATCGCCCTGGGCGATCTTCACGCCGGTGATGCCCAGAGCGTGCATGCGCGGGAACACTGCTGCGCCCGCGGCGGTGACCTCCTCCAGGGTATAATTCGGCGAAAAGCGGAACACTTCCTGCATCGCCGTCTCGTAGAGAAGACCGTTTAGCTTTCCGTCTTCGTCTCGCCCGAAATAGCCGCCGACTGGGTCGGGTGTGTCATCCGTGATGCCGGAGAGCTCAAGCGCCTTGGAATTGGCAATCGCGACATGCCCGGTCTCGTCCTCGATGATGACGGGGCGGTCCGGGACGATGGTGTCCATCAAGGCCGCATTGATCGGCGTATCGGCAAATGTCGCGTAGGTAAATGCCGCGCCGATCAACCACTCCCTGTTCGGGTTGGCGTCAGAAAAGGCTCTGACACGATCCGAAAACTCCTCCACGCTCAGAACGCGGTCGACAGGGAGTTCCAAGTCGACGTCGATAAAGAGCTGCGAACGAAGAGGATGTGAGTGCGCATCATTGAAGCCGGGCATCACGAACTGGCCTTCGAGGTCGATCACCTCGGTGTTCTCGCCGGTCACGCTCTCCATGTCCTCGGCCGATCCCACCTTGAGGAACCGGCCGTCTCGCAGCGCGAAGGCCTCGACCATCGGTTGATCGCTTTCCACGGTATAAATGCGCCCGTTGGTGAATACGGTGTCGGCGTCTTGAGCCACCGCCAGCTGGGGGCTGAGAAGTAGGCCGGCCACAAAGACGGCATTCGTCCAGTTCTTCATTCCAAACTCCTTTCATCGCATTTCGTGTGTTCGTTCCGCTGAATGCGGATCGCGGTTATTTGGCCATCTCTTCGAAGATCGTCATCATGATCTGATCGACGTAGAGCATCACCATTGTCAGGCCCGACGGCTCGCGATAGGCGCCGGTCAGTGCGACGATGGTGCCGGTCTTGTGGTCAAAGGCAGAGTACTGGCCATTCACCCCGATCATGGTCGAAAACGTTCGTCCCTTGTAATTCACGGTGCGCCACTGGTTCTTGTAAAAGGCGTCTGGCATAATCAGCGCTTCGTAGGACTTCTTGGGCCATGCGGCGCGCACCTGGTCGTCGCCGTTGAGCACCTGCTCAACGTATTTTGTGGGCAGAACCTGCTCGCCTTTCCAGTTCTTGCCGCCATTCGCCATCAGGTAGCTGCCGATCGCGAAATCACGCGTGGTCATGTTCAGCGCCCCAGAGGCTGCCGCGTCTTTAGCCACGTTCACATACATCGCGGTGTCGCTGGTAAAGCCGCCGCGCTGCCACAAGTGGGTCTCCATGAATTCCGGGAGCGTCATGCCGCTGGCGCGCACCACGGCCAGTCCCAGCAACTCTGT
Source organism: Dinoroseobacter sp. (assembly GCA_030066795.1). Classification (GTDB taxonomy): domain Bacteria; phylum Pseudomonadota; class Alphaproteobacteria; order Rhodobacterales; family Rhodobacteraceae; genus Dinoroseobacter. The sequence continues at coordinate 4,495 of JASJAW010000037.1, forward strand.
GTTGATATCACGATAGTCGTAGATTTCACCCGGCGCGGCACCCGGTTTGATCTGCGGCAGGTAGACCTTCGACAGGTATTCGGTGAACGAGTTGATTTCGCCATGTGCGTCCGGACGCGGGATCAACTGTCCGTCTTTTTCGATATGCCCGTTATAGCCCAGCGCCGATGGCATGGAGCTGTCCCAGGACCCGTCCGCGCCAGCGCCCAGCGCGGCCCAGTGGTAGCCTTCTCGGTTCTTCGGAATGCTCAGAGCGCCTGCGGTCATGTCTGAGAAATAGCGCAGCGGAATATCGGCCCATTCGGTGCCTTCCACTTCGTTGATGTATTTGCCGACTGGGTCATCAAGGCTGATCAGCCCCTGTTCCTCGGCAATGAACGCCGCCATCGACGAGAACGACTTGGACGCGGACATCAGGTGGTTCAGCGTGTTTTCGTCCGTCCCGTTCCAATAGTCCTCGCCCAGGATCTGACCATCCCGGTTCATCACGACGTAATTCTGGATGTTGGCGCGGTCGCGCATCACGTCGTAGAGCGAGATTCTGCGGCCCGGGATCACGTCATCCAGCATGATGGCCGCCGGATCGAAGCCACCGATCACCTCCAAAGGCATGGCGTTGTCCGGGTCGTGGTGGACTTGCGCCCAATGGTGATACAGGTGGGCGTCGGCCATTGTGAAATGGACGAAGCGTTGCTCTTCCCAGTTCTCGACGCCTGCGCCGAAGAAGTTCAGATTTTCTTCCATGCGCGGGTCTGGATCGTGGTAGGTCACCGCGCTGGCTGGCAATACCGCGACCACAGTCAGCACCGGGACAAGAAGCAAGTGTTTCACGTTCGTCTTCCCTGTTTTCCTTGGCCTCGATTTGGCCGATTTCCGCGATGCCGGCGTTTCTGACGGCACTGACCGGTCAGAGAGGCTTCGTTAATTCGAACTCGTGGCCTGAGCCGGACGGTCTGTTGTGCGTAATCTCGCGCCCGGAACACTCGGCAACGGAACACCCTGCCGCCGCCACCTGTTAGTCAGTCCAAAGACCGACTACGGCAATATCCAAGAAACCCCGAATTTGAACTGAGCATCGTTGCTGCCGTCAGGCGAAACTGCCAAAGCGTAGATGCCCGCATTGATATCGAGCAGGTCCCCGCCACTCAAAACGAAGGTTTTCCCAAAGGTCGCGCCAATTGGGACCACCCATTCGTCAGCATCCCAATTGTAGCTGATAGTGTTGGAGTAGCCGACGTAGGACCCGCCGAGAAAATTCTCCAAGTTATAAAACACGATGGGCTGTATCGTCGTCAGGGAGAAATCGTCTTCGCCCCAAAGGTGCCCGACAACCCCACCATAAGCGAGGTCGCCCGCAAACCCGAAACCCACCAGTGCAAGACCAGCCCCGAAGCCAGGTCCTTCGTAACCGCTTTCGGCGGTATCAAGCGAAGCTTGAACGCCATAGCCGAGCTTGAAACTGCCAGGCTCCGCTTCTGGCACATAGAATGCCTGAATAATCGTGTCGCTGAAACCGAACGAGGTTCCGGCATCGCTACCAGCTTGAGGGAACACCGGCAGACCAGAGCCGTCTCCTGAAACACCGCCTGGCAGCCCCACATAGGGTATTAAGCCGCGCAAGATGACATTGGCCGTGTCGCCTTCAAAGGAATACACGGGCTGGAGCTGGAGATTATATGTTGTGCTGTCGCTGTTGGGGCCAAAGCCAATCGTATTGTCGGTCAACAACCCGGCGATCGGTGCAAGCGGGTCCTGCGCTTTTCGTGCCGCTTGGCAGGCTTCGTCACAGTCTTCATCCGCCCAAACAGCAAACGGACAAACCAGGAGTGCGAAACCGAGGATAACAGAGGATGTGAGGCCTGACGGACAACGATTCCAAGTATTTCGTCGGCGAGCTGCGGAGACCTTAGCGTTCAAGACAAACCTCAAGAAAAAGTCGGTGGAAAGGACAACTTCTAAATACGCAAATCGACGCTAGTCTGCTTATTTGCGAGTCGTCTACAGTTTTCTTTTTTCAGGCGCGGGAATTTGCCCATATGCCGAATTTCGCAAAAAAAATACTCGACAAGAATCGAGTTTAGTGTCTGCTTTACATGAAAGCTCTTTGCCTATCGCCGTGGTTTCTGGCCTGCTCTTGTCCTCCATTCAGGGTCCTTAGCCGCTGCAAGGGAGGGAGATTTCAGAGGTTTGCATTACTGACTTTTCGATTATTGGAACGGGTATTTTTTATGTTGAACAGAATGGCAATTGCTTGCGTTGCAGCCGCGCTCTCGGGCCCCAGTGTCGCAGAAAACATAGTTCCACCTGATCGCACCTTCATCGAAGCGGTGCAGGGGTTTGGCATCACACAACAGACGTGGGACGCAGCTGAGTATGCCGCGGTCACTTTTCCGAATGCCTACAAGTTTACACGACATTACGTGGTCGAGCCGGGGACCGCCGTCGCGCCAGAAACATGGCAGGCCGACGGGGGCCTTGACCTCGCTTCACTGACCGCAAGGGATGCGGACGGAGCATTTGATATCCAGACGCTGCTCAGAGATCGCTTAAAGAACCATTCCATGGTCGTCCTCAAAGGAGACAGGCTTCTGCACCAACATTTCTGGAACGGGATGGCGCCGGATTCTACGCATCTCGATATGTCGGTTACGAAGTCTTTCACGGCTATTCTTGCCGGGATCGCCGCTTCTGAAGGCCTCTTGGATATGGCGGCTCCCGTTGAAAGCTATCTGCCGCGCTTCGCGGGGACAGCTTTTGAAGGCGTGTCCATGCAGGACGTCGCCGACATGAACTCTGGTCTGGATATCCCGACACCGCCCTTCCTGTCCTGGGATCCGGCGTTCACCGAAGCGCAAGAATGGAACGGCCAGAACGACAGTGGGTTGAACGGGATTGAAGACTACCTCGTCACCATCGCGAACCGGAAATACGATCCCGGCACGCATTACCAGTATCAGGATCCAAATACAGAAGTGCTTGGACTGGCCGTGGAAGCTGCCACAGGGGTTGGGCTGGCCAAATACCTAGAGGACAAGATCTGGACCAAGCTCGGCGCAGAAGGCGTGGCCTATTGGATGGCCGACGCCTCCGGAGCGACCGTTGCCTCCGGCGGCTTGAACATGCGAACGCGCGATCTGGCGCGCGTGGGGCGCATGATGCTCAATGGCGGGCGCAATCATCTCGGTGAGCAAGTCATCCCCGAGGCGTTTATTGAAGCTCTCTGGCAAGGCAACGACCGTGTCCGCGCCGCATGGAGCGTCGGGAAAGAGGCGGCTCTGGCCCCGAACGGATGGTACAAAGACCAGATCCGGATACTGGACATCGGAGGGCATCGTTTCATGGCGTTTGTTGGCATCCATGGTCAGATCATGGTCGCCGAGCCTGAGAGTCAGACCATTATTGCCATGAACGGCGGCTATCCGCAGACTGAGACCCAACGCATGAATTCGCTTATCTTTCTGGAGGTTGTGCCCACAATCCTTGATGCCACATCGGGCATCTAGGGGGATTTGCCTCTGAAGTCAGAACGTGATCAGGTGGCGTGCACGTACGATTACGAATGTTGTCCGGATGAAGCACAGTTCACGCGGTTTAGAGAGAATGGAAGCGCTGGTCGCAGCAGGCTTGCGGTTGCTGAAAGACAATGATCTTCCCAGTATTTCCTTACATAACATCGCCGCGGAAGCGGGTATCCCGCCAAGCTCTGCCTATCATTTCTTTGCGAGCGCAGACGCTGTCTTTGCTGAGATTGCGCGTCGGTTTGGTGAACAGCTTATTGGTGCTGCTCTGGCGCCCTACGAAGAAGCCGAATTGGTCAGTTGGGAAACCTTGTTTCGAACCGCAGCGATGCGTGGCGTGGCGCTCTATGAGCGCAATCCCGGGTATTGCCGCGTGATACTGGGCGCCACAACGAAACCCGATATCAAGTCTGCCGACCGGGAAAACGATTTCGAACTCGGACGGCAGTTCTACGCCTTGATGGGGCGTCATTTCATCTTGCCGGCAGTGGAGTGTCCTGAGCAACGGATGTTTCACGCAATCGCGATCTTCGATCTCTTCCTCTGCTTGTCTTATCAACGTGAGGGTTTCCTGAAGGCAGAGCTGGTCGAGGATGGTCTATCCGCTTCGACGTCCTACCTCCGTCAGTTCATCCCACCTAGTATTCCGCGTCGGGAGTACCTTTCCGCTTCACCTGAGAGCAGTCTCGCCTGATGCCGGAGCGTGATCCTGACAGCGCAGGAGCTCAGCCCGCCAAGGCGACAGCGCTGCAAGAAGAGCTCCGCGCGCTCACAGCGAGCGCTTATGGGACGTTGTTCATGGGTATAGCGGGGGTGGTTGCAGCTGCTTTGTCAAACTCACAGGCGATTCTTCTGGACGGTTTGTTTTCCTTTGTCGGGTTTATCGCAGCGCTTTTTGCAAGGCAGGTGACCCGCAGGGTTCAAATGGCGCCGGACCGGTTGCAGCCACTCGGACATGGAGCCGAGGAGTCGATTTTTACGACGTTCCGCGCGCTTTCGCTTCTTGGGGTTGTGCTCTTTGCGATCCTGAACGCTGCGAGCAGTATTTTGGCTTATGTTACCGGCCAGCCGCCCACCCCGCTCAACATGGGGCCGATCGCCGTTTATCTTGGGGTCATTCTCTTCACGTGCGTTGCGCTCTGGGGATTCCATCGTCGCGCCTGGATAAAGGGCGGGCGGCAAAGCGACATTTTGAAACTGGAAGCGAACGCAGCTGCTTTTGACGGGGCTGTCACAGCCGCTGCAGGGGCAGGTCTCTTCTTGGTCAGCGCGCTTAAAGAGGGGCCCTTGGCTGTGCTTGCACCGATTGGAGATTCCCTGATCGTTTTGGTGCTGTGCGGCTTCGCATCGGTCAGATACTTCTCGGACTTTCGCGCGGGCCTTGCCGAACTCGCCGGGCTCCGGGCGCCGACAGCGAGCTACGTGTCCATTCGGCGGGCGATACGTGCGCCACTTGACTCCTTCGGCGCGCGCCTTCTGGACATTTCGGTTCTCAAAACAGGTCGTACATACTCCGCAATCGTATTCGTGGACCCAGAACGCCCTGTGTCGCCAGCCGAGATTGACACGCTGAACAGAGCCTTGGAACGTGCAGCGCGAGAACAGGTCAGCAACGCTTACTTGCTCACGGTGGTTACGGCAAATGCACAGAGATCGAACACTCTGTCTGGGGGATAAACGGCGTGAGAAGCAGAACTAGCCTCGGCTAGCCGGACAGAGAGCGTCGGTGCACAGGTTTGAAAATCTGCCTCATACGCCCTCCTGCAGTCTCATATCGCAACGAGTGCCGAACGGCCGCTTAGTCCGCACAGCGGTCGTTCGGCCCGCTGCGCCTCGCGCCAAATCTGACTGAAAGTGTCAGATGTCTCCTCGGAGCGAAGAGCCGACACTGGCTTTGACGCCAAGGTGTGGCGATTTCTTTTTGAAGAAAGCTCGACCCCACTCCCACCAACTATGGCTCTAGACCAGAGACCGCTTTGTAAATGAAGACCAGCCCAGATATTGCGATTAATGCCTCGATCAGGTGGTTGTGAACACGCGTGCCCATCAATCGGACCAGTCGGCTGGCCACCCAGGTCCCGGGAAAGGTAATCAATCCCATGTAAAGGCCCAGCAGGAAAAGACGCTGATCGAGCAGACCCATGCCATAAAATGTGCCCGACCGCGTCAACGCGTTGACGAGGCCGATGACGGCGTCGGTACCCAGCAAGAGCGGCCCGCTAAGCCCGATGCTGTTAAAGAACGCTATAACCAACATGCCGGACCCCGCAGCGGTGCCGCTCATGAAACCAAAAGCCAACCCGAGGCTTGCGATGGTTTTGATACCCGGCTCGAAAGACGTGCGCTTAAGGTAGCGGCGGATGGGAAGAATGAGGATGAGGGTGACGCCCAGAAACCCCAGAAAAACAGTCTCGGGAATCTCGCGCAGAAAGCTCGCCCCAAGATAAATGCCCGGTAAGGACGCCAAGGTGAACTGGATCGCCGGCTTCCAGGCAATCGTGCGCCAATAGATAAGAACGCGCGAGAGATTTGCACAGATTGCGTAAACAGCGATCAACGGGATGACGGCCTTGGCTCCAACGACCGGGGTCAGCACGATGACGATGATAAACGACCCACCGAAGCCTCCCAATCCGCTCACCAGCGCACCGGCGAAGGCCGCGGCGGCGATCATCGCGTATTCGAAGACCATGACGCCTGGCCTCGGGCTTAATGCGCCATCAGGACCGGGACGTCCGCATGTTTAAGCAAATGGCTTGTCACCCCGCCCAAGAGCCTGTGCCGCAAGCGGGTATGGGCATAAGCACCGGTCACAAGAAGGTCGCAGCCTTGGTCCGCAGCAAGATCCAGGATCTCTGCGCCCGGGGTCGCAGCGTTGCCATCAAGAAACTGAACATCAGCAGATATGCCTTGATAGGCCAGATACTCCAAGGCGGCCTGTGCACTTGGCCGATCCGTCGGCATATCCGCTCCGGAGGCAACTGTAACGGCCGACGCGCGCTTCAAGAACGGGAGCGCATGCCGGACCGCTCTGGCGCATTCTAGGCCGCCATCCCACCCGATAAGCGCCTTGGTGATCTTGATTTCCCACATGCCGCGGGGCACGAGAAACACAGGCCTCCCGGTATGAAGGACGGCTTCTTCGAAGGTTGCTGTCGCCTCACCTGACCTTGAATGCGGGATGACAATGAGGTCGCTGACCCGACCGTGAAGCCCAACAAGCGCGCTGCGGGCGCCTTGGATCTGGCACCATGATGCTGTTGGCAAGGCATCCTCCGGGCGGTCTGAAATCGCAACATCATGGTCCTTGCACAGTTCCAGGAAATGCTCGCGTAACTCATCCTGGTTCTGCGACGCATCGCTGTCCATGATGGTGACGAGTTGTTGGCGCACATTTGCGGACAGCGTCAGAAGCTCTGTCCCCAAAAGGTCGCTCGGCTTGGACTGGGCAAAGATCACTTTGAGGTGCGCATTGAAAAAGCGTGCGAGCGACAAAGCTCCGCGGAGGCGCTCGATCTCGTTTCCGCGCGAATAGACCGGCATCAAAAGGACTTTGGGATCCATGAGCGCTACTCCCCTTTTGCGATGGCTGCCAGAGCGTTGATGTTGTCGATGGTTTCAATATTCCATACGGCCTCTGCCAAAGCGGCGGAGGCCCGTTTGCCAAGGATCGGTGCGATCAGGTCCATGGCCTTCGCCTGAACGTCTTGGGGCGACATCGGGTTGCCCGGCGTGCCGTAAACCACCTTGGTGTGGTGGCGGTGCTTCTGACCGTCGTTGGTGTGGATCCCAAGAATGGCCTGCCGTGCGGGGCGCGCGATTGTCAGCTCAGGCGACGGGGTGGTCGTCATTTTTTGGCGCAGCGCCAAAACCGCCGGGTCGCTCATTCTCGCTTTGTCGTGGCTGGTTTCGAAGGTGGCGCCTCCATCGATCAGAGCCACGGCGACCATGTGCTGCAGGCACACGTCGGGCATGTCGCGATTGTCCACGATCGTAAGCCTATCGTCGGGCATTATGAGTTCGACCCTGTCGATGGTTTCAACGTCCAAGCCTTGCCCGAGAAGCGCCATCACCGCGTCCAGTGCCGCTTGTATCGGCGAACCGACACACCACTTTTTAATGGACGCTTCCATGATCTCGAAACGCGTGCCAAGACCGGCCGTCAGCGCTGCGGCGTCAGGGTTTTCGGCAAAGGCTGAGAGATAGTTGAGCTTGCCCTCGAGCGGATCCTGAACGCCCGTCAGGCCGGCACCAACCATAACCGCAGCCGCCACCCCGTTGCGCGCACCCATGCCTCCAAAATCGAAGGCTTTCTCAACATGTTCGCTGTCGCGCTCCCAATAGGGAATGCCGCTTGCCTGTTGAACCGTGTAGGACAAAGCGGACGCGGCCTGTTGCGCCTCAAAACCCATGAGCGAGGACGCGGCTGCGGACGCTCCGAACAATGCGCCGAGGCTGTGGGTGCTGTGGGTGGCGGTTCGGGGTCCGGAAACCCCCAGAGCGATGGAGAACCGCGCGCCTACATCGTAGCCCGCGGCGATGGCATTCAGCACTGCAGTTCCGGACGCGCCTTGTGCTTCACCGACAGCTAAGGCCGCGGGCACCACAGCGCAGCCAGGATGAAACCGGCCTTCAAGATGACTGTCATCGGTTTCATCAGCATGACCCGAAATCCCGTTGGCAAGCGCCGCATTGATCGCGGTTGTCCGGATGTCGGTGCCCCAGACGGTCGCTTCAGGCGTGCCGCCCTGACCTGCAATGAAACCAGTCGCCAGACGTCCGGCCCTGAGACGTGAGCCGGAAATTACGGCGGCGAGCGAATCCAACAGGTGGCACTTGGTTTTTTCCGCAACCTCGTCAGGCAGAACCTGACCGGCCACAGAGGTGATGTAGTCTGCAACCTTCCGTGTTGTGCCCTCAGGGGCCCGTATGCCGGGGTCGTTTGCGGGCATCAGGCGGACACCGCATCCATGATGCCGTCGAGACCTGGCAGGGTCTCGAAATCACGGGCAAGCTTGAGAAAAGTATCTATCTTTTGGTCGCTCAACACGCCGTCCGCTGCATCCCTGAATTTGTCAGAGACCTCTTCGTAGGTCAGCGGGTTCTTGGGCCCGCCCCGATAATGCGGATCAGATTGCTCGAAATAGATCTGGCCGTCTTTTGTGGTCAGAGTGATCCGGGCAACGATGACGCCTTTGCCCATTTCCACGATTTCGGGATCCAGCTCCGCTGTCACCCGTTTTTGCATCTCCTGGCATTCCGGTGACTGCACAAAAGCATTGGAAAACTCCGCGAGCCCCGCCTTGCGGCGCAATGCGATCGCGGCCATCTGGAAGGCAACACAGAACTTTGCTTCAAGCTCGTTATTGGCATGAAGTATCCGGAGCGGCCCTGGATTGATCACGTTCGCGCCGGTGCGAACCTCGATCTTTTCGATATCTTTAGGCTGGATGTCGTGTTTTTCGACCAGCTTTTTCATTGTGTCCATGCCCGGGTGGCCGACGACGCCGCTCGGATAGGGCTTAATCGACGTGCCGGGATAGATGATCGCCCAAGGAGACCCCATTCGACCGATGATCTTTGTCGGATCATAGCCACCACCGAAGGCCTCGAAGAAACCGCGCCCTGCTTCTAGCGCGTGAGCTGGTCCGTCCATCCCCAGTGACGCAAACCGAGCTGCCGTGACGCCGTTTTCCGCCGCCCGCGACATATTCAGAGGCTTGGACATCGTGCCATGGTTCGCCCCCACGCCTGCCGACATAGTGGAGGCCATGCCCATCGCGTTGGAGGTTTGCGCGTAGTCCAGCCCCATAAGCTTGCAGGCGGCGATTGTGGCCCCGAAAATTCCGATGGTGCCGCTCGTGTGAAACCCGCGGCCGCCTGTGAAGTGCTCGGCATTGATTGCTTCCGCTATTTTCACCTGCACTTCAAAACCGAGAATGAAAGCCGTCAGAAACTCCTCGGCGGAGACTTTCAGGTGCTCCCCCACAGCAAAGCACGCGGACAGCGGCTGCATGGTCGGATGAATGAGGACGGATCTGTCCTTTTCCTCAGACAAGGCAGTGTCGTCAAAATCAAGCGCGTGACCCGACATGCCGTTGATCTGTGCCGCTACGTGCATTGGCACGCGCATGCTGTCTCTGCCAAGCGTCCGTGCCTCTTCCGCGCCCCCCACGAGCCGGGCGAGCTTGCGCAGGATGTCGGGCGCAGGCTCTTTCGACCCCGCCATCATGCAGGCCGTGCCGTCCACGATGCAGCGCTTGGCGATCTCGATCGCCTCGGAAGGCAGATCGCTATATTTGGTGTTCAGAGCGAAGGTCACCAACTCATGGGTGACGCCGTTCTCAGTATTTTGGTCAAGAGCCATGGGTCGATCCTATTGCAGGGGCCAGGGAAGAGAGAGGTAGTTTTGCAGAAGGCCTGTCGGGTAACGCAGGGTGAGCTGATCCGAGATGATCCCCAGAAAGACAACGAAACCCGTCCCGCCCAGAATGGCCTTCCACCAAGTGACCTGAGCCGCGCGGTTTAAGAAGACTGCGATGAAGGCTGCGATCCCGAGAACGAAGCCAACAAGGCCCGAGAACAGGAGCATCACAATCAGCATACCGATGTAGAATTCCGCCGAGCGGCCGCCTTCGGGTACGGCCTTTAACTCGGCATCATAGAAGAAATCGGAGGGAGCGCGTTTGAACGCCATCACCGCAACCACCGGTGCCAAGAACACCAACGTGCTGATTGATGCGACCAGCGGGTACATACCGGTCAGTGAGTTGAACTTCAGCGCGTCCTGAAAAACGTAGACCGCGAGCGCAATAACCCCGGCGACGAAGATCCACTGCGGCAGCAGTTTCAGGTGACTATGCGGGCCATCGACCGTGACGGGTTCAGAACTCTTCTGCTTGAAGAACACCGCAAGCCCGATCGACAAGACCGTCAGCACCAGCAGCACCTGAACAATCGGACGCTCAAGGAACGTGATCCCGTAAAGCGTAACCGTCTGATAGACCGACGATTCAACGCGGGTCGACAGCACGAAGCCGATCAAGAGCGCCGGGCGCGACCAACCAAACCGCTTCATGTAAATCCCCAGAACCGACAGCAATAGAAGTGCAATCAGGTCGCCCCAGTTTCGTGTTGCCTGAAAGGCCGCAAAGAAGATGAGGCCGATCATGAAGGGCGCGATCAGCGTGTACTTGATCGTCGTAATGCGTGCGATCTGCGGCGCGAGGAAAAAACAGATGCCTGCGCCCACGATATTGGCCGCCGCGATGGACCAGATCATTAGATAGACCTTGTCCATGTTGTTATCGATCATGTCCTTGCCGGGTTCGATCCCGATCAGGATCAGCCCACCGAGCAGGATCGCCATACTGCCCGAGCCGGGGATGCCAAGAAGCAGCGTCGGCACCAGCGCCCCACCTTCCTTGGCGTTGTTGGCCGATTCCGGCGCCACGACGCCGCGCGGATCGCCGGTGCCGTAGCTCTCGCGGTTTTTAGTTGTCTGAACAGCATGGCCATAAGCGATCCAGTCCACGACGCTGCCGCCAAGACCCGGTAATGCGCCAATGAGCGAGCCGATCATCGAGCACCGCAAGGACAGCCACCAATTTTGCGCCCAGTCGCGAAGGCCTTTTGCCCAACCTGTACGCTCTAACCGACCGGTTTCAGAAATCGTGGACTGACGACGTAGAAGATCGACAATCTCGGGCGTTGCAAACATCGCGAGACCAATGATTACAAGCGGCAACGGGTCGAGAAGGTATTCCGTGCCGAAGGATGCCCGTTGCACGCCCGAAAGCGGTGCTGATCCCAGCGCGCCAAGCAACAGCCCCAGACTGCAAGCGGCCAGGCCTTTCCAGAGGTTTGCGCCCGTAAGAATGCCCACCATGGACAGGGCCAAGACCACGAGCATCAACTGCTCGCCAAACCCGATCTGCAGGATGATCGGCGTTGCAAAGACGACCGCGAAGGAAAGAACAAACGCGCCGAAAATGCCGCCAAACAGCGATGAGATGAACGCGATCGATAGCGCGCGCGTGCCCTCACCCTGCTTTGTCATGGGGAACCCATCGAGAACCGTGGCTTGTGATCCGGAGGTTCCGGGGATGCCCATCAGCACCGAGGGGAAGGTGTCGGAGGTCGTGGTCACCGCAAGCAGGCCAATCATCATAGCCAGCGCGGAACTTGGCTCCATTCCGAAAACAATCGGCAGGAGAAGGGCCAGACCGGCCGTGCCGCCAAGTCCCGGCAAGATACCGACCACCAGACCAACAACCACCCCTGCTACAAGTGCTGCCAGGGTCTGGAATGTGGCCAACTGGGCCAGTGCGGTCATCGCCGCTTCGTACATACCCCTTCTCCCCTGATCGGTATTGTCGCTGGGGTCGCAGTCCAGCGGGTTTGGTTTATGCCGTGCGAGTCTTGTTGGAATTCTATCGGCGTGACCGCCGGAAAATGCCGGGCGGAACCAGGATGGTCCCGCCTGGCAAGGTATGAACTAGACGTCTAGTTCAGGGAGGTATTGAAACGCTCTTCCAAGAAGCCTGCGACCCAGTCCCGCACTTCTGGATCAAGCGCTGTACCGGTGGCCATTGCCTGCTGCGTTTCGTCGCCAAAGTTAAGCGGCATGGAGCCGACTTCGCGCGGCAACGCGGCAATGATCTCAGGGTCAGACGTCACCTTCTTCATGGCATCGATGTAGGCTTGGCGGATGTTATCCGGCGTGCCCGGCGGCAGCATGACGGCCTTGGACAGCATGACCTTGGCATTCATCAGGGACTGCTGCATCTCGTAAGCAGGACCGCTGGGGGCCTCGCCTTTTACCGCTTCGTAGAACTCGGGGAACGTCGGGACGTCCGGCAGGTCCGGGTCGCGCTGGAGATCACCGTTTTCGTCGATAACGCCGTAGCTCCAGACCGGGTTCACCTTGGGATCGTCACCATAGTCTTTCAGATAGGAACGGACGTTGTCGGTATTGACGTTCATCTCACCGCGTTGGAAGGCGGCTTCCGCGTCTTTTGACGACAAGCCGAAGACGTAGCGCGCGTTAACGCCGAGCATCTCCATGGACACGAAATCCAGTAGTTCTGCCGAAAGCGGGGTTTCCGTACCGAACCGGATATTGGCGGACTGAAGCGCTTCGTAGTCGGCCATCATGTCTTCATGGCCCAGGCCCAGCTCATCGCTGATCGCGTACATCGCAGCGCCACGGGCAAAACCGGTTACCGCAACCCAGTCATTCGGATTGTATCTTGCGACATCCGAGCCGAGGATCACAGGCAGGAGTGACGAGGTCGACGCCATGATCAGCATCGTGCCATCGTTCGGCGCGTTCTCATGGAAGTCATTCGACGCAATAACCGAACCGCCGCCCGGCTTGTTCAGCACGATCACGTTTGGGTTTCCGGGCAGATGTTCCCCAAGCTTTGCTTGCAACAGTCGGGTCAAACGGTCTGTACCGCCACCTTCGCTGAAGCCTACGATCCAGGTCACAGTCTGACCTTCAAGCGTGAAATCATCGGCCAGAGCGCCGCTTGGTGCCGCGAGTGCCAAGGCCGCGGCCGCACCTACGAGCAGATTCTTCACTCCACTCAACATGGATAGTCCTCCCTAAGTCAAAGCGGCCGCCTCCTCGGAAGGCCGCGCAAAATCGATTGCGCCGATAGGTTGACATCACGCGATCCATTACACAAATTCAAAAAAATCAGGTATTAATGATTTTTTGGAAATTATAAATGATCCGAGATACTTCGCTTGGTGAAATCATCGCTTTCGTCACGGTCGCGAGACTTGGCAGCTTCGCGCTCGCTGCCGATGAGCTTCATGTGACCCAGTCTGCGTTGTCCCGGCGGATCAAAAAACTTGAAGACTCCCTCGGTGCGCCACTTCTTGATCGTACCACCCGCTCGGTGGCTGTCTCCACTTTGGGAAAGGAGTTTCTGCCAAAAGCCAAGCGTATCATCGAAGACTACAATCGCTCACTGGATGACATGTCAGAGCTTGTGAAGGTGCGCAAAGGCATCATTTCATTTTCCTGCAACATGACTTTATCGGACACGCTCCTGCCGGAAATCATTGATACCTTCAAAGCCACATATCCAAACATCCGTATCCGAGTGCACGAGGATTCAAGCCCGCAAGCCCTCGAACGCGTTATCAGTGGACAGTCCGAAATGGCGTTCGCCCAATTGGGAGAGCCTCATCCAGAACTGGACTTCGAGAAACTGATCGACGACCGTTTTGTCATCGCGTGTCACAATAGCCATCCACTGGCACAGGCGATATCGACCACGTGGGAAGAGGTCAAGGATCAGCACTTTATCCTGCTCAGGTCCGAAAGCGGCACCCGCAAGATCCTGCAACGTCACCTGGGCTCGCTCTACGATACGCTGTCAAACGACATGCAAGTTGGGCATTTTCACTCGCAACTCAGCCTTGTCGGGAGGGGGATTGGCATCGCTGCCATTCCATCAATCATCCGGCTCTCAAGACGTGACCTGGATATATCGATCATCCCGATCACCAAACCCACTATCAGCCGCAAACTTGGCATTGTGACGTATCGCGGTCGCGCGCTGTCCCCAGCGGCTGAGAAGCTACGCGAAGTTGCAGCTGCGGTCATGCGTGGCGCGGATCCAACGTCTTTGCCATAGGACCTAACCAATCTACTCAGGCAGCCACTAAACTTGCGCTCAGAAACTGAGGCGAAGGGCCGCTTTGTCCGCGAAGCGGTCATTTGGACAGCGGTACGGCAGCCTCCTGCTTGCCAACACCGCGTGTGGACGTAAGTGTGATTGCGTCGCCGCGCGGGAGGTTCTGTTTAGGTGTACGCAGTGCGCTCGCTTTTGATCCTACTGACGCTTTCGGCTTGCGCAGAACGTACGCTAACCCCTACGGAGCGTGCCTTTACCGACAGCGTTCTCGGTCCCGCGCTTGACACACAGAACGTGCGGATTGTTGAGGGATCTGTGTCGGGCCTAATGCCGGTCGAGATACCAGTTCGCCCGAGGACTACCTGCCGCGAAATGATCCAGCGCCCGCGGACCGAAGCAGTCCCTGGCTCCTATGCTGCTATGGTGTTAGGCGAACGTGTTTTCTACACGCGCGAAGTGTTTCATGGCGACTTCCTCGCTTCGTATCCCGAGAGCATGGATCTGCGAAAGGCGATGCTTCTTGCTCACGAGATGACACATGTCTGGCAGTGGCAGCAACGAGAGCTTACTGGTTATCATCCCTTCAGGGCGGGGTTTGAGCATTTGGACGAAGATGATCCCTATTTGGTGGAATTCGACCCTGGCAGACCTTTCCTCTCCTATGCCTTTGAGCAGCAAGGAGTGATTGTCGAAGAGTTCGTATGTTGTCGCGCCTTGGACCCGGATGGAATGCGGACTGCCGAACTCCACCGCCTCGTTACCCAGGTGTTCCCCGCCGCCGCCCGGTGGGAAACGACCCCACCTATAGATGTTCGACTACCGTGGACAGACGCGCAGACAGAAGGAATTTGCAACTGAGAGCGCTGATAGTTGTAAGGTCCTGCTGTCTCCTTCGTCCCCAGAGCGGTCGTTCGTTGCGTCGAGATGGGATCAAACCCCGACGGATACCTTCAGATGACCGCCAAAAGCGGCTAGCGGACATGGGCTGAGGTGCAGCGAAGGCCCGTTCCGAGCTGAAAGCGGGTGTCGTTATTGGTTAATACGCAAGCGTGCCTTAACAAGAACCTGGGTCTATTCTAATGCGAGTGCAAGCTAGTACAAACAAGGCTGCGAAGCGAGCGTTACAATCGAGTAGTATGAGGTGCCAAAGTTAGTGTTGAGGGGCGAGCATGGAAGCGAACGGACTGCTGGAACCAATTCTCGTACGTAGTTTCGGCGCGTTTACACTTGG
Source organism: Dinoroseobacter sp. (assembly GCA_030066795.1). Classification (GTDB taxonomy): domain Bacteria; phylum Pseudomonadota; class Alphaproteobacteria; order Rhodobacterales; family Rhodobacteraceae; genus Dinoroseobacter. The sequence continues at coordinate 19,896 of JASJAW010000037.1, forward strand.
CATTGTGGTGTACTTTCTTGGTGCACGGCTTACGCGCCGTTTTCCGGTCCTTCAGCGCTACAGCATTCCTGAACCGGTAAGTGGCGGGCTGGTCGCGGCCCTGGTGGCGCTTGGGATAGTTTGGATTACGGGTCGCGAGATTGAATACGACCTCGCCGCCCGGGATTTCCTTCTTGTGTATTTCTTTACCACCGTTGGGTTGAACGCGCGTGTCGCCGACCTGTTAAAAGGCGGACCCATTCTCGCGATCCTACTCGGTTTAACGATTGTTTTTATGCTCATCCAAAACGCAGTTGGTTTCGTGGGAGCCAGCCTTTTCGGCCTTGCACCGCAAGCCAGCGTTCTCCTGGGCACAGCATCGCTGATCGGGGGGCATGGAACAGCTATCGCGTGGGGTCCTACAATCCAAAGCGAGTTCGGGGTAGAGGGCGCAGCTGAACTGGGAATTGCAGCCGCCACCATCGGGCTGATCCTTGCAAGCGTGATCGGCGGACCGATCGCCAAGTATCTCATCCAGAAGCACAAGTTAGTCGCTGGCAGCGCAACAAAGGGCCACGTCCCCACGGCTGCAACCCTTTCGGCAGTGGACGGACAAACCGGGATAACTCAGGTATCGATCATGTCGAGTATCCTGTGGATTCACATTGCTATCTTTCTTGGCTACTCAGCTTTCGAAGCGCTAAGTGCAGCTGGTGTCAAACTCCCGCTTTTTGTTCCATGTCTGATCAGCGGGATATTATTGGCCAACATCCTGCCAGCGCTCTTCCCAAGGGCAAACCTCAGTCCAAGAAGCGGCGCAACTAATCTGATTTCGGAATTCAGCTTGTCGGTGTTTCTCGCGATGTCGCTGATGTCCATGGAACTTTGGACGCTGGCGTCGAGCGCAAGCGTCCTGGCCGTGACAATGTTCCTGCAGGCTTTGGCTGCAACCCTTTTTATTATTCTCATCGTGTTCCGCCTGATGGGAGGCAACTACTTTGCAGCCGTTATTTCAGCTGGGTTTGCTGGCTTCTCGCTCGGCGCCACACCGACTGCGATAGCGAATATGACGGCTGTGACCCAGCGCTACGGGCCATCGCCACTTGCCTTCATCGTCCTCCCGCTCGTTTCCGCATTCTTCATCGATCTGGCAAACGCGGTGATTATTAGGTGGGTGGTTTCTATTTTCTAATCTCTTGGGATCTGCGGACTGTGCCCTCTGCAGCGAACTACCTCTTTGTCCGCGAAGCGGTCATCCGGTGCATCCAGATCGGATCAAATCCTGACTGATACCGTCAGGTGACCGCTGAGAGCGGGAAGCGGATATCCGTCAAAGCAGCCTCTCGCCCCAACGTATCGTTGGGTTCGTGTTGGCATCGCTACTGGTGCATAAGTCGCCCCGCACAGCTTCACGAAGCGCTCCCTAACCGGGTTTTCTACTACTCGGAGGCGCGAGCCTTTCGATGAGTTCTTGCGGCAGCTTCAATTCACGGTGCGGGAACGGGATCGAAATCCCGGCTTGATCCAGTGCATATTTGACTTGTTCGGTGTAAGCCCGGCCAATGGCCCACTGCTGCCCATGACGCGTTTTGATCCTGGCGCGCACATCGACGGAGCTGTCCGACAGACCAACCACGCCATGCCATTCGAGCGGGGCGATGATGTCACGACCGAGTTGCCCCTCTTTCACGCGATCGTAAGCGGCATGCATTGCCTTCTTAACGACGTCCAGATCGCTCGCGTAAGCAGGTCTTTTCTGGTGATGATGCGCATATCGCTGTTTATCATTTTGATTGCGGTCCACTCTGCCCCCGCTCGGAGCCAGGGGAAAAGCCTGTCCGGCGCGTGAGGCTTAAGTCAAACAAATGCAATGGAAGCCGCTCCAATGATTGACCTTTCCGCGGATTTTTTTGCCGTTTTCTGGAGTTTTGTTAGATGGCCAGAGTGAGGCCGATGTCACAATCTGATGCGTGGGAACTCTGGGAGTAAGTCACCTACACATACCAGCCACATTCGTCTAGCAAGCGGCGTACCTGCTGGCTCAACTCCGGGACGGTCGCGCCGTTCTGATCGCGGACGACTATCCGAGTACGGTTGTATTCAGCCTGCACGAAGGTTGCGCGCCAGCCTGAAACAGCACGGATTTCCCCGCCCCCCACGAGGGGATATTCGAACATCGTTCCATTAACTCCCGGGTATTCGCCTCCTCCGCTGTGAACGCATTTCAGAATTTTCGTTGCATCACCCTGCATGAAGAACTCACCCGGGGCGCCGTCTTCGACGGAGGTACCACGCAAGACGGTGGCATTTTCGTCATCGCAGGCGACCAGTATCAGAGATGCGACCAGCACCAGCCATCGAATTTTGAGGGTCATGCGGTTGCTTCCATGATCGAACACGCTTCTGGGGATTGGATCTGACGATATGCTAACGCCTGTGCACACCAAAACCCAAATGAAACAGAGTGGTTGGGAGCGGAACCAGAGCCCACTTTTACTGCGACGGGCATAAATGATTGCTTTCTGCTAAGAATAAACGTCTTAAGACGGCGGTCGGAAGTCTTCGATACGCGGAAAACGGCAGCTATTGCGCCGATCGATGACCATGTAGAGGCAATCGGGAGCTTATTTGATGAGTTGCTGCCCCGCTTCTGGGTAAGCGACCAAGCAATCTCTGACTTCGGTACAATTGGTGGCGGGGTGCGCCGCGGTCAGGGCGGCAAGACGACCCCAGTTCAATCAGCGCAGGCGGTTTTCGGTTTCGGCGTCAAAAAGAAAAACCCGTGCGTCGTCGAATGCGACTGACACGGTGTCGCCTTCTCTGGACCGGGCATCACCGCGCTCTTCGACGATCATCTTCTCCCCTGATGGCGCTGTGATATGGGCATAGCTAACGCCGCCGAGCGCTTCGGTCAGATCAACAACATGCGTCTCTCCAGACGAGTCGATGGTCACATGCTCGGGCCGCAATCCCGCGATGACCTTGGCGCCATTTGGCGGCAGAGCGCCCGTTGGCGCGATGCTGCGTCCAAGACCCTTCACTTGAACCGCGCCATCCTGCACCACGCCTTCCAGGAAATTCATCGATGGCGAGCCGATGAAGCCTGCAACAAACCGGTTGTCCGGGTCGCGATAAAGATCGAGCGGCGCGCCGACCTGTTCGATGTTGCCGCTGCGCAGGACCACGATCTTGTCAGCAAGTGTCATGGCCTCGACCTGGTCGTGTGTGACATAGATCATCGTCGCGCCGATTTCCTTATGGAGGCGTGCGATCTCTACCCGCATTTCGACCCGCAGTTCTGCGTCGAGGTTTGACAGAGGCTCATCAAACAGAAATACCTCGGGACCACGGACAATGGCGCGCCCAATCGCTACGCGTTGGCGCTGACCTCCGGACAGGGCAGCAGGCTTGCGTTTGAGATAGGTGTCGAGCTTCAGAATACCTGAGGCTTCGGCGACCTTTGCCTTGATGTCGGCTTTGGGATACCCGTTCATCTTCAGACCGAAGCCCATGTTTTCCTCGACGGTCATGTGCGGATAGAGCGCATAAGTCTGAAACACCATCGCGACCCCGCGCTCGGCCGGGTCAAGGTTGGTAACCTCGCGGGGTCCGATGCTGATATGGCCGTCGGTGGTTTCCTCAAGACCGGCCACCATGCGCAGGAGCGTGGACTTGCCACATCCGGACGGACCCACGAAGACGCAGAATTCACCGTCGTCAATCTCGAGATCGATGCCATGCACGACCTGTGTTTCGCCGTAGCGCTTGACCACTTTCTGAAGTGTTACGCCCGACATGACGCGGCCCTTTTCTTAGCAGGCCGATCCCTGTGCGATCCGTGTCCAGACTGGGCGAAATCTGCGCGTGATGCGCTTGTCCCTCGGTCCATGTGTCCTCCCTTGGCCCTGATGCATCTACGCGCAACTGCGGGCTTTTGTTGACATCAATAGGCGAGTTGCGAATACCTTTTCAACAGACAACCATCGGATCCCGGTCAACGGGACCCACTATCGCGGATGCGTCAGGGAGGACATCATGCATTCCATATTTAAAGCGCCCCTTGTGGCGCTGTCAGCTTCGGCTGTGAGTGCGGCAGCGGCCTTTGCCGGAAGTCACGCCAGCAATCTGAGCGGTGAACTCAGGATCATCTCGGACATGTCGAACCCGGCGCCGAGGGCGGTAATGGAGGGCTTGGCCGCAGAATTCGACGAAATGCATCCTGACCTTACGGTCGAGCTAGAGATCGTGGACCGCGAGGCGTGGAAGACACAGATCCGCAATGCGCTTTCGGCCAATCCGCCCGATGTCGTGAACTGGTACGCGGCCAACCGGATGCTGCCCTATGTAAATGCTGGCCTGTTCATGGATGTGTCCGAGCTTTGGGCGGAGCCAGACTTCGAGGCGCTCGCCTCAACCAAGGGCGCGATGACGATCGACGACAAGCAATGGGGTGTGCCCTACACCTATTATCAGTGGGGCGTCTATTACCGCAAAGACATCTTTGAGGAACTGGGCCTGCAAGAGCCTGGCACTTGGGAAGAAGAAGTCGCGAACTGCCAAGCAATCCTCGACTCCGGGCGCAAATGCTACACCATCGGCACGAAGTTCCTTTGGACGGCCGGCGGCTGGTTCGACTATGTCAACTCGCGCACCAACGGCTATGATTTCCACATGGCGCTTGCGCGCGGCGAGATCGAGTGGACCGACGACCGTGTGCGCCAGACCTTTGACAACTGGCGTCAGCTGATCGACATGGGCGCCTTCATCGATGATCACCAGACCTATAGCTGGCAAGAGGCGCTGCCCTTCATCGTGGACGGGGAGGCGACCGCCTATCTGATGGGGAACTTCGCCGTGGCTGCGATGCGGGACGGCGGGCTCGATGATACCAAACTGGATTTTTACCAGTTCCCGGTCATCAACCCGGATGTCGATTACGCGGAAGATGCGCCGACCGACACATTCCACATTGCAAGCGGTGCGCAGAACGTCGAAGCCGCCAAAGAGTTCCTGCGCTTTGTCACCTCGGCCGATGTGCAGACGCGGATCAATGCGGGCGACGCGCTTGGGCAATTGCCGGTGAACGCCAACTCCTCGATAGGGGACGACAAGTTCGTCCAGCAGGGTTTTGAAATGCTGTCCAGCAATGCCGGCGGCGGGATCATGCAGTTCTTCGACCGCGACTTCCCCGCCGAGATGGCGTCGGTTGGTATGGAAGGTCTGCAGGAATTCATGGTCTTCCCGGACAACCTCGATGACATTCTTGCCCGTCTCGAGGATGCGCGGCAGCGGATCTACTAGGACAAGCGGTCGGGGCGGCTTGGTTAAGCTGCCCCGGCCCGACAAAGCCCGCCAAGCTATCTGCACCAAGGCGCGCGACCTGATCCCGGAGGAAGGACCATGAGGTCCGAGGCAGCTACACTCGAACGCAAAAGCTGGTACAAACGCCACGAGATCGCGGCGACGCCGTGGCTGTTCCTGGTTCCGGGCATCCTGTTCTTTTCCATCTACGTGATCATCCCGATCTTCCAGTCGTTCTGGATCAGCCTGCATGAATGGGACGGACTTGGGGAAAAGGTCTGGGTGGGAACGGCCAACTATGAGCGCCTCCTAGGTGGGGACCGCAAGTTCGAGGTGTCATTCTGGAACAACGTTCGCTGGCTGATCCTCTATCTTTTGGCAATACCTGCTGGGCTCTTCATCGCTCTGTTTCTGAACCAGACGGTGCGGGGCATCCGCTTCTACAAGTCGATGTTCTTTTTCCCGTTTGTCCTGAGCCAGGTGGTCGTCGGGCTGGTCTTTTCCTGGTTCTACCTGCCGAATGACGGGCTTTTTGATGTGATCACCGGATGGTTCGGTATCGACATCAAGGGCGGCGTGCTCGGCAATCCGAACACGGCAACCTATGGCATCATTGCTGCTGGTCTGTGGCCGCAGGTGGCGTATTGCATGATCCTGTATCTGACAGGCCTGAATGCGGTCGATCCCGAACAGGTCGAAGCAGCGCGGCTCGATGGGGCCAAGGGCTGGAAAATGCTGTGGTACGTGATCCTGCCGCAATTGAAACCTGCGACGTTCATAGCGTTCGTTGTGACGATTATCGGTGCGTTGCGCTCCTTCGACTTTATCGCAGTGATGACCAATGGCGGGCCGTTCGGATCGACCCGCGTGCTCAGCTTCTACATGTTCGAGGAATCTCTGTCTGAGTTCGGGTTCCGTATGGGATACGGTGCTGCGATTGCCGTGGTGCTGTTCCTGCTGATGCTCGGTTTCATCCTGTACTTCCTCTATTCCATGTGGCGCGACGAACGGGAGGCGCGGTGATGTCTGATCTGCGTAGTCGCGTGTCCAATATCTGTTCTGCGCTTCCAGGCGCGGAGGCGTCCGACCCCTGGGGCGGCGGGCATGAGGCGTGGAAAGTAGGAGGCAAGATGTTTGCCTGCTTTGGCTCGGTCGATCCTGGTGTGTCGGTTAAAACCCCGGATGTCGAAACCGCGACCATGCTCATCGACGCGCAGGTTGCGCGCAAGGCCCGCTATTTTCACCGCTCCTGGGTGAACCTGCCCGACAATGTTGCGGATGAGGAGTTGACCCACCGGATTGTCAGCTCCTACGACATCGTGCGCGGCAGTCTCACCAAGAAGATGCAGGCGGCGCTCGCTGCCCGAGAAGGGACCTGAGATGTTTCCTGCACCGATCCAGAAACGCTCGAACGCGGCACAGATCACCTATCAGGCTGCGCTCCCCATCGCTATGATCGTCTGGCTCTTGCCGCTGATCGCGGTGGCGACTTTTTCTATCCGGCCGGAAAGCGACTTCGCAGCGGGCAACTACTGGGGCGCGCCGGGGTCGTTTGAGTTCTTTGCGAATTACGGGCGCGTGTTCTTCGACAGCGATATGCCACGCTACTTGCTGAACTCGGTCCTCATTACCGTGCCGACAGTGATTGGCGCGGTAGCGCTCAGTTCGATGACCGGCTTCGCGCTTGGGGTCTATAAGTTCAAGGGCAACCTGCTGATTTTCTTCATGTTCATTGCAGGGAACTTTGTGCCCTTCCAGATCCTGATGGTGCCGGTTCGAGACCTGACCGTGAACCTGAACCTCTACGACACAAAGATCGGACTGATCCTGTTCCACATTGCGTTTCAGACCGGGTTTTGCACGCTCTTCATGCGCAACTTCATCCGCCAGTTGCCCTATCCGCTGATCGAAGCCGCGCGGGTCGAGGGCGTGGCCGAGTGGCGGATCTTCTGGTTCGTGGTATTGCCTTTGATGAAGCCGGCGCTCGCTGCCTTGTCTGTGCTGATTTTTACCTTCATCTGGAACGATTATTTCTGGGCGGTCGTGCTGACCCAAGGGCCAGATGCGCAGCCCGTGACTGCCGGGATCACCAGCTTCAACTCGCAGTTCCGGGCGGCCTATCACCTGATGTCCGCGGGGTCGATCGTAGCCGCAATTCCTCCGGTTCTGATGTTCTTTGCGATGCAAAAGCATTTTATTGCTGGTCTTACCCTCGGAGCTGTCAAATAGGTCTATCGCATATGCCAAAGATCGCATTTATCGGCGCTGGCTCGACGATCTTCATGAAAAACATAATCGGCGACGCGCTGCATTTCCCCGCGCTTCGTGATGCCAGTTTCGCATTGATGGATATCGACGAGGCGCGTCTGAGAGAGAGCGAGATCGTCGCCCGTCGCATGATCGACGCTATGGGAACCAGCGCATCCGTTGAAGCAACACTTGATCGTCTTCGCGCCCTCGACGGTGCCGACTTCGTCGTTACGGCTTTCCAGATCGGTGGATATCGCCCCTGTACAGTCACGGACTTCGAGATTCCGCGCGCCCACGGTCTGACCCAGACGATCGGCGACACGCTGGGCGTTGCGGGCATCATGCGGGGTCTCAGAACGGTTCCGCACCTCTGGGCAGTGGCAGAGGACATGACCCAACTCTGTCCTGACGCTCTGATGCTGCAATACGTGAACCCGATGGCGATCAATACATGGGCTTTGGGGGAACGTTTCCCCAATGTCAGAACGGTTGGGCTCTGCCACTCGGTCCAGAACACAGTCGAAGAGATTGCCCATGATCTCGACCTTCAGCAGGACGCAATTGACTACAAAGTGGCGGGCATCAACCACGTGGCCTTCTTCCTGCGCCTCGAGCACAAGGGCCGCGACCTCTATCCCGAGCTCGCGGCGGGGTACCGTGCGGGCCGTCTGCCCAAACCGCCCCTGCATCACGCGCGTTGCCCCAACACCGTGCGGTATGAGGTGATGGAGCATCTGGGTTATTTCTGCACCGAAAGCTCCGAGCATCTTGCCGAATACGTACCATGGTTCATCAAGCGCGGTCGGGACGATCTGATCGAGCAGTTCGGCATCCCGCTCGATGAGTACCCCAAACGATGCGAAGAGCAGATAGCGGACTGGCGCGCGCAGGCGGTGCGGCTAACAGGCGGTGGTCCCGTCGATGTCAACAAGAGCCACGAATTCGCAGCAGATCTGATGAACGCAATTGTCACCGACGCGCCACTAATGATCTATGGCAATGTCCAGAACAAGGGCCAGTTGCCCGACCTGCCCATGGGCGCTGTCGTTGAAACTCCCTGTCTCGTCGACGGCAACGGCATCCAACCTACGACGGTGGCGGAGCTGCCGCCGCAACTGACTGCGCTGATGCGCACGCAGATCAATGTGCAGGAACTGACGGTGCGCGCACTGCTCGATGAGAATGTCGAACATGTCTATCACGCTGCAATGATGGACCCGCACACGGCAGCTGAACTTGATCTGAGGCAGATTCGGGCCCTTGTGGACGATCTTCTGGAAGCACATGCCGACTGGCTGCCGCGCTGGGCGGCGCGACCCAAGCGAAAATCAGCTTAGGCGGGTCCGGTCGATGAAGCGCGCACTCGGTGTCTGCTACTACCCGGAACATTGGGCTGAAGACCATTGGGCGGACGATGCGCGCCGCATGGCGGAGGCCGGGCTGTCCTGGGTGCGCGTCGGGGAGTTTGCATGGTCGCTGCTGGAGCCTGCACCGGGTGAGTTTGACTTTGACTGGATGGACCGGGCCATAGACATTCTTGCGCAGGCGGGGCTCAAAATCGTTCTGGGCACACCCACGGCCACCCCGCCGCGTTGGATGCTCGACAAATACCCCGACATGTTGGCCATCGACACAGATGGCCATCCCCGAAAATTCGGCTCGCGCCGACATTATTGCTTTAGCCATCAAGGCTATCTCGACGAGTGCCGCCGCATCGCGCGAGTGCTGGGGGAACGCTATGGAGGCGACGATCGGATTGCGGCCTGGCAAATTGATAATGAATACGGCTGTCACGATACAACACTGTCCTATTCGCAGTCTGCGCAAACCGGGTTTCGCGACTGGCTTGCGCAACGCTATCAGTCGCCCGAGGCGCTGAACGCGGCTTGGGGCAATGCGTTCTGGTCTATGCAGTATCGCGATTTCGACGAGGTCGATCTGCCGAACCAAACTGTGACGGAGCCGAACCCGGCGCACGAGATGGCGTTTCGCCGGTATTCCTCGGAGCAAGTCGCGCGCTTCAACGCAGTGCAGGCGAAAGAACTCCGTACATGGACTAACGCACCACTTCTGCACAATTATATGGGGCGCGAGCTCGACTTCGATCACTACGCCGTCGGCGCAGACCTCGATATCGCAAGTTGGGACAGCTATCCGCTCGGGTTCCTGATGGATCGCATCGAGTGCGATGACGCAACGCGGGCCGCGTTTCTGCGTCAGGGCCACCCGGATTTTCAGGCCTTTCACCATGACCTTTACCGCACCGTAGGCCGCGGCCGCTGGTGGGTGATGGAGCAGCAACCCGGCCCGGTGAACTGGGCTCCGTGGAACCCCGCGCCTCTGCCGGGCATGGTTCGCCTCTGGAGTTGGGAAGCATTTGCCCATGGCGCTGAGGTCGTCAGCTATTTCCGCTGGCGTCAGGTTCCGTTTGCGCAGGAACAGATGCATACCGGGCTGCTCCGGACGGATGCTTCGGACGCTCAAGCGCTGGCAGAAGCCACGCAAGTGGCGCGCGAACTTGCCGAAGTGCCCGAGGCCGGTACGGCCAGCGCCAAGGTGGCTATTGTTTTTGATTACGCTTCACAATGGGCGTGTGAGGTGCAGCCGCAGGGCGCGGACTTTGACTATTTCAACTTGGTGTTTTCGGCGTACAGGGCGCTACGCCGACAAGGTGTTTCTATCGATATTCTCTCGCCCGAGACGACCGATCTGTCTGATTACGCCCTTGTCCTGATCCCGGGACTGATGCTGCTGCCCGAGGCCTTGCAGGTGGCCATGAAGGCTGCGCAGGCGCGAGTGGTTCTGGGACCTCGGTTCAATTGCCGTAGTGCTGAATTCCGTATTCCCGACCAATTGCCGCCCGCGACGGATCTGGTAGATGCCAAAGTCACGCTTACGGAAAGCCTTCCACCATCTGCTTCAATCGCGGCAAAGGGCGGCGGCGCAATCATCCGATGGTGGGAACATATCGAAAGCGTGGCTACCCGCCATGTCGAAGCTGTAGATGGGCAACTCATTCTGTCTGGCGACCGTATTCAGTATCTCGCGGGGTGGCCTGACGACGCGTTATGGAACCTCCTTGTCACCGACTGGCTTGCCGACGCAAATATCGATGCACTCAAACTGCCCGATAGCCTTCGGGTGCGCGATACCGCCACCCATCGCTTCTTTTTCAACTATGGTTCTGAGACTGTTACATTTGAGGGGGAGAAAATCCCACCAGCAGGCGTAGTGTGGCACGCGCGCGAGAGTGCCGGTTAGCTTTCATCAGGTTACGGCAAGCAACTTTGCCTTTGGAAACTGCGCGACCAGCTTCGCGCCGATCTTCTCGGCTGCGGTTGCTGGCACCAGAGCCACGATTGCGCCGCCCCAACCGCCGCCGGTCTGACGCGCGCCCAAAGCCCCGGCGCGTTCCGCCGCGGCTACCAGCGCGTCGGTCTCCGGTACAGTGATCTCATAGTTGCAGCGAGCGGTCGCATGGCTTTCGGACATTAATCGCCCGAACGTAGCTGCGTCTCCCGCCTGCAGCGCGGCAAACCCGTCTTGCGTAAGCTTGTTGTCGGTCACAACATGGCGCGCGCGTTTGTTCAAGGGGGCGGGTAACGTGTTTATGCGATCCTCATCACCGTGGTCGAGCTCGGACAGGTCCTTAACCCCAAGCGCCTCGCAGGCCGCTTTGCACTCTGCAACGCGGGTCGCATACCCGCTGTCAGTCAACTGGTGGCTGACCCCGGAGTCGACCACAAGAAATGCGTGTTCTGCAAGCCCGGGAGCCGCTGCGTGTTCGAGCGTGCGGGTGTTCAGAAACAAGGCCTTGCCCGGAGTTCCCACGGACACCGAAAACTGGTCCATAATCCCACACGGCATGCCCACGAAATCATTCTCAACCGCCTGCGCGGCCCGCGCCAGTTGTGATGCATCCATGTGGATGCCGAAAAGCGATGTGACCGCTCTCAGGATTGCAACCTCCAGCGCAGCCGAGCTCGAGAGCCCGGCGCCGAGCGGTAGACTGGTTGCCAGAACCATGCGGAGCCCCTTTCGGGATGACGGCTCTGCAGCCACCGTCTGAACGCAACCCAGTACATAGTCTGACCAGTGCTCCGATGGTCCTTCGGTGACCTTGCGTTTTGCTGTCTCGCCCAAAGTCATCGAGAAGATCTCAATTTTCGCCGGCGGCGCCCCTGCATCCATGGCAACTGCAACGCCGAGGTTCTGCAGCGCCATCGGCAGGACATAGCCGCCATTATAATCCGTGTGCTCGCCCAGAAGATTGACCCGCCCTGGCGCAAAGGACGTCACGGCAGGCGCGGTGCCGAACTGCGCTTGGAACCCGAACTCGACCTGCTTTTCCAACGCGCCTCCGTTCATTTCGCTCACCCGCCACTCCCGGATTTGTAGTGAACGCCTGGCAGGTCGCGCAAACGTGCAGCAGCGCTCTCGGGGGTCAGGTCCCGCTGCGCTTCGGCCAGCATTTCAAAGCCCACCATGAACTTTCGCACCGTGGCAGAGCGCAGCAAAGGCGGATAGAAATGCGCGTGCAGTTGCCAATGGCCGTGATCGCCCGCTTTGGTCGGCGCACCGTGCCACCCCATCGTGTAAGGGAACTCGGTCAGAAAGAGGTTGTCATACGCAATGGTGAGCCGTTTTAGGATCTCGGCCAAACTCGTGCGTTCCGCCTCGGTCAGATCCGGCAGCCGAAGAACATGCCGGCGGGGCAGCATCAGCGTCTCAAAGGGCCAGGTTGCCCACCAGGGCACCACCACGATCCAGTCGTCGTTCTCAACTACCGTTCGGTCGCCGCGCTTTGCTTCCTCCGCAGCGTAATCCACCAGCAAAACGCGGCCGTTGCTTTCCAACCATTCCTTCTGTCTTGCATCCTCGGTCGCCACCTCGTTGGGAATAAAGTTCGAGGCCCAGATCTGTCCGTGGGGGTGCGGTTGGGAACAGCCCATCAACTCACCTTTGTTCTCAAAGACCGCGACCCAATGCCAATAGGCGCCCAACTCCACGATTTGTTCGGCCCAAACGTCGACAACAGCGCGGATGTCTGTCTGCGAAAGTTCGGGAAGGGTTAGGTCATGGCGCTCTGAGTAACACATAACGCGCGCCGTACCCTGTACGTTCTCTGCGCGGAAAAGGGGGTGACGGGTTTTTCCTTCTTGCGTGTCGGACAGAAGGGCAGGGAAGTCATTATCGAAAACGAACGGGCCACTGTAGTTAGGGTTTGTGGCTCCGGAAGACCGAGCGTTTCCAGCGCACAAATAGCACTGCGGGTCATAGGCCGGGCGTTCTGTGTCTTCCTGCGTCTCGGTCCGGCCCTGCCAAGGGCGTTTGCTCCGGTGCGGCGAAACCAATACCCATTCACCTTTGAGAGGATTAAACCGCCTCTGCGGGGCATCCGCTATCAACTCACCTTGTGTCACTCAGAGCCTCCCGTGCCGCTTCCACCTTACAGATCATACGTTAGGCACTGCGGCCACCCTGCGTCTGTGAAATGCGTGACGGCGGTCCCAGGTGCTCCTGGTATTTTAAGCGGTCGCGTTGCCGAAAGGGCGGCTTTTTCCACAAAGCCACCATTGGTGCCGGGAAAACCTGCGGAACCAGCGACGCGTCCACCGTTGCGGGAGATTGAGGGCATTATCCCCGGGTCATCAGCGACGGAAGGAAGGTAGCGATTTCGGGGAAAATGATCAGCAACAGCGTAGCGAGCACCAGCACCAGAAAGAACGGAAACGCCATTTTGGCAACGGCCAGCAGATCGTGCTTCGTCATCGACTGAAGGATAAAAAGGTTGATCCCCACAGGCGGTGTGATCTGAGACATCTCGATCACAACGACCAGATAGATTCCGAACCAAATGAGATCGATCCCTGCGGCTTGCACCATGGGCATGATCACGGATGCTGTCAGAACCACGATTGAAATGCCGTCGAGAAAACAGCCCATCACCACAAAAAGCAGAGTGAGCGCAAGAAGCAATTCAAACTGGCTCAATTCGAATGAGCCGACCCAAGCTGCCAGGGCGCGCGGGATACCAGTGAAACCCATCGAAACAGACAGAAAAGCTGCACCCGCCAGGATCAGCGTGATCATGCAAGTCGTTTTCGTAGCCCCTGCCACGCTTTCCGTGAAAGAGGCCCAACTCAGCGTGCCTGAGACCGCGGAGAGCGAAAGCGCGCCCAAAACGCCCACTGCGGCGGCCTCTGTCGGAGTCGCGATACCCGCATAGATCGATCCGATCACGGCAATGATCAGCAAAAGCATCGGAAAGAGACCTGCGGTCGCGCGTATGCGTTGGAACACAGGTACGCGTGGCTCTGGGTTTGGGGTCCTGTCCGGGTTCCAGAGAGACCAAAGCATAATGTAGCCCATGAACAGGACCATCAGCATCAAACCTGGCAGGATGCCCGCGATGAAGAGTCGACTGATCGAAACTTCGGCCGCCACACCATAGACAATCAGGATGATAGACGGTGGGATCAGAAACCCAAGCGTTGCCGATCCCGCAAGACTACCGACAATCATTTTCTGGTCGTAGTCGCGCTTCTCCAGTTCCGGAATTGTGATCCGTCCGATCGTTGCGGTTGTAGCGGCCGAAGACCCGGAGACTGCCGCGAACAGGCCGCAACTCACAACATTCACGTGCAGCAGCCTGCCTGGCAGTGCGTTCATCCAGGGAGCCAGGCCCTTGAACATGTTGGAGGCGAGCTTTGTCCTGTACAGAATCTCGCCCATCCAGATAAACAGCGGCAAAGCCGTGAGCGCCCAAGACCAGGATTGTGCCCAGATGGTTGTGGTCATGATCGCACCAGCTGGTGCGCTAGAGAACAACGCGATCCCGAGATAACCGACGATCATAAGTGTCAACGCGACCCAGATGCCGGACGCCAGCATCACGAGCATCGCGCCGATCAAGAAGAGAGAAACAAGACTGGGATCCATTAACCGCAGCCTCCGGAGCTTGCAGGCTGTACCGCCGCGATTGAAAGGGGCAGGGCGGGTTCGGGTCTCTGGTGGAGTGCGGTCACTGGCTGGTTGGTCCGTCGTCAAGTTCGTCCTGGCTGCCATCCGCAGGTTCGCTTTGCTCAAAGGCCGCCGGGCGTCCCATCGCTGCGGAGACAAGGTCTTCGATGATCGCGATGGCAAAAAGCGCGACCCCCGCGGCCATCCCGAGTTGGGGAAGCCAAAGCGGAATTGGTACAAGGCCAGAGGTGACTTCTCCACGCGTCGCATTCTGGACAACCATCTTAAGCGTTTCCCACGCCAGGAGACTGCTGATCGCGGCAGCTACCGCAAGTGCGACAATCACAAAAAACCGGGCTGCGAACCCGGTGAGGGCCTGCGTGAACAGAGTGACCCTGATATGGCTTCCACTTCGGAAACTATAGGCAAGCCCGAGAAAGGAGGTCGCTGCGAGGCAGAAACCCGCGAACTGGTCAGCGGATGGAATAATCGTTTCCATTTGCCGGGCGATGATCTGGGCCACTACGATCACGCAAATCGCGACAAGAAACACTCCGGCCAGCACGCCAGCCGCCTTGTAGATTGCATCAAGGGATCGCGTGAGCATGTACTTTTTGACCTCGGCATTGGAACGTTGACTATCGTGGGTGGCCCAAAGCGGCCGTTTCTCGTCAGCGGGCGCTACTTGATGAGTAACGCCCGCTTTCGTTTGCATTGTGAGTTAGTTCAACGCTTCGAGGATGGCCTGACCTTCGGCGCCGACGCTGTCTGCCCATTCGCTAGCCATCTGTTGCCCAACCGCTGCCAGATCAGCCGCAAGGGCATCGCTTGCCGCATGTACGGTCATGTTCTCCTTAAGAACGGTGACTGACTCTGCGGCCACGCTCTCGCTCATCTCCCAGCCCCGGGTCTCGGCCGCAGCCGCTGCATCGAGGATCGCTTTCTGCTGCTCCTCTGGCAAACCGCTGAAAGCTGACTCGTTCACGATGATCATGTTCTTGGGCAACCAGGCCTGAAGGTCATAGAATTCTGTTGTGAAATCCCACGCCTTGGTCCGCGCCCCCGTGGCGCCTGAGGTCACCATCGCGTCCACGATGCCGGTGGAGAAGGCCTGCGGGATCTCAACCGCCTCGATGGTAGTTGGCGAGGCGCCGAGCAGTTCCGCCATACGTGCGGTCGTGGCGTTATAAGTCCTGAAGCGGAGGCCTTCGAGATCGCTGCCAGCCGCCAGCGGCTTGTTGGTATAGAACCCCTGTCCTGGCCACGGTACGGCGTAAAGCAAACGGATGCCGTCTTCTGCGAGTTTGGCTTCAACGAGCGGGCGCTGTGCCTCCCAAAGCGACTTTGCATCCTCGTAGGTGGAGGCAATGAAAGGGATGTTGTCTGCACCGAAGATCGGGTCATCATTAAAAAGGTTCGCCATCAGCACTTCACCGATCGGCACCAACTGGTTTTGAACCGCGCGTTTGATCTCCGGATGCTTGAACAGCGACGCGCCCGAATGGACGGTGATGCTTAGCCCACCGGACGTTGCGGCAGAAATTTCCTCCGCGAACTGGGCGATGTTTCGTGTATGGAACTCCGCGTCAGGATAAGGCGTCGCCATATCCCATGAGGTTTGCGCAAGCACTGGTGCGGACTGCCCAATCGCAAGCACGGCCGCAGAAACTGCAGCGAAGGATTTCATGATACTCATCGTTTGGCTCCCTGTTTGATTTTACCGCACCTGGGTACGGTCCGTATTCCGGCGGCGTGTTTGGACCGGGGCTTGCCCATTTATTCCGTCGGGTCTGCGCACCGCGAGCGATGTGGCACACTAGCATATATATCATGGACATGCGCGTCGGACATGCGCAAGCCCGAAGGCCTATACATGAGCAACTGACTAATCTGGGCGGCCCTTCGTACGCACAAGGACGGTGTCGGTTGAAAGTGTGGCAGTCTATCCGCCCGCGACCAGCCGTGGTCGGCTGAAGCAGTACCCAAGCGTTTGTCCGTCAGGGTTATGGGCGGCGGTCAGTAAATCCACTAGGGTCAGGCTGAAAAGGAGACGATGATGAACCTTGCACAGCTTGCCGCGGAAGCTGACGCGCGCGGCGCTCCGATCAAGGCGGGACTTATTGGAGCGGGCAAATTCGGTTCAATGTTCTTGAGCCAGGTGCCAACCATCTCCGGGCTTGAGGTCACTGCAATCGCTGACCTCGATCCGGGTCGAGCCCGGACCGCCTGCAAGAGTGTTGGCTGGGACGACGAGCGTATTGGCAGGACCAAGTTTCTCGAGGGTGGCTCGGACTTGGCGGCACTGGATCAAGTCGATGTAGTGATCGAAGCAACCGGTGATCCAAAAGCAGGGATTGCACATGCCAAAGCAGCAATAACCGCTGGAAAACACGTGGTCATGGTCAATGTTGAGGCGGATGTTCTGGCGGGCCCTTTACTGTCCCGAGAAGCTTCCGCAGCCGGTGTTTGTTACTCCATGGCCTATGGCGACCAGCCAGCTCTTGTCTCCGAAATGGTCGACTGGGCGCGTGCGACGGGATTCTCGGTAACCGCTGCTGGCAAGGGGACGAAATACCTGCCGTCTTATCACTCTGTCACTCCTGACGATGTCTGGGAGCACTACGGTTTGACGCCCGAGGAGGCGCGGGCTGCGGGGATGAACCCTCAGATGTTCAATTCCTTCCTCGACGGAACAAAAAGCGCGATCGAAATGGTGGCTATTGCCAATGCTTGCGAGCTTTCTGTGCCCTCGAACGGCCTGGGCTTTCCACCCTGTGGGGTGGATGATCTGTCTCATGTCTTACGCCCGCGAGAGTTCGGCGGCCAATTGGACAAGCGAGGGATGGTTGAAACCATTTCTTCGCTGGAGAGAGATGGTCGTCCGGTGTTCCGCGACTTGCGCTGGGGCGTGTACGTCGTGCTTGAAGCCCCGAATGACTATGCCGCCGCCTGCTTCAAACAATATGGCTTGCCGACGGATACGACCGGACGCTTTGCGGCAATGTATAAACCCTTCCATCTGATTGGGCTGGAGCTTTCTGTCTCTGTGCTGAGTGTCGGCTTGCGACAGGAGCCTACCGGGCGGTCACGCGAAATGCGCGGTACAGTTGCATCCGTGGCAAAACGCAATCTCAAGGCTGGCGAAACCTTAGACGGAGAGGGCGGCTTCTGCGTCTGGGGAAAGGCTCTGCCTGTTGAACGTGCGGGCAAGGCGCTTCCGATCGGACTGGCGCATAATGTCAGGCTCAAGAAGAACATAGAGGCCGGAAAGGTGCTTTCCCTCGAGGATGTGGAGCTAAGTGAGGATCCAATCCTGGACCTGTATAAGAACGCCGTGGGCTTGGAATAGGCCGCACGCCATCAGTAGGTTGGATTAAGGGGGCAAATTCGACGGTCCGCTTTTTCCCATAGCGGACATTAGAGACTGCCGGGTCATGCGCAAAACTCCCGCGTTCCTGTCTTACCTACTGGCTGAGGTGCCGTGAGAGGATATCAAAAACCATCCGTATACGCCGCGCGGTGTGAAGCTCAGAATGGGTTGTTAGCCAGATCGGAAATGTGAATGGCGCCCGTTCTGGCAAGACGCGTTCGACACCGGGAGTTTGATCCGCAACTTCATCCCACATAACGCTTACGCCAAAGCCCTCGCGTACCATTTCCCATGCCACGATCCCGTTCTGCGACCGGACCCGGAAGTTCTTGGCCGCGACCGGGACACCGGCCGCGTTCAGATACCCCATCATTTCTTGCAGATCGCCGAAGCCGACAAAGTCCTGGCTGGCGAGTTCCTCCTCTGTTCTCGGGCGGCCGACGGACTCCAGAAAAGACGATGAGGCATAGAAATGGGCCGACGCATCCGCGACCAGTTTTGAGATAAGGTTGGGTTGGGTTGAGCGGACATGCCGAATAGCAATGTCCGCCTCGCGCCGCTGTATATCCCGCACATCATTGGCCGCGACGACATCAATCTCCAGCAAAGGGGCGGCCAGACGGATTTCCTTGATGATTTTGGGGAGCGTGTAAGCTGACATGATATCAGATGCGGTGATCCTGACTTGACCTTCGATCGCTTGGGACTGGCCGGAGGCGGTCAGGGAGATGCGGTTGGCGACTTCCGCCATTTCCCGAACGTGGACCAGCAACTCAGAGCCCGTATTTGTCAGGCGAAGGGTTTTGCCGACCCGCTCGAAGAGGACCACGCCAAGTGCTGCCTCAAGAGCTGCAACTTGCCGCCCGACGGTGGGCTGGGTCTGCGCGAGCACGCGGGCGGCAGCAGAGAAGGACCCTTTTTCTGCAGTCGCCAGAAATGCGCGTACCTGATTCCAATCAAAGTTTATTGCCTGCCAGTTCATGCAAAAATGCATAAAGAAACTAAAAAATAAGGCAATTCCAAATGAATTCGTTTGGCGGTATGACGCGTCAAACCTTGAATTTGAAAGCCCATAGCCATGACCAGCCTTTCCAAAGACGCCGCATTCTGGAGTAAGATCTCTCGAAAATACGCTGAGAGCCCCATCAAGAACATGGATGGGTACCTGACCACCCTTGAACGCACCAAGTCCTATCTGTCTCCTGAAGATGTGGCACTGGAGATCGGGTGCGGCACCGGCTCAACTGCCCTTCTTCTTGCACCGCATGTCGCTCATATCACCGCCACGGACATCGCAACGGGCATGATCGAAATCGCTCAGGAGAAACGCGCAGAGAAGAGATTGGAAAACGTCACCTTCAAAGTGGCTGAGGTGCTGGATCATTCACGGAAGGATGGCCCTTATGATGTAGTTATGGCGCACAATCTGTTGCATCTACTGCCCGATCTTGATGCCGCGTTGGCGCATATTGGCGCCCTCACAAAACCTGGCGGTCTCTTCATCTCCAAGACTGTGTGTGCACCCGATAAAGGCGGCATGAAATACGCTCTTATCCGCTACGCCGCAATTCCAGTGATGCAAGCGCTTGGTAAGGCACCCTTTGTGCAGTTCCTTTCAGCTCAAGCGTTGGAAGACAAGATGACCCACGCCGGTTTTCGGATTGTCGAAGCCGTGGACCAAAGCGGTTTGCTTCCAAGCCGGTATCTGGTTGCGCGCAAAGAAACGTAGGAGTCTGCGCAGTGAGGGTTGCTGTTTTCAGCTTGCTCATGCGGACGTTTGAGGCTGCTTCCTGAGAATTCCGTTTGTGAGTTAGGCGATCATCCACCGGCGAGGAGTCATAGATTTCAACGCCGGTAGTCCGGCGTCGAACAGGTATTCGTACGGCGTGAGTGTGGTCAGGCGGTCAGTTTATTCATGCTACGTTGCGCGGCACGACGCGGCTTAAAGGCCGCAAGCAAAAGAGCGGCGATCAAAATCTCGATCACCAGTGCGCCGAGAACATTGGCAGAGGGCATACCGTCAACAAGAAGGCTGATAATTCGGCCGACCGGGAACGCCAGAAATACGGTCAGCGCAGCCACGAGGGCAGCCGATGCCATGGTGGTGCGGACTATGCCCGCGAGGATGATCCCGCCAAGGGCTGCGAGACCTGCGCCGGGAGCGCGGAGTTCACTCAGGAGGTTCGGGTCCTGTCCAAGACCGATGCCGTAGCTTGCATAGAAGGCATGTGGAGCGAACAAGATAAAGCTTCCTATGGCCAGTGCTGTGGTCCCGGCAACGCCGAGTGCGATCTTCTGAAAACGAGTGAGTTGCATAGTTTTTCCTCTCTAAAGGTTGGTGTTCAGGCCGCCTTGGTCCATTTTCTGGCCCAAGCGGCTGCATTGGCGAATTCGGTGAAGTCCTTGGGGGCGCGTCCAAGAGCGCGCACCACTCCGTTCTCGACCTTGGCGTTGCGCCCATCGAAGGTTTCGCGCGCTATGTTCGTGACGATGTCAGCAAAAAGCTTGCCGCTGGTGGCTTGGAGTTCTGCGTGGAAGTCCTCAAACGAGATGGGCAGGTAGTTAACCCTGCGCCCCATGGCTCCGGAGAGGATGTCGGCCATCTCTGCGAAGCCCAACAGACGCGGGCCCGTACATTCGTAAGTCTCTCCGTTATGCCCGTCTTGTGTCAGGGCGGCGACGATAACATCAGCCAGGTCGTCTATGTCGATGATGGGTTCCTCGAGATTTTCTCCGGGCATTGGAAGTACGCCTTCCATCACCGGCTCCCAAAGAGACCCTTCAGAGAAGTTTTGGGCAAACCACGCCGAACGCACGATTGTGTAGTGGAGACCAGAGTTGACGATGACCTGCTCTCCCAGCTTGGCATGGTGTTCGCCGCGGCCAGTGAGCATCACCAGCCGCGTCACTCCGGCACCTCCGGCCACTTCGGTAAAACTGCGCAGGTTCTCGATTGCTCCGGGAAAGGCAAAGTCGGGATGGTAGTTTACGTATACTGAAGCGATACCGTCCAAGGCTTTTGCCCAGGTTGCGGGGTTGTCCCAGTCAAACGGAACCGGTGCCTTGCGCGATCCTGAGCGCGCGTCGAACCCCGCTGTCCGGAGCCGGGACAGCACACGCGAGCCTGTCTTGCCCGTCGCGCCTGTTACCAGAATAGGTTTGGATTTCATTTTGATCTCCCTTGGTTGACTTGATGCCCAAGGGATAGCGACCGGCGACAGGTCCGGTATTTGCGCAAGACGCCAGTGTTTTGGCCCATCACGCCAGTTGGCGATCTGGTGTATCGGGCGCCGCTAGTCGCCGCGCCGGTAGTTTGCGGGTGTCCTCCCGTGCCACCTTTTAAAGGCGCGAGAGAAAGTACTCTGGTCGGAGAAACCGGTCAGAAATGCGATCTCAGCAAGCGCGTAATCCGTTCTCCGGAGCAACTGCTCCGAGAGTGTCCGCCGCGCCTCACCAACAAGATCCTGATAGGCCAGTCCATCATCTGATAGACGTCGCTGCAAGGTGCGGCTGCTCATTCCAAGTCCTTCAGCCACCTCAGCCAATGTTGGAACGCCCTCGCTCAGGGCATTGCCAATCTGATCCAGAACCCGTCCCGCAAGCGCAGGGTCATCGCTGATTGTGTCGAGTTCCCGGCCGAGATGAGCCTCGAAGAAGCTCGACATCCCAGTATCCGCCAACCGGTTTGGGCATCGGGCGGTCTCAAGGTCCAGTGCCAGTGCATCCCGATCAGATTGGAAATGAATAGGGCACCCGAAATGGGCTTTATAAACGGTGTCGTCGTCTGGCTTTGACGCCATCAGGTGAACGGCCCGAGGCACAACGGTCTCAGAGCTCACTTCCCGGCTGAGCGTCATCGCCGCGGCAAGGGCGAGTTCGTTGGCCATGGTCAGTCCGAGCCTTGCTGCAGGGCTTTGGATCACTTCCATGGAGAGGCCATCTTGCTTCTCCTCGACGCGAAAGTTCGCGATCGAGGTGACCACTGTGCCAAACCTTTCGACGCGGGTGTATGACCCATGGAGGTCGGGAGCGGATTTAAAGGCCAAACCGAATGCCCCATAGTCGTCACACCGCATCGACGCGCCCATTGTGATGGGAATATTTCGACCGCCTTCGATATCTTGTGCGATGCGCTCAAGTAAGCCGAAGAAATCGTCGGCAGACACCATTTCCGCCGGGTCGATGGGCGCATCTGGATCGAAGTCGACCATGCGGAAAAGCGTGGCGCGGAGACTTGCAGAATCCTGCTTGCCAGCTAAAGCCGCATCTAAGGCCTTGTGAACGAAGACAACTGAGATCCATCCCATGCGGCAAGCGTAGTGGCATGCAACACGAAAACGAAGTGCCGTCTGGCAAAGGTTCGATACGCTGCCTGAAGCGGTATCACCGCATTTTCGCTCTCTCGAGTTCAAATAGAATTGACGTCACTTGCGTTGCCGCGCGTTTCTCACCGGCTGCTCTCACGTTCTGCAAGATACAAAAAATGATCGGCAATGCGGCGTTTGCCACTGACGTCGCCTACCATGTCCATTCCAAGAGCCGAGAGGAAAAAAACAGCGGGCCCGTGTATGTGACGGCGCGTGGTAAAGGGCAAAAGAAATAATGCGATCCGACGGATGATGTCCGGCAGAATTGTGATTTTCGGGCTTTTACCCAGCGCAGCGAACGCGGCCTCTGCAAGTTCAACTTGGGTTAAAACATCAGGACCGCCCACCGGAACAAAGTCACGTTCTTCTCTTATTGCCTCGGAAATAACCTCTGCGAGATCGGCTCCGTCGATTGGATTCAGCTTCAATTGGCCCGACCCAAAGAGCCACACCCGTCCCGAGTGTGCCATTTTGAGGAAATCGCCCATATCTGAAAAGAAGCCAGACGGCGCGATAACAGTCGATTTGATCGGAGCGGCGGTCAGCCGTTCTACAAAGGCCTGCTTCGCCGCCACAAGCGGTACCTTCTGCATTTTTTCGGCGTTGAGAACGTGGACATAGACGAAGCGCTCGACATCGTGCTTCAGGGCTTTTTCAAGAAGGTTAGCGTTGGCCTGAAAGTCGACATCCCAATAGGTCAGCCCATCGCGTTGACGGGTGATCCCAAGGGCAGAGACCACAAGGT
This sequence comes from Dinoroseobacter sp., assembly GCA_030066795.1. Classification (GTDB taxonomy): domain Bacteria; phylum Pseudomonadota; class Alphaproteobacteria; order Rhodobacterales; family Rhodobacteraceae; genus Dinoroseobacter. The sequence continues at coordinate 42,871 of JASJAW010000037.1, forward strand.
CGGCGCCGTCCATTATGCCATGAAGCGTCTCCGGATTGGTCGCTTCTCCTTCAAAGAGTTCCGATGCCTCCAACCCTGAGGCACGGGCGGCATCTGCGTTTCGGACGAGCGCTCGGACATGCCAACCCATAGACATGTAATGCTCCACGATATAGCGACCAAGATAGCCAGTGGCGCCCGCAACAAGAACGGTCTGCATCGATCTAATCCTTCAGACTATTGCCGCCTAAGCGGCGTTGGTTCCGAGTTTTCGCGCCTCCGACAACCATTGTGACACCGTGCGGTCAGAGGGTTGGCTGGCATTGGCGAATTGCGTAATGCGGGTCGGCTTGATGCCTATGAAGCTGAAGATCTGGCATTTGAGTTGGTTCACAATTGCGTTGTGGTAGACGACCCTTAGCAGCCAGCTTTTTGTATCCGATGTGAGCATCACGCGTGCTGTCCGGCCCGACAGCATCGGTGTCGGAAGGCCGAAGCTCGTTTTTCTTGTATCGAAGGTCCGGCCCGGTAGCAGGATACGGTCGAAGAGGCCCTTGAGTTTTGCCGGAAGGCCACCCCACCACATCGGAGTTGTCAGGACAACATGCTCGCTCCATTCCAAATCCTGTAGCACCTGTTCAAGCATTGGTTCCAAGGGTTTGAGCGCCTTGTAGCCGCCCTCGCCAAAGTCGGCGTCGAACGCGAGATCGTGCAGGTGGGCGATACGCACCTCGTGGCCGGCCCGTTCCGCGGCCACTGCGTATTCAAGGGCGAGACTCCGCGAAAGTGACGTTGATCCGGGATGACCATCGAGAATGAATATACGTTTGTACATAAAGACTTCCTTTCCGATCATATTGTCATGTGGAGGAGGGGGCATATGGCTCTTCCTGAACGGCGTGGCCCATCACCATCTTGATAAAGAGGCACGGCAGGAACCATTCGAGCCCGGGACCCAGCGGCAGGAGATTGCTTTCGACAATCAAGGCCGAGATGGTCAGCAGTGTCGCGAGTGGTCGACGCAAGTAAAGCGGCGCAAGAAGCACCGTCCAAACCGCGAGTTGCAACAGCACGTACCAGATTACCGCGTTGGCAACGGAGCCCCCTAGCAGTGCGGCGGCGACGATTGGGTGGATATGAATGGCGGTAAAGACACGGACATCCTTCGCTGCGCGAACGATGCGCCCCTCTGCCGGCTTAGGAGGGCTGTGGTAGAACCTCTTGCAGGAGTTCAACATGTTCGCAACCGCGCCACCGCCGATATCATAGGCAAAGAATACAAGCACCGCCCATTGCCACCACGTAGTGACCGGAGCGTCGTTTAAATAGGCGAAGCATGTGAGCAGAACGGTAAGTAATGCCGCGCCGCCATAGCCCATCAGGCGCTCAGCCGAAGACGCTCCACTTCCGACAAGAGCATCGGTGGGACCGGTGTAATTCCATTGAATCTGCGCTCTTTCTTGCTTGCTATAGGATTGGTCGAGTGTGCTCATGAGAATCTCTTTTATGACTGAACGGTCAGTCAAATATCTCTTTTATGACTGGACGTCCAGTCAAAACTGTGGCAGTCAGCCGTTGGCTTGAGAAAGGCGATCACGATGCCAAAGGTCGTTGACCGAGAAGAAATGCAGCACGGCATCTTGGATGCTGCCATGCAAGTATATGTGAAAAAGGGGTATCACGCGGCAACCATCGCCGATGTGGCAGAGGCTGCAGGCCTCGGAAAGGGGACGCTCTACCTCTATTTCAAGAATAAGGACGCGATCGCGATCGCCATGGTGGAACGACACTTCAAGGGCATGGAAGGCCGGTTCATGGCAGCGGAGATGCCTCAGACATTGGACGCCTTCGCTCGCGGCCTGACGCAAACAATGAACATCCCAGACGAGCATGCGCGGTTCATTCGCGTGTTTTTCGAGGTGTTCGGGCCAAGCTTCGCGTCAGACGCCTTCAGCGACAAAGTGGCAGACTTCTTTGACCGTTTGGGGAAACACTACGCGGCCCAGGTTGCGCATTTGCAGTCTGTCGGTGAGATCCGGGAGGACGCTGACGCGTCTAAGCTGGGCAGGGCGCTCGCAGGGCTTGTGGATGGAATGATCCTCCACAAAGGCTTGTTCAGCATTTCATCCGCGCGCTATGGCGCAATGCGTCGTGAGGCAATTGACATGTTCATGCGAGGGTTAGCGGTCTAGTTGAGATCGTGATCTTACTGCGGCTCCTGCCGTAGACCCGCCGCATTGGTTTGATTGATGCACGGCGCCCCCGCATCGCCTCCCGGTTCTCTGTATCGCGCTCGCCAGGCAGGAAGTCCCTAGCGGGCACAGACTTCCGCGCAGAACAACTCCGCCGCGTTCTGCGTGATCGATCCCAACAGGGAAGCTTAGGTTTGCACTCATGGTGCGGCGAAGGTCAGAAGAAGATTGTTCGCGGGCATCGCGTCCCTTGCCATCAGCGTGAGACCGACCCCAAGAGCCACATCGGATACGGTCTCTACCGATTTGTATCCGATTGCTGGATCGCGGGCACGCAAGGAAGTATCGAACACGCGATCACCGTCGGAGGCATACGAAGTCCCGCGCAGAAACGGACCATATACAATCATTCGCCCGCTTTCACTCAGCGCTGCGCGGGCCTCTTCAAAGAGCCGCGCAACGAACGGCTCTGGAATAAGATGGAGCAGATTTATGGCAAGAACTGCCTGCATACGCCCGCTTTCGACTTGCCACGGAGCAGCGATGTCAATTTCCAACGGCTCGGCAAAGTTTTTCAAGCCGCTTTCCCTCCGCCATGCGGCAATACTTCTGCGCTGGCCGGGATCGACGTCCGAAGGCAGCCAGGTCAGCGCCGGGAATGCCGCCGCAAAAGCTGCAGCATGCTGGCCTGTGCCGCTCGCCACTTCCAAAACGCACCCTTGTGCTGGTAACCGGGCCCGTAGGGCCGCGATCAAGGGGCTGGCGTTCCGCAAAGCCGCCGGCGCGGTTCGGCGACCATCCGGGGTTTTATGTGCTTCTTGAACGATATGTCGTGCCATCGAGAAATGCTGCCAGTCGAGGACGGTCACGTCCAGCCGTCATATGCTCAACTGCACGGCTCCTCCCTGGGATTCTTGGGAAGCCACACGCAGCTCTTCCGGCGCAAGTGCAGCGCATTTTCCAGCAACTTGTCATAAAGCCCTCTCGCCGATGCCGCGCATGGCAGAAACTAGAAGATCCCTTCAGCTTTTAAGGCTGGTCGAACCAATGATCGCTCGGCGTTGTTTGCTGGCTTTCTGAGCTCAGTCATCAATATGCGCTGTGCCCGCAAAACGGATTCCCGCGCAGAAAAGACTTGGGCTAAGGAATTCGAGCGCGCTCAAAAGTGCGGATCGCGCATCGGTAAAGGAAAGGCCTATAGGTTTTTCCGATTAATGCACCTCACCTGACAGGATTGCATCCGTCGCGAGGCAAACACATCTGCGCATTGAAAAGCTCAGAAGGCGATCCTGAGAACGGATGCAGCGCAATCGCCTACTAGCACCTTAACGTTAGCCTAAAGGGAGCAGGGCAATGAACATGCAGGTGACCAGCAAACTCGCAAAACAGGGATCCCGGTTGGTTGCGATCGGTGAAAGACTCCGCGGACTGGAAGAGCGGATTGAACGAGTCGAACAGAGAGCTGAACCCGACCGGCTCGTACTGCAGAGATTGAAACGCGAAAAGCAGCGGCTCAAAGACGAGATGCATTGCCATGAATCCCTGCTGCGCACCCTATCGCGTGGTTTACCGGCCTAGTGGCTCCCCGAAAGTGATTGCGCCACGAGAGCTGGCCTATCGTAATATTCAGTCTTGAAAGTTTGGGAAAGACTACATCACTGCGAGGAGCAGTTTTGTCCGAAGGCTTCCATGCGGTCCGGGGTTTATGGTCCTATTTCCGCCTAATTGATTGCGTAGGGTCGGACGGTGACACAAACCGGATTACCCAATGGTGGGCCACCGCTTAAAAACAAAGGTTAATGCTCCTCCGAAGCGACGTTGCCATCGCTGCGAAGGCACAGGCCGCGCGCAATGCCAGGTCTGCAACGGTTCCGGGTACGTTTTCACGAGGACTGATCTTCAGGGAAACCAACGGCGGGACCGGTGCGACGGGTGTTTTGGTACAAAGTCGTACAGATGCTCATATTGCGGGGGCGAGGGCTTTTCATAGCCGGGTCAGCACACCGTTTCCAATGCGTCCGTGGGACGGCAATTCGTACCGTACCACCAACAAAAGAATTGACGCGCCAAACTCGGATTTGAGCTTTTGCGAAACATCTGGCTGACCGGGTGAGCTAGTCCCTACGCTGGGGGACGGAGCCGAGAGTCACATAGGGCGCGTGGCCATCCGCACATCGAACGCGACACGACAGTTTACTTGTTCGGGTTTTTTCATAAGCTTTGGAAGGCATGATACCGAACAGATCCTTCGCGGGAGAAACCAACGATATGTTGCCCTTGGTTGCCCAGTTCCCGCCCGTGACTCCTGCTGCGGCGTGTCACCTGTCACACAATGCGGCAGATGTCCCCGCGAGCATCGCGCGTAATTCGCCGACCTTTGCCAGCGAGAGGAGAAGATCCTCGAGCTGTTAGCCCTCCGCAAATGAACTATGAGAAAACCCTGTGAATTGGAAGCAAGCATGAGTAGCCCCTTACCAGCCCTGGCTGCACTGTTCCTCGCGGTAGTTCCGGCCACAACGCTTGCTCAGGAAAAGCCGCGCTTGGTACTGCAAATCACCGTTGATGCTCTGCGTGGTGACCTGCCGACGAGATACTATGGTAATTTGAGTGATGGTGGGCTCAGGTACCTGCTCGATAAGGGCGTCCACTTCGTCGACGCTCATCACTGTCACGCAAACACAGAAACCGTGGTGGGGCATGCGACACTGGCGACCGGCGCCAAGCCGTCGGCCCATGGCATGGTCGGAAACATCTGGTTCGACCGTGTTCTTGGCCGGGTGGTGTACAATATCGAAGACGACGCGGCCCCGCTTCTGGGCGAAGGTGCAGGTGTCGATGCCGATACCGAGATCGACCCGACCCAAGCCGCTGCCGGCACAGATGGGCGATCACCGCGTGCACTGCTGGTGACGACCTTTTCCGATGAACTCAACGCCAATACGGTTGGCCGCGCAAAGGCCTTTGGGGTTTCGATCAAGGATCGCGGCGCGGTAACAATGGCGGGGCAAAGTGGAAAGGCCTTCTGGTTTTCAAAGGCCAAAAGCCGGTTTGTGACAAGTTCGTACTACTACGAGGCCTACCCTGAGTGGGTGAATGCGTGGAACGAAAAAGCGCTCCCTGAAACCTTTGCCGGCACAACTTGGGAGCTGATGAAGCCGCAAGAGAGCTACTTGTTTTCTGACCGCGATAACCAGCCTTGGGAGACTGACCTAGGCGGTTTTGGGATTACATTTCCCCATCCGTACACAACGTCGCAAGGCGCTTTCGATCCTCTGGAGAACCCCTATTTCACGACGTTTTTGACAATTAGCCCGGCGGGTGATGATTTGACTGCGAGTTTTGCCAAGGCGTTGATGGACGCAGAAGAACTTGGTCAGGACGACGTTGCCGATTTCCTTTCGATTAGCTTTTCATCTATCGACTACACGGGCCACATTTTTGGTCCGTCGAGCCTGGAATCCGAGGACACGCTTTATCGACTGGATCAAACACTGGCGGATTTGTTCTCCTTCGTAGACGACAGGATCGGTTTGGACCGGACCCTTATCGTGCTCTCCGCAGATCATGGCACCACGGATGCGCCGGGGTTCCTTGAAACTGTCGGCATCCAGACCGGTCTCGTTGCCCCAGATACATGGGACCCGGCGGATCAGATCGCTCGCCTGAAAGCTCGGTTCGGGATCTCCGGTCCTTTGCTTGCTGGATATAATCACCCTTATCTTAATATTGCGCCGGAAGTTCTTGAGGTGCCCGATATAGACCTGTCGGAACTGGAAGCTGCCATCGCCAATGAATTGCTGACTTTCCCCGATGTCGCTTACGCAATTCCAAGCACAGCAATTGAAGCGAACCTGCTCCCGGACACCGAAATCATGACCCTGATACGGAACAACTACCACCCGGCCCGGTCAGGCAACATCTACGTCGTGTTCAAGCCGGGATGGTTTATCAACGACTTTGATGGACTCTCGGTGACTGCTACGCACGGATCCCCATGGCGGGGTGACACTCATGTTCCAATCATTTTCGCGGGCCAGGGCATAGAAGGGCAGAAGGTGGCACGCAGAGTGTGCACAACCTCAATTGCCACGACTTTGTCAGCTCTCTTGGGAACTGCACGGCCGAATGGGGCCAGCGGCGAGGTTTTGAAAGAGCTGATAGACTAGCAAACTTTGGCTGCTGGTTTTGCGGATGGGATGACCATGCGTCACAGGCAAAAAGAGCCACCTTGCCTTAGCAGGACTCTGGCAACTCTTGTGACAGTCCACAAAAATTTCATGTCCAATTGAGGCGACTAATGTCCTCGCGGCAGCGGTCGGAGGTTTTACACTGGACAACAACAGGCATGAACGACGTTTGTATCCCAGCTGGTCTCAGAAACAGGCAGCGTGGAGAGTGCGGCGCCTCATTTCTTCAAATTCTTGACGACTGCCGTCGCGATTGCACCAATTGCACCAGACCCGACAAGTCCGAGCGGGTCGCGCGCCATGCGACGCACGCTGTCAGCAAGTTCCCTTGCTTCGTCGGTCGCGTCCTTGATCTCGGCTTCCAGGTCTTCAAGCGCCAGATCCCGAACCTCCGCCACCGGGGCGACATCTGCCTCGGCATTCGTGTTGGTCGCGATGGACACGAGGATTGCTGCGATCGCAAGGTTGACGATTGCTACAATAAGGGCGGCGGCCGCCGGAGAGACCACGGTGGAAAGGGCGAGATAGCCCGCCGCGTTCAACATCAGAAGGCCCACGCCGCCAGCGACCCCCGCAGCCGCCATCATGCCTGTCTGTCTGCGCAGAACAGCAAGACGTCGTTGCGCGATCAGGCGTTCAGAACGGACGATAATCGAGATATTTCGGCTGATCCGGTTCATTTATGGAGTCCTTTCATCGCGCGCGGCCAACGACATATCCGACCAAGAATACCGCCAGAAGAGTGAGCATAGGTTTTTCAGTGGCGAAGTTCTCGAGTTCTTGAACAAGGTCTTTCACCATGTCCTCCGACAGCTCGAGTTTGGACCGAATGTCTTGTTCGTCTTCCGCTACTGGCTCGGGGGCGGCCTCGGCAACAGCGCTGTTGGCTGCCAGTTGTGCTTTCAGCTCTGCCAACTCGGCTTCGAGTTCTGCTTTCGTTGCCATCATTCTAACCTTTCCTAGACGGCTGGCCGGCGCTTTGTCCGGCTTGAAGACTTTCCCAGCGACGTATCCTGACTCTCGTTAGGAGGCGGGTGATCATCCTCCATGGACCGAAGATTGCCGTCGCCCGACATCAAAACGGCGGCCCATCGTGCGCCAGGAACATGCGAAAGCACAATCATGGCGCAAACGGTTAGCGGTACGCTCAGGAAGGCCCCTGAAATCCCCCAGATCGTGCTCCAGAGCGTTAATGCCAGTATCACCATAAGCGGGGAAAGGTTCAGTGACTTTCCGGTCAAAGACGGTTCCACGATGTTGCCGATGACAAACTGGACCACCCCGCATCCCAACGCGATGATCAGGAAGGGTGTCAGTGTTTCGAATTGTACAAGTGCCACAATCGACGGGAAGACGACGCCAAGGATGGACCCGATCGTTGGGATGAAATTGAGCGCAAAAGCAAGCACGCCCCAAGTCTCAGCAAAGTCTAATCCGACGAGCCGCATCACTACGTAACTGAAGAGGCCTGTCAGGGCGCTGACGAGGGTTTTTATCCCGACATAGCGCTGCAGACCCAGCGAAATGCTTCGGACTGCCTTTGACATCTCATCCCCAAGCTCGGGATCCGGCGCGGCAATGGCGACTTTCGCTTTCATGGGGTGGCGCTCAAGCATCATGAAAGGGATGTACAAAAGCACCAGAAAGACGCCGCTTAAGAAACTGCCGGCCGTGTTCACCGTGCTGGTTGCGAAGCTTGAGATGTCGAATTCTGCGATGGCGGTATCTACTGCTTGCGCATTGTCATCGCCGATGACCGCGACGATCTGTGCGAGGATATCAGCGAAGCGCGCCTGGTAGCGCGGCACTGCTTCTGCGACCTCTTGTGCCTGGCTGGACAGAATCGACAGGATGGCGACGAGACCGAGCAAAATCACGCCAAATCCGGCCACATGGGCCAGCCAGACGGGCACCGGTTTTCCCGCGATATGCGCAGCCGCGATCCGATCGATCAAAGCCGTCAATAAAAAGAAAAGAAGAAGCGCGATTGCGAAGGGCACCAGAAGTCCCCGCCCGAAATAGAGCGCGGCCACAATGATTGCGCCAACCATTAAGAAATCGCGCCAGAAAGCCAGCGTGGCTGTTGGCCTGACGCGCCGGGTTACTTGAACCTCTTCTGAGTTGTCGGTCGGTTCAGTCAGCTTCTTTTCTCATCCGGTCATAGGCGGCTTTCATCTTCAGCCCCAAGTCGCGGGCCGCCTCGCCAACTTCTTCTGCAGACTTGTCAAACTCAGCGCGAGTCAGGAACTTGTCCCATTCATCGGTGAGCTCTTGCCACTCGTCCTCTGCCTCTTTGCTGGCCAGATGAAGCTGCAACTTCAGTTCGTCCCTTCTTTGGGCGAGCTCTTCCATAAGCTTCGTAAGATCGACCATAACGCTCTCCTATGCGACCGAAAATCTGCGTGGATCTTACAAACTGTTAGCAGACAGATGGAAAATGTATAGTTTTTAAGGGGCTTCTAGGAGATCGTTAGTGAAGGAAGGATCGATGCACCGTTGGGCAACGGCTCTTTGGGAGGCCATTAAGCGATTTGGCGACAGGAACGCCTATTCTTCGAGCGCCCATATCGCCATGGCAATGATGCTGGCGATTTTTCCTTTCACCGCGTCTGTAATCTCTTTGGCGAGTATCCTGGCTGCCGACGTTGATCCACAAACCATCGTTGATTTAATCTTTGGCACGTGGCCGGACGCTGTCGCTCAACCTGTCCTGAACGAGATTCAGGCTGTCGCCAAACAGAGTACCAGCGGAACGCTCACAGTAGGTCTCTTGTTGGCGTTTTTCTTTGCATCCAATGGGGTAAATGCAATCCGCTTAGCCATTACCGAAGCCTATCACGACACGGATGATCGTCCGATCTGGACGACGCGGTTGTTGAGCCTTGCCTTCGTGTTGGCTGGCAGCGTTTTGCTGGTAACGGTGTCAACGCTTCAGGTTGGTTTACCGATTTACCTCAAGCATGTCGGAGGTGAAACCTTGTCAGGCATGGCAGGACTTCTTCTGAGTGACACCTACAGGGCGTTGGTGACGCTTTTGCTGCTGACCTTTGTCGTACTGGCGTGTCATCGGTGGCTGCCCGGTCATGCACAGCCTTTTCGCGTCCTGCTGCCGGGCGTAGCGTTGACGCTGATCCTTTGGGTGATCGCGGGATACGGGTTTTCCTACTACCTCGCCAACCTCGCAGACTACAGCGTAACTTATGCCGGCCTCGCCGGAGTGATGGCGACGCTGATCTTTCTCAACCTCATGGCTGCGATTTTTATTCTCGGAGCTGAATTCAATGGTCGCCTCAAAGAGATACCAAAGTAAATTTCTGTGGTTATAGAGGTGTAGGCAGACTAGCGTGAGCTTGTACTCAGCTTTTTACGCACCCAGCTAATTTGTTCGAAGGCAAATATGACAAACCGGTTTTTTCGTCTCTTAGCATCGTTTCACGTCCTGCTAATAACCGCAGTGTCGGCCATAGCGCAGGACGGGGAAACAAGCGCCGCACAGGATGCCGCGCAGGCCAACAACCCGCTGGCCAACATCACCGCCTTTAACATCCAGAATTACTACATTGACGAGTTCACCGGCATCCCGGGGGAAAGCGGCAATCAGTTCGTTCTGCGGTATGCGCAGCCCGTCTCCATCGGCAATACCAACTGGCTCATCCGCGCGTCGCTGCCCTATAACTCTTTCCCCTTCGGACCGGGAGGCTCGACCGTTGATGGCGTAGGCGATTTCGACATTTTCGCCGCCTATCAGTTCGAAACCGGAAACCCGGCTACCAGCTTCGCGATCGGGCCTCAAGTGGTGGTGCCTACCGGTGAAAGCGGGGTCACGGCAGATCAGTGGCAGTTGGGTCTGGCAAACGTCTATTTCAATGCCAATTCGCCGAAGTTCCAGTACGGCTATCTGGCGATTTACCGAGCGGGCGTGGGCGACACCAATGGCAATACCCGTGTCAGCACCGGCGCGTTGCAGCCGTTCTATTTCTATCAGTTGGGCGACGGCTGGTACACCGGCGGGGCGCCGATCTGGACCTATAATTTCAAAAACGACAACTACAATGTTCCTGTCGGGCTGCGTCTTGGCAAGGTGACCAAGCGGGGCAACCGCGTCTTCAACTTTTTCGTCGAGCCCCAATACTCGGTGGCCCATAGCGGGGTCGGAAACCCGAAATGGCAGGTCTATTTCGCGCTCAACATGCAGTTCCTCAAGTAGATTTATACAGATCTCGGAAAGCTTTGGGTGATCGACCTCGTAGGTGGCGAGTGGTACCAAGGCACTTAACCACCGGGGAAAACACTCGTGAATGAAGACCTCTCGCCAGTAGATTACGTTGAAAACCTGAGCACCGCTTACAGCAGCTGGTCAGAGACATTAGACCTGCAAACTCTGATAATCGTTGTTGTTGCGATTGGTGTCGTCGTGGTTCTGCGGAAGAGGCTCGCGGAGCTCTTCGTCAAGTTTGGCATGGCCATTCTGAACCGCCTGAACGCAGATCTCGGGGACGAAGTCCGTCCCAAGCTGGTCGAAGCGGCGGAAGTGCTGCTCGTGGCACTTGCCTGCTACATCGGCCTTGAAACCATCAGTCCCCCAGAGATTGCCGGAGGGCTGCTGAAACGCCTGATTATCTCAGTCGCGGTCATTGCCGTTTTCACGGCGTGGTATCGGCTCGCCGGTGTCTTTATCGCCCAGCTGAGAGATGACCGCTTCGATGAAATCCGAGTCGAGAAGGACTGGATGGTGCGGGTTGCCAAGTTCGCGATAACGCTGCTTGGGATATCGGCGCTGCTCGAGGTGTGGGAGATCGATATTTCCAGCGCGCTGACCGGCGTCGGAGTGTTGGGGGCAGGCCTTGCCATCGCCGCGCAGGACCTTGTGCGCAACCTGATCGCAGGCATGACGAACCTCAGCGAAGAGCGATTTGAGACCGGGGATGCCATCGAGGTGCCCGGCATGCTGATGGGAACGGTCGAAAGGATCGACCTGCGCTCCACACTGATTGTCGGGTTTGACCAGATTCCCCGCCACGTGCCGAATGCGGAGCTCGCGAATTCTGTCGTGCTCAATTACTCCCGTACCCGCAGGCGCCGCGTTTTGATGAAAGTTGGTCTTGTCCTTGGCACAAGTGAAGCACAGGTCCGCCAAGTGAAGGAAGGTGTTCAGACCTACCTTGCGACCAGCGGGATGTTCGCGATCGACGATGCCTCTCCAAGATATGTGTATGCCCAGGAGATCACGGACCATGCGATTGAGTTTTTGATCATCGCGCTCACGGTAACAGGCGGCTACGAGGACATGCTTCAGGCCCGGGAAAGCCTCAACCTCAAAATCCTTGAACTCGTGGAAGCCGCCGGGACAGAGCTCGCCTATCCGACCCAGACGATCGAAACCCGCGTGGAAGAGGTCGGCAAGGTTTAGAACACCCGATGTCCTCAGAGCTTCTCATGGCGGGGCTGGTTGCGGCCTCTTATGCGGCGACGCAGGTCGACGCGGTCGTGGTCTATGTCGCGCTTGCGCTGTCGGGGCATGCAGTTGGGGTCAAGCGGGCCTACGCGGTCTGCCATGCACTCATATTATGTCTGGCCTATCTTCTGAGCCTCGGCGCTGCACAGATACCAGCTGGGTCTGTGCGGTACCTTGGGTTGATCCCACTCGGGATCGGGCTCTGGATGCTTTATCAGCAGAGACGCGATCGCGCGGCTTTGGAAACGCCGGGACCACTCAGGGTTGCAAAGAACGGTTCGGCCTATGTCGCCAGCTTCCTGGCCCTGAGTGTCGACAGTATTGTGGTCGCCGCCTCGTTCTTTGCGGACAGTGGGCCTGCAAGCGATACTTCTGTGGCCGCAGGACTCTTGGTCGGAATAGCTCTTCTTCTCTGGTTGGCCTGTTGGGCCAGTGGGAAAGCCCAAGGCGGCTGGGGATTCTTGGCCAGGGCCGAGAAGATCGCCCCGTACTTCGTGATCGCGGCAGGGATCTATGTGCTGCTCGATACCGGAACAGACATCCAGTAGCGCGAAGACACAGCGTGGCCTTCCTTTCGCTTCTCGACGATGTCCGGCTCCTCCGCTGCTGCGAGCAGCGCCGGCATCCAATCCTCATTGCTGATGATGTCGTTGAACTTGGTGCCCGGATCGACAACGCCTGACTCAAACTGCTCGCGAAAAGCTGGATCCATGGGAAAATAGTATTTCTCCGGCTCTACTTCCGCATTCAGGTGATGGAGATTTCAACAGAACTCATCGAAGTCGTGGCTCGTCGGCAGGTGCTCGTCCTGATTACCCGGGGGGTCTTGCCGAGTTGCGCCGTGGCGCAGCTGAGAACTGCCAATTGATCTTACTAAAGAAAGTGGACCTTCAGAATGGGTTGAGAGGGGGGAGTCTGGAGGCGTGGTCAGAGACCTTTGCCTTTTTTACACTCCGGCACAGACTTGCAAATGCAGTCTCGACCTTGCGCCAGGCCGCCTGCTCAGATCGCCCATGCGCACCGGCGCTGTGTACGCTTTGTCCCAGTTCGGCGAGCGCTGCGTATATCGGCGCCATGGCCGTCTGAGGCGCTTGGGCGCGCGTGCCCCATCGGTCGAGCTCCGTGTAGGTCTGGGACAGATCGCGGGCGCGGATCGCCTTTTCGACAGCGCGTCGCGCAAAGTGTTCGGAGCCATGCCAGCGCGCTCGTTGCTTTGAGAGCCACGCGTCTATCCGGGGACGGAAGCGCCGGAAAAGCAGCGCAACCAGAAGAACGACGACCACTCCCGTGCCGATCCGCAGAATTTGGTCGCGAGACAGTCCCGGCGCTGCAGCGTTACTTGCGCCTTCAACTGTCACCACAAATCCTGGCACTTCGACGGTTTCTATCTCCCCGGAACCAATATTGTACCAGTCCAGTCGGATCGCGGGCAGCGCCGCCTCGCCATTCGTCTGCGCAAGAAAAGTGACTTTCTCCTCGCGTGTGCCCGATATCGCGCCGCGTGCCTCCTCTTCTGTGATTACCGGTTCGGCGGGATAAGCGCGCAGACCGGGCGTTTCTGCGGCGGGAATAAGTGCAGGGATCATGACAACCGTTGTACCTTCGATCGCGGCGCGCAGAGTTCGGACGACCGCATCGCCCGGGGAGAGGGTGTCCGGGCCTTCGACTTCTTGCTCAAGCGCAAATCCCTCAGCCACGATCAACGGATCGAGGCCGCGGGCCGCCTCTGGAACCACGGACTCAAAAACAACGTCGGGAGAAGGAACCGTGACTTCCAGCGGATCGCGGGTTTCAGGATCGGCATAGGTCAACGTGAAGCCCTGCGGGGGAATGCGAAAGACGCCTGCAGACAGAGGATACAGCTTGTAGGTCCGTCGCACCCCTGCCCATGTGGCTCCGTCGATCCTGTCACTGATCGAGATGGTCGATTTTTCGGGCAGACGCACCATCAGCGACGGCACCTCAAAGGTCGGATAGACCGGAGATTTCGGCATCCAGGTTGGCACAAGGATTGTGACCACCAGGTCCAAAGGCTGACCGACAAGCGTTTCCGTCGCCGAGAGCTCGACCGTAACCCGAGGGTCCTGTGCGTGTGCCATAGCCCCCCACAGTAGGATCGCCAAGAGGGCCAGGACTCTCATTGCGCCCCTCCCGCGTTTTCGAGCAAGAAGCGAGACCTGAGGAAATCGCCCATCTCGGTGTCAATCGAACGGAGCCATTGGTCGGCGGTGACCGGCGCCGCGTCCTGTTGCGGCGCCTCGATTTGCGTTTCAGCGCCGCGTCCGGATTCATTATCGAACACAATCTCGTCCGCGCCGATGCCGCTTTCACCGGTGTCCGACTGTTCGCGCGCTTGCTCCACATAGTCGACAATCGCCTGCGCGATCTGGAGGTTTCTTTCCGCCTCCGGAAAATCCGGTTGGCGCACAAGGGCGGTCTCGAAGGCGGCAACACCCGCGCGGTAGCCGCGCGACCGGATATGTGCCATGCCTTGCGCGAAGGCAGCTTCAGCAGTGTCGATCCGGGCGAAGATTGCAGCGGCATCTTCGTATTCCCCGGCGCGATACTTCGCGTAGCCGGCCCACATCGGATCTTCGAACAGCTCTCCGGCTTGGCTGAACTTCTTGTCCTCATAGGCAAGCCTGCCTTGCTGGTCCGGCGTCAGGAACCAATCGACCCATCCCTCTGCACGGGCAGGCGCTGGCAGGGTGGTGATCGCCGCCATCAGCCAAACGACGCTCCAGCGCATGGTCCAGCCTTGTCGGAACCAGACGAGTGTCAGCAGGGCTGCGGGCCAAAGGAGCATCCAGCCCCGGTCGTCCCACGCGAGGCGCTCATCTGCGGCGAGCGCGGCTGCATGGGCGGACCGAACGCTGCGTTCGATCTGTTCGATGTCGCTGTCGTCGGGCGTTATGCGGACGACGCTGGCACCGGGAATGCGGTCCAGCTGGGGAAGCGCGACGCTGTCAGGAGCCGTTATCAGAAACACCACCGGTGGGCGCGGAGTATCGCGCGGGGCACTGAAAGCTGCGACATCGGCGGGGTTGAGATCATCGAGCACAAAAAGCACAGCACCCTGGGTCTCCGCCGTCTCGGTCAGGATCAAGGCTTTCTCGAGCGCGGCACTTGCATCGTCGCCGGGCACGGGCATCACCTGAGGTGTCAGACCTTCAAGCAAAGGACGCAGGATGTTCGGGTCCTCGGTGAGGGGCGCAACCTGATGTGCGGATCCGGCATAGGCGACAAGACCAGTGCGGGCGCCCGCGCGGGTTCCGATGAGGTCTAGGATCTTGAAGCGCGCGCGTTCCAGCCGCGACGGGGCAAGGTCTGGCGTCTCCATGCTCTCGGTTACCTTCAAGGCGACGACCAGGGGGGCGGTCTCGGCCACAAGTGGGTTCGGCAAGCGCGTCCATGCCGGACCAGCCGCGGCAATGGCGAGGAGCGCTCCTGCAAGCGCCACACCATCAATCGGATAGAGCTTCCGGCTCTCGCCTTGGCCAACGCGTAGCGCGTCCGCAAGATGCCGAGCGATCCCGATGCTGTCGGGATCTGCGGCCTCCCGCTTGGGGCGGATCCGGTACCAAAGCAGCGCAATCGCTGGGAGCGCCAGAAGCCAGAGCGGACGCAGGAAATGGAAATACTCCAAGCTCTCCATCATGCTTCAACCCCGCGCTGTCGGCGCCTCAGATGCAAAACCGTAATGGCGAGCAGCAGAACCAGCAGCGCGGCTCCGGCGGGAATGTAGGTCAGGTTTTCCTTTGGCCGGAAGGAGGTGGTTTCCACAACACGGGGGTTAAGGGCGTCAATCTCAGCGTAAACCTCGATCAGGGCCGCTTCGTCGCCGGCGTAGAAGAACGCACCGCCCGTGCGTTGGGCGATATCCTGCAAGGCGTCGAGGTCCACCCGATCCTCACCGGACGCTTCCGGGTCGCCGACCCCGATGCTCTGTATGGTGACGCCGTTCTGAGCTGCGATTTCGGCGGCGTTGATCGGGGTCATGCGACTGGACGTGTCGGCCCCATCACTGAGCAGGATCAGCAGGCGCTGGTCGACCTCGCTGGCCTCAAACGTCCGCACTGCAAGGCCGATCGCGTCACCGATGGCGGTATTCGGGCCCGCCATGCCCACCACAGTCTGATCAAGGAAGCCCTTCAGGCTTTGCAGGTCCTCGGTAAACGGGGCCTGCACAAACGCCCGCGTGCCAAACACGATCAGCGCCATCCGGTCGCTATCGCGCGCGTCGATGAATTCGCCCAGCACCTGTTTGACCGCCTCAAGTCTTTGCATACGGCTGCCGTCTTCGGCGATGAAATCCCGATCATCCATGGAGCCCGAGATATCAAGGGCGATGACGATATCGCGCGCCGCGGTTTCGATCACGATCGGCTCTCCGAGCCGTTCGGGTCGCGCGAGCGCCAGCACAAGACAGACCCATACAAAAATCGCCGCCGCCATCTGTGCCTTGCTGCGGGTCAGGATGGCGGCACCCGCGCTGGGCTCAATCTCTGCGGCCTCTGTGATCAGGCGGAAGAACGGTACACGGATTGCCCGAACGCGTTCACGATGGTGCGGCGCGAAACGCCAGACCAACCAGGGTAGGGGCAGCAAAGCCAGCGCCCAGGGAAGACCCATGACAAAGCTCATGCGCCGCTCCCCACGCTGTGCTTTTGAACCCAGTTTCGCGCAAGGGCGTTCAGACCGGGTGCCGGCCGTACGGCCGCGGTATACGGCGCAGAGGCAAGAACGGTGCCCGGCCCGTTTCGAAACCCGGTGCCTGAAAAACTGCTATCGAGAAACGCCAGCCAGTCCGCGCCCGAAAGGCTGGCGACCTGATCCCTGGAATAGGCAGTGATGGCCGCGCGGCGGAGCACAACTGCGATCTTGGCCGGATCGTCGCCAGCATCTTGAAGTGCGGCAAGTGCCGCACGCCTGTACGCGTTGGCGCGGCGGTGGTAAATGACCAACCGGGCGAGCCAGATTGTCAGAGCCGCCACCAAGAGGCCCAGCCAAACCCACCCGACTGTTTGAGGCAGCATCGAAATCGGTTCTGGCTCAGGCACCGGTTCCAGAAGATCGAGCAATTCGACCAGCCCGAGGCCCTCGAACTCCTCCGACATCGTCACGCTCCCCGATGCCCGAAAAGGCGCAGGAGCTGATCAAGGGCGGGCGCGTCTGTGGTCAGTGGAACCACCGGGAACCCGTACTTGCGTGACCAACGGTGAAGCTCGGCCAGACGGCCCTTGAGTACGTCTTCAAGCCGTTTGCGCACGGTGCCATCCGCCGCGTTAATCTCGGCCTGCAGATCGCCGTCCGAGACGGTGAGTTTTAGTGCTTCCGGCATGTCGCGTGACAGCGGGTCTGCGACGTCGAACAAAATGAGGTCGTTGTTTTGCGCTATGGCGCGCAATAGGCGTTCGGTCTCGCCGTCGAGCGCGTCGAAATCGGAGAAGACCAAGACGAGGTAGTTGGTTTTTGCGATCTTCAGTGTCTGCCCGAGCACTTGGTTCAGTGGCAATGGGACCGTTACGGGGGCATCTGCGCGCAGAGCGGAATTTGCTGCCGCAATGGATGCCAAAAGCCGGTTTATCGCTTTCTGATTTCGCACCGGTCGGTGTTCCGCAATCGCAGAGTCGCTGAACACAAGCCCGCCCACCCGGTCGCCCTGAGCAAGAATGCGATGCGCAGCGATGGCGGCGGCCTCGGCAGCTATGACCGATTTCATGTAGGTCTGGCTGCCAAAAAACATCGACATGCGCTGGTCGACAATCAACAGGGCAGGGCGGTCACGTTCTTCGGTGTAGACGCGCACATGCGGCTTTCCTGTGCGCGCGGTGACCTTCCAGTCAATCGTCCGGATGTCGTCGCCCTGATTGTAGTTGCGCAGTTCTTCGAAATTCAGGCCACGTCCGCGCAGCCGCGAGGCGTGACGGCCATTCAGGACCGAATGAGAAGGTTGTTTTGGCAGATAGCTTAGAGCACGCGCTTCAAGCGCGAGCCGACGCAGATGTGCAAGGTCGATCCTTATACGCGGATCCGAGCTTTCAGAAGCAACGGGCACCAGCTCCCCCTCAGGGTAACGCCACAAGGCGCAGAATTTCATCGATCACGTCGTTTGCAGTCCTCCCATCGCCCTGCGCTTCGTAACTCAGGGCGATGCGGTGGCGAAATACGTCGTGCGCGATCGCACGTACGTCCTGCGGGTCCACGTAGTCACGACCGTTCAGCCATGCGTGTGCCCGGCCGCATTTGTCGAGCGCAAGCGATGCGCGCGGGCTGGCGCCGATCTCGATCCAGCGGGCAAGATCCTCGCTCAGTTCAGCGGGTGTGCGTGTTGCGTAGACGAGATCAGCCATGTACCGCTCCATCGCGTCGGAGACGTGGATCTGTCCGATTTCTGCGCGCGCCGCAAAAACGCTCTCTTGCGCTATGGCAGACCTTGGCTGTGTTTGCGCAGGATCAGCGGTCTCCGGTTTCGTTGCCTGGGCCGCGATTTCTTCGCTCCGGACCAGCCGGATCACTTCGACCTCATCCTCGATGGGCGGATAGGTGATCATCACGTGCATCAGAAACCGGTCCATCTGCGCTTCCGGCAGTGGGTAGGTGCCTTCCTGCTCAATCGGGTTCTGAGTGGCCATTACGATGAACAGAGGCGGCATCTTGTGCTTGGTTCCGGCAACGGTCACTTGCCGTTCTTCCATCGCTTCGAGCAGGGCCGCCTGAACCTTTGCCGGAGCGCGGTTGATCTCGTCCGCGAGCACGATGTTGGCGAAAATCGGTCCGGGTTCGAACCGGAAAGAGCCCCCCTCGTCGCCTTGGTAATAGACCTCCGTTCCTGTCACATCCGAGGGCAGCAGGTCTGGTGTGAATTGGATGCGCGAGAACTCGGAATCGAGGTTCTTTGCCATGGCCTTGATGGCTCGCGTCTTCGCAAGGCCGGGAAGACCTTCGACCAACAGGTTTCCATTTGCCAAAAGGCCGATCACCAAACGTTCGATAACCTCCCGCTGACCAATGATCATGTCCCCCATGCGGTCAATCAGGTCATTTATGGAATCTTTGGCTGTCATTGGGGCGGTCCTGGGGAAAACGTGTTCGTTGAAATCAAGCCCAGACTACAGGTTAAGCGCGGTCCGGCAATACTTGCGTTTTTTCCGGCTTCTAAGGCGAGGCAAACGGTTTTCGTCTTGCCTCTGGTGATCTCAATCTGGAAATCGGGCGCATTGTCGAGCGAGATCTGCTGAGTGATTTCACGTTTCGGAGCGAGGACGGTTGTTTTTGTCATGCTGAGGCCGAGAGGTTTCGGATTGCCTATGGCAAGGAGCGACCATGGTGGCTTCGAGGCAGAGGCGAGCGGCTGCGTAAGGGCAGAGGCTTGCGGCACAGATTATGCTGGGCCTAAGCTGCAGAAGCCGAATTAGGCAGCCCGACGAGGACAAAGATGGTCGAAGTTACTCCGGAACTCTTTCAAGAATTTGTGGTCAATGTGACGGTTGCAATCCTGTGCGGCGGGTTGATCGGCTTGGAGCGTCAGCTGCGGGGCAAACCAGCTGGTTTGCGCGTGTGCATACTTGTGGTCCTGACGACAGCCCTATTCGTGACGCTCGCGGCCGAGCTTGCGGTATCCGCAAGCGACCAACTCCGCGTTATGGCCTCGGTTATTTCCGGTGTGGGTTTTCTGGGGGCAGGGGTTATTTTCAGCCGTGGGGCGCGGGTTTCCGGGATTACCACAGCGACCCTGATCTGGATGCTTGCCGCCGTGGGTTGTACGATTGGTTTCGGCTATCCGTATGTTGCTGCTTTGGCGACCATCATTGTCATGAGTGTTTTGGCTCTGATCGATGTCGCAGAGGCTTTGGTGCCGCGACTGAAAGAGAACTCCGACTCTGTAGACGAGGAAATACAACCCAAGTCCTGAACGGTTAAGCGCGTACCGCCGAAACGGAAAGCCTCGGAGCAGCGGCACTTCTTTAAGAGCGTCAGTCAGCCTTTCAGTAAAAGCGGCGTTCCTTCTCGCGCAACACCCGGCGAGCTGCGCCGTGTGCCATAAGCTCTCTGGTTTTTGTGCCTCAGACATTCCCGGGTCGAAAAGGAACATCTAGCCGAGAGCGAGCACTTTGGGTCATTGCGTCGTTAAGCCCCCTCAAGCGCCGCTGGGCCGAGGATCGTGTTTGGGAATAAAGGCTTGTCAGCGTGCCGGAGTCATTGAACAGTTGCCAGGTAAGTCTGCAATTGGAGGAGAGATGGCCAACACACTGCTTATCGTGGCCCTTGTTATTCTGGAAATCGTCGCGATCACATTTGCTTGGCGCGCGATAAAGAACTCACGTACGCCGCAAGGCTCGGTCGGATGGGTGGTTTTTCTCATTGCAGCGCCTTACTTGGGCGTGCCGCTCTATCTCTTTCTCGGACACCACAGGTTTAGTGGCTATATCGTTGGTCGGAAAGTCAGCGAGGAGGTGCTGCACGGTGTGCAAACATACCGAGACCGCTACCGTCCGAAGTCCGATCCCGAGGTAGATACAACGCTATTTGAGAAGATCGGAGACTTACCAGACGCTGCGGGCAACGGCTTTGAATTGTTGATCGACGGCGAGGCAACCTTCAGCGCGGTTTTTGAGGCCATCGATAACGCCAAATCCTACGTTCTGGTGCAATCCTATATCGTGAATGACGACGGGGTTGGCCGAGAGTTAGCCGACCGAATGATCGCGGCAGCGGGACGGGGTGTTACCGTTCGCTTCATGGTCGACGCCGTAGGCAGCATGAAGTTGCCACCATCCTACTTCGGAAATCTGCGCGCAGGGGGCGTAGAGTTCGTGAACCCGAAGGCCGCACCCGGGCCGCAGAACCGTTTCCAACTCAATTTTCGAAACCAT
Source organism: Dinoroseobacter sp. (assembly GCA_030066795.1). Taxonomy (GTDB): domain Bacteria; phylum Pseudomonadota; class Alphaproteobacteria; order Rhodobacterales; family Rhodobacteraceae; genus Dinoroseobacter. The sequence continues at coordinate 63,560 of JASJAW010000037.1, forward strand.
CGAAAGACTATCGTGGTAGACGGGCATATTGGCTTTACAGGGGGCTTGAACTTTGGGGATGAGTACAAGGGCCTAAACCCGCGCTACGGGGAGGACTGGCGGGACACCCATCTGCGCCTGACGGGACCGGTTGTGTCACAGCTTCAACTGGTTTTTGCGGAGGACTGGCACTGGTCAACCGAAGAAAACCTGATTGAGCATCTCAATTGGGATGCCGATCTCGACCCTGCGGACATGACCGCTCTGATCGTAGCCACCGGGCCTGGCGATGAGTTGGAGTCAGGGGCGCTTTTCTTCATCTCTTGTATCGCCGAGGCAAAGGAGCGTGTCTGGATAGCCTCGCCCTATTTCGTACCGGATACAGATATCCTGAGCGCATTGAAACTTGCCGCGCTCAAAGGCCTAGATGTGCGGATACTCGTTCCTGAAGTGATCGATCACAAGATCCCATGGCTGGCTGCGTTTGCTTATTTTGACGAGATCCGCGCTGTTGGGGTCAAGGTGATGCGATACAACAAGGGCTTTATGCACCAGAAAGTTGTGCTGGTGGATGACGCCCTGGCCGCCGTTGGTACGACCAACATGGATAACCGCTCATTTCGGCTGAACTTCGAAGCAATGGCCGTTTATTTCGACTCTCGCGCGGCGGCTGACTTGGAAGACATGCTGGAAGCAGATCTGGCCCGGTCATTCGAGCTCACGACGCCCTTACCCGAGCAGCCTTGGAAAATCCGCGTCGGCGCGCCGATTGCAAGGCTTTTCTCGCCGCTGCTTTAAACGCATGCCAAACGCGGCGGTTTTTTGGTCCGGCCAAAGAACAGGCTGTTCGGTGCGTCGCTCTTTTTTACGCCGAGGTCGGTTCAAGCTCGTGTTTATGCGTGTGGAAGCCTTGCCGGGCTATCGAGTGGTCTGCATCCCGAAATCCTGCTGGCGCCACAGATATTGTTTTAGATCGACTGCACCGATAGCACATGCGTTAACCATAATCTTGTAAGTGAGGGTTTCGAAGTGAGCTCCTTTTTGAGGTTTTTTTGTGTGGTCACGTCGGCAGCTGGTGCGTGTGTGGTTTTTTCCGAAACTGCCGTTTCGCAAATACTGTACGAAAGAGAAAACGGCGGCACGGCCGAGGTATACGGGCAAGTCAACCCGACTGTTCAGTCCTTTGATGACGGAGCTAAGACCACGACCAACCTCGTCGACAACGCGCGGTCCAATTCACGGGTAGGTCTTTGGTTGCGCGAGCCGACAGGGGCGGGACTGTTCAGTTTCAACTTTGAAACTGCTATTGGTGCACCGCAGTCGAGTGCATTCTCACAAACCAATGAACCTTCCTGGGACTGGGATCGCACCAAGATCCGGAAAGTCGATCTGGCCTTAAAGACCGAAAGCGCAGGGACATTCTCTTTCGGGCAGGGTTCCATGGCAACGGACGGCGTCGCAGGTAGTGACTTCTCAGGCACCACGCTCGCTCATAGCGTGTCGATCAACGATGGCGTCGGCTCGTTCTTCTTCCGAAACGGAGACGGCTCCCTTTCCGACATTCAGGTTCGTAGCGTAAACGGTGATCTCGATGGCGGCCGCCTTGGCCGCGTGCGCTATGACAGCCCGAGTATTAGCGGGTTCAAGTTCTCGGCCGCTTATGGGCGCGATATCCTGTCCACTGCGCCGAACGCCGATGAAGATGAGTTTTACGATATCGCGCTGACCTACCGGCAGGAATACGAGACCTTTGAGGTGCGCGCCGGGATCGGCTATTCGGTTCGGGACCGGTTTGAAGCTGGTGAAGACAAGGATACGCTTGGCTCGCTTTCGGTGCTATTTGACAACGGCTTCAACGTCTCCCTCGCGGCGGGGTCTCGCGAAGGTGGCGGAACATACGGATACGGAAAGCTTGGCTACAAGGCCAACTGGACCGACCTCGGTGCCACTGCAATGTCCGTCGATTATTACTCAGGTCGTGACTTCAACGGCACTCTGGTCGATGACGATTTTACATCCTACGCGGTGGGTCTGACACAAAATTTCAACGACTATAACGTGGCTGCCTATCTTGCCGCGCAGCGATACGACCTATCCGCAACGGGCCGCAGCTTTCAAAAAGCCACCAGTTACTTCTTCGGCGCTCGTTGGACGTTCTGAAACCCGATCTCCGGGACGCTTAGGCATCAAACCCCTCTTGCACCTCTGGGCGGGTCCACATAGAACGCCGCAAATGTCTGCGCGCACCCCTTTCGGTGCGCTTTCGAACCTATGGGGAATGCAATGCAGGTCACCGAAACCCTGAACGAAGGCCTCAAACGCGGGTACGCGATCACGCTTACCGCTGCTGAACTGGACGACAAGGTCAACGAGAAGCTGGCGGAAGCTCAGCCAGAGATCGAGATGAAGGGCTTCCGCAAGGGCAAAGTCCCGATGGCGCTTCTGAAAAAGCAATTTGGCCCGCGCCTATTGGGCGAAGCGATGCAGGAAACCATCGACGGCGCGATGTCCAAACACTTCGAAGACAGCGGCGACCGTCCTGCCATGCAGCCCGAGGTCAAGATGACCAACGAGGACTGGAAAGAAGGCGACGATGTCGAGGTTGCGCTCAGCTATGAGGCGTTGCCGGATGTGCCCGATGCGGATTTCTCTGGCGTGAAGCTCGAAAAGATGGTTGCCAAGGCAGACGAGGCCTCTGTCACCGAGGCGCTTGAGAACCTTGCGGAGAACGCGAAGACCTTCGAGACCAAGAAGGGTAAAGCAAAGGATGGAGATCAGGTCGTGATCGACTTCCTAGGAAAGGTCGATGGTGAGGCCTTCGACGGAGGTGCGGCAGAAGATTATCCGCTTACACTCGGTTCGAACTCCTTTATCCCGGGATTTGAGGAACAACTGGTCGGCACCAAGGCAGGCGACGAAAAGAACGTCGAGGTAACCTTCCCCGAGCAATATCAGGCCGCGAACCTTGCTGGCAAAGCGGCGGTGTTCGAGTGCAAGATCAAAGAGGTGAAGGCGGCCAAGTCGGCTGAGATCGACAATGAGATGGCAAAGCAGTTCGGGGCAGAAAGCCTCGATGCGCTAAAAACCCAGATCAGCGAGCGTCTCGAGGCCGAGTATGCCGGAGCTGCGCGCGCGGTCATGAAGCGCAAGCTGCTCGATGAGCTGGATACGCTGGTGAAATTCGATCTCCCGCCGTCGCTGGTGGAAACTGAAGCCAAGCAGATCGCGCATCAGCTGTGGCACGAAGAGAACCCGGACGTCGAAGGCCATGATCATCCCGAGATCGAGACGACTGACGAACATACAGACCTCGCTGAGCGCCGGGTGCGCCTTGGCTTGTTGTTGGCCGAGCTGGGCCAGAAGAATGAAATCACCGTCACTGACGCCGAGATGACGCAAGCCATTATGAACCAGGCGCGTCAGTACCCAGGTCAGGAACGCGAATTCTTCGAGTTCGTGCAGAAGAACGCACAAATGCAGCAGCAGCTGCGCGCGCCGATTTTTGAGGACAAGGTCGTCGACTTCATTTTCGAGCTGGCTGAAGTTTCCGATAAGGAAGTCACCAAAGAAGAGCTGCAATCCGCTGTAGAAGCGCTAGATGACGATATCTAAGACGACGTGCTCGCGTCGTTTAGGGCCGCCCTCAGGGCGGCCTTTTTTTGTGATGCGCGCTGATCTTGTGTTGTGCGGCGTCTGTGGCAGCATAAACTCAAGCCGAATGCGGAGGCCTGACGACATGAAAAAATACGCTGCAGTCATACTCGCGATGCTCCTGTATGCTTTGACGGCGATAAGCGCTCTTGCGGAGGACGCTATGCTGGAGGTCTCAATTGCCTATCGTGAGCGTATTGCGCTGCCGCCCGATGCGGTGGTGGAGGTCGAATTGCTCGACGTATCGCGGATGGATGTCGCGGCGGACAGGTTGTCATCCCAACGCTTCCGCATGACTTCGGTGCCTTTCGAAGCGACCCTGGCCTATGACCCAAACCTGGTAGACGAGCGTCTGACATACACTGTTGCCGCGCGTATATACACACAAGGCCGCGTGATGTTCCGCACGACGCAGGCCTATCCTGTGCTCACCCGAGGTTCCGGGTCGCAGGTGGAGCTGATCCTGCAAATGATGCCGGCCAATGACGCCGAAGAGGATGTGCCTAGTTTGGAGGGACCGGTCTGGCAGGCTTTTGAGGTTGATGGACGCGCGGTAGTGGCGGACCGACCCCCGACCCTGAAGTTTGAAAAGAGCGGCCAGTTCGGGTTGTTCAGCGGCTGTAACAACTTCCGCGGGCTCGCTGAAATCTCGGATGGAGAGATTGGTTTCGGCGACAATATCGCGGGCACGTTGATGGCTTGTCCACCCGGACCGGCCGAGCTGGAGCGTGCGATCCTCAATGCGGTTTCTGCAACGGTCCGCTACTCGCTGACGTCCTCAGGGCTCACGCTGCTGGACGCGGCAGGGCGAGAGATTATGCGACTGCAGGCCCAGCCAGCCGAATGATCTGACTCAGGAGAGCGCGATGCGCAGCTTTTGAAAGCCCCTCGCGGTTGGATCCAACATCTGTGGCTCCAGGTGCGCGACCCGGTTGAGATGGGCGCTGGCTAAAGGGCTGGTGTCCAGGAGGGCGGACGCACCTGGAACCTTTGCAAATGTCCAGGCTCTGTCTTCGATCGCCTGTACAGTCCCGACCTCGGCGATATACGCAATCAGGATGTCGCGGTTCAGGTTTGGCGACGTATGAATGACCCGGTCAGCGCCAGTTCCTGGGAAATTTCCGCCACCATTGGCGCGATAATCGTTCGTGACAATAACAAAAGTGTCGTCATGCCGGACTGGCCTGTTGGCATGGCGTAGCGACGTAATCCGCTTTGCCTGGGATCGCCGGAGTGTCCCGTCCGGATTGAATCGTGCCGGTTGGCTCAGGTCTATGGTGTAAGACAATCCGAATACCTGATCGAAGTTGTAGGGGGCGAATACAGGGTCCAATAGCTCCCTGTCTGTCTCGTTCTGCTCGATGCGCTTGAAGATACTGGCGGCCCTTTCCAGCCATTCCTGCAAATCCGCTCCAGTCACGGTGAGTGCACACAACCGGTTGGGAAACGGATAGATATCCGCCGCATGCCGCCAGGACAGCTCTCCCGCGCTAATGTCAGTGAAATGGTCCGGTCCGCTGCGTCCGCCGGTTTTGAAGGAAGCTGCCGCTGACAGGATGGGTAAGTTGGCATATGCGGTCCCGAAAAGCTGCCTTTCGATGAACCACCGCTGGGCTTTGGCAATCAGCGCGGCACAAGGGCAGGGGGCAACCATGGCGAAGAAAGACGTCAACGGCGCAGCCAAGTGCCCTATCGGGCGCTCCATGTATGCAAGCGTGGCGCGGTGCGTCTCAAGGGCGTCGGCCTTGACCGCCGGGTCGCAGCCAACCCTTCCAACCGTTGCACCGGTCCTCTCTCGTTCGGCGATATGCCGGATCTCACTCGCTGAGCGCTGCACCCGCCAGCGGCTTGGTGTCTGCTCCAGCCACAGATCGATCACCCCGAGCTGGCTGCCGTTGGCACCGCCCATTACGGTTGGAACACCTTGCGCCGTACCCGCCGATACGTCGAGGCCGACGTGCCCGGCAAAGTCCTCGGATGGGAAAATCTGATGTGCGTGGCCAGCAACCAGCGCGTCGATTCCGCCGTCAGCCGCAAGCCCTAAGGCGGCATTTTCTGCACCGACTGGCGGGTCAAGCGCGCCGAAGCCGGAGTGGCACAGCGCGATCACGAGATCCGCTCCGTCTGCGCGTAGTTCGGGTATATACGTTTGCGCGCTTTCGCGAATGTCGCGCGTTTCGATCTGGCCTTCGAGCAGGGCG